>NZ_CP061035.1:2402500-3002500 GCF_016743815.1 Sphingomonas aliaeris | reverse complement strand
AGGCGCCGGACATGCGCACCGCGTCGTCGCTCCCATCGACGCGGACGATCGCTGCCGTGCCGGGCACGAACCGTGACTGGCCGGCGACCGCATGGTGGACCGGCTTCCGCGATCCGCAACTGACGGCCCTGATCGACGAAGCGCTCAGGAACTCGCCCGACCTCGCCGCCGCGGTATCGCGGATCACCGCCGCCGATGCGCTCGCCCGGCAAAGCCGCGCCGCCTTGTCGCCGACCCTGTCGGCGGACGGCATCGTCGGTGGCAACAAACAGAGCCGCAACCTCGGCATCCCGCCGCAATTCGTGCCGGAGGGGATACAGGATACGGGTCGCCTGACCGGCACCGGCAGTTTCAGCCTCGATCTGTGGGGCAAGAACCGCGCCGCGCTGGCGGCGGCGACGTCCGAGGCGGAGGCGGCGCGCGTCGATGCCGATCAGGCGCGGCTGATGCTCGCGACCAACATCGCCACCGCTTATGCCGAACTCGCGCAATATCATGCCGAACGCGACGTCGCGCTGGAGGCGCTGCGTGTCCGCGGTGCCAGCGCGCAACTCACCACGCAGCGCGTCGATGTCGGCGTCGATGCGGTCGGCAGCCAGCGTCAGGCGGAATCGCGCGTTCCCGCCGCCCGCGCCGATATCGCCGCGCTGGACGAAGCGATCGCGCTGACCCGCAACCGGATCGCGGCTCTGGTCGGCGCCGGCCCCGATCGCGGCCTGTCGATCGCGCGCCCGACGATCGCGGCGGCATCGGTCGGCGTGCCGGATTCGGCCGGGATCGACCTGATCGGTCGGCGTCCCGACATCGTCGCGGCCCGGCTGCGCGCCGAAGCCGCGGCAAAACGGATCAAGGTCGCCCGCGCCGATTTCTATCCCAATATCAGCCTGTCCGCGATCGTCGGCCTGCAATCGCTCGGCCTCGGTCGCCTGATCGAGGGGGATTCCAGCTACGGCACGGCAGGCGCGGCGTTCAGCCTGCCGATCTTCGACGGCGGCAGGGTTCGGGGCCGTTACGTTCAGGCACGCGCGGATTACGACAATGCCGTCGCGACCTATGATCGCACGCTGATCGCCGCCCTGCGCGAAGTCGCCGATGCGGTCGCCAGCCGGCGCGCGCTGGATACGCGGCTGGCGGAACAGCGCGCCTCGCTCGCCTCCGCCGCCGACGCCAGCCGCATCGCCGCGCTGCGCTATCGCGGCGGACTTTCGACCCAGCTTACCGTCCTGACGGCGAATGATTACCAGCTGACCGCACGCCGTGCCGTGGCCGACCTCGAGGCGCGCCGTATCGCCCTCGATGTCGCGCTGATCCGCGCGCTTGGCGGCGGCTATACTGATATGGAGACTAAGTGATGGCCGACGCACCCACCGCGCAGCCGACCGCCGAAGCGACCGCCGAAACGACCGCCCAGACGAACGACGACACGCCCCCGTCGCCGCCCACCGCGGGCAAGCGCAAGAAACTGCTGACGATCCTCGCGGTCGTCGTGGTCGTCGGCGCGATCCTCTGGGCGATCTGGTATTTCGTGTTCGAGGCGGGCCGGGTGCATACCGACAACGCCTATGTCGGTGCGGATTCGGCGCAGGTCACCTCGCTCGTCTCGGGCGCGGTCACGGAGGTACGCGTCGGCGGCACGCAGCCGGTCAGAAAGGGCGACATCCTCGTCGTGATCGATCCCGCCGATGCCAGGATCGACGTCGCGACCGCCGAAGCCGCCTTGCTTGAGGCGCAGCAGAAATACGGCCAGACGGCGGCGCTCGCCGGATCGGCCCGCTCCAAGGTATCGTCGCGCAACGCCGATATCGCGCAGGCCCGCGCCCGGCTCGCCGATGCCAATGCCGTCGTCGCGCGCACGAAGATCGATCTCGATCGTCGTCAGCAGCTGATCGCCAGCGGCGCGGCTTCGGGTGAGGAACTGACCACCGCGCGCGCCGCCTATCAGAGCGCGCTCGCCGCCCGCCAGCTTGCACAGGCCGGCGTCGCCTCCGCGATCGCCACGGAGAATTCCGCCGGTGCCGATGCGGCGGCAAGCGAGGCGCTGGTCCGCGGCACGACGATCGATACCGCACCGGACGTCGCCTCGGCGCGCGCACGGCTGAACAAGGCGCGGCTCGATCTCGCGCGCACCGTCATCCGCGCGCCGGTCGACGGCGTCGTCACCAATCGCCAGGTACAGGTCGGCCAGCGGATCGCCGCCGGCGCCCCGATCATGACGGTGGTCCCGATCGCTTCCGCCTATGTCGACGCCAATTACAAGGAAAGCCAGTTGCGCGACGTGAAGATCGGCCAGCCGGTCGAACTCACGTCCGATTTCTACGGCGATGATGTCGTGTTCCACGGCCGGGTGACCGGTTTCGCCGGCGGCACCGGCGCCGCCTTCTCGCTGATCCCGGCGCAGAACGCGACCGGCAACTGGGTGAAGGTCGTACAGCGCCTGCCCGTGCGTATCGTCATCGATCCGAAGGACATGCGCGCGCATCCGCTGCGCGTCGGGCTGACGATGGATGCCGTCATCGATACGCGCGGCAAGTAAGGTGGCGGACGCGACCGCCCCCGCCGGTACTGGCGCCGCACCCGATACGGGGTCCACACCCGGTACGGATGCCGAGCCTACGCCGCTCAGCGGTGGCAAGCTGCTGCTCGCCGGGGTCGCGCTCGCGCTGGCGAACTTCGTCGTCGTGCTGGATACGACGATCGCCAACGTCTCGGTCCCGCACATCGCCGGTGGGCTGGCGATCTCGCCGACGCAGGGCACGTGGGTAATCACCTCCTATTCGGTCGCCGACGCGATCAGCGTGCCGCTCACCGGCTGGCTCGCCGCGCGCTTCGGCACCGTCCGCTGGTTCATCATGTCGCTGATCGGCTTCGGTTTCTTCTCGATGCTCTGCGGCCTGTCGAACAGCCTCGGCATGCTGGTCGTGTTCCGCATCCTGCAGGGCCTGTCCGGCGGGCCGCTCATGCCTTTGTCGCAAAGCCTGTTGCTGCGCATCTTTCCCAAACAGAAAGCGGGCGCGGCGATGGGCCTGTGGGCGATGACCACGGTCTGCGCACCGATCGCCGGGCCGATCCTGGGCGGGATGATCAGCGACAACTGGACCTGGCCGTGGATCTTCTTCATCAACCTGCCGGTCGTCGCCTTCTGCGTCTTCGCCGTCACCCGCCTCGTCACGCCGTTCGAAACGAAAAAGGCGAAGGTCGGGATCGATATCGTCGGCCTGATCCTGCTGGTCGTATGGGTCGGCGCGTTCCAGCTGATGCTCGACACCGGGCGCGAACATGACTGGTTCTCGTCGCCGTTCGTCGTCGCGATGGCGGTGATCGCCGCGATCGGCCTGCCCGCCTTCGTCATCTGGGAACTGGGTGAAAAGAACCCGATCGTCGATATCAAGGTCTTCCGTCACCGCGGCTTCACCGCCGGCACGGTGGCGGTCGCCTTGGGCTTCGGCGCGTTCTTCGCATCGGTCGTGCTGACGCCGCTCTGGCTGCAACAGGTCGTCGGCTACACCGCGACGGAGGCGGGGTTCACCACCGCGTTCGTCGGCGTCTTCGCCGTCATCATGTCCCCGATCGCCGCCCGGCTTGTGGGGAAGGTCGATCTGCGCATCACCGTGTGCCTGGGGATCCTTTGGCTCGGCGTTATGTCGCTGCTCCGCGCGCGGTGGAGCACCGAGGCCGATTTCTTCCAACTCGCGCTGCCGCAACTGTTGCAGGGGTTCGGCATGCCGTTCTTCTTTATCGGGCTGACGGCCTTGGCGCTGTCGTCGGTCAAGCCCAGCGAGACGACATCGGCGGCCGGTATCATGAGCTTCGTGCGGACCTTGTGCGGCGCGATCGGCACCGCGATGGCGACGACCGCGTGGGACAATGCCAGCCGCGTCAGCCGGTCCGACATGGTCCCGGCGCTTAACGGCGTGTCCACCACGATGGAGCAGTTGCAGGCCCGCGGCATGAGCGTCGAACAGTCGCGCGGCGTCATCGACCGCCTGGTCGAAGCGCAATCCGCCACCGTCGGCGCCACCCACGTCTTCACACTCGCCTTCGCTATCTTCCTCATAGCCGCCGCCTTCGTCTGGCTAGCCCCCAAACCAAAGGGCGCGCCGCAAATGGGGGCGGCGCATTAGGGGGCGGCGAAAGCGGCCGGTCCCGTCCTGATCGGATGCTTAATCCTGTTCGCGTTTGGTCTTCGGCCACACGCTCGTGAACGTGGTGCATAGTAATCCTGGCAAGGTCGTCCGTATGACGGTTAATCATGGTACGGGCTCTAAAGTCGCTGTGGCCCAGGTAGCGCCTACGATTTGATGCTCGTCTCGATCAGTCCTTCGGAACTTGGCGGATTCGTACCAATTCGACACACGTTGGTTTCGAAATCATGAATCGTGTTGCTATTACAACTGCTTCGTCTACGGCAGCCCCAACCGGGGAGCTGTTCCCCGGAATATTGATGATGATTCCTTTGGCCGTTCAGAAGCCGAAGTGGGTCGCTTGATACCGCTTATTATAATCGATCAGGGAGAGAGAACGTGAAAAGCCTTTATCTGGCGGCAGCCCTTGCGGCGACTGCACTTACCGCGACTTCGGCTTCGGCAGCGACGCCGCTGACGGTGACCTACAACGGCACGATCACCGGTTCTTCTGTCGGGCAAACGAATAACCTGAACGGTCCCGTCGTGTTCACCGGCCTGACCACGCTGGAAGATGCCAGCAATGGTGTATTCCAGTTCTCGAGCTTCACTGCCCTTTACCAAAATGCTCTCTTCACGTTCGCGGATGCCTCTGCGTCATTCGCTAACCCGGAAGGAACCGTCCTGAACCTGTTCACGGGCACCACGTTGATCACCTCGTTCAACTTCGCTCCAGGAACGAACTTCATGGTCGGTCAGGATTTCGCCACTACCCTCGGCGCTGGTGGTACGTTCACCGTCACTCCTTCGGCTGGCAACGTGAACTTCACGGGCGGCGTAGGCACTGTAACCTCGGCGGTTGCAGCAGCGGTGCCGGAGACCGCAACCTGGGGCATGATGATCGCCGGCTTCGGAATGATGGGTGCCGCACTGCGCGCACGTCGCCGCAGCACGAAGGTTTCGTTCGCCTAACAGTTTCTTCTTTCGAAGAAAGCGGAGCCGCTGGCCGAAAGGCTGGCGGCTTTTTGCTTTGGCTTAAGGCCCGAGGCACATCGTCTGCTTTCGCCGAGTTGCGGACATTCCGCATCGGTCCGTTATAGACCCTCAGCGCATCGAGTCAGGCTCTGCACGATGTCAGCGATTTCCGGGTCGGTGAACTCTGCGACTGGATCGTCGCTTTTATCGGGCTTGCGATGAAACTCGCCCGCGTCGAAGGCTTCGTAAACGCTCCAGAAAAGTTTTGGCCAGGACGGCTGCGGATCGTTGAACTGCTTTTCGATCATCGTGCCATAAAGATCGTTTACTACCCGGTCGCAGAAATCGAATGAATACCGCCGTTCGTGGTAGCCGCGCGCCAACTCGGCACCAATATCATCATAGAGCTGCGTCTCGTCGTCCCTCGCTCCTGCCGTCCACCGATGGATATCCGCCTGTGAAGGTGATCGACCATCCTCGCAATAGCCGCGTTCAAGCTCAGCAATAATGTCGGCAGGACGAAGCATCTGACAATCATGTCCGATTGAACGCCCGCTTTCCACCAATATCGGTCGCCGCTATGTCCTACACGCCGGCAGACCGCTACGATCACTGTCGCTCTTTGACATTCCTCCGACACCCCGACGCCATCTGGCGCAAATACCTCAATACCGCGTGACCTTGTGTGAACTTCGGCCGCTCTCGCCGTATTCGACCCCGACACAGTGTGACCCTAGTGTGACCTTAGACAGCGTCGGCTATCGCCACGGGCACAGCGGAGCCTTGATGCTCCGCCCCCGCTCGCCTAGTCGCATCGTATCCCGAGGAGACATGCCATGAAGACCCGCGCCGCTGTAGCGTTCGAAGCGAAGAAGCCGCTGGAGATCGTCGAACTCGATCTGGAAGGGCCGAAGGCGGGCGAAGTCCTAGTCGAGATCATGGCGACCGGCATCTGCCACACAGATGCCTATACGCTGGACGGGCTGGATAGCGAGGGGCTGTTCCCGAGCGTGCTGGGACATGAAGGCGCGGGGATCGTCCGCGAAGTCGGCGCGGGCGTCACCAGCGTCGCGGTTGGGGATCACGTCATCCCGCTGTACACGCCGGAATGCCGCCAGTGTAAGTCGTGCCTGTCGGGAAAGACCAATTTGTGCACCGCGATCCGCGCGACGCAGGGCAAGGGGCTGATGCCCGACGGAACGACGCGGTTCAGCTATAAGGGCCAGCCGATCTTCCACTACATGGGCTGTTCGACCTTCTCGAACTTCACCGTCCTGCCCGAGATCGCGGTGGCCAAGATCCGGGAGGACGCGCCGTTCAAGACGAGCTGCTATGTCGGTTGCGGTGTGACGACCGGCGTCGGCGCGGTGGTCAACACCGCCAAGGTGCAGGTCGGCGACAATATCGTCGTCTTCGGTCTCGGCGGCATCGGCCTCAACGTGCTGCAGGGCGCCCGGATGGCGGGGGCGAACAAGATCATCGGCGTCGACATCAATCGGACCCGCGAGGAATGGGGGCGCCGCTTCGGCATGACCGACTTTATCGACGCGCGCGGCAAATCGCGCGAGGATACGATCGCGGAGATCCTGGCGCTGACCGATGGCGGCGCGGACTTCACGTTCGACTGCACCGGCAATACCGAAGTGATGCGCACCGCGCTGGAGGCCTGCCATCGCGGCTGGGGCACCAGCATCATCATCGGCGTGGCGGAGGCGGGGAAGGAAATTGCCACGCGTCCGTTCCAGCTCGTCACCGGCCGCAACTGGCGGGGTACCGCATTCGGCGGGGCGAAGGGCCGTACGGACGTTCCGAAGATCGTCGACTGGTACATGAACGGCAAGATCGAGATCGACCCGATGATCACCCACGTCCTCTCGCTGGAGGAGATCAACAAGGGTTTCGACCTGATGCATTCGGGCGAGAGCATCCGTTCGGTGGTGGTGTACTGATCAGGCTTTCCGGGCGGGGGCGGCGGCGCACGGGGATTACGACCGCTCCGGCATAAAGCGACTGCCATCCGGCACATCACCGCCGGTAGCCTCGGTCGGCGTGTAGGCTATGCTCGCGACATGACCGATCCCCAAAATCCACCCGAAGTCGCGACCTCCGCCGGAACGGTGCGCGGTTCGACGGCGAACGGCATCCGCACATTCCTTGGAATTCCCTACGCCGCGCCACCGGTCGGCCCGAACCGCTTCGACCTGCCGAAGCCGGTCGTTCCGTGGGACGGGACACGCGATGCGACACAGCCGGGGCCATGCGCGCCGCACCGCATCTCCCCCTTCCCAGCGCTCGATGCGGAGCCGCTGGTCGGCGACGGCGGGACGCGCGGCGACGATTATCTGACGCTCAACGTCTGGACGCCCGAGGACGCCGCGGGGCGGCCGGTGATGGTCTTCATCCACGGCGGCGGCTTCGTCATCGGCAGCAAGGACGCGCCGGTCAGCGACGGTACCAACTTCGCCCGGGACGGCATCGTCTGCGTCGCGATCAATTACCGTCTGGGTATCGAGGGGTTCCTGCCGATCCCGGGCGTTCCCACCAATCTCGGCTTGCGGGACATGATCGCGGCGCTGGAATGGGTCCGCGCGAACATCGCCGCCTTCGGTGGCGATCCGGCGAACGTCACCGTGTTCGGGGAATCGGCGGGTGCGATGGCGGTGGCCGATCTGGTCGCCTCCCCGTTGGCGCAGGGCCTGTTCGGTCGTGCGATCGTGCAAAGCGGGCATGGCCGGATGGTGCGCGACATGGACGTTGCCCAACGTCTCGTCACGCGGCTGGCCAAGGTCTTGAAGGTCGCGCCGACACGCGACGGTTTCGCTTCTCGCAGCACCGACGCGCTGCTCGATGCAGTGCAGGCCGTCTCCGCGCCGAAGGGCAAGATCGACCTGCGCGATGCGGATGGCGTAGATCCGGTGTTCGGTATCAGTCGCTTCATACCGGTGTTCGGCGACGACGTTCTGCCGGAAAAACCGGTCGATCTGTTCGCTCGCGGCATGGGCAAGGACGTGCAGGTCCTGATCGGCAGCAATGCCGAGGAGATGAACCTGTATTTCGTGCCGACCGGCGTCCGCCCGAAACTTTTCGGCCTGCTTGCCCGCTGGATCATCGGCAAGTCGCAGCCGAACGCCAGGGCGGTGATGAAGGCCTATGCCCGGCCCGGTGCCTCGGCCGGGGATACCTTCACGCGGGCCGTGACCGATCTGGTGTTCCGCTGGCCCGCCCGGCTCTACGCGGCGGCGCATCGGGGGCGGACGCACCTCTACGAATTCGACTGGCGATCGCCCGCCTGCGACGGAGAACTTGGTGCCTGTCACGGGATCGAGCTGCCCTTCGTATTCGACACCCTGTCTACCACCACGGGCGAACGCGGGCTGGCCGGAACCAACCCACCTCAAGACCTAGCGACGCGCGTTCACCGCCTCTGGGTGGATTTCGCCACCGACGGATCGCTGCCGTGGAAGCCGTTCGACACGGAGACGCGTCAGGTGTTCCAGCTGTCCGCCGACAAACCGATCCAGGAGGCGGTGATGCCCGCCGCCGCCTTCATCCGCTGAATCGAGGCCGGGCCCATGTATCTCGACCGCTTCCGCCTCGACGGCCGCGTCGCCTTCGTCACAGGGGGTGCACAGGGAATCGGATATTGCGCCGCTGAGGCGCTGTCCGAAGCCGGTGCCATCGTCACGATCGGCGACCGTGACGCAGCGGCGATCGAAACGGCGCGTGTCGGGCTCGCGGCGAAAGGTTATCCCGTTTCCGGCGTCGAACTGGACGTCACCGATTCCGCCCGTGTCACGCAGGTCGCGGATGATTTTGCCGCCGCCGCTGGCCGGATCGACATCCTCGTCAACAATGCGGGCATCGCCCGCAGCGAGACGGCGGCGGAGGACGTCGAGGACGAGCATTGGCTAAACGTCCTCGACGTCAATCTCAATGGGACGTTCTGGTGCGCCCGCGCCTTCGGCCGGCATATGCTGGCGGCGGGGTCCGGGGCGATCGTCAATGTCGGGTCGATGTCCGGCCTGATCGTCAACCGGCCCCAACCGCAAAGCTATTACAATGCGTCGAAGGCCGCCGTGCATCAGCTGACGCGCAGCCTTGCCGCGGAATGGGCGTCGCGCGGCGTTCGCGTTAACGCAGTCGCGCCGACCTACATCGCCACGCCACTCAACGCCTTCGCCGACAAGCAGGGCGAAATGTACAAACGATGGATCGACGGCACCCCGATGGCCCGGCTGGGCGATCCGGAGGAAGTCGCATCCCTAATCCTGTTTCTCGCATCCGATGCGGCGAGTTTGATGACGGGCAGCATCGTGCTGGCCGACGGGGGGTATAGTTGCTGGTGACCGATGGCATGACGATCGATACCGGCGCGCCGGTCCTGCCGGCTGCGACCGCAACACCACGTCCCTTGTGGTCGCTGCTGGCACTGACGCTGGCGATGGCGATCGGCTTCACGATGATGGGGTCGTTCGCGACCGTGCAGGAAAGCGTAAAGGCCGAATTGCGGCTCAGCGACGCGATGCTCGGCATCATCCACGGGGCCAGCGCGGCGGTCGCCCTGGTCGTGTGTTCGATCCCGATCGGGATGCTGGTTGATCGCTTCAAACGTGTCCGCGTGCTGATCGCGCTTGCCGCTTTATGGACCCTCGGGACGATCCTGACCGCAGTGGCGGAGGGTACGACGATGCTGTTCGTCGCACGGATGCTGACCGCGATCGGCACCACCGGCGCGCTGACGGCGGCACTTTCGCTAACCGCGGACCTATGTGCGCCGGCGCAACGGGGGCGGGCGCTGCTGCTCGTCAATCTCGGCAAGACGCTCGGGGTCGCGGCGGCGTTCGGACTCGGCGGCTGGCTTTTTGGCCGGTTCGCTGGCGGCATGATGCCCGCGATATTCGGCGGGACCTCGGCTTGGCGATCCACGCATATCGTCTTGGCCATTCTCAGCACCGTCCTGATCCTGCCCCTGCTCCTTCTCCGCGAACCTGCCCGGCAGGAAGTCGCGGCCGGAACGCATGCGCCGTTCAAGGTCGTTGCAGCCGAACTCTGGTCGCGGCGGGCGTTCCTGATCCCGCTGTTCGTCGGTCAAGTATCCGTCGTGATGGCGGATAACGCCGCGATCGTCTGGGCCGCGCCGGTGTTGCAACGCCAATACGGCCTCCAACCCGGCGACTTCGCCGGCTGGATGGGTAGCTTGATCTTCGTGACGGGTGTGGGCGGCGCAGTTCTCGGCGGGTTCGCAGCAGACATCGGGCAACGCAGCGGCATGCGCGGCGGGCTGCTGCTCGGGGCCGTGATTGCGGCGGTGCTCGGCATCCCGGCCGCCCTGTTCCCGATCAGCCCCAACGTGCCCGGCTTTGCGGTTGCTCTGGGCCTGTTGACGTTAAGCGGTGCAGTTACGGGATTGATCACCTCCGTCGCGCTGACCGTGCTGATCCCGAACGAACTGCGCGGCCTATGTATCGGTGCCTTTATCGCGATCGCCGGGCTGATCGGCTTCGGTATCGCGCCTTCGCTGGTGACCTGGGTCAGCGCGGTTCTTGGCGGGGAGTCGCAGCTTGGGCCGGCCCTCGCGATCGTCGGGGTCGGTGTTTCAGTCGTGTCCGTCTTCGCCTTCTCGCTGGCGATGCGCCGCGCACCCGTAAGCGCGACAAGACCTATCGGATAGGTGTTGCAATAGCTTTCCGATAGGTGCATCACATCTCCCAAGGCCATCAGAGCCATTGGAGATATGGGATGCATGCAGCGGAATTGACCTTCGTTTCGCCCGAAATGTCGGCTTTGGTGGGGCAAGGGGCGACCGATCGCACAGCGATCCCATCGGATGCCGCGGTTCTGGTATACGCATTCGGAGGCGTCGGTACGGCGGCGACTGTGCGAGTCGTTGCCGACAGCATGAGTGAGATTGTCGGCGATCCCGAAGAGGGGCCGGAAAGCCTTTCGATCATCGTGCAACGCGCCGCGCTTGTTCGTCTGTTCGGCTGGTCGCCAAGGGCATCTGATGGCGCACGGTTCCACCTGACATCGGAATTGCGCGCAATCGCCGTCGCGCTGCGCGATTGCCCGATGGAAGGTGCTGCACGTCAGCCTTACCGTCTGGCGAAGAGCATCGAACTGCTTTGCGAAACAGCACGCCTGCTCGTTTCCGCGTCCCTGGTGCCAGTCGCGGCGGAGGGTGCCATGTCGCTCGCCGACAGCCGCCGGCTGGTCGATGCGCGCCGTATCATCGACGAACGATGGTCGGAAAAGCTGACGCTCGACGGGCTGGCGCGGGCGTGCGGCATCAATCGGGCGAAACTGACGCGCGGCTTTCGTGACCTGTATCACTGCTCGATCGCCGAAGCGCTGGCGGAACGGCGGCTGGGCGAGGCGAGCCGGCGGCTTCTGACCACCGACTTGCCGGTATCGAAGATCGGCTACGACAGCGGCTATCTCAACAATGCCAGCTTCGCCCGGGCGTTCGGCCGCCGCTTCGGCGTATCGCCAAGCGAATATCGCGGTCGCCGGCTCGCAGCCTGACGATACTTTACGGCTGTGGCGCAAGGCCATATCCGTGCACGATGCAATCTTGGGGAAAAGACGTGTCCGAAACCATGAGTGCGGGGGGATCGCTGGTCCGGCGCGCGATGGACGCGGTACATGCCCATATCGTCGATCACAAGTTGCGCGTCGGCGATGCGTTGCCGGGCGAAGCGCATTTCGCGACCGAATTAGGCGTCAGCCGCGCCGTGATGCGCGAAGCGTTCGGCGCGATGGCTGCGCTGAAGCTGATCGACGTTGCCAATGGCCGGCGCGCGCGGGTGGGCGCGATCGATGGGTCGGTCATGGCCGCGTCGATGAGTCATGCGATCAGCACGGACCAGGTCAGCGTGTCCGACATCTGGGACGTGCGTCGCACGCTGGAAGTCAGGACCGCCGCGCTGGCCGCGCTGAACCGTACGGAAAAGGAAGCGGCGCGCATCGCCGAACTGGCGGAATTGATGGCGGTCGAGACGGACGACATGCCCGCCATCACGCGGCACGACATTGAATTTCACGCCGCCATCGCCCGGGCCGGCCGCAACGCGTTGTTCGTACAGATCGTAGCATCGTTCGCACCGCTGATGCAGATCGCCGTGCCCGCCGCCTGGGCGACGCGGACGCGAGACGAGGATCGCAGCGAAACGATCGCGCGGCATCGTGCGATTGCGGTGGCGATCGTGGAAGGTGACGAAGATGCCGCACGGAGGGCTATGGAGGCGCATTTCGATGCGGCGATTGGCGTTAACTTGCGGGAATTGAGTCGGGGACGGCCTGAGGTTCGGGCCGCTTAGGCAGCAGTTACCGTTCCGCGATCGACGATTATCGTTCGATCGCACCGGGCGATGCTCTCCGCACGATGCGATATCATCAGAATCGTCGGTCGCGGGTCGAGCGATCTCAGGCGGTCCAGCAACGCCGCTTCCCCCTCCGCATCGATCGCGTTCGCCGCTTCGTCGAGGATGAGCAGCCGGGGCAGGCGGATCAGCGCGCGTGCCAGCCCGATCCGCTGACGCTCGCCCCCCGACAGCATCGCGCCGCGTTCGCCGATGACGGTGTCCAATCCATCCGGCAACTTCGCGATCAAGTCCTCCGCCCCCGCGAGCCGGATCGCGGCCGCGATCCGTGCGTCATCGACGCGGTCGTCGTGCCAGAGAAGGTTGCGCCGGACGGTGTCGTGAAACAGGAACCCGTCCTGCGGGACATAGGCGATGCCGTCGCGCCAGCCGCGCAGCATCGCGGCATCGACCAGCGTCCCACCGATCCGCATCTCGCCCGATTGCGGCGTCAACAGTCCAATGAGCAGGTCGATCAGTGTCGTCTTGCCCGCGCCGGACGGACCGCCGATCCCGATGAATTCGCCTGGCGAGATGGCCAGCGACGCGTGTTTGACGCCGCCGCCGCCGGGATGGAGGTAGCTGACGTCGCAAAGCTCGACCGGTCCGGGCGGAGGCGGGGAAGCGAGGGGGGCGGGGCCGTCCTGGACCGTCAGTTCCGCCTCCATCTGCCGTACGGCTTCGAAGCTCGGCAGGCTGAAGAAGAAGTTCTGCGTCATCATCTGCACCTGCTGCGCAGGCCCCGCCATGCGCACGAAGATCAGGATCAGCGCGATCAGAACCGGTGCGGACATGCCGTAGGCGACGCCGCCGAACACCACGGCAGCGCCGGCCACCGACGATGCCAGTGCGAAAACCGAGCGCGACCGCGACGATCGGCGGGCATAGACGAGTTGCCGATCCTTTAGCGCGGACTGGATCGCGGCGAATTCGGCGACGAACGACTGCTGTGCGTTCTGCGCGGCGGCGGTCTTCAACCCGCCGAGAAAGGTCGCCGCGCTGCCCATCATCGCCTGATTCTGACGGACGACATCGCCGCCCAGATCGCGTGTTCGCCCGGACGCACCGATCACCGCCAGCCCGCCGACCGTCAACGCGAAGATCGCCACGGCGGCGAAAGCGGGGGCGAGGCTGAAGGCCAAGGCCGCCTGTACGATCAGCATCACCAAAGCGACGCTGCCCTGGATGAGGAATTGCGCGCTGGCCCCGGCGCGCTGCATCTCCGTTCCGATAAGGTTGGTGATGCGGGCATGACGCAGCGAGACGATCCGGCTCCACGGGGCAGCCGCCAGCGTTGCAAGCAGATGGTTGCGCAACGTCTCGACGAAGCCACCCTGCAACCGCGCCAAGGCCAGATCGCGTGTGTAGAGGATCGCCCCCGCAACGCGGCAACGATCAGGAAAAGCGAAAGCAATACGCCCAGTTGCGCAATCGGCGTGACCGCCCCGAACCCTTCCAACGTGTTCCCCAGCCACGCCCGCAGCGGCGATGCGGTTCCGTCGGACAGGACGACGCCCAGGATCGGGATGAGCAGGACGATCGTCGCACCTTCCAGCAGCACACCCGCGCCGACCAGCGCGACCGCCGCGATCCCGCGCCACCCCGCATGGTCCGAGAACACCCATAGGAAAGCGCCGGCAGAGCGCACCGCAGACCCGCCGCCGCGCGCCTTCTTCGTATCCGTCCCAATATCTCCGCCGCCCATCGTCAAGCTATAGGCGCGGCGCGGCGCTTGGCAAAATGCGAGGCTGTGCGTTAGGCCGATGGCGAGCGATCCGTTCGCCTGCAGGAGCAATAATGACCGCCAGACCCCGCCGCAGCGCCCTGTTCATGCCCGCGTCCAATGCCCGCGCGATCGAGAAGGCCAAGGGCCTCGACTGCGATGTCGTGATCCTGGACCTGGAGGATGCGGTGGCGCCCGAGCTGAAGGCCGAGGCGCGCGCGGCGGCAGTCGCGGCGGTCGCGACCGGCGGTTTCGGCACACGCGAACTGGTCGTGCGAGTCAACGGGCTGGATACGGAATGGGGCGCGGACGATTGCGCCGCGATCGCACGGGCGGCGCCCGACGCCATCCTGCTTCCCAAGATATCGACCCCGGCGGATCTGGCCATCGCGCGCGCGGAAGTGGGCCGGACGGTGCCGTTATGGGCGATGATCGAGACCTGCACCGCCGTCATCCATATCGGTGCGCTGACCGGGGCGGCGGCGGAGTTCGGCCTGTCCTGCCTGATCGCCGGTACGAACGACCTCGCCAAGGAAATGCGGTGCCGCCCCGATGCGGCGCGGACGGCCCTGGTGCCGGCGCTGGCGACGATCGTGATGGCGGGACGGTCGAATGGCCTGGTCGTCCTGGACGGCGTCTGCAACATCCTGGACGACGGCCCCGTTCTGGCGGACGAATGCGGGCAGGGGGCGATGCTCGGCTTCGACGGCAAGACGTTGATCCACCCGGCACAGATCGCCGCGGCCAACCGGGCGTTCGGCGCGAGCGATGCGGAACGCGCTTGGGCCGAAGCGGTGATCGCCGCGTTCGCTCAACCCGAAAATGCCGATCGTGGCGCGATCCGCGTCAATGGCGAGATGGTCGAGCGGCTGCATCTCGCGCAGGCGGAGCGTATTTTGGGCTGAAGCAAGAGGAAGCGACGCCGATCCACCCAGACCGTTCGTGCCGAGCCTGTCGAAGCACCTGTCCCGGGCTGCCCGCCCTTCGACACGCTCAGGACAAACATTAGGCCGTAAACTCATAAGCTCGAATGTCGTGTTTTGGTGGTTAGCTGCCGTCCGCTGGCGACCGCACTGATGCGCCTCTTCGCGGTCGCAAACGGATCGCGCCCCAAGCCACACCCGCCGCGAGGAGCCAGTAGATGACGAGGTTCATGCCCAAGCCAGATAATAGGTAGGCTTGAACACTCATCGGCAAGGTGGTGCGACCGGAAGGATATCCATAGCATTCCGTCCACTCGCCTCGCCAGAACGACAGCACAAGACGGTCAGTGGAAGCCTTCTTGAACGACTGATCGCAATCGTCTGGGATTTTGGGTGATGATAATATCAGAAGGCCAGCATCGCCTGTATTTCACGAACCGCCGAGTTCGGTTGCAGGTAGCTTCCCATTCTTGTCGATGTAAGCTGCGGCGGCTTTGAACTGCTGGTAGTAAGCACGGTTTTTGGCGGCTTGCGAAGGAAGCATGAGTGGCATGGTTCCGCCGACGAACGCGCAGAACACCGCGACGAGGCCAAGCAGTAAGCAGAAAATTATTCGCATACATCGGCTCCTCCGCTTAGGGATGCCCTCTGCAGCGGATGTCTGCAACTGGGCGTTAGCGGAATGTCCGCTTTCGGGAGTGCGATCAACCACACGGAGCGTCCGATTGTGGTGGTTAGCGGTCAATAGGCGACGATGGAGACGATCATGAATACAAAAAGATTAAGATGACCGCGTAGGTTGCGGCCACGCCCCAAAACCATACTGGCGTGACAATGCGACTTTCCGATCCACCGCGAGCCGGTATCCGTCCCGTGAACAGACCAACAAACAGAAACCAACCAAACATCAGCTGCAACATCAGGAAGGCGGTTCCCCCAATGAACGCCCGCCATTCATGCGGAAGCCAACCGAGGACTACCCACGGGAACGCAGCCACCGCGAGCATTGCTGCTAAGAGCGCAAGCCTCTTTGAACCCGTCCAGTCCCACCAGATCATGGGCTTCAATAGGCCATCTTACCTAATGTCCGCAATTGAGCGCTGACGGCCTTTCCGCCTTCGGGATCACGATCGGTAAAGCTGACTGGCCGATTGTGGTGGATATTCGTCGATCACTTTGTCCTGTGCTGACTAGTAAGCGGAAGGATATATCGCGTCGGGCGCGAGCGGCGTTGCGCCAATCTCTGTCCAAAGAAAGTCCACGCGAATTTCAGTCACCCTGCCGTCTTTCAAACCGGGTCCCCGAACAACGATTAGGCCTCCCTGGTGCCCCCAGCAACCGACATCCACCGAATCTACGCCCTGCAAAGGTGCAAGAATGTTCTTTATTGCTTGCCGGTCCGCGGGCGAACTGGAGCGGCCCATGCCCTGAACGGTGAAAGATTTGTTAGTCGAATCTTCAAAAGAATTAGCCGATATACGACCGACCTTCGGACACACGCTCGACACTCGAAGCGACCTTTCAGTTGGAAAAACCCAACCCTCATTGACTGTTGGCAAAGATGGCGGGACTGACGCCAAAGGAACCGACTGAAACAATATCGCCCACAGCATCGACCACTCCTTTGCTCCGTGGACTCGATTACGTGGCGGATCCGGTGGCCGACCGCAATTGGGCGTTTCCGGCCCGTTCGCTTTAAGCAGTGCCCTCGATCGCGCCAAACGTCCGATCGTGGCGGCAAGCAGACGCTAGAACGCCTTAATGAGGATCGCCGCGAGAAGCAGCGCGGTTGCCGCGAGAAGTGCTAAGCAGCCCGGCACAAACCAGTCGCGTGGGGCAGTCCAGGGCAACCCGATGTAAGCGATAAGTCCGTCGACGGTGGTCGGCAGTGAACCCGCCTCTTCCGCCGCGCTTAAAATCGCCCGCCCATCCTGTGCCACGCGCTTACGAGCCTCCAGAGCGGTTTCCGCGAGCGACATCAACCAAGTCACAACAATGGCGGGGCCTTCGGCACATTCCTCCCGAGAGGCGACTGTCACGAGGCCATTATCCTCAGCCGTAAGCACAAGCCGGACGCCGCTCGCGGTAAAGGCGTGACCTTCGCCATTCTTCACCCACCAGTATTCGAGGGCTTCGCAAGCATCTCCGATGCTACGGTAGAGCGAGACGTCGCCGGGAAGCCGCTCCTCCTTGCTCTCGTTGACGATCACGATCTCGTCCAGCCAGTTCCTCGGGTCGTCCATTCGTGCAGGCTAAGCGACTTTCGCGATGTCCGCTATTGGGCGCAAACGGTCGTTCGCTTTTATGGGTTCACGACCTGGAAGTGGACCGACCTTAAGGCATCCTGCTATTAAGCCTCCGATCAGGAAAAGAAGAACCCGATCAGCAGTTTGACGTTCAGCACGATGACGATCGCGGCGATCACACAGGCGGCGATCTTCAGCCACCACGGATTGGCGAAAACGCCCATCTGCCCGCGGTCGCCCGTGAAGCGGACCAGCGGCACGATCGCGAAGGGCAATTGCAGGCTCAGCACGACCTGGCTCAGCACCAGCAATTCGGTCGCGCCTTCCGCGCCTTTCATGCCGACGACGATCACGGCGGGAATGATCGCCAGCAACCGCGTGACCATCCGCCGCAGCCACAGAGGCAGGCGCAGGTTGAGGAACCCTTCCGCGACGATCTGACCCGCCAGCGTTCCCGTCACGGTCGAATTCTGGCCCGATGCGAGCAATGCGATTGCGAAGACCACGCTGGCCATTCCTGCGCCGAGCGTGGGCGAAAGGAGCCGATACGCCTGATCGATCTCCGCGACATCGGTCCGGCCGTTCACATGGAAGGCGGCAGCGGCGAGGATCAGGATCGCCGCATTGATGAACAGAGCGAGGAACAGGGCCACGGTGCTGTCGATCGTCGCATGGCGCACGGCGTCGCGCTTGCCCGCTTCGTCCCGGTCGAAGGCGCGCGTCTGCACGATCGAGGAATGAAGATACAGGTTATGCGGCATCACCGTCGCGCCGAGTATTCCGATCGCGATGTACAGCATGGCCGGATTGGTGACGATCTCGGCGCGCGGGATCAGCCCGGCGGCAATCCCGGCGATGCTGGGCTGTGCGATGGCGAGTTCGAATGCGAAGCAGCCTGCAATGACGATCAGCAATGCGACGATGAACGCTTCCAGCTTGCGGAAGCCGAAGCGTTGCAGCGCGAGGATCAGCATGACGTCGAACGCGGTCAGGCACACGCCGGCGATCAGCGGCATGCCGAACAGCAATTGCAACGCGATCGCGGTGCCGAGCACTTCGGCGAGATCGCAGGCGATGATCGCCAGTTCGCATAGCAGCCACAGCATGAAATTGACCGGACGGCTGTAATTGCGACGGCACGCCTGTGCGAGATCGTGTCCGGTGACGATGCCGAGTTTCGCGGACAAGGATTGCAGCACCATCGCCATGATGTTCGAAATCAGGATGACCGACAGTAATGTGTATCCGAATGCCGATCCCCCCGCGAGGTCGGTCGCCCAGTTGCCCGGATCCATATAGCCGACCGCGACCATATAGCCGGGGCCGGCAAACGCACCGATCTTGCCCCAGAACCGTCCCTTGCCGGTCGGCACGCGCACCGATCGATAGCTTTCGGCAAGCGAGGGGCGGTGACCTTGCGGATCCATGTAATCTGAGGCGGTTGGCGGCGGAGACATCGCCTTTCCCCTCTCGTAACCATCCCGTGCCGTCAATCGCGAACCGCAGTCGCGCGCGAAAGTGTCGTTATTTCGCCATCATGCGCTGCCAGGGATCGGCTGCGCCGCTGCGGGGTGCGGCGTTTTGGGGAAGTTCGATGCGCAGATTGGTCAGTGCGATAGCCTTGTCGTCGGTCGCGCTCGTCCCGGCAGCGCAGGCCGCGCAGCCGGTCGCCGGGCGGTGGATCACCCAGAACAAGAAGGCGATGATCCAGATCGAACCGTGCGGACACGGGATGATGTGCGGCCGTATCATCAAGCTGCTGCCGGCCGCCGATTACGGCAAGACGGTCGACGAGCGGAACAACGATCCGAAGCAGCGTCACCGCCCGCTGGTCGGCCTGCCGCTGCTGCTGAACTTCACCGATGGGGGTGAGAAGTGGCACGGCAATCTCTACGATCCGCAGTCGGGCGACACCTATACGGCGACGCTCGACCGCTATCCCGACGGCGCGTTGAAGATCCGCGGCTGCTTCTTTATCATCTGCAAGACGCAACGCTGGCCCAAGGCGGACTGAAGAGGGCTCAGGGTCGGAGGGCGGATCGGTCAGATCACCTTCATGTCGCTGCCATAATGGTGCCACGTGAACACCGCCGCCGCCCCGCGATGCGGACGCCACGCCTCCGCCACCTCGCGGGTCAATTTTTCCGATGGCCGTACGTCATGGCCCAGGATGCGCCCGATCTCGATCTGCACGGCGAGGTCGCCCGCGGGCCAGATATCCGGACGGCCTTCGGCGAAGAGCAGATACACTTCCGCCGACCAGCGCCCGATGCCCTTGACCGCGACCAGTGCCTTGATTGCGTCCTCGTCGTCCTGCGGGAGATTGGCGAGATCGAGCCGGCCGCTCGTCACTTCGTCCGCCAGACTGCGGGCATAGCCTGCCTTTTGTCGCGAGAGACCGGCGGCGCGGAGTTGTTCGTCGCTGAGCTGCGCGATGCTGGCGGGATCGGTCAGGTCGCCGGCGATGCCTTCCAGCTTGTTCCACACCGCCTGCGCCGATTGCGTGCTGACCTGCTGCCCCAGGATCGTGCGCAGCAAGGTGGCGAAGCCGCGCGGATTGATGCGCGGCAGCGGATATCCGACGCGTGCCAGCGCGGCGGCGAAGGCGGGTTCGGCGGCGCACAAGGCGTCGATCGACGTTCGCAACTGTTCGGCGTTCAGGCCCATGCGGGATATCCTTGATCGGTGCAGCATCGCACGGCATGGCGGATGGAGAAACGTTGCCGGGAGACTAGAATGCCTAAGCTTATCGTCGTGACGCGTGAAGGTGAAGAACGCGAGATCGATGGCCAGACGGGCCTGTCGGTGATGGAAGTGATCCGGGATGCCGGCATCGACGAGATTCTGGCGCTGTGCGGTGGGTGCTGTTCCTGCGCGACCTGCCATGTGCATATCGACCCGGAATTTGCGGCCAAACTGCCGAAGATGAGCGAAGACGAGAATGATCTGCTCGATTCGTCCAGCGAGCGCGACGCGAATTCGCGCCTGTCGTGCCAGGTGCAGATGACCGACGATCTGGACGGGCTGCGCGTCACGATCGCCGCGGAGGACTGACGGAGGGGGCGGGTTGGCCCGTGGCCCGCCCGCGCCGTCACCCCCGGATCTTCACGCCCGCGTCGTCACCGCATACAGTGCGATGGCGGCGGCGTTCGAGACGTTGAGGCTCTCCACCTTGTGCGAGATCGGCAGCTTGGCGAGTTCGTCGCAATGCGCGGCGGTGTTGTGCCGCATGCCTTCGCCTTCCGCGCCTAGCACCAAAGCGATGCGCGCCTGTTGACCGATCGCCTTGTCCAGCGTCTGCGTCGCTTCGCCAGCGAGGCCAACGCGCCAATAGCCCGCTTCCGCAATCTCATCGAGCGCGCGGGCGAGATTGACGACGCGGACCCACGGCACGACTTCCAGTGCGCCGGAGGCCGACCGTGCGATCGTCCCGGATTCGGGCGGCGCGTGGCGATCCGGCGTGATGATGCCAAGCGCGTCGAACGCCGCCGCCGAGCGCAGGATCGCGCCGACATTGTGCGGGTCGGTCACCTGATCGAGCACCAGCAGGGGCCGGTTGTCGTCCGCGCCCTGCTGCAACAGGTCGCCCAGCCAGATATCCTCCAGCGGATCGACTTCCGCCACCAGCCCCTGATGCGGGGCGTCGCCTGGCACCATGCGACCAAGATCCGCGACGTCGGCAAAGACGATCGGCACGACGGGCGGGATTTCGAGCTGGCTCATCGCTTCGCGCGTCGCCCAGATCTTGCGTACGACGCGTTCGGGATTGGCGAGCGCGGCGATGACCGCATGCCGCCCCCAGAAACGCGGGCGGCCATTGCCGGCTTGCGAGGGGCGGTGTCCTTTGCGGGCCATCGATCGATCTCTTCAACTATGCTGTTCTGTCACCGGCCTGCGGATACGGGCCGTCGGATCGCCGTCCTTAGGCTTTCGACCGCGGGAAAGGAAGGACGGCGCGTCTTTCCCACGGTTAAAGCGCCGATCGCACAGAACGGACGTTGACAGGGGCTCCCCGTCTTGGCAGGGGACCGCCTCGCTTTTTGGCGGCCCAACTGGACAGGTGGCCGAGTGGTTAAAGGCAGCAGACTGTAAATCTGCCCGTGCAAGCGTACGCTGGTTCGAATCCAGCCCTGTCCACCAAGGCTCCATCCGGCGGCTTCCGATATTGCTCGAGAACGTCTATATAACCCGCAGAAACGCGCGGGTTTGATCGTCCAGCATTGTCCGACACGATCCGGCCCAAGCGTACCCCCTGTCGGGGTATCGGCGGGGGTAGGCTCAGGACCGGGGGTAGCGGATACCCCCATGCGGGGTAGCATGCTGACGGATACGCAAGCGAAGAAGGCCAAGGGCGGCGAGAAGCCCTACAAGCTGGCCGATGCCGGCGGGCTGTTCCTACTGGTGTCGACCACCGGGAATCGGTCGTGGCGCATGAAGTACCGGTTCGCCGGGAAGGAGAAGCTGCTGACGTTCGGAATATACCCCGACGTGTCGCTGATCCAAGCGCGCGAGAAGCGAGAGAAGGCGAAGGCGATCCTGCGCGACGGTCGCGATCCTGCCGTTGAGAAAAAGCAGGAAGCGGCAGCGCGGACGCTCGGCGCCTGGAACACATTCGAAGCCTGCGCACGTGCGTGGCACGAACTGAACAGGCCGCGATGGAGTGCTGTGCACGCTGGCAACGTGATCGTCAGCCTCGAGAACGATCTCTTCCCGTCGATCGGCGCGATGCCGATCAAGGATATCACGGAGGCGTTGCTTCTGGAGGCGTTGCGGAAGGTCGAGCGGCGCGGGGCGATCGAGACTGCACACCGTATCCGCCAGCGCGCGTCCGACGTGTTCGCCTATGCGGCGGCGGGCGGGATGCGGTCCGGCGATCCGGCCGCGGTGGTCAAGTCGCTCCTGAAGCCGAAGCCGAAGGCGACGAAGCAGCCGGCGCTGACCAACCTGGTCGAATGCCGCCAGTTGATCGCAGACGTCGAAGCTGAGAACGCCAGCCCCATCACGAAGCTGGCGAACCGGCTGATCGCGCTGACCGCCGTCCGATCGGCCGTGCAGCGGCATTGCCGATGGACCGAACTGGAGGGGCTGGAAAGCGAGAACCCGATCTGGCGCGTTCCGCCGGGCACGATGAAGCTGGCCCTCCGTCTGAAGGACGATATCGAGTTCGAACATATCGTGCCGCTTTCCCGGCAGGCGGTCGAGGCAATCGAAGCCGTGCGCCCCCTGACGGGGCACCTGCCGTTCCTCTTTCCGAACGATCGCCACGCCCACCGGCCGATGTCCGAGAACGCCGTCCGTGCGCTGATCATCCGCGCGAACGGTGCCATCTATAAGCACCGGCATTGCGCGCATGGCTGGCGATCGTCGTTCTCGTCGGTGATGAACGAATGGCGTCGCCGCGAAGGCCGTCCCGACGACCGGGAAGTCATCAACCTGATGCTGGCGCACGTTGCCGAAGATAAGGTCGAGGGTGCCTACAACCGGGCGGCTCATATGGAGCGTCGTCGCGAGCTGGCGCAGGTCTGGGCCAACTTGATCCTGAACGATGCACCGCCTGCGGTAAGCCTGCTCGACGGCAAGCGAAATTGAAGCGGTTTTTCCGGCAGTTATAATAGGTTATGGTAGGGTCCGATAATCGCAGTATTTTCCGGGGATGCCAAACTATCAGTTCATCACCGTCGAGAACGGAGTGCCGACATCCGGCGCTGTATTTGAGATGCCGAATCACAAGCAAGCTGGCGAGACGCTAAAGCAGTTTGCGGGCGAGATGCTTAAAGAGCGCGACATAGACGTCTTCGATACGGATATCTCTGTCGAGCTAACTACCGAGGACGGGATGATTCTGTATTCGATCTCGATCTTCGGCGCGGTGGCGCCCTCGATGCCACGGTTCTAAAATCATGCCCCCCACTCCGACCCTTCCGGGTCGGGGGTAGAACCCGTCCGTCCAGGCCGGCGGCTGCTCGCGCTGGACGGGTAGGGTAGGGGCACCGCCGCCGAACCTGATGCGGACATAGGCGGCGGCGGTTAGCCCCTGAAACACCGCGACGAACTCTTCGCCGGCCGCCAGCTTCGATCCGATCCAAGGCGCGCGCTCCGCGGTCAGGTAGCCAATCTGGACGCCGCGCTCGGTGAAGACCGCCACCGCGTTGTCGTCATGCTTGTTCTTCGGCTCGCGGTGCAGGTGGATCGGATCGCCGGGAGCGCATAGCTCGACCTCGAACCGCCGGTTGCCACCGTCCGCATTCTCGTAGTTGATGCCGACCACGGCAAGGCTCAGTTCGCGATCGTCCATCCGATTTGCTCAAGGCTGGTGAATGCGCTCTGTCAAAAAGAACATCCCGTGCAGCGTGGTAACCAGCACGCTACTCGCGATCGCCGAATAGATAATGATACCGAGCGCACGAGCGATTGCCCATGCGCCCCCATAGCCGTCCGCGACGAGGCTCTCTTTCCATGACAGTAGAGTAGGCGTTGCTGCCGCTAGCGCGAGGGAAACGACACAGAGACCAAACGACAGGAGAACAAGATAGGCGAACAGGTAGGAGAGAAACTGCCGACGGCTAAGATCGATGGTGGATTTGCCGCCGCCGACCCGCACACCGATGCGTGCTGGCGGGTTAGGCATCACGGCGTCCATATTGAGGCCGCTGAACGTCGCAACGGCTGCCAGCCCGGCGAAAAAGAACCCCGGGAGCGTCGAGATCACGCTCAAGCTCGCGGCGACAAGCCCGTCTTTCCCTAACAGCGTGGGAGGGCTTGGAAGAAAGATCATCACCCCGCTGACCACCAGGGTGCAGACTAACGGTATCGTTCGCGTATACCAGTGCATGTCAGGATGCTTGATCGCCCGGTAGGCCAGGCCTCTGCTGAGCTCGTAGCCGATCATATTGCTACCTTATATGCTCCGTTCGGCGATTAGAAGCGGCAACACGCGCGTGACGAAATGGCGAACCACCTGTCGAGCCGACTGCGCCATCGGGGGTTGATATTTACCACGTCGAAAGACTGGAAATACATCTCATTGAGCGGCGAGCCGGTCGCAGTGTCGACCTCTAAGCTTACCGTTTTTTTCCGAGCAGGTAGTTTGATCCCGATCTGCGCGGAGGGATAGGTGCCCGCTTCCGCTGCCAAAGCTCGACGGACATCACCCCAGATGTTGGCGGTAAGGTGCCCCTGATCGATTTCGAGCCGAAGTGTGGCTTCCTTTTGCGTGATAAAAGGCACGCCACCTACCGGGGTGTGCGGCACAGCGCGCTTCAGTACAATTCCGGTCAACCTTCCGTTCTGAACATCGTCAGCCAGACGTTGCGAGGGGCGACCATCGATCTCCAATCGCGGCAAACATCTCTCCATCGCAACCTTGCCCGCACGGGTCCGCTGACCGCCCGGGTGGGGATAGCTAAACGATGTTGGGTCTTCATCGTATTCGTCGTGGATAAGTCGATTCAAAAACCGGCGGATCGTTGTCACACTGATGCCCGCCGCTTTTTCAATGATGCAGGTGTAGCGATTCGGAATCGCGGCTTCAGGTGCCAAGGAGAGGAAGATGTGGACTCCAGTTTCGCCGCCCTCGGCCGCGCCTTTCGCGTGCGCGGTGAATGTGTCGCTGAGGATATCGCTGTAAACTGACTCGGCCGAATGTTTGTCTGAGTGGCGGACCAGCAAGGTCGCAGTTTGGTCCCCGGCCCCGAGAACAATCGGGGCAAGCGTAAGATTTATATCACCCCCTCGATCGGCAATGTTGCGCGACCGGCGACCCGCCGCCGTTCAAGTATGTGGATGAGATCAATTAAATCTGGGAGGACCGCAGCCTTACGCGCGGTAGTTACATCAAAATTATAGACGAATACCTGCCGAAAATTTGCTTTCATAACGCCCCTGCGAATCACTCGCCGGGAGGCTACACACAAATGATGATATGGCGAGTCGCCGAAGCGACGCGCCCGCTTGAGCGCTCCTCGTAGATCGGATCCAGACGACTTATATTAGGCGGATGGTACGAGACATCTTTACGCGCCGCCTGTCGATCGACGAGATGATCGAACAGAACAAGGCGCCGCGCGAGCGGTTGGACGGGCTCGTGACGATGCACCGAGAGACCTATGCGGCCCTGTCCCGGCTGATCGACCGGGATGAGGGATACCTCCAGCGGTACGTCTCGCGGGGCGTGCCCAACAGCCTGCGACGGGAAGAGATCGCGCTGCTGTCGCGGTATTTCCGGGTGCCGCCTGAGGATCTGGGCGGCACGCCGACGAAGCCAGCCACCTAACCCGGCAGCGGGAAATTCGAGATCAGCAGCTCGCCGACGCGCTTACCCGATCCCGCCGCCGACGAGATCGTATAGGTCGTCTCGACGTCGACCTGGTGGAAGGCGGCGAACCGGATGCGAATAAATGCGGAAGCGACCGCCAAGCCTTATAGTACCAAAACGAACTCTTCGGCACCGTTATTCCAAGATCGTTTGTAAGACTGTCGCCAGGGCTTACACATCGCCAACCGGCCAACTAAAAAACGTCGGAGATACGCCGATGGCATAATAATTGCTTGTAAAGCAAATCGAAATAGGGGGAGGCAACTATGAGATTTTCTACATCGAATTTGCACGCGATCCGCGGGCTACTGACGCTATCTGTCGCATCGACCTTGTTCGTGAGCGAGGCATCAAGCGCTCAAAATTACGCCCAAACTGCGGTCAAAAATCAGATCGGTCACATCACTAACCGACAGGATATAATACAAAGTTCGGTGACGGGTACGATTTATAACTACGACGGAGTTATCACCTCGGACAGTGATTTCCGGCCTAGCCTCCTACTGGAGTCGAGAGTTGCCCAGGACGACTATGCGGTGTCATATGCAAATTTAGCGTCCGGTAAAATTGGGGCCTTTGTATCGACGTCGGGTAATGCAGATGGAAGCCAGAACGGCGGTAGTACCGCGTTCGCTTCGTATCAGGATCTCCTTACATTCAATGTTGCAGGAGCAGATGACGATACCGTCACCGAGCTAAAATACAGAATAACCCTTCATGGAGTTGCGACACTTGGTAGTGGGACGTTATTTGGGTTAAGAAATCAACTCGGGTTTTCGTCGTTCGTGTATAACGGAAGCCGTCCGAGCAATATCACTTATTATCAAACCAATTTTTCAGATTTAAAATATACCGTCGGTGTCGATTCCGCGTATTTCGATGTCACAAGCAATATCACTGGGAAAAGCTACACTCAAACCTTTCTGCTCGCTCTAGAGGTTTTAGCTGTACCTGGCAATATCGCGGATTATCTCCACACGGCATCGATCAAATTTGATTTGCCGCAGGAAGTTACGATGTCGTCATCATCGGGCATTTTTCTTACCGCGACTGATATAGGCAGTGTACCAGAAACTGCCACCTGGGGAATGATGATTGCCGGTTTCGGCATTATGGGAGCAGCGATGCGCACGCGTCGCCGCAGCGCGAAGGTCTCGTTCGCCTAAAGCTTTCCTGCGGGAAGCGCTAAGCCGCTGGCCGAAAGGCTGGCGGCTTTTTGCTTCCGGACGGGCGTTGAGTGAGGGCAGAAGCAGGCCTCGTGCACTTCGGCGCGGTTTGATATAGATAGGGCAATCGCTGCGACTCGCTAACGGCATGGCGGCGACTGAGAGACGCTGGAGCGCTCCCGCTGAACGGGAGTATAACTATGGCCGATACGATCGAAGTTGCTCGCTTGCGGGAATTGCAGAGACAGGCTCGAGAGCAGGGCGAGAAGAGCAACAGCATCACCGCGCGAATAGCCCATTACGCCAGAGCTGACGCCTATGCGGCCGAGATCGAAGCGATGCAGGTTGTCACAGCGTGACGGAAGAAACGCCAGCACCCAACCCGCGCGAGGGGGCAATACGGGGCATTTCCGACGCGCTGACGTTGACAGATCGCGTCGGCGACACGCTTTTGACCGCCATGTTGGCGGACTGCTTGGACGTAGCGATTAAGCATCGCTTCGACGTTCCATCGAACCAAGTCGGTCACTCTCTTGATCATCTTCCCGAGCCGAAGAGTGACGCGCTGTGAGACCCTCCGCTTTCGCCTATCGGGAGCATTGTCATGATATTTGACTCTAATTGGGTGCTTGAGCCGCTCGTCCGCAAGCTCGATCTAAGGAACAGGCTGCTAACGGTTGATAAGGACGCCATCCTCGGACTACCCTCAGTTGTGAAGAGTATCCGGCGCAATGACTTCGTTGTGAAAGAGGGCGAGAAAGTCTCGCAAGCCTGCTTTCTTATGTCCGGGTTCGCTATGCGTAACAGGCTTGTCGTAAATGGCCGGCGACAGATCCTGGCCATTCATATGAAAGGCGATCTGGTCGACCTACAGAACTCCTTCCTTGGAGTCGCCGATCATAGCGTTCAAACGCTGACAGATTGCGAAGTTGCGGTCATTCCTGCGGCGGCTATCAAAAAGCTTGCGTTTGACTTTCCTCGCGTCGGCCTTGCTCTGTGGATTGATACGCTCATAGACGGGGCGATTTTTCGCGAATGGATCGTCAATGTCGGTCGGCGAGATGCCGTTACGCGCATCGCGCATTTGTTATGTGAGTTATCCGTCAGGCTTGAACTTGCAGGGTTAGGCGAAGCTTTGCGTTACGAGCTGCCGTTGAGCCAGGAGCAGATCGGAGATGCGACCGGCCTGACGTCTGTGCATGTCAACCGCATGCTAAAGGAGCTGGTCGCGGAGGCTTTAATCAGTCGAAACGGCAGCCGGTCACTGGTGATAGACGACTGGCAGCGGCTGGCAAAACGGGCTGAGTTCGATCGAAATTACCTTGATCTGCGCACCCGCGCAAACGCCTAGCGGCGGGACCATCGAGCTAGCTCCCAAGATCGTCGCTCGTCATCTCATGAACGCCCTGCGCGACGACGCCTTCCGTCACGACCAGCGACGCGACGATGACAGAAGGTGTCACCCACGGCTTGCGCTCGGTCATGCCTCAGGCTCTTCGGCATGGGCCTTCTTTGCATTTTGCGCAAAGAACTCGGCCGTTCCCGCGATCGACCGGCCGAGAATGGCGAACGTCGCCATTCCGTCCACTGTCGAAAAGGCTTGCGGCTTGTTATCCGCCGATATCGACAGCACGACATAGGCCAGGGTGTCTTCGGGCAGCGCGTCAAGATGTTCGGACGCGCGTTGTTTCAGGTCGTTCATGTGTTCCTCCGTAATGGTGAGTTCGTAGCCAAAGCCCCGGATGGGCTTGATCTCGACGCCTTTGGGCAGTTGCCGGCGCAGGAGGCTGATCTGGACGCTGACCGTGGACGCGCCGCTGTCTGGGCCACTCCCGGCTATTGCGATCGCAAAGTGGCTGGCCCGGCCGCGAGAGCAGAGCAGGTGCAGGATGCGCAGCCGATACCCGACGATCGGGAGCAGCTTGCCGCGCCAGTAGGCGGCGTCGGGGTCGATCTGGACCGTCAGCGGACCGCGGCTAACCCGCTGCGCGCTATGCGCCCCGCACTCGCGGCAGACGGTCACGGCGTGCAGCCACTCAGGATCGCGACCAGTTCGACGCCCCAGCTGCGGAGCCGGACTGCCGACGCGGTCACAGTGTCGAGATCACGCCGTGCGTCGCCGGTCAGCTTGCCGCTGATCTTCGGCGGCTCGGCCGGGATCGCCGACCGCTTCACGCACGGCACCGGCACCGGCCGGTCGATCGTGACGGTCCGCACTTCGACGGCCGGGGAGCCGCCGCCGGGCGCGCTGCGCAGGCGGATAGGCAGGCCAGCGCGAGCGCGGCCGAAAGCAGTCGGATAGTCATAGGTCACCTCGCTGGTTCCAGAACACGTCGCTTGGCGGGCATTTGTCCGCGCCGGGCCGCACAGCCGCCGCAGACGCGTCGAGCGCCTTCGCTCGCACCTCCGCGGCCTTGCCTGCCTCCTGTGCCGCCGCCTGCGCCTTCAAAGCCGCCTGCTTCCGCTGATCGCCCAGTGACGCGAGATCGCTGACCATGCGCGACTGGATGTCGAGTTCGCGTTGGACCGAGCCGAGCGACTGCCGGGTGATGGCGTGAGCCTGTTCCTCGCTCTTCAGCTTCGCAGCCGTGGCATCCGCCTGGGCCTTCCACTGTCCGGCGCGGATATGTTCGCGGACGCCGTAGATCGTCGCGATCGTCAGCAGGATCGCCATCACGCCGCCGAGGATCTTCTGCGGCAGCGAAAGGAGCGAGAGGCCCATCATCGCGATGCCCCCGTTCCGTCGCCGACGTTCACGTCGCCGTTGTCCGTCGTCGCGACCGGCGATCGGGCGGACGGGAAACGGAGGACGCCGATCAATCCGCCGGTGACCGTGCCGAGGCCAAAGACCTCCATCTTCCCCATGACCTCGGGCACCCATGCGGCAATCAGCAACGCGACGATGATGACGAGAACCAAGGCGGTGAGGGTCGCGATGTACGCGACCAGCTGCTCGCGCGCGGTCATGCGTTGATGCCCGAAGTGTAAGTCGCGCCGTGCGTACCGAGCGTCATGGTCAGGACCGAATTGACGCCCTTCGAACCGCCGCGCTTGGCAGTGCCGCTCCACGAGACGTGAACCCATCCCGACCCGGCGACGCCCTTGCGGTAGTTTTCGAGAATCACCTGATCGAAGGGGAGCGTATCGCGGATCCACTTCGCCAAGTCCGCATTCGACACGCCTTCGATCTCGATGTCTGCGGCCTGGCCCTTGCGATGCTGCGACGACGGCTTCGATCCGACCGTCGCGTTGACCTGCTGCGACCGGAAGCCGCTATTGACCCGCACAGCCTTGCCGAAGTGCGCGCGCACCGGCTCCAGCACGTTGAGACAAAGCGCGGTCAGCGCCTTCACCTCGTCCGGGTTCGGCGCGTTCGGCAGTTTGTGCGAGGTGGCCGTCATTTCGGCCAGGGTGAAGTGCGGGGACAGCCGAATGCTGCCGCCGGCGGATGCCGTCGTCATGATTTTTTTCCTTTCATCGCTTTCGCTCGCGCTTCGGCGTCAACCACGAGGATCTGGCGAGCGAGCGCTACCCAATCAGACCACGGGCCTTCCGCGTTTTCGTTGTCATTCCGGGGGGACCAAGGGACGTAAAAGCTCGGCAACCATACCGACCGCTGGATGCCGCACCGCTTTGCCCCTTGGATGTATTCGGGGAGGTGGCCTTCGATGTCGTCGTCGGACACGGCAGTGCCGCCGCCGACTGGTGCCGTCGTCATGGTCGTTTCTCCGATGTCGATTGGTTCAGTCTGGCTTGGTGCCCGTTGCGATGATTTTCGCACCGGCCACGGCGCCCTTTTCCGCAGCCTCCGCCAACTCCTGCTCGGCACGCATCTTGCGGACCTCGGCAACGACCTCCGGGATATTGTCGGGGCGCTTTTCGGCCATCCACAGGAACGCAGAGAGGCATGCTTCCAGATTGCGGACTTTGTGCCGGCTGAGCATCTCCGCCGCTTCGTGCCGCGCGCGCTCTACCTCCAGCTTGGTCTCGTATAGCTCGCGCTGGCGTTCCATCTTGTTTTCGAGTTCGCGGCGATCGTCCGCGCGACCGCTCCGCTCGCGATCGAGCTGCTCTTCGACGCGCTCGACCCGAACCAGCAACGTATCGCGGAGGCTTTCTTCCTTCTGCGCAGCGGCGTTCCGCTCGCTTTCCTCAGCCTGCGTCTCCAACTCCTTCATCTTCGGGCGCTGGAGGGCGACGATCCGGCTAAGCTGGATCACCCCGCCGATTGCCAGGATGCAGAGAAGCCACCCGCTGGCTGTGCTTCGCGAGACGAGCGCGGCAATCGTCGCCTCCATTATGCGATCGTTCGCGCTGATCGGCGTACGTGCGCCGAATGCATAGGCCCGCAGGCCCGCGGAAGCAGGTTCATGGTCAATCCTTTCGGTAGATGTCAGCGGATCAGGCCGACCAGTTCCAGTTGATCGCGTCGAAGATCGCCTGCTTCGCACTGGCGGTGGTCGCCAGCTTGATCGACCGGATGGCCTCCAGCTCGGTCGCCTCCCAGTCCGACACCTTCGTCTCGACCACATCGATCCTCGCCTCGATTTCAGCGATGATAACGTCGATCGACACGCCGCGCTTGGCAGCCTGCGATCTCGAAAAACGAAATCGCTTCTGCTGCTGCGCCGCCGTCAGCGCCTGAAAACCGGGTAGGAACAGCGACAGCGCGGCCGATAGCGGTTGCACGACCGGGATGCCCAGCGCGCCGGTCAGCGACCGGAAGTCCAGCACCTCCTGCTGCTTGCGCGAGTATTTCTTCTGCTTCCCGTAATTTTGCGAATAGACGCCGCGCACCAGCGCTTCGTTGGTCGCCTTGATGCTGACGATCAGCCGCGCTTCCAATTTCGCCGCATCGATCTCGTACAGGTGCGTCGTGGGGTTCCATGCCATGTCGGGAGTGACCCCGCCCATATCCTGCTCGCTGATCGCCTGCGTGGCGGCGTTGAAGGTGATCCCGGACTTGGCGAGGCGCGGATCCTCGGCGTAGCTGCCGAGCAGCGCGCCCGTCGAGGCGGTGTAGCGATGAAAGATCATGGCTGGCTCACCGTAAAGGTGCCGGACCAGTCAGCTGAGATCGAACGCAACGAAAATTCGCGGCGCAGGAAGAAGCCGACGACATAGGTGGTGTTCGCCGCAAGCCCCGTCTGCGTTTGCTCAATGTAGAGGCTCCCCTCGTCCGGCCGCTCGAACTGGCCGGGCGACGACGACGAAAAGCCGGACACCGGCCCTTGCGAGAAGCCGGTGAACGGCGCGCTCGACTCTGTCGGCCGATATCCAACGTATGCGGCGATGCTGAAATTATATGGTTGGGTGCCGCCGCCGCCGCCAGAAGCGTTCGCGAAGTAGGAAAGCGCCAGATTCGCGGCAAGCTGGCCGCTCGCATTCGTGCTGATCGTCAGCGTGGCCACCGGGGAGGCTGGATAGGTCGTGGTCGTAGCCTGGAGTTGTCCAGTCGGCGCCGACGAGAGCGAGGTGGCGCTTGCCGGGGGCGGGGCGTCTTTCGGTCGGGTCCAGTTGAAAGACTGATCTTGCGGAGTGACGCCGTTGAACGATCCGCGGACCGTTGCTTCCCCGGCCCCGGTTACGTCGGTGATCGTTACCTTGCCCGATGCATCGACGGCGACCGAAGCGCTGTTTGACGCACTGGTGATACTCCAGGTGGCCGCGCTGGTATGATCCTCGGTGCCTGTCTTATAGTTTGCCTGCACAAATTGCGGCTGTTGCCCGGCCTTCACCACGCCATTGCTGTCCGCCGCGAACGTCAGCGACGCCTTGTTCAGCGACACGACGCTGGGGCTGACGCCGGCCGCGCCGTCCGTGCCGGAAATACGCTGCGGCGACGTCCAAGGAGTGAGCTGCACGCTTTCGCGGAAACGCGCCGACGACTGCCAGATGAAACCAGTTCCCGCAGGCGGACCGTCGCTCCAGCCCGATGGAGGGTTGCCGGTGTTTGTTGCGGGCGTGGGCGGCACGGTCGATGCCCGAATAAATACCTGCGACGGGCTGATACCGTCCTCGCCGGTGCCGTCTTCCCCGACCACCCGGATGGCGGGGCCGTAGGTCGCTCCATTGTCGTTCGACTGCCGCTGATACACGTCGCCTTCGGCATAAGTGTCGTGCCAGCCGTTCGTGCCGTTCACCGACCACTGCACGCGCAACAGCGGTGCGGACGCGCCGGGCTGGCCGTCCAAGCCCGAGATGCGCTGCGGCGCCGACCAAGCCGTCAGCTGGGTGGAGCCGCGGAACTGTGCCGACGATTGCCAGATATAGGCCGTGCCAGCAGGAGGGCCGTCCGACCATCCCGGTGGAGGATTGCCCGTGTTCGTCCCCGGCGTGCCCGGAACAGTCGCCGATCGAAGGAATATCTGGGACGGGCTGATGCCGTCGATGCCGCCTTCCGCCGCCTCGCCAACAACTCGGACCGCTGCCCCATAGGTGACGCCATTGTCATTCGACTGGCGCAGATACAGGTCGCCAGTTGCGAACGTGTCGTGCCAGCCGCCCGTGCCCGTCGTAGACCACTGCGTCCGCAATAGAGGTGCGCTCGCACCGTCCAACCCGGAAATCCGTTGCGGCGTCGACCAAGGCGTCAACTGGACCGTTCCGCGGAACTTCGCCGAGGACTGCCAGATGTATGTGGTCCCGTCTGGCGGTCCGTCCGACCATCCGGGCGGGGGATTGCCGGTATTCGTGGTCGGCGTCGTCGGTACGGTCGCCGAGCGGCGAAAGATCTGGGCCGGGCTTATGCCATCGGCGCCGACACCGTCCTCGCCATCCTCGCCGATCGCGCGGACGGCGGGACCATAGGTGACGCCGTTGTCGTTCGATTGCCGCAGGTAAAGATCGCCAGCCGTATAAGCGTCGTGCCAGGTGCCGGTGCCGTTGACCGACCATTGCGTGCGGAGCAGCGGCGCGTTGTCGCCGGCCCGACCATCGAGGCCGGAAATGCGCTGGGGCGTAGACCACGGCGTAAGCTGGACGCCGCTGCGGAACTTGGCGGACGACTGCCAGATGAGATCGGTGCCGGCGGGGGGACCGTCGCTCCAGCCCGGAGGCGGATCACCAGTATTGCTCGTCGGGGTCGCAGGGACGGTCGCCGCGCGACGGAATATCTGGGATTGGCTAACGCCATCGACGCCGGTTCCCGACTCCCCGACAACGCGGATTGCCGGACCATAGCTTGCGCCATCGTCGTTCGACTGGCGCTGATAAGCATCGCCATCGGCATAGTCCGCGTGCCAGCCTCCTACGCCGTCAATCGACCACTGCGTTCGAAGGAGCGGCGCTGACTGACCATCCCCCCCGGCCTGCGCAAAAACGCGCCAGTATTGGTTGCGCGTCGCCGGCAGGGAAGGTGGGGCGTTCCCGGTCGATGCTTCGTCCGCCGCATATTCCCACGTCGAACCCTCGTATTGCGCAAGGTCGCCCGCGCCATAGGATGTGGCGTTGTCGTAAGCGCCGCGCGGAACCAGAACGATCGCCGTGACAGGTAGAGGCGCTGCCTTGCTCAGCCCTTCGACAGACAGCGACAGCTTGCTGACGCCTTCCCCCCGCTCGATCGAGAAATCCTTGAAGAACCCGTAGATCGTCAGGAGATCGAGGCCGGCACCGCCGATCCAGAGCGACGGGCGCGCGCGCACCGCGGCGATCCGGTTCGCGACCTGATCGATTGCGCTCGTGCGGATCAGAGCGTTCGCGGTCATCCGCTTCGCCCAAGCGCGCTGAACGACCTGAACGTCGCCGAACTCGTCCTGCACCTTGCGGCTGTAATCGGTGATGCCGGCGGTCGGCGACGTCTCGGTGACGCCCAGCTTGACGACCTTGCCGACGAGCAACGTGCCGACCTCTACCGTTCCGCTGCCGGTCACAGTGACCGTCACCACGCCCGTGGTCGACGGCATATCAAGGAAGGTGACCGTGCCTTTGGTCGCCGCGCGCGTCTCGTCGTAGCCGGCCGCTTGCACCCGGACGGTCGCGGCGACGACGTCGATCAGCGCAATTGCATCCGCCGCGGTGACGTTCAGATTGACGACCAACGGCGAGGGGGTTGACGTAGCGGTACCGAGCGCTTGGTCGAACATCGCCCAGCGGTTGGTGGGGCCGATGTCGATCCATTCGCCGGTGAGCGCGGCGGGGTCATGGTTCAGGTTGCCGCCGTTTGCGCTTTCATAGACCCGGTGAGTCGCGGCCTTCAGGACGCGCGCAGCCTGCGGGTAGGACGTTCCTGCCGACCACTCCGCATATTCGGTTTCAGCCGCAGTGCTGCTCGCCAGCGCGCTGTCCGTCACCGTTACCGGCTGGAGTAGTTGCAGCGACGACGACATGCCCGGTGGGGCCGGATCGCCGCCGATGTCTGGGACGATTTCGGTCTGGGCAAGGCCTTCGATCGTCAGCGTGCAGAAGCTGAGCGGGACCAAGGCCGCGTCGATCGAGAAATCCTTATAGAACCCCTGAACGCTCAGCCATTCGGAGGCGCTATCGGCGATCCACAGTGCGGAGGTAGACCGGAGATCCGTCAGCCGCTGGTGCAGCGTATCGACGCCGGACGCGGGGACGGCGAGCCGCACGGAAAGGCGGCGGCTGAAGCTGCGCTCAACGACCGTGGTCACGCCGAACTCGTCGGTCACCCGCCGGCTAAAATCCGTGATGCCGATCGTCGGGGTCGCCTCGGTCGTGCCGAGTTCAAACTCGGCGCCATTAGCTACGACCCTCATGCCGCGTCAGCCTGGACTATCGAGATCGCATCGCCGCCGCTTTGCGTCGTAATATCGTCCATCTTGCGGGCAATCTTTTCGTTGCTTGCGGCAATGCGTCCGAGCGCCGCATTCGTTTCCTGCCGGCTCGTCGCCATCTCAGCGCGCAGATCTGCAACGGCGAGCGCGGTGTCGTCGTTGGCAGCGGCCGGCGTGGCGGCCTGCACCGCAGCCGCGTTCGCCAGCGCAGACGTCGCGGTGACCGGAGCGCTGCCCGACTTGGTCAGCGCGGTGATCGCGCCGTAGGTCGCCTCTAGGCTCGCCGCAGTCTGGGCGCGGATACGCTCCAGTTCCTGACGACTGGTCGCCGCGTTGCCTGCCGCGGTCAGCAGCGCTTGTGAGAGACCGGGCAGCGACTTAGCGGCATCCTGATCGCCGCCGCGGGCCGCGATGTTCGCAGCGTTGAACTGGCTCAGCATCTGGGCAAAGCCGCCGCCAGTCGCCGTGTCGTTCAGCCCCCGAATGCGCTTGATCTCGGTCATGATCGTATCGCCGACCGACTTCCACGCGTCCGCGAGCGCCTGAGCGGTCTTCGCCGCTTCCTGCGCGTCCTGCATGTCCCAGATCTGCTGTTGCAGAGCGCGGTTGCTGGGATCGACCTTCGCCAGATCGAGCGCACGAATAGCCGCGGTGTCGCCGCGCAGCTGGAGTAGCTGGCGCTGGAGATCGTTGCGCTCGCTCGCGATGTCGGCCGCGCTCTTGGCGCCCTCCATCGACGCTTGCAGATCTGCGAACGCAGGGGCGAGCTGGAGCAGCGTGGCATAGGTCGCCTGACCCGCCGCCGTGTTGAGGTTCTGGGCCTCGACGAGCGCCCGGAACCCGGCCAGCGACGAAGGCATCGACACGCCGAGGCTGGCGAACACCTTCGTGAACTGCGCCGTCTTCGCCGCGGCCTGCTCTTCCGAAGTGTAAAACGCCTCGAAATACGAGCCGACCGCGCTGGTGAAGTCGCTGATGCTGTCGAACTGGTCGGCAAGGCCCAGCTTGGCGTCGATGCTGAGTTGGGGTGCCGCGCCTGCCATTTGGTCGAGCGCCGTGGTGACGGCCTCGGCAGTGGATGCAACGCGGACGAGCGTTTCGAACAGGCCCTCGCCAACCTTCTGGAATTGCTGAAGGCCCGGGAAGGCGGCGTTTGCCATGCCGTCCGCCGCCTTGCCGAACACCGCCGACAGCTTTTCTTGGATCTCGGTGCCCGAGAGACCCTGCAGATCGATGCGGCCGATATCGACCACGAAGCTGCGCAAGCGGCTCTGGATATCGAGCGTCGATTCTGCCGAGCGGGACAGCCGCCGCGGCGATCGCGTCGTTGAACGAGCGCAGGATCAAAGAGAACTGATTTTCGAGGTTCGGATCGGCGCCGCTATATTGCGTCGAATAGCTGGTGCCCGTCGTGATCCCGAAAAACTTCTTCTTCTTCTGGATGTCGCTGTAATACGACGCATCGAAACCGCCATCGAGGATCGACCCGACCGACTGCGCGCCGCCGTACAGGCCGCTGCCGGTGACCGTCGTCTTCGATCCGAATAGGCCGCCAAGGATGCCGCCGATCAGCGGGATCTTGCTAAGCAGGCTGCCGAAGCCGTTCATCTTGAACCCTTCGGTCACACCAGCATTCGCGTTGATGTCACCGGACCGGGCCACCAGCGATGCGACGCCACCGATCTGGTTGTCGATCGACCGGAGCGACGCGGCCATCTGGCGCGAATAGCTGTTCTGGAGCAGGTCGACTTCGCGCAGCGCATCGATCGCGTTCTTGATCGATTCCGACTTCGCTTCAGGATCGCCGAGAACGCTGCCTGTACCGGTGTTAGATACAGGGCGACCGGATGCCCCGCCGGCCCCGCCGCCGCCGCCGACCACGGCGATACCGGCTGCAACAAGCGCGGCAGCCGTTGCCGCCATTGCGGCGATATTGGCCGGGAAAGGCAATTTTGATTGAGTGGCGATGCCCTCGGCGCCGGCCGCAGCAGACCGGGCCGTCGAGTTGGCGACGAAGCCAAGCGTCTCGGCGGCGTTCTGGATCATGGCCTGCAGCGACATCGCGAACTGTGCGACGCGGTAGACCTTCTCCGCGGCGGCGAGCGCCTGATACCCTTTCGAGCCTTCCTTGAAAAACCCCTTCGCGGCGCCGACCATGTCGCCATACGCGGCAACCTGCGCGCCAGACGATTGCAGGGCGTAACGCCTGTTCTCGATCGCCAATTTGATCTGATTGTTCCCGGCCTTCGTCACCTCGGCATTGTGGACCGCCTCGGCGCGCGTCCGCTGTGCCTGATAGTCGGCGAAGATCGCGGCGACCTCGCCGATCGCGCGGCCGGATGCCCCGAATGCGTCCGCCATACCGCGCGCCGCCGAGGCGACCTTGTTCGCGATGATGTCCCACTCGTCCGCCGTTTGGGTCAGGGATGCGTTGTAGGCGTCCTGCGCTTGGGCATTGATCACAGCCTGAGCCGCGACGTCGCCCATAGTCTTCACGTAATCAGCGGCGTCCTTACCTCCCCAGCCGATCCGGGCTGCTTCCTGCGTTGCCTTCATCGTCGCGAGCGCTCGCGCGCGGGCCTCGTCGGTCGCACCGATCAAGCGAAGCTCTTCCTTGGCGAGAGCCAGCGACTCATTCGCCCCGTCTCTCGCGGCGAGCAGGCTGGCTTGCTTCTGAGCGTCGGTCAGCGCCACACGGGCCGCACGCTGCTCGTCGAGCGCCCGCGTTGCCGCTGCGGTGGCATTGATGCCCTTTTGACCCGACACCTGCTGGGCGGCTTCCACTGCGGCAAGGAGGGACAGGTCGGCAATACGATCGCGCAGTAACTCGCCCGCCTGAGCCGCAGGCGTGATCCCGGCACGCACCGAGTCATTCACTTGTTGCTGGATGGCTGCTTCGTCGCGCATTGCCGCCGCACCCGCTGCCGCGCTTTTCACGCGTTCGGCGATAGACAGGCGGATTTGACGCTCCACCATCTCTTCGATGTCCGCGCGGCCCTTGATGGCTGCGGACTCCGCTTTGACGCGGGCCTCAGCAATTAGCGCAGCGGCACCCGACACGCCGTAGGCATCAGCCAATTCATAGAGGTTTCGGATTTGAGCTTCGACGGCCTCTGCCTCACGCAGCAACTGCTCGGCATGCTTGTCCGTCTTCTCCGGGCGATCGAGTTTGATCTCATTCGCCTGCTTCCGCAGATCCTTGAGCTTGTTCGACCCGATCTGCTTTTCGACATCGGTGCCGAAGCGCTTCAGGGCGCCGTTGGCTTCATTGAACGCGCCGGTATAGGCATCGCCTGCCGCTGCCAGCATGCCATCGATACCTTTACCGGAGAAGCCTGCTTGAACGACCGCACTGACCGCGCGGAATGTCCCCACGAACTCGGCATAGATACCGGCGAGCGTCAGACGGCCCAGCTTCGTCATAAAGTCTAGCGCGTCAGAAAAGTATTGTTTGACGTTGCCCATGTCGAACCCGACCCGCTGGGCGATGACCTGGAACGTGGCCTTGATCACATCGCCGGAGGTCACTGTCGTGTTCTCGAGCTTTTTGATCTCGTCTCGCGTCAGGCCGAGGCCGGCAATCATCGCCTTCGTATCGACGCCCTTCGATACGGCGCGATCGAACAGGAGGAAACCGCCGACCGCTGCGCCGACGAGCGCGATTATCGGCAGGAATGGGGCAGCCAGCGCCACTAGGCTGGCCGCCATGCCACGCAGCCCAACGCCGGACGACGCCGCGATCTGGCCGATCTGGGCGCCCTGTTGCGCGAACACGGTCATGGGCTTCTGTCCGCCCATCAGCGACACGATCACATCGTTGATCTGATAGCCGAGGTTCAGCATGTCGTGCCGCGCCAGCCGATTGGCGGTTCCTACCTTCCCCGTACCGACCTCAAGCCGGTTCATTTCGCCGTTCAGCGTGCGAATGCGAGCGGCAAGTTCCGTCAGCCCCTTATCTTCGGCAGCTACTGCGCGCAGCTCTGCGCGCATGTTGCGGATCTCGCTCGCGCTCTTGCCGAACACGTCCACCTGCCGCTGCATCTGGCGGACCATAGCCTCGCCCGATTTTTCGGCCTGATCGGTTTCGCGCTTGATCGCCTGCATCTCGCGGGTGAGGGCGTTACCGAACGAGCGGATTTCCGCGGTGGAGCCGCTAAGGCCGAACCCGCCGCCCAGCGCCTTCTCCATTTGCTGGGCTTCGCGGTAGACCGTAGCCGCCGTCTCGCCGACGATATCGTCGAGCGTGCGCAGCTGGCCGAACGCATCGCCGAAATTGATCGCAAATCCTACCTCAAGGGTAGGCGAGCCGTCGTCCATATGGGTGGCCTCCACGGCTGGCTGACCGCGGCAGGCGCGTCAGGTATCGAATTTGCTTTTGTGTCAGCGGCGCGTGCTAGAACCGTCCGGGTAAAGGGAGGCAGCACGATGATTCTCGCGATGACGATGGCGGCAGCGTTGGCACTGAACGGGGACGAAATCCCATCAGCGAAAGAGGTGATAGAGCCGTCGTTCCGGAAGCTATGGTCATCTCAGCACGTCGGCTTGATAGATCAAGGCGTAGGGCGGGCCGAAGCGCGCCAGGTGTTTTCTTGGGGAGTGCTTCAGACTCAGCTAGGACGCTGCGAAAAGGTGACCAGCGCAGCAGATTTGAAATTCTGGCGGGGTTATATGCGGACGTCTCGCACGCGATCGGTGCCGCTGCTGCGCAAGATGATCTCGTACGGCGACGCGAATTTCGCGCAAGGCCGCGCCGAAGGTATCGGCGAACTGTCGCCGGCCGCCTGTAGCGTGACCATCGCCTCCCTAATATTGGAGGTAAAGCGGGACGACTAGCCGAGCAGCTCTTCCAACCGCGACTGCTCGACCTCAAGGTTACGGGCAGTCCAAGTGCCGCGCCACGGCGGTGGGCAATTCTCGCTTTCTGCTCGACTGCCTTCCGATAGGTACGCGACGGACAGGCTCCGTATAAGCCGCACTTCCCACGGCATCAGATCGATGCCGGTCAGTCTCGTCCACGCGTCGATCGTCGACCAGCTGAGAGGCGCCACGCCCATCCCGGCCTGCTCGTTCAACCCGATCTCGACCAAACGATCGACGATATGCGGCAGCGGGTTGGGCGGCATCTGCGGCTTGATCTTGTCGGCTTTAAACCGAGCAAGTCGCGAAACCTGCGCCACCTCGGCGCCGATCTGAGCGCGCTTCGTGCGATCGTCCGGCTTGGGCGTGGCATTGAGCCACGCCATCTGCCGGACAACCAGTTTCAGATCGCGTTCGACTTGGGCAAAAAATTGCCCCAATCCTTGATCTTCTTGTTAATCTGCGCCGGGATGTAGCCGAGTTCAGGATCGGCATAGACGGCCTGAAACAGTTCCGAGCCGGTCTTGTCATCATAGGTCAGATTTTCGAACTCGATCGTGACCTCGGCCAGATCCTCGGCCAGTTCCTGCCGACGCTCGTCGGCGGTCGGAGCGGTCATCTTGCCGTCATTGTCGTTCATGCGCTTCAGGAAGCGCGCGCTCTGCCGAGCCTCGACGGCGCTGAACGGACGACTGCCGGGGCCGTGGATCTTGATCTGGACCTTCTTACCGTCGTCGTACAGCGGCTCGCCGGCTGCGTTATTGACGTGGATCGTGGCGGTCGGAGCGACCTTGAGAGATTTTGCGTCCATTGGAATTTACCTCGCGGGCTGTAGGGGTTGCACCGACACCACCACGCGCCCGCGACAGCGGGGCAGTGTCGGTACATAGGGGGTAGGCCGACGTCGCGGGCGCCGGAACCGGGTGTTAGGCGGCGGGGCCGCGCACGACCTTCGTGCAGATCTCGACGGTCGGCATCGCCATCACGACAGGGTCGGCGCCATCGACGGTTTCCGGCCAGCCGAATACACGGCCTTGAAAATACCGCTTCGCGCCCGACTGGTACGTGACGCAGAACGAGTAGAGGGTGTTGTTCTCGTTATCGGCCGCCGTCTTGAACAGCGTCTGGCCTGCGTCGGAATCGTCCAGCGCGAACGACGGCTGAAGCGAACCATAATCGGCGCTGCCCTTCAGCTTTTCCTTCGCGCCGTCCAACGGCTGGAACTCGGTCTTTGCGAAGGTCGCGCCGATCGTGCCGATCTTTTCGCAGTTTCCGCCTTTGGTGTAGGTCAGCGTCGCATAGCCGGCGACGTCCTTCGTGGCAGGGGTGGCGACACTGATGCCGATCGTCGAACCTGCGCCGGTCATTAGACCCATGATCATTCTCCTTGGTGATGAGCCGTCGCGGTCCGGCGGGAATCCGCCCGGCGGGTGCCGGGCGAAACTGGTTATGCGGGCTTGTCGCCCTGCGGTTTGTCGGTGGGCTTCTTCGAAGACGGTGCTTCGTCTTCCTTGATCAGCCCTGCGGCGCGATAGTTCGCGATGGTGCCGTCATCGGCATCGATCGGCGCGTCGGCGGCGAAGAAACGCTCGGTGCCGGCGTCGGTGAAATCACGCGCAGCGATAGGGGGATTGGCGGAACTCATGGTCTTCTCCTTCAGGTTGGATCGTCAAACGAGACGCGGAAATCCTGCGTTCTTTCGAACGAGTTGCCTGGGCCGCGCAGATTGGGGCCTTGGCCAGCTGTAAGGATCGCGACGTTCGCGCCCCCGCCGATCGCGCCGATCATGCCGGCGCAGCACTTGCGCACCAGTCGGATGATCTCGCGGCGTTCTTGAGAATTGTTCGCGCGGACCTTCACCGCCACGCGCTCTGTCACCCGGACACTCGAACCGCGCTCAAGCTGCTGTCGATCGACGGAACTGACGCTGGTCACCAGCAGGTTGGGGATAGTCGCGCTGTCCGGCAGTTCGTCGAGCATGATGTTCTGCGCCTCGACGAGCGCCGTGAGCGATGCGCATTCGCGAAGCATGGTGCCAACGATCTCGTCGCCGGTCATTCGTCATCACCGTTCTCGGCGGTCCCGACTATTCCAGCCGGCGTAACGCGGCTGTTGATATAGCCCTGCGCAGCGGCGATGGCCTCGCTTTCGTTCGCGTCGAGCGCGGGCCGTAAAAACGGGTGGGCGTCGGTGCCGGGGTGGTACACGGTCTTGGCGAACTTGCCGTTGATCGCGAGGGCCTTGGCGCCGCCGAGCCGGTTGATCCGCCTTACGCTTTTTCCGCCCCGCTGCTCGTCCGCCACGCTGATGTAATGCGGCAGTGTCCCGTATTCGAGCCAAGGCGCGATGTAGGAGCCGGGGCCTTTCACCTGGACCTTCGCAACGACGGTCGTGTCGCCGCGCTTGGCGGCGGTGCGAACTTTCACCGCGGCGCTGACTTCCGCCGAAATCGACCGTTGCTTGGCGTCGTCCGCGACGACGGTGGCTGCAGCGCGAGCCGCGCCGCGCAGAAGCTTGGTTTCGATCTCGGCAGGCAGTCCGGTGATGAACCGGGCGACCTCGGTGCGGCCTTTCAGCGAAGCCATCACGCACCGTTCCCGGCTAGGCTGAAGTCCTCGACCATAAACTCGATTTCTTCTTTGAAACCGATCTCAGCCGGACCAGATATGATCTGCATGATCCGGCTCCCCATGACGAACCGCATCGCGGTTGTTATATCGGTTCGATAGTTCATGCGGACGCGCGCCGGACGCGTTGCGAGATTGATGCCGCCGTCGAACCGTTCCCCGCGGCTCGGTAGAACGTCCTGCACTTCCGCCCACACGCCGCCGACAGCCGTCCAAGTTCCGGACCCGGCACCTGTCAGAGCCGTGTTCGGCACCGGCTTTTCGATTGCGAGGCGGCGATTGTACCGACTTGCGCGGCCTTTCCCGACGCTCATACGAGGGCCAGGACGAAGGTTTCGCACTGCTTGCGCGCGGTTGCTTCCGACTTTTTGAACAGGTCGCCGCCTTCGCGGTCCTGATCGTAAGCCGTGATCAGCATCAGCATGGCGCGCTTCAGATTGCCGGGGATATCATCCTCGTCCCCGTAACCGGCTCGGATGGTCACGCTGAACAGCTGCTCGCTATCAACGAACGGCCAAAACGATCCGGAAGGCGGCAGCACCCGCGCAGGCCGGCCGCTGATATCGAGCCGGCCGGTCGCCGAGACCGGCGTGTCGTCGGCGCCAATATACGCGACAGCCGGGACAGCATCCGCCTTGATCGGCCACGCCTTGAGCGTCACCGGGCCGAACCCGCGGAACTGTTCGGTCACATCCCGCTCTTCAAGGATATGACCGGTTTCCCGCTCGACCCATGCGACAGCGTCCGCGACCCAATCTTTCAGTTCGTCGTCGCGGCTATTGTCTTCCGGCTCGATCCGGAGTTGGCGCCGGACACGCGGGAGCAGACCGATAAGCGCCATAGATCACCTCGCTCGTCGGGGTTTTGGAGTTGGTTCGCCACTCACCAGCCCGCGATGGACTGGGAGGCGGTGATGACAGTGTTCGCCTGGATAGTCTGTCCCGCGATCAGGAGGTGGACGCCATCGTTGTTCCAAGGAGCATAGGGCGCAGTGTTCGGGCACGCAGCGTCTCCGCCCAGCGATGTGGCCCAGATGTTTGCGAAGCCGTCCACCCCGAGCTGTGCCCAGTTGGCGACGATCTCGGTGGCCCACCCGCTCGCTGGAGGCGTGTAAATGTCGGTATGGTCGATGGGACCGCATGCGATCTGCTTGCTGTTTCCGGACCCCCACGCAGCCTTGCGGGCGGTAAAATAGTCCTTCGTCTGCTGGGACAGCGTACCCGACGCCGGGCTGGTGAGAGAGCCAACTGGGAGCGCCCGCGAGTTGTAGAAGTTCTCGAATACATGCCGGATCGGCACGGCGTATCGGGTAAACAGCCCGTCCAGTTCAGAGGGGGCCTTCGTGAGATTGTTTGCGGCAGTGATGCCACCAATCGCGTAGCACCCCCACGCGCCCACAGGATAACCCAAGCCGGTGGCGACAAGCTGCTGGTATGTACTGTTGATCCCAGCGCCAATAGCCTGCGTTGCGCCAACACCCACCGAACGACTGTCCCCGTCGATTGCGAGGAACTTGCCGAATGTCTTGGCTGGGTGCGTCTGCGCGAAATACGTGTCCATGTACGCCTGGATCGCGCGTACTTCTGCGACACTTTTCTCCCCGGCGAATACGAACAGGCGATGAAGGCGCAGCTTGGCCAGTCCCGACCCAGCACCGTTAGAGAACAAGCCTATGTCCAGTGGCGTTGTGCTAGGCGTGGCGGCGTTGTCGGTGCTGGTTGGGATGTTAATATTGTCGCTACTGAATGGCTCACCGTAGACGAATGTGCGGCCCAGATTCGAGGTTGATCCTCCAAGCGTAGTGGCATTGGTGGCCGTATAGGCGATGGTCGTGTAGGCCGTAGCTGGGTGAGTGATAGTGCTGCGACCGCCGGTTACCATCCCGACCTGCGCGCCATCTGCCGTCATATACAGCCGATTGTTGCCGCCCGCCCCAAAGAAGCAAGACTGAGAAGCGGCCTGCACCTGATCGACCACCGCGAATACCGTGTACTTCCGAGTATCCAAAGTCGTCTTGAGGATGCCCATATCGGCCGCGAGGCAGCGCATACCGGAGGCGTTGCCGGTGACGAATTTCTTGCCGTTGTAGCCGCCAGTGGTTCCCAGCTTCGGGTTCGTGTTGAATGCGGTAAAGGCAATACCGCTCTTTGCGTCGGTCCACGTCGGGACGTTGGAATTGTCGGCGCCGGTAAGCGTCTCAGGGTCGAGGTCGAGGACCATGTTGTCGAAGGCGGCGGGAAGGCCCGATGCTGCCGATACGGTGGCCGCGATCAGGTTTGACGCAACGGCACCGGCGAACTCTTGATACGTCAGCGCACCCGATGCCGTAGAAACGTAGGTCAGCGCGGTGCTGACAACTGTTCCAGCCAAGCGCCACTCGCGTCGGTCGATCGAGCCGTTTGCGACTGTTCCGGGTGTCGCGGTAAACGTCTGGCCCGCGCTGGCGCTTGCGGGCGCAACGGTCGGCTGTGCTGAAAACGTGGGCGTAGCGACCGCCGCAACGGTGACAGACCGGATCGTAGAGCCGACAGACCCCGCGAACTCCTGATATGTGAGCGTACCGGCGGCGCTGGGCGTAGCTGTTAGCGATGTGCTGATCGTCGTGCCGCCTAGCTTCCAAACGCGCGAGGTGACAGAACCGTTTGCGACGATCCCGGCCGTGGCGGTGAAAGTCTGTCCGACCGTGCCGGTTGATGCGCTGAGCGTTGGCTGCTGCGTGAACGAGGCCACAGGATTGCCGGTCTGGCCGGGGTAAGGGCCAACCGGGGCGCCCGGCGGGAAGATCGCCTTGCTCGGGTTGACGACGACGTAGCCGCGGGAACGGCCTGCTGGTTTACGTGCCATGATCGTTCCTCGCGGCTGGTCGGTTTACTTGGGCTTCGCGGCGTGCGGCTTCGCTGCTGCCTTCAGCGCATCGCGCTCGGTCGTCAGCGTGTCGCGTTCGGCGGTCAGTGCCGTCACCGTTTCGAGCGCAGTGGCGAGTTCGCCGCGCGCGGAATCGCGAGACTGAACCTCGTCGTTCATCTGGCGGTGCGCCTCGTCGCGTTCCTGCGTCAGGGCAGCGATCGTCGCCTGAGCGGTCGTCAGGTCGGCCCGTGCTGCGTCAAGGTCGCCCTTCAGCCCCTCGATTTCGGCGCCGAACGTAGCCTTGCTGTCTGCCAGCGAGGCGAGCGTGTTGTCCGCATCGACCTTCGTCGCTGGCTCGGCCTTGGCGCGGGCCTCAGCGCTGTCGCGCCATGCCTGTTCGGCCGCCTCGTCGTACGGCCCGAGGACCTTGTCGTTGAACAGGTGCTGGGCGTTGCCCGGCTCGTCGATCTCGCGCGGCTCGCCAACTTCATAGAGGTGGTTTGCGTCGCCGATATGCTGAGAAAGCGTCGTGAATTTCGTCATCATACTCTCCGAAAAAACGGGCGGCCGGTTAAGGCCGCCCGGAGGTTACCGCAGGGGTGGGCGGAGGTTAGAAGGTGCCCTTGATCAGCGCGGCTGCGCGCTTCACGGCCAGCGCGACGCGCTCTTCGCATCGCATGGTCAGGAGGTTCTTTTCGAAGTCGTCCGCGTTTTCGGACGAGATCAGAACTTCCGGCGTCAGGCGATCGTACAGGGTTGCGGCCTGCTTGAAGGCGCCGACGAGGAAGTTGCCCACCGTCATCGACTGCGTCTCGGCGATCGGCTTACCCCACAGGGTCGGGCCGGCCATCTGCAGCGGGTTGGCAAAGATATACCCGCCCGCGGCATCCTTGGTCAGTTCGATGTTCGCCCAATCGACCGGGCTGAGAACCGCGCCGTCCGGCGGGTACAGCGCGAGGAACGCCTGAAGATACGCCATACGCAGCTTGTCGATGCTGGTCAGCGGTGCGGTCGCTCCGGTCGGGAGGGCATACGGCGTCGCCTGCGGCATCAGGCCGTACAGGTTCTCGCCGGTGCCGTCGCCGAGCAGGATCTGCGCGTCCTCGACCAGCTTCAGGCCATACCGCATTTCGGCATCGACTTCGGCCTGGAGCCGGGGAGCGTCATCCATCGTCTGACGGGTCAGCTTCGCCAGATGGGCGATCGTCTTCACGTTGGCAGTGGCCTTCGTCCAGCCGTAGTTGCTGTACGGCTTGGTCGTGCCCTCAGCGACCGGGGCCGCGGCGTTCGTGCGCACGCTCTGCTTCGGATATTCGACCGAGCCGGTGGTGATCGGCATCACGGTGAGCAGATCGCGCAACACGACGTCAGGCCGGCGAGGAATGCCGACCACTTCGGTCTCGCGCTGGCTCATGATCAGGCCACCGCCGGAACCGCTGGCGGTCGTGATCGCCTTCAGTTCGATCCGGAGCGAGTTGCGCTCCTTGCTCGCCAGTTCCTTGATGCCATCGGCTTCGGCGACCTGCTGGCCGTAGCTCTTGGTTTCGCTGCCGCCTTCGCCGGCCGGACGTGCCAGCTTCTGATCAAGGTCGTCGAGACGACCCTTGACCTCGTTAAAGCCGGTCATCGCCTGATCGGCGAGTTCCTTGGCGCTCTTGGTCATGTCCTCGCCAGCGCGTGCGCGACCGATGGCGTCCTCGGCGATGGCCTTCACCTCGTCGAACTTCTTGTCGAACAGCGCCTTCGTTTCGCTCGCCAGCTCGGTCGCGGACTTGCCTTCGTGACCGTCCGGGCCGCGCATGTAGCGGCCACGCGACCGCTCGACAGCCGACATCGGCCCGAGCAGCGCCATCGCGCTGCCCATCAATCCAAATTTACGCATTTCATTCTCCGGGGATATTGGGGGGTAGTGTGAGGTCAGGCGCGAAACTGCGCCGCCATTGCCGACCAGAAGTCGGCGTCGGGTTCACTGCCGGGCTCACCCCGGAGCAGAGAGGACAGGCCTTTGCCCGCGATCGCGGAGGCCTGCGTCTTCGAGAACCCTGCCTCGCGCAGGAAATCCTCAAATTGCGGGAGGGTCGGCATTCCGCCGTCCTCGATAAGCGACTTGATCTGGCGCACGACGGCGCGGTCGTTCATGCCGACCGGCACCAGCGACACCTCGTGCAGCGCCAGTTCGTGCAACTGGCGGACCTTGCCCTCGAACTTGTGCCGGATCGTCTTGTAGCCGATCGACAGGCCCGGCAGCGCGCCGGCCTCGGCCAGCGCGTGCGCCTCGCGCCCGGCGGCCGACTTCATGGCGAAGCGACCCTCGACATTCAGCGATTGCGGGTTTTCGTCGAACTTCGCCCACGATCCGACCGGCTGCTTGTGATCGTGAAACAGGAGCATCGGGACGCTGGTGCGCCCGGCGATCGCCTTCGTCAGCGCGCCGGGCATGATCACGTCGCCGCCGTGATCGATGTTGCCATAGCCGGCCGCTACACCGGAGATGTAGCCCGCCTCGTCGATCGCTTTGATTTCGAAGCCGTAACCTAGTTCACTCATTGTGGTTCTCCAGCGGTGGCCCGCCGTTGTCACCGATGCCGCGACCGGAGAGGGGTTGATCCTGCATTTGGCGATAGATGACGTCGCCGCCGGGGACGGGGGCAGCCCTTCCAGCGCCCGAACCTCGTTGACCGTCATGAACTGCTTCATCAGGTCGTAGTATTTGGCGCGGCCGAGACTGTCGGCGCGCAGGAAGCCTTCAAGGTTAAACTTGATCGATATGCCGTTCCGGCGATCGCCTCGGGTCAGCAGCTGCTTTTCGAGCGCGCCTTCGATGCGCTTCAGCCGCTTGTGCATCTTGAACTTCACGAGCGAGAGCGTCTGATCGCCAATGCTGCTGCCGAGCTTCGTGTTTCCGGACGTGATACCGACGAGGTGCGGATCGACTTCGAAGATCTGGCAAACGATCTCCATGCCGAGGCGGCGCGCTTCGATCATTTCGGCATCGACCGGGCTGATCGATAGCGGCGTCCACTTCAGGTTGTTGTCCAAAAGCATCGGCCGACCAGCGTTATGGGCGCCGACGAACTTGTCCTGGAGCAGGGTTTCAAACGTTTCGCGCTGCTCCCTGTCGAGGCGCTGGTCCGTAGAAAGAACGCCGCTCGACCGCACCCCGTTCGAAAAGATCGTAGAGGCGGACGATTCCGTGGCCTGCGCCGAGCCAAGCGCGCGGCGATACAAGGAGAGGGTGGATAGCCCGCCCAGCGCGTCGCCGCCGCGACCGCGGATATGAAGCATCTCGCTTTGCGTGCGGACGTTGCTCCGGCCGTTCGCCCACCAGCGGTACTCGATTACGCCGTCGAGCCGGCGCTTTGCGGTGATGATCGTCGGATCGACGGGCGTAAGGGAGACGAGGGCGCCGTCTTCGCGGCGATCGAGCGTCGCATAGGCGTTCCCATGCCATTCGAGGGAATCGATCAGGTATTCCCAGAAGTCGAACGCGCTCTGGTCATAGTTCGGGCTGTCGTGGAGCAGCCAGTAAAGCGGATGATCCGGCGCCGCCGTGTCAACGCCGTTCGGACCTTTGCGCAGGACGTGCAGCGGAAGCCCCGCAATGTTACCCGACCAGAACGAGACGCATGCGCCGGCCGCCGATAGGCCGACTGCGGCACCGGCCGAACCGGTGGTGGCGTCGCTATAGGTCTGGATGGAAACGCGGTTCGTCTCGAAATCATTCCGGTTCGCAGCGACGGCTTCGCCAGGGAAACCGCTGACGACGATGCCTTTGCCCGGTCCGACACGCTCCGCGCGCCACTTGTTTTCGTTTGCCGCGGCTCGGCTCGACAGCCGATAGCCGTCAACCATAGCTGGCGATCCAAGCATCAACGTTGCCGGCGGTGGCTTCGGGATTTCGCGACATCAGCATCACCCCGTTGAAAAGTGCGATCAGAGGATCGATCTTCGCCTTGCCGGCGACCTGCTTGGTGATCAGGACGGCATTGCCGCGCTGTTCGGCTTTGGCGTTGCCGACGCACCAGTTCATGAGTTCCTGATCGGCGTGGATCAGGGTGCCGTCTTTCAGCTTTCGCTCCGATCCCCACACAGCGGGGGACAGCCGGAAGCCCTGCGTGATTGCCAGCATCTGCTTTTCCGTGAAGCCGCGTCCGACCAGCTCGTCGACGATCGCGGCGATGCCCGCAGGATCGAGCCCGATCGCGTATTCGTCTGGGAATAGCCCGGCGTCGTTCACCCGCTCCAGTATGTCTGCGAGTTCGATTAGATCCTGCGTTGCCGTTTCACACTTCGTCAGCGTGCCCTCGGCTATAAAATCCTCAAGCCGCGAAACGATGTCTTTGCGGCGCTCGAATACGTCCAGCTGCGCCCAAGCATGCGACCACGTCAGCCACTGCTTCGTGATCCGGTGCCTTCCGATCAGCGTCAGACCAAGCAGATCGTCCAGTCCGCCGCCATCGACTCCAGCGCACGCGACCTCGACGATCTCCAGAAACTGTTTAAGCGATCCGTCCCAGACTTCCGGCACAGCCGTCGCGCCCAGCCAGTAGAGTGCCCCGGCCCAAGCGTCGTGCCGAAGCCCGACACCGATCTCCACGTTCAAATGTTTCGCGTAGAACACGGCCTTAGGGCCGTCTGCTTCGTGATCTGCCTCGGCCGCTTTCTCTTCCAGCCACTCTTGCGTGACGGATCGGCCGATGTTCGGGTTCGTGACGTAGAAGTTTGCGGGTTTCAGATGGTCACCGGCCGCGACCATCTCGTCCGGATATTCGTAGAGGACCGGCAGCTTGCGGCGATCCTCGATGATGCCGTCGCGGACGTCCCGGAAATAGTTCAGCTTCTGCTTGAAGACGCCGGCCGGGGGTTTGTCCGACTGCGTCGTCAGATAGATCGTGTAGCCCTCCGGTCGGCTGACCTGTCCGCCGGTCGCTTCCTTCAGCATTGAGTCGGCGCCGTTCATTTCGCCGAACAGCCAAAGCTCGTCGATGAGTACCCGGCTGGCCTTCTTGCCCGCGACCGTGTTGCTGTCCGCCGCGACGACCTTCAGCGTTGATTTCATCTCGCGGTGCGTGATGAGCCTGAGATGTTCCTGCGGTTTAAGCAGATCGCTTAGCTCTTCGTCCGCAGCGATCATGCCCATCGCAGGACCGAAGCTGTTGGACGCGACTTCCTTCGTCGGTGCCAGGATCAGATTTTCGTAATAGGCGCGGAACCCGCACGCCAGTTCGGTCAGCATGATGCCCGCGGCCAGCGTCGACTTGGTGTTCTTCTTGCTGATCAGCAGCATGTATTCGTTGATGAGCTGCCGGTTCGTCTCCGGATCGAACGCCCCGAAGACCGCCGCGGCGAAGTCGAGCAGCCATTCGTCGCTGGCTTCGCCGAACGTCGGCTGGCCGGGCAGGTCCACAATCTTCAGAGAACTGAACACGGCCATCTTCGCTTCGGCAGATGCCGGGAACAGCGGCGAGAACGGGATCAGCGAGCGCCGATCGCTAATGCGACGTTTCCAGTCGAGGCAGGCCGTCGACCAGACGGGCGCGGTCAACTTACTGCTTCACGACGCTCAGCGACGGCGTGCCCACCGGTCGAAACCGGTTGCCTCCCGCAACTTCGCGCGCTCGATCCTGCGCGGCAGCTTTCTTGCCGGCCTTTTCCTCGCCCGGCTTACCGTGGACGTAAGGCGCTGCGGCCTGCGCCATTTGCGCGCGGAATTTCAAATCGTGCGACGGGTCGTTCATTGCTGCCAGCATGAACTCCAGCGGCGACAGCTGGGCGGCGTCGGCCGCGTCTGCAATCTGCGCTTTCGTCATCGTCTTCGGCTTCGGATCAGCCGTTTTCCGCGGCCGGCCTGCGCCGGGACGGGCACCACCTCGGGCCATAAATCATCCTTTGAATTTCGGCCGATTTATTCAAACGACCGAAAATTATCTGCGCGTGGCACGGATGCGGTATTAGAAGGGCGGCGGTGCCCGGATTTCCGATACCCCCCCGGTCGGGGGCGGATCGGGTCGGGTCGGGGCTCCGGTCGCCTCGGCGGGAGGGGGCAGGGGGTGCCGCCGCTACAGGCGCCCGGCGATCTCGGCCCGCTGCTTCGGTCCGTCATGGCAGGGCTTGCACAGGGTCTTGATGCCGTCCTCGTCCCAGAAGATCACCGGATCGCCGTGGTGGGGCTTGTCGTGGTCGGCGACTAGCAGGGAGGTATTGCCCTCGACGCGCCCGCATCCCGGCCACTGGCAGGTGTACCCGTCCCGCTCGAATACCCGCAGGCGCACCGCGCGCCACCGGGGCGTGCTGTACCATGCGCGCCAAGGGTTCGCTTGGAAGCGCCCCTTATCCCCGGTGGTAAACGACGTCAGCCTTGGGGGCAGCGATGCGAGGCGGTTAGGTAGGGCGGTCAGCTTGACGATGGTGTCACCCCGCTACGCCGCCGGGCCGCAGCCCTGCGGCGCTGCCTCGTCATCGCGCCCGGATGCGGTGGGTGCGGTGGCGGTCGAAGATCCAGCGTACCAAGCAGGCCGTGATAGACCCTGCCCGGGACGCCATAGAGGAACTCGTCGTCGGTCATATCGTGCCGATCGTGACGCCTGCGCGCTCCAGCAGCTTGGCTATGCGGGCGCGTCGGTCGGGCTGGCCTCGGCTTCCTATCCATGCCCGTGCCAGCGCAGGTACGCGAACGCGGTTCGTGCTGGTCAGACGCCGGTTGAGCGTCGCCAGCATCATAGGCGAAAGCGACCGGCCGACCGTTTCGGCCCGGTTTGAATATCCGACTGGATGGCCTTCCAGTCCGCGTCGAGTTGCTCCCGCCACCGGCGGTGCCGCTGCGTCATCACGTACAGCGCGATCGGGGTGATGATGATCGACAGGATCAGGATGGCGACGACGATCCATCCGATCACCGTCCAAGGCGCGACGTTCATGGGCCACCTCATGATCTGGATCATTGCCGCATCGACGGAATGGGTTGATCGGCCCGGCAAGGGGGAATCGAAAATGACGCGACCAAAGAGCCGGGTGAAGGATGACTGGGACGACGAGCGTGTCGACCTTCGTATCCAGCTGCATATGCTCGAGCAGCGCGGGGTTCACGCCGGGCCACAGCATCTCGAACTGACCACGCGCATCAAAGAGTTGTCGCGTCTGATCAGCGAAAGCGTCGGGATCAGAGAGGCGCGCGGCTAAGGGAATGTCGGCCCGCCATGGTGGGATAGGCGGGCCGAGGGAGTTGTACGCTTGCCGATTTCTATCGGCTCCAGCCTATGTCGCACAATGACGTAGGAAACACAGCCCAGCAAAAATGGCCCACCTTTGGGGGATGGGCCAGTTGGCGGTGGGTCCGCACCGTCCCTGTAACGCAACCGGCTTCCCGCGAAATGACTGAGGATAATTAACGGCGGATATCTGCCATCCGCCGAAGCGGGATGGACAAAAAGAAACCCGCACGAGGCGGGTTAGGGAAGTTCGAGGAACTGCGTTGGACGCAATTGTTCCAAGGGTTTTTTGGCACTTTTCGTGGCCACCTGCAAGTCCTATTCGCTGAGTGCCGCCACCTTTTCTCGAACGATCCGGGCGATGTCCGCCCACGGCTTCAGGTGCCCCTTCTCGTCGAGGAAGTCGGCGTCGATCGCTGGCAGCAGATAGGGCTCGTCCGTGGCCTCGCGCCCAAACTCTTGGGCTCGGCTCTGATCATAGCTCGGCTCGCTGTCATTTCCGAATGGATGCGGGGTAAGCCGGACTGGTGCTTCGTCGAGACGGTTCATGGCATCGACCATGCCCTGGTCGATCGCACTGAACGCCGCCGCCACGGACATAGGCCACCGGGCAATTGCCTCCAGCAGCAGCCGCTTCGCCTTCCGGTTATGGACCCGGTGACGTACCGCGGCGACCGTGTAGCCGATCGCGTCGCCCACGATCATGTCGAGGACCAGCGTCTTCGGGGCCGGCAGCATCTCGCGCCATATCCCGTAGGCGTGATGCATGCGGACGCGGTGGATCCGCTCCCCGACATCGCCGCCACGCGTCGACTGGTCGACCCGGGCTTCGAAGCTGGCGACCTTCACCACGACGTCCGACGCAATGCTGCGATGGACGTTCGCTATCTGCGCCGTCCATTCGAGTTGCTCCGCATTTATCGTCCCGTTCGCACAGAGCTGGGCAAGCGCGCCTTCATGCGTGTTCGATGCATGCTCGAGCGTCTCGGGCGTGCCCTGCTTATGCGCCCACTTAACGGACAGGGATTGTGCCGCCTGCGCCTCAGCTATGAGCTTTGCCTGTTCCCGCCTCCATACGCTGGCCGTCATGCCTTTCGGCTTCTTGAACACCGGCGGTTCAGGCAAGCGGCCCAGGACGCGCGTTTCGAACCGGTCCCGCTCGCGCTTCCGCGCAGCGTCAATCCTGCTCAGGCGAAGGTTGACCCTATCGACTGCGCCAGGATTAGCGGCAGCGAAATCGGCCAATGCTTGCCGTGCGCGGGCGATCCGCTGCGCCTGCGTTTCTTTCGATGTCATTCCGCAGCCCCCCAGACTGATCCCGAAGCCTTGCCACCTCGGCGCTGCCCGTTGCCGTTTGTTTCCCGTTATCGAGACGGATGATGCAGGGTGACGCCGCCGTAGCCATGTCCATGTCGATGGCGCCCGTCAGGCCGTGGATCGGCCAGCCCGGGGCGTCGACGCGCACCCGCACGCCCTTGTCGTAACGCCGCTCTTGCCGCCGCCAGGTCATACCGGCTCCGCTTTCAGCTGCTCGGCAGGCGGGCCGGGCATATCCATCTGGCGATACCGTTCCGCCCGCGCATGACTGATTTGGCGGGCCTCGTTTTCGGGTTCCTGCAGCGTGTTCAGGCGCTTCGTGATCCATTCGATCGGTTCGGACACGCCCCGGCTCTTCGCCGCCAGCACCGCGGACATCGCCTTCTCGTCGCCGAACTGCCGCCGCCACTTCCCGACGATCGAGCGCGACTGCTTATCGTTGGAACCGGCGTCCTTCAGCAGGGCGCTTGCGGTGTCGAACAGCAGCTTCACTGGATCGATTTCCGGCGCTGCGGCGCCCGTATCGTTAGATACGGAAGTGGGTGTGGGTATGGGTGGTACGCGTTCGCTGCCGATTTCGCTTGCTGGTTTGCTATCGGTTTGCTCGCCGTTTGCTACTAGGGTTGCTTGCCCTCGATCCTTGTTTTTCAATGAGTTAGCGATCCCACCGGCTTTCCCGTTGGCCTGCGCCTTGGCACTCCGCTTGGCGACGTACTCTTTCTCTTTGGATAGCCTTGCCTGCGTCCAATAACCGCCTTCGATCTCGAAAAAGGGTGCCAGGACAATGCGAACCCGCTTCCATTGCTTGATTGAACAACGCGCATATCGAGCAAGCCGTACGTCGTCGTCGGGCAGCTGAGTATCAGGCGATCGCCACGCGCTGATGAGCAGCAGCAAGTATGCGCCATGCTCTGTGACATCGAGGTGCATGGTGTCGCCAAGATAGGCGTCCGTCCAAAGGGGGAGCGCGGGAAAGTCAGCCACGTGGAGGCTCCTCAGAATTGCGATAGAAATCGGCGCTTCGCACCGCGGCATTGGCGCCGAAGAACCAGCCCATAGCCTTGCCTGACGGGCCATGACGGCGCTTCGGGACAAGGAACTCGACCTTGTTCCGAACGGCGTCCATATCCTTGCGCCATGCCTCATACTTGCCGCCGAACTGGTCTTCGGGTTCGGTGCGTCGGAGGTATTCTTCCTCGCGATAAACGAACAGGATCGCGTCGGCGTCCTGCTCGATCTGTCCGCTGTCGCGCAGGTCCGCCGGGATAGGGCGCTTGTCGGGCCGCTTTTCCACGTCGCGGCTGAGCTGGGCGACGGCCATGACCACGAGGTTCTCAGCTTTGGCGAACTCCTTCAACGCGCGGCTGACCTCGCTCGCATGCTCGTAGGGACTCATCCCCCGTCTGCTGTGTGCCATCATCTGAAGGTAATCGACGATGACGAGGTCGAGGGTCTGCCCCGCCGCGGCCAGCTTCCGTTTATGGCTTCGTGCTTGCCGGATCAGGGAGAGATAGGTGAGACCAGGCGTGTCGTTGATCTCGAGGGGCATAGCGTCGAAGCGCGTTTTGGCTGCCCGTACGGCGTCAATTTCGGCGCCCCTGACTGTGCCGTCTCGCACGCGCTCGTAAAGCACGCCGCCGCGCACCGAGAAGCACAGGTCGGACAGCATACGACGGGTTAGCTGATCCGCGCTCATCTCCAGCGAGAAGATCAGCACACCGCTACCCTGACCCGCCGCGCCGATCGCGTAGGACGTGACGAGTGACGTCTTGCCCATGCCAGGGCGCCCGCCGACGACGATCAGGTCGCTGGGCCGCAGGACGCCGAGAGCATCATCCAGCGAGCCGATCAGGCCGGACCTTACCCCGACAATCGGGCGGCCGAAGCTGTCGATCACGACTTGAGCGTAAGTCCCGACCGAAGCCTGACGGGTTTCGATCTGCTCAGCGATCTCTGCCACCGCTTCGTCGGCGTTGGAAACCAGCTCTTCCTTGGTCACCTCCAGATTTGCGGCAGAGGCGATAACGTCGTGCAGCCCGGCGATCAGTCTGCGACGGCTCGAAAGCATCGTGATCTGGTTGAAATGGGCTTTCGTTCGGGCGCGCGGCCCGGCGTTCAGCGCCGCCGCCGACAGCACCGCGAACGTGCGTGACCAGTCGTCTTCCTCACGGAAGAAGGGTGCGAGCGTAATCGCATCGACCGCCCCGACCGGGGCCTGCTCCAATATCCGGCTGAATATCCGGCCGTACAGCGGCACCGAGAAGTCGGCACCGCGCAGCCGGTCAGCAACGTGGTCTATCAGCCGATTGTCGGCAAGAAGATCGCCTAGCAGGCTAAGTTCGGCCTCGACGTTGTATAGGGTGGACCCGCTGGCGGCGTCCAATTGCTCCGAAAACGGGCTGCTCATGACTTGATACCACGCAGCATGTCGTTCCAATCTTTATAGCCATCCGCCGGCCACATGGCGCGGACTGCCAATCCGCGTTCGCCGAGGGCGGTGATCGCCGTTTCAACCGCGAGCCGCCCGGCGGCGTTATTGTCTCCGGCAAGCACGACGCGCCGGATGCGCGCCGGCATTTGCAGCTGGGGCATCAGAGCGGTTCCGCACGCGACCCACGTCGACCGGTCGGGAAACTCTTGCGCCAACGTAAGTCCGTCTTCCGGACCTTCGCAGACAACGATCTCGTCCCCGATCGGCGCGGTCATGCCGCGTGTCCTGAACGCCGAGCCGACGATCGCCCCGAAACTCAACTTCGCTTTCGCCGTGCTGCCGTCAGGTCGGAGCCGCTCGAACTTCCGCTTGCCCCCGTCCGCCAGGAACACGCATTGCACGCCGACGACGACGTCGTCCGCGTTCTGCAGGGCGCAGACCATCGCTGGGTAATCGCGTCCGATTTCGCCAGTCTCGTCATTCCGGTACCGGGCAGTCATCACGAATCGGACACTGTCCGGAAGCGGCCCGGTGATCCCACGCTGACGGGCGTAAACTTCGGCGGCGGTCCCCTCGGGCGGGACGGAGCTGTCCCATATCTCCCGCGCGACAGCGATGCGGCGTGACAATGCCTCAGCGTCTTCCCGTTTTCGCTTCGCCTGTTCCTCGGGGCTGACCAGCGGGAACGCGTCGCCAGCCAACGCCTGATAGGCGTCGCGGAACGACATGCCGTCGCGCTTCATCAGGAACGACATTGCGTCACCGCCGACGCCGCAGCCCCAACAGTGATAGGTGCCCTTCGTGTCGTTCACCTCAAAACTCGGGCTCTTCTCGGAATGAAAGGGGCATAGGCCGACCATCTCGCGACCGCCGCGCCGCTTAAGTTTCGTGTGTCGCCCGATCACGTCGGACAGATTATGTCGTGCCTTCGCTTCATCGACGAGCCGCCGAAACTCGGCCTCGTCAACGCCGCGGCGCCGAGGTGTATGACGCGGGGTTGCCACGGCCTATGCTTCGGCCAAGCAGGGGCTTTGTCGTGCCGCCGGCAGCGACTCCGTATTCGGATCGAAGGTCCGCATAAATTTCCGGACGCGGTCGGCCGTCTCTGGCCAGACGCGCCGCCCCAGCCGTAGCTTCCTGACGAAGTGTCGGTCGCGGGTCGCACGGATGCTGAAGGTCGTGGGCTTCATGCCCGTAAGCCTGAGAAAGGCTTCGATTTCGTCTCGTAATGGGTCAAGCATCCCGAATTTATAGGGTGTGCCGTAACACATTGGCAAGGCTAAAGGTGTGATACATCACCTGCTAGCGCGACGGACGGCAAAATGAGAAACGGGATCATGACTTCAGAAGCTGCAATTGAGACCCTTCGCTTTCGACTTTCCAAGGCGATCGAGTATCGCGGCGTTAGCGCGAAAGCGCTGGCGCGCACCGCGGGGCTGGGCGAAACGGTCGTTCGCGACATCCTCCAGGGGATGACGAAAGACGTAAAGCTCGGGACCGTGGAGAAGCTGGCTCGTGCCCTCGGGCTTTCGCTTGCGGATCTGCTCCCATCGGCCCTTCAAGCGACCGGCGCACTCGAGGCTGAACGCGAGACCGCATATGGCGACGACACTGCCGACATCGTCTCGCTTGATCTGTCGCTCTCTATGGGGCCGGGCACGCTGATCGAGGAATTTGTCGAAAGCGAGCCGGTGCGAATGAGCCTTTGGCTTATCCAATCGATCACGCGAACGCCGTCCGATAGGCTGCGTCTCGTCAAAGGGATCGGAGATAGCATGGAGCCGACCCTGCGTGCTGGGGACCGCGTCCTGATCGACATCAGCGAGCGGGCGCTGTCCCGTATCAACGGGATCTACTGGATCGACTTTGGAGGGTCGCACGGGATCAAGCGTCTTCGTCCTGCAGGCAGCGGACGCGTTGTCGTATCGTCGGACAACCCGGTAGCCGGCGATTTCGAAGTCGCCGCCGACGAGATACGGATTGAGGGTCGCGTGATCTGGTACGGCCGCGAATTATAGAAAAGTGTGCCACGGCACATTAACCGTGTTGACAGTGTTTTACAGCACACCGTAAAAGAGCGCATCAGCTGATCTGATGCGACCCGCTATAGTGCGACGCCGCGGTCCCAGCTGGTAAGCCGGGAGGCGGTTTGCCTCCCTTGTTATCACAGCAGGGAGGTTGACCAATGGTCACCCAGACACGGCGCGCGCCACGAGTGGTGCGCGAACATACGAACATGGCTGCCGCCAGCGCGGCCATCCTCACCCGACTGAAGGAAGAAGCGCGGGCCGAACGTCGCGCCAAGCTGAGCCGCGTCCTCGCTGCGATCGAGCCTTGGTATGATTGGGGCACCGTCGAAACCTTCAGCTTGAAGCTGCTCAGCGATAAGTCCGCAGGCCGGTTCGGCGACGAGAGCATGGGCGAGGTCCGCTTCTTCACCTTCCAGTGGTTGGGGCTGCATCTTCATTTTGAGATCGGGCGTACCCCGAAGACGGTGCGGTCGTGAGCGCCGCCATCCAGCCTGCGCCCGCCACGATCAACGATGCCTTCACCGCATTCGATGATCTGGCGGCCCGCCTTGAGCGGATCGAAATCCTGCTGGAATCGAACAACGACGATCTCGGGGAGGCCGTTCACCAGCGGCCAGCGTCAATCGAATACCGCGTCTGGTGCATCTTCACCCTCGCGGGAGAAACGCTGGCCGGCGTACGCCGCGACCTTCACGCGGTACAAAACCGCCTGATCGAGCTGGGGGCGTTCTGATGAACATCACCAGCATCCCGGCATTCGATCCGGACAGCCCCGACGTCGATATCCTTTCCGCATACGAACGGATCCGCGCCAATAAGGAATGGGCATATCGCTACGATGACGTGCCGGAAGATCTCTGGCCGGTCGCCGAAATGGATAAGCGCGACGAGGCCCAAGCTGCCGACGAGGCGATAATTGAAACCGCGTTTCCGGTGACGACGGGCGGGGCGCTTCCTCGACTGCTGCTCGGGTTGACGAAGCAGCATCCGGATCGCTGGCTTGACCGGGCACTCGCCGAGGGCGGCGTGTTGGCGCTTGTTGCCAACCGAGGCGACCTAGACGGTCACGCTCAACAGCTACTGGCGGCTGCCGTCGACCTTATCCGGATAGATTGGGCACAAGCCCTTTTCCACGCTGAGCGCTCAACGGGGACCTACGCCAGCCTGTTTCATCTCAACGACTTAGTCGACACGGAAGAGTTCCGGCAAAAGGAAGGCGGTGGCGTATCACAATTCGTTGCCGATCTTTCGGTAGCGAGTGACCAGCTGCGCGACGTCGTCACCGATGACTTTCCGCTTCGAAGGTTGATCCGCACCCTCGCGCCTGACGAAGCCGCGTACCTCCGAAAATTCGAAATCGCCGCCGCCGAAGGGCTGCTGGACGAGGCCGCGCCTTGGCTCGCTCGCGACACGAAATTCCTTCTTGGCGCGACCGCGCGCCCATCGGGAGAGATCTGATGCAAATCCACACGACAGCCGAGTTCGCTGAAAAGCGCGCCGCCTATGACCAAGCCTACGCTGCCTTTGACCGTCTCGCGGTCGAGGGGCGGGAGTGGGACGCAACCTCCAAGGAATGGGCGCCTGAATGCAAGGCCGAGGACGATGCAATGGAGGCTTTGCTGATGCACCCGGCGGCGACCCCTACAGAGGTAAAAGAGAAGCTGGCGTTCATGCTCGATCGCAATATCGACGCCGGCTGGTCTGACCACCATCCGCGCTACATGGCCCAGATCCAGCGGGATTTGATTGAACTGCAGCGGCCCTGCGTAAGCCCCTCGGTCAAGGCCCTCTTTGAGAATTGGCGTCAGGCGCGACTTACCTTTGAAGCGGTCGCCGCTGCTGAGCCGGTAGATCCTATCGCCGAGACGGATCTCTGTCTCGCGGATGCGGGCGCATACATCGCAATGATTTCGGCACCCTGCGCCACGCCGGGCGACCTTATTGTGAAGCTCTACGGCGAAATGCTGGGCGAGCATGGCCCCACGGACTTCCTATTCGAAGTCGATCAATCTGATCTCACAACAGCGTGCGGATCGTGTGACGGAGCGGCCCAGGTCGCTTTCGTTCGCGACCTTCTGAACTGCGACCTTGGTCGGTGCTTGTTCATGATGGGGCGGGTGGATTTCGACGCTGAAGATTGGATTGCGGCGACGAGGCGAGCGCACATGCGCGTGCATCTTGTGATCCAACCGGATGGTGCTCGCGTATTGATCACAAGCGAGCCGGAAGACAATCTCGCCGACTATGACCACGAGCGTTTCGCCGCCTGCCAAGCATTAATTGCCGGAGGCCTTGGCCCAATCGGGTACGATCGCCGCGTGGCGATCGGCGCGGCGATCGAGGTGAACCACCCCGAGATGCTGATCGATACTCGGCAGGCGCTGGGGCTGGCGGCATGACCGAACAGTGCAACAAATGCCGGTTCTGGAAAGAAGACCCTCGGTATAGCGATCCCAACGACGAGGATTGGGGTTTCGGGCTTTGCCGCCGCCGCCCGCCGATCTTGGCCGACGCCATGCTCTCCGCGACCATGCCGAGGCCAGCCTACGGGGAACAGGTCGATTGCAGCATCGACGCGCTTGGCTTGATGCCCGCCAGCTTGTGGCCAGCGACCCATAGCCAAGACTGCTGCGGCGACTTTGGGCACCGGCGCGGGGAGGCACCTGGCGTATGACACAGGCGCTCAACTTCACGACCAAGGCGATCGAGTGCCTGGAGGGGATTAATTCCCCGCACCCGGGCGTGCAGCAGGGGTTCCGCTATATCGCGGAGAAGCTGCGCGAAGCGCAGGTTTTCGTACTCCCTGATTACGGCACACTGCTCGATCGTTCGAAAGCTCCAGTCGAGCTGCCGGGAGAAATGTACCACCCGCCTTTTCCGGTCGTCGCGCTCGAATACACCGCGCGAGGGGATCGAGGACGATGGAACGGGCAATACACGGCCCTGAAATCGTCCCGTCGCATTGCGCTGGCGTTCGATTGGCAGAACGATCTTCCGCCGATCGCTCGGATGATGGCTCCCCAGCAAGCCACGCCGGGCTTCGTCGTGATGTCGATCTTCTATAACGATGAGGACCAGATGTGGATTCCGGTCAGCGCCGGGATACGGTTCGACTACGACCAAATGAACTTCCGCAATGACCTTCCGTCGTTCCCGTTTCGCGACGCCATGATCGCCTCAGGTCGAATGAACAAGGCGGCGGTCAAGTCGGGAGCGCCGGCAGGCACCTTGGTGCCAATTCTGCCGGAGGCGATCATCCTGGCCGGCCAAGTCCACGGCGTCCCGGTAACGATGGATGCAATCTCTGCGGACCTGATGGACGAGGTGAACGCATACTTTGATCTGTGTGCAGCGCTTGGATGCCGCAACGTACAGAGCGACCGCCACGCCCCGCCCGACAAGCTGAACCGTCAGCGCATGAAGGCTGGGAAGCCGCTGCTCTCCGACTTCCTGACCTTGTCGCTGGATGGCGATCAGGGCGGCGGGGGGACGTTCGAGGCAGCAGGGTCACGACGCTCGCACCTGCGACGCGGACATATCCGCCGGCTTTCCGCTGACCGTATCACTTGGGTGAACCAGACGATGGTCACCGGGCAGGGCGGCTTCAAATCAAAAAGCTACGTCATGAAGGGAGCCGGGCAATGATCCGACTGGCCGCAGACAATACTCCCGTCGAAGCCGCATGGGCCGCGTTCGATCACGCCGCGATCGTGTTCAACCGGCTGTACCGGGACGACAACCTGATCACTGATAGCGCCGAGGCGCGCGGACGGCGCATGAAGCAGGCCGAAGAGGTTCTTCGACTGTGGAACGCATGGCGCGCTCTCTACCTCGGCGATGATAGCCCGAGGCCGGCGGCATGAGCGCGAACGAATTTCGTCTGCGCCCGCGCCACCGGTGGCCGGATCACGCCGAACGTCTGGCGCTGTATCGCGCCGGCTGGTCGGATGGGGCAATCGCGCGGAAGCAGGGATGCAAGCGCTCGGCGGTGCTGCAATGGCGGAAATACCGCGGATTGCCGACCCTGAACGCGGCCGAGCCGATCGGCGCCAACAGCACCCGCCGGGAATTGTACGATCTCGGTCTTTCCGACCGGAAGATTGCGCTGTTCGAGGACGTGACGCACCAGACGATCGCGGAGTGGCGGAAGCGCCACGGCCTGCCCGCGAAGTGCAAACACGGCCCGAACTATGGCCGTCGCCTGATCTGCTTGGACGCGACCCTGCGCGACAGCCTGATGTCCGTCCACGAGACGATCGGAGATCCGTCGTGGTCGGGCTGGCTGGAAGAGATGGGAGCGACGGTATGGTGACCGAAGCAACCGCCGCCGATTTCCTATGGCTGGGTGATTTGCGCGCCCATCGCGCCCGGTTGATGCGATCGCCGCAAGGCATGCTGCTCGACGAGCCACAATGCGCCCGGCGATGCCCGCAATGCTGCCTCGGCTGCGCGATGGCGAACGCCATGATCACCAAGCTGGAGCAGTCGCTCGGCGAAGATGGGGGGACGGTACATTGACCGACCTATTCAGATATCCGCATGCGCCCGGCGCGCAGGATCGCGACACGTCGCGGGATGCGGCCGACGCCGCCGCCGTCACGGCACCCATGCTCCGCGCGCAGGCGTTGGCCGTCGTCGAGCGGTCCAACGGCCTGACCGCGGACGAGGTCGCCGGACGGCTCGGGCTATCGATCCTTTCGATCCGCCCGCGCCTGACCGAGCTGTCCCGGCTGGGGAAGGTTCGCGACAGCGGCCAGCGCCGGAAGAACGCCAGCGGCAAGCGCGCGATTGTCTGGGCACCGGTGAACCCGGCTCGGTTGAAAGGGCAGCGGTGATGGGACGCACGATCGAAGTTGACGTCGATATCCACGACTTCCCTGACGCGGACATTCTGTCAGCCGCAGACCGTATCCGGGGCAAGCTCGGACAGATCACCGGCGACGCGGAAGGGCAGGACATGCGCGAATTGATACGCGCGATCATCAGCGGCGATCAACGCGAAGCGCTCACCGTGCTGGAGCGTGCCGTCTCGGAAAGCGCGGCACTTGTCCACCTTGTGCAGACTGCCCGGGCGAGGGCGCTATGACCCCGACCGAGTCCGCCTGCGCATTCGTTCAGATCGTCGCTCAAGCCGACCCTTACCCGGGCAACGATCTAGACCGCGGCGTCATCAACGCCGCCCGCCTGATCACGCGGCGGCTTCACGCTGAAAACAACATCTATCCCGGCCTCGGCCGTCCTCTGGCGCCAGTCGCTGCGTCCGGCATTCCCATCACCAGGAGCAAAGTATGACCACCGATAACCCTTTGCGGGCGACCACGAACAAGAGAGACGGCGCGTTCCTGCTGCACAAAGAAGCGACCAATCGTCATCCCCACCAGACGTTCGAAGCAGCAGAGCGCGAAGCCGTCCGCCTGCTGCGCGGCATGCCAGGCGAAACGTTCGTCATCACGCTGGAGGTAGCGCGGGTGAAGCTGAAGCCAGCCGCTGAGGCGCCCTTCGCGATCGGGGAGGTGCCGCAATGAAGGGCAAGATGCTGCTCGCCGCCGCCGCCGCCGCGCTGTCTGGATGCGATGCGCCCTCTGTCTCGGCCGATCCGCAATACAGCGCGAAGGTCGACGCCGGGATCGTGGCACTGGCGGCCACCGCGCCAGATGGGACGAAGCTCTGGGCTGTCACGCCGCCGGGATCTGGCCGGCGCGTCTATTTCTCGTCGGGCGGCACGCAGACGTCGCATAGCGAAAGCTGCGGCAAGAACTGCACCCGCCTCGTCGACGAGGCGGTCCCGGTCGCGCAATGACATTTGCGCGTATGATTATCCTCGCGATCACGACCGCTATGCTGTCGCATGCGTCTGGCACGACGAGGGCCGAACTTGTTTCCAACGTCTTGGGGATCGTCTGCCTCGCTTATGTCGCGTGGTGCTGGACGAAGGACCCGCTACCCGACGCCGTCGAAAAGGCGCTGGACCGGTATGCCAGCAAGTGGAGGAACCGGTGACGACGATTGCCATCGAGGTGAACCACCAGTGGTGTCAGCGCCTGCCGCTGCGCGACAACGTTCTGGTCTGCATAGGCTGCGAACAGACGAAGCCGATCCGCGCGCCACTTGACGGCATCATGCCGTGCGCGGACGTGAAGGCGTGGCAGACGCCCGGCGCAACGGCGAGCGGGGGTTATTTGATCATGCCCCTGCGTCTTGCGACGGCCGGGCAGGGGGCGGGGGCATGAACCGCTTCGAACGCGGATATCGCGCGGCGCTCGCGGACGTCACCGCCTTGCTCCGTCTCTACGGCGACGAGAATATGGCGATCTGCGGCGACAACATTCTGCTCGATCCGCTGCTGAGCGGGGAGCCGTTTACGCCTGAGAACATCAAACGTTCGGCGGATCACGGCGTGAGCAGCACAATTCATTCAGCACAGTATCACGCGTCGGAACACCTGATCGTGGCGATTGAGGCGATGCCTCGGAGGGCTTCATGAGTAACGCATCAATCGAGCGCAGTCGTTCTCACCGGCTTATTCGGCTGAAAGAAGTGCTTGATCTAGTCCCGTTGGGGCGCTCGACGATCTACGATCGCATGACCGCAGGGACCTTTCCGCAGTCGCTGGCGATGGGCGGCGGTGTGGTCTGTTGGCGCGAATGCGAAGTCCTCGACTGGATCGAGGCGCTTCCCAAACGGGACCGGAAAATAAAACGGGGGTAGGCGAGGGGGTAGCGGCTTAAGCCGCTTCCCTGAAACCCGCATAAAAGCGTTGTTTAAGGGCTTTCGTTCAATGGAAGCCCTGTCCACCAAGGCTCCAGCGGGACGACCGCTGGTTCCTGACTTCGCCCTGCCTAGCGCGCCCATCCTTTCGCTGCCGGTTCGATCGTGTCCAGAAACGCGGCGGCGCTTTCGCGGTAGGCATTTCGCTGGTCGGGCGTCATCCGGTCCCAGTTCGCGTACATCTGGATCATCCGGCGATTGCGGCGGAAGCGGCGTTCGTGCCGCGCGAGGAAATCCCAGTACAATGCGTTGAAGGGGCAGGCGTCCGGCCCCGTCTTCTTCTTGACGTCGTAGCGGCACGGTTTGCAGTGATCCGACATGCGGTTGATATATGCGCCGCCGCCCGCATACGGTTTCGTCGCGAGCCGCCCGCCATCGGCATGCTGGCTCATCCCGATCACGTTGGGCAGTTCGACCCATTCATAGGCGTCCGCATAGACGACGAGAAACCAGTCCGCGACCTCCTGCGGCCGGACGCCGGCCAGCATCGCGAAATTGCCCAGCACCATCAGCCGCTGGATATGGTGCGCATAGCCATTGTCGCGCGTGTTTCGCACCGCCTCCGCGAGGCACAGCATCTCCGTATCGCCGGTCCAGTAGAATTCGGGCAGCGGGCGGGTCGCGCCGAGCGCGTTTGCGTCGGCCACGTCGGGCATTTCCATCCAGTAATAGCCGCGGACATATTCGCGCCAGCCGATCACCTGCCGGATGAACCCCTCCGCGGCATTCAGCGGCGCGTCGCCCGTGGAATAGGCCTGCGCCGCCGCCTGCGCGACCTCCAGCGGCGTCAGCAGCCCCAGGTTCATCGCGGGGCTGAGCCAGCTGTGATACAGCCAGTCCTGCCCGGTCACCATCGCGTCCTGATAGGTGCCGAAGTCGGGCAGGGCGGTGCGCACGAAATGTTTCAGCGCACGCTGCGCCTGCGCCGCCGTCACGGGCAGCGCGAACGTGTCCAACCGCCCGAAATGGCCCGCGAACCGGTCCTGCACCATCGCCATCACGTCGCGCGTGGTGTCGTCCGGGGTGAAGTGCATCGGTTCGGGATAGTTCAACCCACGCTTCGGCGGGGCGCGATTGTCCTTGTCGAGGTTCCATTGCCCGCCCTCGGGCTGTCCGTCGCGGGTCATCAGCAAGCCGGTCTTGCGACGCATCTCGCGATAGAAGAACTCCATCACGAGATCGTTGCGCGCCTGCGCCCAGGTCTGGAATTCCAGTATTCCGCAGATGAAGCGATCGTCGGGCAGCACATCGACCGGGACGCCGAATTTCGCCGCCCAGCCATCGATCATCGTCTTCACCCGCCATTCGCCCGGCTCGACGATGCGGATCGCGGATGGTGCGTGGCGCCGCACCGCGCGCTCCACCTCTCCGCTGAAGCTGCCTGTATTGTCGGGATCGTCGAGCCGGACATACTCGACGTTCCAGCCGTCCGACGTCAGTTCAGCCGCGAAATGCCGCATTGCGGAGAGGATCAGCGCAATCTTCGCCTTGTGATGCCGGACGTAGGTCGTCTCTTCCGCAACCTCCATCAGCAGGATGACGGCGTCGTCCTTCGGCACCCCCGGAGCGAGGCGAGCCCGTGCGAGAGTTGATCGCCGAGTATGGGAATGAGGATCGTCATAGCAGCGCCAACGCCCGGGTGCGGGGGAGGGATGCACCGCCGCAATCGATAGCCCATCGCGGGGTAGCCCCGCGGAAGAAGTCGCCGCCTAACTATTTGATTGATTGAGATTAGCGCCGCAGTTCTACTTGGAACATCTTCGTTGCCGCCCGGTTCATGGATCGGGCCGTGATGCATCGCGCATGCGGCATCCTGCTTTCAGACAAGCGGATCAGGAGAGATAGAATGAAGATGTTCCTTCCATTTGCAGCGGTCGGCCTCGTCATCGCGGCACCCGCATTCGCACAGGGTATGCCGGCGGCGGACTATGTGAAGAATGCCGGCGCAAGCGACCTGTTCGAGCGGCAGTCGTCGCAGATCGTCCTGCAATCGACGACCGATCCGAAGGTGAAGTCGTTTGCGAACATGATGATCAGCGCGCATGCGAAAAGCACCGCGGACGTGAAGGCGGCAGCGGCCCGGTCCAAGGTTCGGGTTGCACCGCCGGTACTGACGCCGGCACAGCGCGATATGATTGCGAAGCTGCGCGCGCAGACGGGCACGGCGCGCGACACGACGTACATCCAGCAGCAGAAGACCGCGCATGACCAAGCGCTCGCTTTGCAGCAATCCTATGCGTCGGACGGCAAGTCGGCGCCGCTCAAGGCGGTTGCTGCGAAGATCGTTCCGGTCGTGCAGGATCACATCAGGATGCTCGCGACGATGTAGTCGCCTGCGAATTCACTGGCCGGCCGGTGCGATCACCGGTCGGCCAGTGATTTTCGCGGTATGTTGGATCACGAAAATCAACCGCGTCGATCTTCGGCGGCGGCCGCATCGACGCGTCCGAAGACGATCTTAGAAAACGGCCAAGTAGTTAAGTAATCACGATAATTTTCCTGAAATCATAATTCAGAGCAACGACTCCGCGAGGCTGGTACCGTATTTCGGATGGCCCGCGGGAAACCGCCTTCAGCCAGATTGGAAAGCCGTGCACGGGACTGCCAAACCATCGAAATTCGCGATCAACGATGATGACCGCGCAGTCCCTCTGATCTGTTTCTCGCATCTCCGCTGGGATTTCGTGACGCAGCGGCCGCAGCATCTGATGCGACGGTTTGCCGCGACTCAGCCGGTCTATTTCTGGGAGGAGCACATTCCGTGCGACCATCCCCTGCCATATCTGGAACATCATCCGTTCGGCGATGACAATGTCGTCGCGTTGCGCCCGCGCCTGCCGCATTGGTGGTCCGCGCAGGAGGTGCAAACCGGATTACGTAACCTGCTGAATTCGTTTGTGCGGACGAGTGTGACCGGACGCCCTGTCCTGTGGTTCTACACGCCCGCGATGATCGGGTTCACGCAGCAGATCGATGCGTCGGCGGTGGTGTACGATTGCATGGACGAACTGTCCGCATTCCGCTTCGCCGATCCCGCGTTGCTGGCGCGGGAAGCGCGTTTGCTGTCGCGTGCGGACGTCGTCTTCACCGGCGGATACAGTCTGTACGAAGCGAAGCGGCACCGTCATTCGAATGTCCATCCGTTCCCGTCCGCGGTCGATGTCGCGCATTTCGCACAGGCGCGCGGCGGGATCGACGAGGCGGCGGACCAGCGTGATATTCCGTCGCGCAAGATCGGTTTCTACGGCGTCATCGACGAACGGATCGATCTGGCGCTGATCGATGCGGTGGCCGCGGCGCGCCCGGACTGGTCGCTCGTGATGATCGGCCCGGTCGTGAAGATCGACCCGGCGAACCTGCCGCATCGACCGAACATCCACTGGCTCGGGTCGCGCGACTATGCCGACCTGCCGGCCTATCTGACCGGATGGGACGTCGCGATGATGCCGTTCGCGATCAACGAGGCGACACGCTTCATCAGCCCGACGAAGACGCCGGAATATCTTGCCGGTGGCCTGCCCGTCGTATCCACGCCGATCGTCGATGTCGTTCGCCACTATGGCGACATGCAAGCGGTCGGAATCGCGCAGGACGCACCCGCCTTCATCGCCGCTATCGAAACGGCGCTGAAACTTCCGAAGCAGGGCGACTGGCGCGATGCGGCGGACGCGGTGCTGGCGACGCAGTCCTGGGACCGGACCCAGGCGGCAATGGCCAACGAGATCGCGCGGGCATGCTCGACCACCGGCCGCATTCCGCGCGCCAAGCCGAAATACGATACGTTGATCGTGGGTGCCGGTTTTGCCGGCGCGGTGCTGGCAGAGCGGCTGGCGGCGGATGCGGGGCAGCGCGTGCTGGTGGTCGACCGACGTCCGCATGTCGGGGGCAACGCGTATGACGAGCATGACGCCGCCGGCGTGCTGATCCACCGATATGGCCCGCACATCTTCCACACCAATTCGGCCGAGGTGTTCGATTACCTGTCGCGCTTCACGGAATGGCGGAATTACGAGCATCGCGTTCTGGCGGACGTGGACGACAAGCTCGTCCCGATCCCGATCAACCGCACGACGGTGAATGCGCTGTACGGGCTGTCGCTCGACAGCGATGCGGCGGCGGAAGCGTTCCTTGCGTCGCGCGCCGAACCGGTCGCGGATATCCGGACGTCGGAGGATGTCGTGGTGTCGGCAGTCGGACGCGAGCTCTACGAAAAGTTCTTCCGCGGTTACACGCGCAAGCAATGGGGGCTGGACCCGTCGGAACTGGACCGCGCGGTCACCGCGCGCGTCCCGACGCGGACATCGACCGACGACCGCTATTTCAACGACCGGTTCCAGGCGATGCCGGCAGCGGGGTATACGAAGATGTTCGAGCGGATGCTGGATCATCCGAACATCACCGTCGAAACGGGCGTCGAATATCGCGACGTTATCGGCTGGGTCGATGCGGACCATATCGTCTTCACCGGGCCGATCGACGAATATTTCGACTTCCGGTTCGGGAAGCTGCCCTATCGCAGCCTCGAATTCCGGCACGAGACGCATGACGTGGCGGAGTTCCAGCCGGTCGCGGTGGTCAATTATCCGAACGAGGCGGTGCCGTACACGCGCATCACGGAGTACAAGCATCTGACCGGGCAGGTGCACGACAAGACGAGCGTCACCTACGAATTCCCAAGTGCGGAGGGCGACCCGTATTACCCGATCCCGCGGCCGGAAAATCAGGCGCTGTTCAAGCGGTACGAGGCGCTGGCCGATGCACAGCCCAACGTGACGTTCGTGGGGCGGCTCGCGACCTATCGCTATTATAATATGGACCAGGTGGTCGGGCAGGCATTGGCGACGTATCGGCGGATGCGCGCAAAGGCGGACACGCTGGCGCTGACGGCGGCGGAATGACGCTTCATCGCAAGGGCGACGTTTGAGCCCGATCGCCCGCGTTTCACCGATCCGTATCCTGTTCGTCTTCGCGTCGCTTACCGGCAGGGGCGACGCGTCGGACGTGCGCCGACTGGTTCGGGCGCTGGATCCCGCGCTCCACCAGGTTTCTGCGGTCGTCTGCTTCCGACCGTCCGGCCTGCAGGATACCGCCGCGCGCCGGCTGGAGGCGGCAGGCGTGCCGGTGGATCGCACGCCGTATCACCTGTCGTTCGAGGATACCGTGGCCTATCTTGCCAGCCGGATGCCGGCGTTCGACGTGGTGGTCGCGTGCCAGAACGTTCCCGACGTGGACCCCGCGATGGACCGGCTGTATCTGCGTCCCGCGCTGATACGGCACGATGGACCGGTCGACGTGTCGGAATGGCCGGGACGGATTGCAGACGCGATCGCCGCGCGTGCGCCGAGGGCACGGCCCACAGGTCTGTTTCGCAGTTTCCTGCAAGGCGGGTTCGAATGTTCGACCCACCGCCGTGGACACGACCGGCGGCGGATCGATGTCATCGCCGCGAGCCAGCATGACCTGCATGCCGATCATGATTATCGCGAGTTGGCCAAGCACGGTATCCTGACGGTGCGCGATGGCTTGCGCTGGCACCTGATCGAGCGCGAACCCGGGCGATACGATTGGTCGAGCCTCGACCGGCAGCTTTCGGCCGCACGCGAGACGGGTACGGAAGTGATCTGGGACCTGCTGCATTACGGATGGCCGGACGATGTCGACGTGTGGCAGCCGGAATTCGTCGAAAGGTTCGCCGCCTTCGCCGCCGCCGCGGCTCGACACATCGGTCCGGCGGGTCCCGGCGAGCGCCGTTTCTATGCGCCGGTCAACGAGATCTCGTTCCTGTCCTGGGGCGGAGGCGATGTGGGCTATATGAACCCGTTCGCCGGCCGGCGCGGGTTCGAGTTCAAGGTGCAACTCGTCCGAGCCGCGATCGCAGCGATGGACGCCATCCGGGCGGTCGATCCCGATGCGCGCTTCGTTCATGCCGATCCGATCATCAACGTCCGCACCAACCCCTTGCGTCCGCAGGATGCGGGCGTGGCCGAGGGGCACCGGGTCGCGCAATATCAGGCATGGGACATGATCGCGGGTAAAAGCTGGCCGCAGCTTGGCGGGCGGACGGACCTGCTCGATATCGTCGGGATCAACTTCTACCACAACAACCAGTGGGTTCACGGCGGGGCGACGCTTGCCATCGGCGATCCGCTCGCCCGCCCGCTGCGCGATCTGCTCGCGGAGACCTATGCGCGGTACGGCCGGCCGATCTTCATCGCGGAAACGGGGATCGAAGGCGATGGGCGTGCGGCGTGGCTGCGGATGATCCTGGCGGAAGTCCGTGCCGCCGTCGCGATGGGCGTACCGGTCGAAGGCGTGTGCCTGTACCCGATCCTGGACCATCCGGGTTGGGACGACGACCGGTATTGCCCGAACGGGTTGCTGCGTTTTTCCCCGAACGCGGCGGATCGTCGTGCCGATCCTGCGCTCGCGGCGGTCATCGACGCGTATCGGGCGGAGGAGGCAGCTAAATCCTGGAGCGGGCGAGGGGAATCGAACCCCCTAGCTAGCTTGGAAGGCTAGAGCATTACCACTATGCTACGCCCGCTCGACGTCGTTGCGACGCGGCGTTTTCCTATCGACTGGCGCCGATAGCGTCAAGGACGTCGCGCCGTTCGAGTGGGGGGAGCGATCGTTCAACCGGTCAGCCTGACCAGCTTCGACATGTCGATCTGCGCGCCGTTGACGCCCAGCGTCACCGCGCCGCCATTGCTCATCACGTCGTCCACGCGTCCGCTGGTGGTGATCGCGACCGGAATGGTGGTGCCGGTGGTCGTGCTGGCCTTCAGCGCCAGCGTATAGGCGCCCGGCGGTGCCTTCGCGCCGTTTGCCATAGTTCCGTCCCAGCTGAACGCGCCGCTCTGATCGGGCATGATCGTGGCGGACGAGACCTGCTTGCCGCTGGAATCGGTAATTGTGGCGGTAAGCTCCGTGACGGACGAGTTCGCCTTGTAGCTCCATTGCGCCGGCCGGTCCGCGGACAGGCCCGTCACGGCGGAGTCGAACTCCGCCGTCTTTCCGATGAAGCCCGACGCCTGCGTCATGTTCTGCGTGCTCAATTGCGCGAGGATGCTGTCCAGCGTCCCGGTCTGCTTGACGGACTGCTGCACCTGCGTGAACTGCGCCAGCTGCTGGGTATATTCGGTGGATTCCATCGGCTTCAGCGGGTCCTGGTTCTGCATCTGGGTCGTCAGCAGTTTCAGGAACATGTTGAAATCGACGTCGGTCTGTTTCGCCGCGGTTGTCGCGGCGGTCGGCGCGGTGCCGGTAATCGGGCTGGTAATCGTGGCCATGTCTTACTCCTCAGGCAACCAGATCGACACCGCCGCGGGTGCGCAGCGGGCGGTAGGCGGTGATGTCTTCAATTGTGTCCGGTCCGGTGTCGGCCATCGCGGCGGCGCGGGGGTCCTGCTGGCGTTGCCAGGGCGGTCCGTTATCATTCGCCTGCCCGCGCTGACCGTCTCCGGCGCGCGTATCGAACCGCAGCGTCTGCGTATCTGCGCGAACCCCGGCATCGCTCAGCGCGCGGCCGAGATCCGCGCTGTCCCGGCGCAGCATATCGAGCGCGGCGGGCGTATCGGCGGAGACGACGGCGCGCAGCGTGCCGCTATCGTCGAACGACAGCTTCACCTCGATCCGCCCCATGTCGACGGGGTTGAGACGCAGCGTGATGGTTTCCCCGCCGCCCGTCGCGGCCGTTCCGCTCGCGACGTGATGCGCGATGGCGACGCCCAGTTCCTGTCCGATCCGCCCGGGCTGGGCCGTGATCGTGGCGATCGGGGGCTTGGGCGTGCTTTCCGGGGGAGCGGTATGGGGGGCGAGTGCGGCGGCGAACGCCGGCGCGATGTCGCGCGCGGGGGCGCTGGCGGGGGCCGGGTCGGCACCGGGTGCGGTGGACGGCGAGGTCATGTTCGACGGCATGTTCGGTACGTCCCGCTGCTCGACCGGGTCGTCATATTTCCCGTCTTCCACGGCAATCGCCGCGCGAAGCACCGGGGCAGTAGACTGGCTGATCACCGGCCCGCCCGATGCCGGATCCGCCTGACTGGACTTGGGATCGGATGGCGTCCTCTCGACCGGCGGGTTTGCCGGCATCGGCAAGGCTATCGCTGCCGGCTGGGGGAGCGGGGAGGGCGTGTCGATGGCAAACGGCGGCTCGTCCGGGGGCGGGGCGGCCTTTGGCTTCTCGGACTTTACGGCGTCTTTCTTTGCGGGCTGGTCGGTGATGACTGGTGCGCTTGGCTGAGCGGCCAATTGCAACGCGCTGCCGATCGCCGGAGCTTCCGGACGGCCTTTGTTGGTGGCGGGGGCCGCAGGGGCCGTGGGAGGCGGCTGATCCTTCGGCGCTGCCTTGGGCGGTACCGGCATATCCTGCGCGAGCGTCTCCGGCTCTGCCGGACATTCGGTAGGCGGAACGGCTGCTTCGACGACCGGCTCCTCATCTGGCTGGACGACGGAGATGGCTGACGGAGTTTTGGCCCCGGGGACCGAGGCGATCGTCAACAATGTTGTCATCGGGGGGCGGGGAGTTTCAAGTCCGCATTCGGGCCAGGGGCGGGGATGACGGGCGTCGGAGCAGCGCCGGGCAGCGTGCCGAACGAAGTCATGGTGGCTTGTACCGACGTCGCGCCGGTCATCACGATAGGATCGATGGCCAGCAGCGTTCCGAACGCGGGCATGTCCGCCGGCCCGTAAGTCTGGCCCGTCATTGTCGTCGCCTCAGGGGGGCGAACAGGCTGGCGGCGACGGAGATCATGCAGGTCCTTTCGGGGGATGCGTGAACGTATCCCGTCTTATTATAGGCGAGGCGCGGTTCAGCCGATCGTACCGAGCGACCGAATGCGGGCGCGGGCATGGATTTCGTTCTGCGACAGGACGACCGTGGCGGGGCGGACGCGTTCGATTATGGATCGGACGAACGGCCGGATCGAGGGATTGGTCAAGAGGCAGGGAATCTCGCCCTCGCCAGCCAGTCGATCGAGCGTTTCACGCACTGCGCCGAGAAACCCTTGGAGCGCGGACGGTGCCATCGCCAGTTGGCGGTCCTCGCCCTCGCCGACGATGCTGGCGGCGAACGCTTCGTCCCATGCACCCGACAAGGTGACGATCGGAATTGCGCCGTCGCGCGCCTGTTGCGCCGATATCTGCCGGGCGAGACGGCCGCGTACATGTTCGGTGATCTGGGTCAGGCTGTGGGTCAGCGGAGCGGCCTCCGCAATGCCTTCCAGAATTGTCGGGATATCGCGGATCGAAATGCCTTCCGACAGCAGGTTCTGGAGAATCCGCTGCACGCCGGACACGCTGATCTTCGCCGGTACGATGTCCGCGACGAGCTTTTCCGAATCCCGGTGGACCTCGTTCAGCAGTTTTTGGGTCTCGGTGTAGCTCAGGAAATCGGCGATATTGTCCTTCACGAGCTCGGTCAGGTGCGTCGTGATGATCGTTCCGCAATCCACGACGGTCAGGCCGCGAAGCCCGGCTTCGTCGCGCAACTCGCGGTCGATCCACAAGGCGGGCAGGTTGAACACCGGCTCGCGCGTTTCCTCCCCCGGCAGCGCGAGCGGGCCACCCTCCGGGTTGATCACCAACAGCCGGTCGAGCCGGATTTCGCCGCGTGCCGCCTCGGTTTCCTTGACGTAGACGACATATTCGCTGGGTTGCAGCGCCATGTTGTCGATGATGCGGACGGATGGGAGGACGAAGCCGTAATCGGTCGCCATCTGACGACGGAGGGCGCGAACCTGATCGTCCAGGCGAGGTTCACGCTGCGCATCGTTGATGATCGGCAACAGGCCGTAGCCGATCTCGATCCGGATCGCGTCGATCGCCAGCGTCCGCGAAATCGGCTCCTCGGCGACCGGTTCTGCCGCGATCGCCATCGCTTCGTCGGCAGCGGTCTTGGCGATCTTCGCGTTGGCGGTCTTGCTGAGATGCCATGCGGCCCATCCGCTCAGGCCGGCAAAAATCGCGAATGGCAGGAAAGGCAGGCCGGGCAGCAACGCCAGCGCGGCCATCAGCGCGGAGACCATTCCGAACGCCTTGGGATATCGACCGAGCTGCTCACCGAGCGCGGCTCCGGTTTTCCCGGCAACCCCGCCCTTCGACACCATTAGGCCGGCCGCAGTCGAGACGATCAGGGCCGGAATCTGGCTGACCATGCCGTCGCCGACCGTCAGCAGGGTATAGGTATGGAATGCCTCGGCAAAGGGCACGCCATGTTCCGCCACGCCGATGATGAGGCCGACCAGCACGTTGATCGCGGTGATGAGCAGAGCGGCGACCGCATCCCCCTTCACGAATTTCGATGCACCGTCCATCGCGCCGTAGAAGCCGCTTTCGGCCTCTACCTCGGCGCGGCGTTCCTTGGCGACCGTCTCGTCGATCGTGCCGGCGCTGAGATCCGCGTCGATCGCCATCTGCTTGCCGGGCATCGAATCCAGGCTGAAACGCGCTGCGACTTCGGCGATGCGGCCGGCGCCTTTGGTGATGACTACGAAGTTGATGACGATCAAGATAGCGAAGATCGTCAGGCCGATGACGGTGTCGCCGCCGATCAGGAACTCTCCGAAAGCGGCGATAACCCCGCCTGCCGCCTCGGATCCTTCGTGGCCGTGGATCCTTCGTGGCCGTGACCGAGGATCAGGCGCGTCGAGGCGAGATTCAGGCCGAGACGCAGCATCGTCGAGATCAGCAGGATCGTCGGGAAAGCGGATAGTTGCAGCGGCTTTTCGATGAACAATGCGGTCATCAGGATCATGACGGACAAGGTAATCGACAGCGCGAGCCCGAGATCGAGCATCCAGCCGGGCATCGGCAGGATGAGCATGACGATGTCCGCGATCGTGACCAACGTATTGCCCAACGGCAACCTGGTGATCCGCGGGCGTCAGGAAATGCGCGTCAATTACGAACTGCGCGAACTGATCGTCACCGGCATCGTCCGTCCGCAGGACATTGCCCGCGACAACAGCATACCGCACACCAAGATCGCAGAAGCGCGCATCAGTTATGGCGGACGCGGCCAATTGACCCAGGCGCAACAGGCGCGGTGGGGTCAGCAGATCTACGACGCACTGTTCCCATTCTGACGGTCGCAGCATCGTAACACAGCAGGGATTCAAAAAGGAATAATCGGTTAAGTATAGTTAACCGAATATTTACCATCAATATTTCGTCAGGTTCGTCCGGGTCAGTTTTTTCCTTCATATGATGGGGAGTGGCTGGAAGAATTCCGGTCGCCGGTGGATCGCCGTTACGATCCGCGGCCGCAGAAGCAGCCGGTAATTTCCAGAAGGAAATATTGATGGCTTTTTCCGTAAACACCAATACTGGCGCTTTCGCTGCTCTCCAGTCGTTGAATCAGACGACCAAGGGATTGGCGACCGTTCAGAGCCGCATCAACACCGGCATGAGCGTGGCGTCGACCAAGGACGATTCCGCTTCCTATGCAATCGCGCAGGGCCTTCGTGGCGATCTGGGCGGTTTGAAGGCGGTCAGCACTTCGCTCAGCCGGGCGAAGAGCGTCGTCGACGTGGCAGTCGCGGGTGCGGAGCAGATTTCGGACGTTGTCAACCAGATGAAGACGCTTGCAAAGCAGGCGTCGGATGACGGTATCAGCACCGAAACGCGCGCCGCATACAACAAGGACTTTACGGCCCTTCGCGATCAGATCACCACGATCGTCAACTCGTCCGAGTTCAACGGAACGAACCTGTTGAAGACCAGCGGCGGCACCGTGAGTGCGTTGCAGTCGCTGACCAATACCGCCACCTCGTCCGGCACCACGTTTACGCCGGACACATTGACCGTCGACAACCAGACGCTGGACCTTGCGTCGACCGAAACCGCGTCCACCGGCGCCGGCACCGGTGTCCTGGGCAAGGACTCGACGATCGACACGTCGTCCAAGGCGAAGAAGGCGATCGATACCCTCGATAAGCTGAGCACCACCCTGTCGGGCAAGCTCAGCACGCTGGGTTCGGCGGCACGAGCGATCGATGCGCAGCAGACTTTCACGAGTAAGCTGTCGGATTCGGTCGAAGGCGGCATCGGCAATCTCGTCGATGCGGATCTCGCCAAGGAATCGGCGAAGCTGCAGTCCTTGCAGGTCAAGCAGCAGCTTGGCGTTCAGGCACTGTCGATCGCCAACCAGGCGCCGCAGACGATCACGTCGCTGTTCCGTTAAGGACGCCGGCACCGCCGGCACCCCCTAAACAGCTGGCGGGATCGCGGGGATCGGGATGGCAGAAGCCATCCCGATCCTCCTTCTCCGACGTGAAACAATAAAATCGTGTTTACCATGACCGGCAGGGCATTTTCCTTCCCACAATGAAACGCAGGATCGGTCATGGCCGATCGTTTCAGAAGGAACAGTGCTCATGACCTTTTCGGTGAATACCAATGTCGGCGCGGCCGCCGCGCTTCAGGCGTTGAATGCGACGTCCAAGGGCCTGGCGTCGGTGCAGAGCCGCATCAACTCCGGACTCATCGTGTCGTCCACCAAGGATGATTCGTCCTCATTCTCGATCGCGCAGAATCTGCGCGGCAATCTCAGCGATCTGAAGGCGGTAACGTCGTCACTGAATCGTGCCAAGAGCGTGACCGATGTTGCCGTCGCCGGCGCCGAACAGATTTCCGATGTCGTCAACCAGATGCGTACGCTGGCCAAGCAGGCGGCCGATGACGGCGTCAGTGCAGACAGCCGTGCGGCGTACAACAAGGACTTCACCGCGCTCCGCGACCAGATCACCACGATCGTCAGTTCGGCGGAATTCAACGGCACCAACCTGTTGAAGACGAGCGGCGGCACGATCAGCGCGCTTCAATCGCTCAGCAATCTCGCCACGACCAGCGGCACGACGTTCACGCCGGATGTCCTGACCGTGTCGAACTTCGAACTTGATCTGCCAGCCACCGAGACCGCATCTACCGGGACGGGCACCGGGGTACTTGGCAAGAATTCAACGATCGACACGGCGGACAAGGCCAAAAAGGCGATCGACACGCTGAACACGATGGCGACCACGCTGAGCAGCAAGTTGAGCGATCTTGGTTCCGCGTCGCGCAATATCGATAACCAGATTACGTTCACCAGCAAGCTGTCCGACACGATCGAGAGCGGCATCGGCAATCTGGTAGACGCCGACCTCGCCAAGGAATCGGCGAAGTTGCAGGCCCTGCAGGTCAAGCAACAGCTCGGCGTGCAGGCACTGTCGATCGCCAACCAGGCGCCGCAGACGATCACCTCGCTGTTCCAGAACTAATCGCGTGATGGTGCCGATCGCGGCCTCGTTCATCCCTTCATAGCACCGCCGAGCCGTTGCTCGGCGGTGCCAAGACGGTAAAGCAAATGGCCGGTGAAGTAGTTTCACGAGTTACCTGATTAGATTGTCTGTACGGACCCGGACCTCGGTCCGCATCCTTCTCGCCCTTTACCCGACGTCAAATCAACTTTGATCCGTTTCGGGATCATCTTGTATAATGGTTTGATATAAGTTAAGCGAAGCAAGGTTGCGGTGCCAGATCGATGTCGCAACGATTCATCTCGGAACGGGGTGGGCCATGCTAAGCCTGGCTTGCCGATGACAGAGGTCAATTCGATCCATTTTGCGGGGGCAAGATGAACCGGAGTGTGGGTATGGTTCGTATTACTTTGGAATTGACGTTCGATGGCGTCGCATCCCTTTGGGGGCATGCCGCTCGCCGGGCAGCGGTCGATCACGGCTTACTCGATAACGAGATTATCGAGACGTTTGGTCCGCGCGAGGATCCGGACCTCCGGGCCTGCGCCGAAATGGTGTTCGACCGCCTTACCCGTGAAGACGGCATGTTCGAAACCAGTGCTATCTCGGTAAACCAGCCAGATGCAGTGATGGTCGAGCCCGGGCAACCTGCCGCGGCGTCCGTTACGCTGTGGAGCGGTTCGAAGAACAAGCACGTATCGTTGAGAGAATATTTCCGCGTCGCGTGACAGCCGGGGCGGATACGGAGCGATCAGGAGCGCTCCGCAAACACTCCGACAAGCAATACCCGTGTGATGGCATGCTCGGTATCGCGAGACGTCAGCGCGTTGCCGACATCGCGTGCAAGCCGTGCCGCATCGACCGGAGCGAATGGTGACGCGTAGAAGCGCGCAAATTCCGCCGCCGCGATCAACGCCGTCTCCCGCAACTCCGGCATCCTCGCCTCCAACGGCGCGATAGCCGCCGCGTCATGCGCGACCAGCACCAGTTTCACGCGAAGGCGGCCATAGGCCCGCGAGCCGTCGACGATCGGAACGACGATTTCCTTCATCGGCAGCAAGGACGGTCCGGCGGCGGCACCGCCATTCGCAGTCGCCACGGTCCCTTGGGACAGCACCAGCGCGGTAGCGGCTAGATATCGAGTTCGGCGCATTGCGGGCAAATCTCCGGCGGGAATGATCGTGTCGCCGCCATGTGGCTGGAGAACCTTCCTATAATAGGACGAGTTGGAACGAGGCGGATCGCAATGAGCCAGGATCGTAAACCCGGCAAAGTCCGGGTGTTGAAGGCTGGCGATGAAACGCCGCAGCGCCGACGTCACGATTCCGATCCGATCGTCGTGGATGGCGGCGGCGCGGGAACACGCGGTGCGCCGTGGATGATGGCCCTGCTGTTCCTGCTGGCCGCGATCGGCTGCGCGGCTGCCACCGAATTGTATCTGCCGTGATGATCCGGCTGGTCATCGGTGCCGTGCTTGCTGCGACCGCGGCGAATGGCGAAGTGCATGCGCCCGTCGCTGCCCCGCACGCGATCCCCGCAACCGGGCATTCCACGCCACCTCCCGTAGCCAAGACGCGTCAGGTGGCGGAGCCATCGCCGTTGATCGGCCGGGCCCCCAATGTACGATTGCCGGGTTTCGCGGCGTGGCTGGCGGACCAGCCGATCGATTCGGCGTTCGACGCCTGGCCGACGATACCAGATGCCGACGCCTGGCACGAAATTGCCGTCGCGCGAACGAGCGAGCGGCAGGCCGCGCGGTGGGCATTCGTCAGGAGCCTGATCGGCAGCGGGCGAGGAACGGACGCGATCGGCGTGCTCGAGGTGATGGTGGCAGACGATCCCGATCTCGCATTGGTGCCGACATGGCAGCGCGCGAATGGCATCGCACAGATACAGGCATGGCATCTGGAGGACGGCGTCGATACGCTGCGCCGGTTCGGACTGGTGGCCGATCCCGAAGCGTGCCTCTGGCGAATGCGGGCATTGTCCGACCTGGGGCAGGGCAAGGCGGCGCTGGCGGACTTCAATTGCGCTGTTCCTGCGATCAACGCACGTCGGCCGTCAGCGCGCAAGGCCTTCACGCTGGCCGCAGCCCGTGCCGCTGTGGATGCGGGCGAGTATAAGATCGCGCTTGGTTGGCTGGCCCCGTTGCCCGACACCGATACGAGCGCCAACCTTTTGCGTGGGAAGGCAGACCTCGCGCTTGGCTATGCGCAGGACGGTCGATTGCGATTGGCGCGCGTGGCATCGCTTGGCACGCGGCAACAGCGCGCGGAGGGCATGTTTTCGACCATCCAATATGGACTTTCAAGCAAGACGATGCCGGTCGAGGAGGCGTTGAAGCAACTGGACGTGCTGTTGATCGGCTGGCGTGGCGACGCGCTGGAACGGCGCGCGCTGACATTGTCGATGCAACTTGGCGAACAAACGCACGATCCGGTGCGCGAGCTTGGATCAGGTGCAATCCTGTCACGATATTACGATCTGGGTACCGAAGCGGGGCCTCTCGTCGCGACATTACGGTCGCGGCTGGCTGTGCTGCTTGCGCCCGCATCGACCCTGCCGCTGGCAAAGGCGATGGGGTTGTTCTGGGATTATCGCGAATTCGCGCCGAGTGGGCTGGAAGGGGTGCGGCTGGGGGAAATGCTGGTGACCCGTTTGCAGGCGGCCGGCCTGTACGATCGGGCGGCCGATCTGCTTGATCATCGCTTGTCTGCCGCGACGACGCGCGACGTGGCCGAGGGGCCGCTGTCGATCCGCATCGCCAGTCTGCGCATCCTTGCGGGCGATCCCGCCGCGGCGATCCGTGTTCTGCGGGCAACGGACGATCTCGCCTATCCAGAGGATATGACCGCGCAACGGCGGCGATTGGAGGCGGTGGGGCTCACGTTGCTGGGCAAGACCCGCGAGGCGCTGGCCGTGCTGGACGATGTGCCGGACGGCGCCGCAATCACGGCCGAGATTTACTGGCGCGCGCGAGATTGGGCGCGGCTGGAGACGGTGGGGTCCGTTTTGTTGCCGCCGCCAGGGCAATTGAGCGAAGTGGGACAGGCGATCGTGCTGCGACAGGCAATCACCTCGGCGATGCTTGGACATGGTAGCGCGCTTACCAAATTGCATCAGCGCTATGGCGCCGCATTTGCCGGACTGCCGGCAGCCGCCGCGTTCGAATTGCTTGCCGGCAATCCGGAAAAAATCGATCCGACGGCGCTGACACGGGCGATGGGCGCGATGCCGACCGCGAGCCCGATCGGCGCGCTGGGCGACATGATGGATGCCGGGCAGGCGGCGATGGCTGCCAAAAAGGATGCGCCGCCCGCTGCCTAGGTTTGGCCGCTAGGCCGCACCTGCATCCGCGACGATCCGCACCGGGACCGATTTGGACGCGGGCGTCTTCGACAGATCATCGTGCAGCGCGACTGGAACGAGCACGTTGCATTCCGGGTAATAAGAGGCGACCGTGCCCCGCGGCAGGCGATAGGCCGTGAGCGTCAGGCCGCCTAGTTGCCGGTCGATGCCGTCCTCCGCATCCGTGATCATCCGCACCGACTGCCCGTCGCGCAAGCCCGCCTCCGCAATGTCGTCGGGGTTCATCAGCAGCACGTCGCGCGTGCCTTCGATCCCGTGGAAGCGATCGGAATAGCCGTAGATTGTGGTGTTGAACTGATCGTTCGACCGGATTGTCATCAGCCGGTAGCGTCCCGGCGCATCCTTGAAGCCGACCGAATTGAGTTCGCCTGGCGTCGTGAAGACCGCCTTGCCGCTATCCGTTTTCCAGATGCGATTGTGCGCGCCGTTGCCGCGGTAGAAGCCGCCGGCTTCGAACATGCGCGCGTTATAGTTGCGGAAATCGTCGGGATAGGTGGCTTCGATCAGGTCACGGACCAATGCGTAATTGCCGGTCCATTCGCGCCATTTTAGCCTGTCGTTCTGGGGCAGCGTTGCCTGCGCGATGCCCGTGACGATCGCGAGTTCGCTCTTCACCGCGTCCGACACCGGGGCGCGGCGGCCGACCGAACCGTTGATCATCGAAAAACTGTCCTCGCTCGTCACAGACTGGTTGCCGGAGGCCTGCACATCCTTTTCGTAGCGGCCGAGGCAAGGCAGGATGTAGGCCGTCTTGCCGGGGAACAAGTGGCTGCGGTTCAGCTTGGTCGATACCATCACGGTCAGGTCCTGCTTCGGCCAGGCCTCCTCCATTCGTTTCTGGTCGGGTACCGCGCGAAGCAGATTGCCGCCGAGGCAAATGAACGCGCGGACTTTCCCCTCGATCAGCCCCTCGACCGCCTCGACGATGTTCATGCCGTCGTGACGCGGAGACGTGATGTCGAACAGGTCGTCGATCGTATCGAGCGGGACGAGGTGCGCCTTTTCGGCGATGCCGACGGTGCGCTGGCCTTGCACGTTGCTATGCCCGCGCACGGGGCAACAGCCTGCGCCGGGCTTGCCGATATTCCCGCGCAGCATCAACAAATTGACGAGCATCGCGACGTTGAGCGCGCCGTGGGCGTGTTGTGTCAGCCCCATGCCGTATACGCCGATGACGCGTTCGGCGGCGATGTAGACACCCGCCGCGTCGCGGATCGCGGCCTGTGGAAGTCCGCTCTCGCGTTCGATTTCGGCCCAGTCCGCGGCGCGGCAACTCGCGATGAAGTCATCGAAGCCGGTCGTGTGTTCGGCGACGAAAGCATGATCGATCACCGCTGGCTGGCCGGCGGCGCGGGCCGTATCGTCCGCCTCGACGACGCATTTGCACATGCCGAGCAGCGCCGCGATATCACCGCCCGCCTTCAGCTGGTGATACTGGTCCGAGATGGTCGTCGCCTTGCCGGTCAGCATCGCCGATGGGCTCTGCGGGTCGACGAACGATACGAGCCCTTGTTCGATGATCGGGTTGAACGTGACGATCTTTGCGCCGCGATCCTTCGCATCCTTCAGCGGGTGCAGGAAGCGCGGACTGTTCGTGCCGGGATTTTGACCGAAGAAGAAGAAGGCGTCCGCCTTCTCCAGATCATCCCAGACGATCGTGCCGACCGGCGAGCCGATCACCTTCGTCAACCCGACCGACGTAGTCTCGTGACACATGTTGGAGCTTTGCGGCAGGTTGTTCGTGCCATACGCGCGCGCCAGCAACGCGTAGAGATACGACGCCTCCAGCCCGGCATGGCCCGAAGCGTAGAACACCGCCTGATCGGGTTCGAGCGGCTGGAGGGCGGCAGCGATCCCGGCGAACGCCTCGTCCCACGTGACTTCCAGATAGCGATCGCTGACCGCGTCGTAGCGCAGGGGGTGGGTCAGACGCCCGGTCATCTCCAGATCGTGGTCCGCCCAGTCGCGGAGCGCGGTGACGGTATGACCTGATTTCGCCCAGAATACCGGCGTGCAGCGCGCGCTGGTCATCTCCCACAGGGTCGCCTTCGCACCGTTCTCGCAGAATTCGAACGCTGAATAGTTTGCGGGCTTCGGCCATGCGCAGGAGACGCACATCACGCCTTTGGGTTTGTTCAGCTGCCCGAGCGTAGCGAGCACGCTGGGCGTCGCCCATGTCTCACCGAAGATTTGAGCGATGCCCTTCAGGGATCCCCACCCGCCGGCGGGTCCGGGGGAGTGCGGCAGACTGCGCTTGTCGGTCATCGGGATCTTTCGATTGTATCAGGCGATCATAAGCCCAACGTCCGGCAATGCGAAAGGGGGGCGAGGGCGCGATAAATCTGCCTTAATATCCTGTGATGCAACGCAATCGTTGCATAGTCATCCCGACGCGCGCAGTTTGTCGCCGAGATCGCGCCCCGCAGGCGGACGCGCGTCGACCGTCGTTCAGGAGACCCCGATGCCGATAATCGTCAATGGTTCGCCCGTGGACCTGCCGGGCGATCCCCGCGTGTCGCTGCTGGACCTGTTGCGCGAAGGGCTTCATCTGTCGGGGACGAAGAAAGGCTGCAACCAGGGCGCATGCGGTGCCTGCACGGTGCTGGCGGATGGCGACCGGATCCTGTCCTGCCTCGCGCTTGCGGTTCAGTTCGACGGGCGCGAGATCGCGACGATCGAGGGGTTGAGCGGGGAGGGCGGCCTTCACCCGCTGCAACAGGCGTTCATCGATCATGACGGGTTCCAGTGCGGGTATTGCACGCCGGGCCAGATCTGCTCCGCGATCGGCATGGCGGCGGAGGCGAAGCGCGGGTTGCCCAGCCATGTCAGTGGCGACCTGTCCGCAGAACGGGTCACGCTGACCCGCGAGGAATTGCAGGAACGGATGAGCGGCAATCTGTGCCGGTGTGGGGCGCATAACGGCATCATCGACGCGATCACCGAAACCGTCGCATCGGAGATGGCGGCATGACCCCGTTCGATTATGCTCGCGCCGGGGATACCAGCGAAGCGCTGCGTTTGGGTGCGGTCGGGTCTGCGGCGTACCTCGGCGGCGGGACCAATCTGGTGGATCTGATGCGCGAGACGATCGCGCGGCCCGCGACTTTGATCGACGTGACCGGCTTTTCCGGTTCGATCCAGGAGACGGAAAGCGGCGGACTGATGATCGGAGCGGGTGTGCGCAACACCGCACTTGCCGAACATATTGCAGTACGCACCCGCTATCCGGTGCTGGCACGCGCGGTATTGGCAGGGGCTTCGGCGCAGATCCGCAACATGGCGACGGTCGGCGGGAACATGCTGCAACGGACGCGCTGTACCTATTTCTACGATACGGACGGTTCGCGCTGCAACAAGCGCCAGCCGGGATCGGGCTGTGATGCGATCGGCGGGTTCGACCGCGGGCATGCGATACTGGGTACGTCGGATGCGTGCGTCGCGACGCATCCGTCGGATATGTGCGTGGCGCTGGCGGCGCTGGATGCAATCGTTCATCTGGAAGGCGCGGGTGGCGCGCGGACGCTGCCGTTCGTGGACCTGCACCGGCTGCCGGGGGATCATCCGGAGATCGACACGGTGCTGGAGCCGGGCGAGCTGATTACCGCGATCGAATTGCCCGCGCTGACGTTCGCTGGGAACTCGACGTATCGCAAGGTGCGGGACCGGGCGAGCTATGCGTTTGCGCTGGTCTCCGTCGCTGCTGCGATCGCGGTCGAGGACGGCGTCGTGCGCGATGTCCGGATCGCGCTGGGGGCGTGGCGCACAAGCCGTGGCGCGCGACGAAGGCCGAGGCGGCGTTGATCGGCGGGCCGGCGACGATCGAGGCTTTTCGGGCGGCGGCGCAGGCGGAAATGGCCGAGGCGCGGCCGCTGCGTGACAATGGATTCAAGATCGGGCTGGCGACGCGGACGATGAGCGCGGTGCTTGGCGAACTGGCGGAGGTTTCGGCATGAAGATCGTGGAAGATGCCAAAGTTGCCGCGCAAACGGTTATTCAAACGGCAATGTCGAAGCTGGTGCCGCTGGCGCCGGACAGTTGGATTCCAGGTGGGATTCCCGACCCGTTGATCCAGCAAAAACATGGGCTTATCGGGTCTTCGGTGTCGCGGCTGGATGGGCCGTTGAAGGTGCGCGGCGCGGCACGTTTTGCAGCGGAAGTGCGCATGGATGACATGGTCTATGCCGCGCTCGCCTATGCCACGATCCCGCGCGGCCGGATTGCGGCGATCGACACGGCCGCAGCGGAGGCCTCGCCCGGCGTGGTGCTGGTGATGACGCACCTGAACGCCCCGCGGATGAACCCGCCGGCGGTGTTCGGATCGTCCCCGACCGCCGCGGGACCGTCCGACCTGCCGATCATGCAGGACGACAGCGTCCACTGGAACGGCCAGCCGGTCGCGGTCGTGCTGGCCGAGACGCAGGAACAGGCGGATCATGCGAAGTCGTTGATCGCGGTGACCTATGATGCCGCACCGTCCACGACATCGTTCGAGACGGCGCGCGCCGCATTGACCGAACAGGGCCTGTTCATGGGCCAGCCGCTGCTGGACGAGATCGGCGATGCGGACAAAGCGCTGGCCGATGCGCCGCACCGGGTGGACAATCTGTACCGGACGCCACGCCACAACCATAATGCGATCGAGCCGCATGCGGCGACGATCGCCTGGATCGATGGCGATTTGATCATTCACGATGCCAGCCAGATGGTCACGGCGGAGGCCGCGACGATCGCCGACGTGTTCGATCTGGAGGCGGACCAGGTGCGGATCACATCGCCTTATGTCGGCGGCGGATTCGGCAGCAAGGGATTGTGGGACCACCAGATACTGGGCGCGGCAGCGGCGAAGGCCTTGGGGCGACCGGTGCGGATCACGCTGTCGCGCGAAGGCGTGTACCGCATCGTCGGCGGACGTACGCTGACCGAACAGCGCGTCGCGATCGGGGCGGAGCCGGACGGCCATTTCAACGCGCTGATCCATACCGGGATCGCACCGATGACGCCGCACAACAACATGCCCGAGCCGTTCATCCTCGGCACGCGATCCGGTTATGCGGCCGACACGATGAAGTTGCAGGTCGAGATCACCAAGATGAACATGCTCGCCAACACCTTCATGCGCGCGCCGGGGAGGCCGTCGGCACGTTCGCGCTGGAATCGGCGATCGACGAACTGGCGGTCGAACTGGGGATGGACCCGATCGACCTGCGGCTGCGCAACGAACCGGAAAAGGACCCGACGTCCGGCCTGCCATTCTCGTCGCGACATATCGTCGAGGCGTGGAATGCAGGCGCGGAGCGGTTCGGCTGGTCGAAGCGGAGTGCGGCGCCGGGGATGCGGCGCGAAGGCGAATGGCTGGTCGGCATGGGCTGCGCGACCGCGACCTATCCGTATTACCGCATGCCGGGCGCGGCGGCGCGGATTACGCTGACGACCGACGGATCAGGCGACATCCGCGCCAAGGTGGAAGTCGCGGCGCATGAAATGGGCATGGGCACGTCGACCACGACGGCGATCGTCGCGGCGGAACGGCTGGGCCTGCCGATGGACCGCGTGGATGTCGCCTACGGTGATACGAACATCCCCGGCGCGATCATGGCGGGTGGTTCGCAGCAGACCGCGGCGATCGGCGGCGCGGTGATCGCGGCGCACCGGTCGCTGGTCGCCGAGTTGATCAAGCTGGCGGGCAACGATTCCCCGCTTGCCGGCCTGTCACCGGACGACGTCGGCAGCGAGGATGGCGGGCTGGCCAAGCTGGACGAACCGGGGCGGCGCGAAAGCTATGCCTCGATCCTCGGCCGGGCGCAGCGCGACAGCGTGAGCGTGACGGAAAATGCGTCGCAGCCGCTGGAGCAGATGCACTGGTCGATGCATTCCTATGGCGCGATGTTCTGCGAAGTGCGGGTGAACACGGTGACGGGCGAGCCGCGCGTGAGCCGGTTCCTGGGATCGTTCGATACGGGGCGTATCCTGAACGCCAAGACGGCGCGCAGCCAGTTCCGCGGCGGCATCATCATGGGGCTTGGCCTCGCGCTGATGGAGGAAACGCAGTTCGACGAACGCAACGGGCGGATCATGAACCCGAGCCTCGCGGAATATCACGTGCCGGTGCATCTGGACGTGCCGGACATCGACGTGATCTGGACCGACATTCCCGACCCCCACACGCCGATGGGCGCGCACGGCATCGGCGAGATCGGGATTACGGGCGTCGGCGCGGCGGTGGCGAATGCGGTGTTCAACGCGACCGGACGGCGCGTGCGGGACTTGCCGATCACGTTGGATAAGTTGCTGTAGGGGCGTTCGCCCGCCTTCGTCGTGACGGGTAGACTTTTCCCGAACCGGTCGTGCTGAGCTTGTATCGCGTCGCGGCTCGCGACCACCCTGCCAATGGTGCCCGTCCTTTGTGAGTCCGGTGAAGCCATGCTGCCAGCCCGTCTTTTGGTTGCCGACCGGCGTGATTGTAGATCCCGGTGGGCGCGGGAGTGACGGGGTGGCGGATTTAGGGAAGCCAGCTCTTCATGGTGTTGATCACTGCTTCCGGGGCCTCCCAGGGCACGAAATGACCCGCATCGACGTGGATCAGCGTCAGATCGGGGACAAGCTCGCCCAAACCTTCCAGTTGGCTCGGTAACAGCGCCTTGTCCTGCATGCCCCAGATGACGAGCGTGGGTTGCGTTACGGGCGGGAAGGGGGCGCTGAGAAATGCCGGGCGTTCCGGCGTGGAGTCCATCGGGGGGACGATAATCGAACTGGCGCGGTACCAGTTGAGCATCGCGGTCATCGCGCCAGGCTGGCTCCACTGGTCGAGATAGACGGGTTTCTCGTCGGCGATCCTCTCGAAGTCGGTGTGCTTCATGAAGCTGCCGTCGAAGAAGGCGCTGAGCCCGATGCTGTCGATATGCTTTTCGAGGCTCGGGTTGCGGAAGGCGGTGATGTACTGGCTCGCCTCGCGCTGGCCCAAGTCGTCGAACAGCGTCTTCTGGAAGATATAGGGGTGCGGCGCGTTGACGATGATCAGCCGCGCGACGCGGTCGGGCCGGGTGAGCGCCGCCATCCACGCGATCGCGCCGCCCCAGTCGTGCCCGACGAGCGTGAAGCGATCGATCTTGTAGTGATCCGCCAGTGCGATGAGGTCGCCGACCATCTTGTCGGGGGTGTAGTCCGCCACGTCCGCGGGCTTTGACGAGCGGGCGAAACCGCGCTGGTCGGGGGCGAGGACGAAATGCTTTTCGGCGAGCGCCGGGATGACGTGACGCCACGTGCGGTGGGATTCGGGGAAGCCGTGCAGCAGGATGATCGCGGGATCTTTGGGCGATCCGGCGGTCGCGACGTCCAGGCTGACGCCGGTCGGCAGGTCGATACGGTGAAGGTCGAAATCTGGCATTTTGTCTCCCCTCCCGCTTGCGGGAGGGGCCGGGGGAGGGCCATCGCGCGCGGTGTGCTTGGTAGAATGCCCTCCCCAACCCCTCCCGCAAGCGGGAGGGGAGATTTTAGGGGGCCGCGCTAAATCGGGAGGGGGTTACGGATAGCTGACGGTCAGGGGCACTTCGGGGATCGGGATAAATTCCTTGTCGTCGCCGGGGACGGTGGGGAAATTGCCCGCCTTCCAATCGCGCTTGGCCTGGTTGATGCGCTCGCGGCTGGAACTGACGAAGTTCCACCAGACGTGACGTGGGGTGGCGAACGCTTCCCCGCCGCATAGCATCACGCGCGCGCCGGACGATGATCGGAGCGAGGTCGCGATGCCGGGGCGCAGGACGTACAGCACCATCGGTTCCAGCGTCATGCCGTCCAACGTCGCCTCGCCGACCGCGAGATAGACGGCGCGTTCGTCCGCGCCGGGGTCGATCGGCACTTCGCCGCCCGCATCGAGAACGATGTCGGCATAGATCGTGTCGGCATAGGTCGTGGTCGGCGCGGAGACTCCCCACAGATCGCCCATGATGACGCGCGCGCGCGCATTGGTCGTCTCGACGACCGGCAGTTGCGCCTTGGCGACATGTTCGAACGCCGGGTCGGTTTCCTCGTCCTTTTCGGGCAAAGCGAGCCATGTCTGGATGCCGCTGAGCAACGGACCCGCGGCGCGTTCCGTCTGGGGCGAGCGTTCGGAATGGACGATGCCGCGGCCGGCGGTCATCAAATTCACCGCGCCGGGTTCAACGACGATGTCGCTGCCGACCGAATCGCGATGCCCCAGCGCGCCTTCGAACAGATAGGTGACGGTCGCCAGATTGATGTGCGGGTGCGGGCGGACGTCGACGCCGTTGCCCGCGTCCAGGTGCGCCGGCCCCATCTGGTCGAAGAACAGGAACGGGCCGACCATCGTGCGCGCCTTGTTCGGCAGCGTGCGGTGCACCTTGAACCCGCCCAGATCGTGCGTGACGGGGGTGATCGTCTGGAGGATCAGGTCGTCATTTATCATGTCGCAGGCTCCGTTGCGTCCAGCATCTCGATCAGGTCGGCGGGGTAGATCGGTTCGTGATGCCGCGCGATTTCGGCGCGATCGAACCAGTGCCAGCCCGCCATCAACTGCTTTTCCTGATCGGTCAGATTGGCCGATGAAATGTCGTGATCGTCGATAGCGACCCGAAAGTATCGTTCATCCGCGGTGACTTCCACCCCCTCGAACGTCCTGAAGTCGGCGATGCGTTGCGCGACCTCCGGGCCGCAATCGAGATCGAGCCCGGTTTCTTCCCACAATTCGCGGCGGGCGGCGGCGGCATAGCTTTCGCCCGGATCGACCGCGCCGCCGGGCGTACACCACATCGGGGGGCGATCGTCCGGCGTGAACCGGAACAGCAGGACGCGGCCCTGCGCGTTGGTCAGCAGGATGCGCGCGGCGGGGCGCGGAGCCCGTTTTGTCAGTGATGGCGTGACGGTCAATCGCCGTCCAGTTCGCGATAATGGCGGAAGATGCCGTCGGTGTTGAATGCGAGGCGGCGGTCGCTTTTCAGATAGGCCTTGATGCCGGGCAGCTCGGCGACCTGATCGCGGATGCGGATGAGGGCGGGATAGTCGCCTTCGATCGCGGCCATCCGGCGGGGGAACATGTAGCGCAGCCCCTCGACGACCTGGAACAGCGACGTATCGGCATAGGTCCAGCGATGATCGATCAGCCAGTCGCCTTGGTTGGACGTGACGGCATCGTCGAAATGCTGGAGGAACTTCGGCATGCGCGTGTCGCGGAACTGCGCGGCGGCGCGGGCGGCCTCGGGCTTCTGATCGTCGTAATAGGCCATCATCTCGACCGGATGATGAACGTTGTGCACTTCCGCGACAAGATCGGCGATCGTCAGTTGCAACTGGTTGAGCCACAGCCGGTCGGCCATGTTGCTGGGCGCGAGCTGGTGTCGCTCGCCGAGATACATCAGGATGTTGGCGACCTGAGCGATGACCATATTGTCGATTTCGAGATAGGGCGGGGCGAACGGGCCGCGCTTCGCATGGCGCTCCATATCGTCGAGCAGCGCTTCCTCGTCCTTCGTGCGCGCGCAATCGCGATACTCGATCCCCGCCGCCTCCAGCGCGAGCCGGACGAACTCGCCGCGGCCCTGTATCGAGGGCCAGTACCAGAGATTATAGGCCATGCCTGTCCTTACTCGTCCGGGGCGCGGGCCTTGATCGCGAGGGCGTGGATACGGTCCCGCAGCAGATCGGCCAGCGCGGTGTTTACCATACGCTGCCGCTGAACGCGCGAAACGCCTGAAAAGGCCGCGCTTTCGATCGTCACGGAGAAATGCGTTTCGCCGGTGCCGTCGTCGCCCATATGGCCGGCATGGCTCGCACTGTCGTTGCTGACGTGCAGGTGCGTCGGGGCGAGTGCGGCGGTCAGTCGAGCGGTGATCTGATCGACGATCAGAACCGGGGTGGAGGCGGTGGAAGCATCGGTCATCGCGCCTATATAGACCGCTTTGCCGTTTCGGGGAGCCGTGTGACAGCCGATCGTGAAAAGAAGGACCAGCCGCGGGATCGTGCGCCGCGGGACCGGGTCGGCACGCGCTTTCACGGGCGGGTGGAAAGCCCCGGGCGGCTGTGCTCCGAACCCGGCTGCGACGAGGCGGGCGAATTCCGCGCGCCGTTGCTGGACGGCGTGGGCAGCGGGCATGAAGGGCCGCGCCCGTATCGCTGGCTGTGCTTGGATCACGTGCGCGCGTTCAACGCCGGGTATAATTTCTTCAGCGGGATGAGCGTGGACGAGATTCACGAGGCGCAGCGTCCGATTTCCGGCTGGGAACGCGAAACGCGCGCGTTCAACGCGGCCGGCGGGGCGGATCGGCCGCCGAAATGGGCGGACTTCGCCGATCCGCTGGATGCGATCGGTGCGCGCTTCAAGCGGCGGATGGAAGAGGCGCGGCCCGACGGCAAGCCGCTGTCGGAAAGCGAACGGCGCGCGTTGAAGGTGCTGGGGCTGGGATCGGACGTCGACCGGCGTGGCTTGCGGCAGCGTTACGCGGAACTGGTGCGGAAATATCATCCGGACCGGAACGGCGGCGACCGGAGCCACGAGAAAGCGCTGCAGGACGTGATCGCGGCGTATACGCAGTTGAAGGGGGCCGCGGCGTTTGCGTGAGGGGGGGCGGATTCTGCGCCGTCCTTTCGATCGTCATTCCCGCGTAGGCGGGAATCCATAATCACGCTGGCTGGTGGAAAGAGCCGACTCCGCGGTGATTATGGATCCCCTGGACTCACGAAAGAAGTGCACCGCTGCTAGGGTGGTAGTGCGATGGGGCGAAGATACAGGCAGCTCAGCCTAGACGAGCGGATCGAGATCGCGCGGCTGCATGCCGCCGGGCTGTCGGATCGTGCGATAGCGGCGGCGATCGGCCGGGATCATACGACGATCGGTCGCGAGCGGCGGCGCAATAGCCAGCGGACGAAGGTCTGGGACGGGGGCTATGCCCCGGCGCGGGCGCATGCGCTGGCGGCACGGCGGCGGCGCTGGGACGGCCGCTTCAAGCTGGTACGCCAGCCGGACCTGCGAGAGATCGTGAGGAAAGGCCTTGCGATGGGACATTCCCCCGAACAGATCGCCGGCCGGCTGGCGCGTGACGCTGGTCGCACCGTGATCAGCCATGAGTCAATCTATCGCTACGTCTATCACCGCTCGGCGCAGAAAGACCATTGGCACCGCCTGCTGCCCCGCGCGAAGTTCAGGCGCGGGCGATATGCACGCCGCGGCGGCAGTCCGGCCAGCTTCATCCAGCACCGTATACCCCTGTCCGAACGGCCCGCAGAGGCCGACCGGCGCGACCAGCCGGGCCACTGGGAGGCCGACTACATGCTGTTCGCCCGATACGGCCACAACATCCTCGTCATGCACGAACGACAGACCCGCTTCACCATCCTCGACAAGCCACCGCACCGCAAAGGCGCCTTGACCGCCAGCCGTATCGCAGCGCGGCTCGGCGCCATCCCCCGCGACATGCGGCGCACCATCAGCTTCGATAATGGCACCGAATTCGCCGAGCATCATCGCCTGCGCGATCGTCTCGGCGTCGCCACCTTCTTCTGCGATGTCCGCAGCCCCTGGCAAAAAGGCGGGGTCGAAAATACCATCGGACGGCTGCGCCGCGTCCTGCCCCGCAAGACCGATCTCAATACGATCACCCACCGCCAACTTTGTGCCTATGCCGAACGCCTCAACAATACCCCCCAGAAAATGCCTCGACTTCCAGACACCCGCCGAGGCATTCATCGCTCTCTCAAACGGTGCACTTCAAACGTGAATCCACATCCCCGCCTGCGCGGGGATGACGGTGGGTATGGGTCGAGGTGGCTCTTCCGAACTAACGCCCCGCCTCGGCCTCTGCGATTTCGGCGAGCTGGTCGGCGACGGTGGACCAGCCTTCGGTAAAGCCCATCGATTCGTGGCGCGTCCTGGCCTCCGCGGTCCAGTGGCGCGCGGTGCCGGTGTAGCGGGTCTGGTCGCCTTCCGCGGTGAATTCGATGATGCCGGTCATGAACAGTTCGGGCTGCGGGATCCAGCCGGCGCGATAGGCGTCGGTGAAGACGAAGCGGCGGCCCGGCGTGACTTCGAGGAAGACGCCTTCCATCTCGTGCCGTTCGCCCTCCGGGCCGTGCATGATCATCGCGGAGCGTCCGCCGGCGCGCCAATCCTGTTCGACGATCTCGGTGCGCCAGGGGCGGGGGCACCAATAATCGGGCATGCGTTCGGTCGCGATCTTCCAGACGAGATCGACGGGCGCGTCGATCAGGCGGGTCACCGACAGGTCGTAAGGTCCGGTCATGCTGCATCCCCGCGTTCGGCGGCCTCGATCGTCGCGATGTCGATCTTGCGCATCGTCATCATCGCCTGCATCGCGCGCCCGGCGGCGGCGGTGTCCGCATTGGTCATCGCCCGCATCAGCGCGCGGGGCGTGATCTGCCAGAAGACGCCCCAGCGATCCTGGCACCAGCCACACGCATTCTCCGCGCCGCCATTGCCGACGATCGCATCCCATAGCCGGTCGGTTTCCGCCTGATCATCGGTATAGACCTGGAACGAGACGGCTTGCGTATGCGGGAAATCCGGTCCGCCGTTCAGGCCGAGCATCGGCATGCCGCAGACGGTGAATTCGACCGTCAGGACATTGTCCTTGCCCGCATTGGGGAAGGCACCGGGCGCGGTGTGGACCGCATTGACCCGGCTGTCGGGGAAGGTCGCGGCGTAGAATTCCGCCGCGTCCCGCGCATCGCCGTCATACCACAGGCATGCGGCCATCTTCGCATCGGTCATCGAAAGTCTCCCGTCAGGCGTCGAGTATTGGCGAGAAGCCGCCATAGATCATGCGCTTGCCGTCGAACGGCATGTCGGACCCGTCGGGTTTCATCCGCTCGTCCGCCATTACCTTTTCCCAGCCCTGCTGCCGCGCCTCCTTCGATGGCCATTCCACGAAGGAGAAGACGATCGCTTCGCCGTCCGCTGCGTTCACCGCCATGTTGAAGTCGGTGATCTTGCCGGCGGGCAACCCCTCGGCCCAGGTTTCTACGACGCGGGTCGCGCCGCAGTCCCGGAACACGGCCGCCGCCTTTTCCGCATGCGCAAGGTATGTGGATTTGTTGCCGACCGGGACGGGCGCGATGAAGCCGTCGACATAGCCCGACCCTTCGCCAGAACCGGCGACGAGGATCGGATCGAAGCCCGCGAAGATCATCCGCGCGCCGTCGAACGGCATATCGCCCATCTCCTCCATGCGGGGATCGGACATGATCTTCTCCATCGCCGCATCGCGCGTCGGCTTGTCGGGATATTCCATCCAGCTGAACACGACCGCCTCATCGTCCGTCGCCTTCACCGCGCGGCGAAAATCGGTGACCTTGCCGTCCGGAACGTCGTCCGCCCAGCATTCCATCATCCGCGTCGCGACGAATTCCTTGAAGATCGGCAGCGCGGCCGTGGCGTGATCGATATAGGCCTGTTTGTTGGCGACAGGCACGGCGAGCACGAAACCATCGATATAAGCCATCGTCTCTCTCCTCGTTCGTTTCTGGTGTCTGGAATCAGGCGGCGGTTGCGTCATGCGCCATGTCGGGCGGGCCGGCCTCCGCCGCGGCGGGGTCCATCCAGAACGGGCCGAAGCCGTGTCCGTCGGGATCGGCGAAGGCACGTGAATACATGAAGCCCAGATCCTCGGCATCGTGCACTTCCGTGCCGCCCGCCGCGATCGCCGCCGCGGCGATGGCATCTACCTCCTCGCGACTGTCGAGCGCGAGCGAGATCAGCGCGCCGCTGGTCGTGTGCGCGTCGATGATCTGCTTGTTGGTGAACGTCGCGTAGAAGGCGTGGTTGAGCAGCATGAAATAGATCGTGTCCGACCAGACCATCGAGACGGCCTGATCATTGGAGAATTTCGGGTTCTTCTGCATCCCGATCTTCTCGTAGAACGCGGTCGACCTGGCGACGTCGGTCACCGGCAGGTTTACGAAGATCATCTTCGGCATATCGTCTCTCCCGTTCGACCCGTGAATTGCTGCGTTTCCGAATCGTTGTTTGACGGTGATGCCTGTGCCGGTTACTAAAAGCAACCATGAAGTTAGAAAAGATAACCAATAAGCGCTGGTATGACGATGCGTGCGGTACTGCACTCGCGATGGAGCTGGTCGGCGAGCGCTGGTCGCTGCTGATCGTGCGCGAATTGATGTTCGGGCCGCGCCGCTTCAACGAATTGCGCGGCGGCCTGCCGGGGGTCAGCGCCAACGTGCTGACACAGCGGCTGGACGGAATGGAGCGGGCGGGGATCGTCGAGCGGATGCGGTTGCCGCCGCCCGCATCCGTGCAGGTGTATGCGCTGACGCCCTGGGGGTATGAGAGCGAGACGGCGATCAAGGAATTGGGCCGCTGGGCGGTGCGATCGCCGAAGCATGACCCCAGCCTTCCGCTGAGCGCCGCGTCGCTGATGATGTCGTTCCGCACGATGTATGCCGCCGACCGCGTGACGGACCGGGATGCGCGGATCGGCTTCAGGTTGGGGGCCGACCCGTTCGTCGCGCGGCTGGCGGCGGACGAGATCGCGATCCGGCGCGAGGATGCGGTCGGCACCGCACTCACGCTGTCCGGCGAACCGACGACGATCGCGTCGATCGTCTATGGCGGCCGTCCGGTCGAGGATGCCGAGGGGGCGGGCGAACTGTCGGTGCTGGGCGACCGCGCGCTTCTCAGCCGCTTTCTGACCCTGTTTCCGCTGCCGGCGAAGATTTCCGGCGCACCGATCGCGGATTAAACGAACCAACTTGCCCGCCAGTGGTTGAGTCCGGAGCCACGCTTGCCCTAAGGCGTTGGGCCAGACGTGAGGCGAGCATGACCGACATTCCGAATACCCAGCCAGACAGCAGAGAGACGACGATCCTGGACGCGCCGGACCGCATGGTCACGGTGCGCGAGATGTTCGGAATCGACTCCGACATGGAAGTACCGGCATTTTCCGAAGCGGACGAACGCGTTCCCGATCTCGATCCCGCCTATGTGTTCGATGCCGACACGACGCTGGCGATCTGCGCGGGTTTCGCGTTCAACCGCCGCGTGATGGTGCAGGGCTATCACGGCACGGGCAAGTCGACGCATATCGAACAGGTCGCGGCACGCCTGAAATGGCCGTGCATCCGCATCAACCTGGACGCGCATATCAGCCGTATCGATCTGGTCGGTCGCGACGCGATCGTGCTGAAGGACGGCAAGCAGGTCACCGAATTCCGCGAAGGCCTGCTGCCCTGGGCGTTGCAGACGCCGACGGCGCTGGTGTTCGACGAATATGATGCGGGTCGGCCGGACGTGATGTTCGTGATCCAGCGCGTGCTGGAGACGGAGGGCAAGCTGACGCTGCTCGACCAGAACCGCGTGATCCGCCCGAACCCCAATTTCCGCATGTTCGCCACCGCGAACACGATCGGGCTGGGCGATACGAGCGGCCTGTATCATGGCACGCAGCAGATCAACCAGGGGCAGATGGACCGCTGGAACATCGTCGTCACGCTCAACTATCTGCCGGCCGCGGTCGAGGCGCAGATCGTGCTCGCCAAGTCGGGCGAGTATGACAAGCCGGAGGGCAAGGCGCAGGTCGACAACATGGTCCGCGTGGCCGAGCTGACCCGCCGCGGCTTCATCAACGGCGATATCTCCACCGTGATGAGCCCGCGTACCGTGATCACCTGGGCGCAGAATGCGCTGATCTTCAAGGATGTCGGCTTCGCGTTCCGCCTGTCCTTCCTGAACAAGTGCGACGAGGCGGAACGGTCGCTGGTGGCGGAATATTACCAGCGCGTGTTCGGCAAGGATCTGCCCGAGAGCGTGGTGGGCAAGGCTTGAGGCCGAAGTGACCACGGAGACGCCGCTCGATCGTTTCAAGGCCGTGCTGGGCGGCACCTCGCGCGCATTGTCGGGCGAGCCCGAGATCGAACTCGCCTTTACCGCCGATGCGCCGACCAGTTCGGGCAACCACATAAAGGTGCCGATGCCCGCGCGGACGCTGCCAGCGGAGCAAGTGGCGGAGGCGCGGGGCTTCGCCGACGGCTTCGCGCTGCGATTGCGCCACCACGACGTCGCGATGCACACGCGTGCCGCGCCGGGCGAAGCGGTGGCGCGCGCGGTGTTCGATGCCGTCGAGGGCGCGCGGGTCGAGGCGCTGGGCGCGCGCGGCTATGCGGGGATCACCGCCAATCTCGCCACCGCGCTTGACATGCGGTTGCGTGCCGACCCGATCACGCGCGCGCGGTCGAAGGACGAGGTGCCCTTGTCCACCGCGATTGGGCTGATGGTACGCGAGCGGTTGACCGGGCAGGGCGCGCCGGCGGTCACTGCGCCGGGCATGGCGTTGGTCCGCGAGTGGATCGAGGAGAAAGCGGGCGGCGATCTGGACGCGTTGGCGCTGGCGATCGACGATCAGCAGGCATTCGCGACGCTGACCACGCGTTTGCTGGAGGATCTCGACCTGATCGAGGGGGACATGGTCCCCGAGGATAGCGACGAAGGCGGCAACGACGACGAGGGCACGGACGAGCAGCAATCGGACGAAGGCGACGAGGGCGAATCCGAAGGCGAGGAAGGGCAGGGCGAGATCGAGGCCCGCGGGTCCGAACGCGATGCCGAGTCCGAGGATGGCGATAGCGCGCAACAGGGCGACGACGATTTCGAGGATATGGACGGCGAGCCGGGCGACGAGGGCGAGGACGGCATGTTGCCCGTCCGCCCCAACCGCCCGATGCAGGATTTCGCCGGGCAATTCGATTACAAGGCCTGGACCACCGCCTATGACGAGGTGATCGCGGCGACCGAATTGTGCGACGCGGACGAACTGGCGCGCCTGCGGTCGTATCTCGACCAGCAGTTGGTGCATCTGCAGGGCGCGGTGACGAAGCTCGCCAACCGGTTGCAGCGTCGGTTGATGGCGCAGCAGAGCCGGTCGTGGGACTTCGACCAGGAAGAGGGCATGCTGGATGCCGCGCGGCTGGCGCGTGTCGTCGTCAATCCGATGCAGTCGCTGAGCTACAAGATCGAGCGCGAGACCGACTTCAAGGATACGGTCGTCACGTTGCTGATCGATAATAGCGGGTCGATGCGCGGGCGGCCGATCTCGATCGCAGCGATCTGCGCGGACATCCTTGCGCGCACGCTGGAACGGTGCGGCGTGAAGACCGAGATATTGGGTTTCACGACGCGCGCGTGGAAGGGGGGACAGGCGCGCGAGACGTGGCTCGCCGCGGGACGCCCGCCGCAGCCGGGGCGGCTGAACGACGTGCGGCACATCGTCTACAAGAAGGCGGACGAGCCGTGGCGCCGGGCCAAGCCGTCGCTCGGGCTGATGATGCGCGAGGGGCTGCTGAAGGAGAATATCGACGGCGAGGCGCTGATCTGGGCGCATAGCCGGCTGATCGGCCGGCCGGAGGATCGCAAGATCCTGATGGTCATATCGGACGGCGCGCCGGTCGATGATCTCGACGCTCAGCGTGAATTCGGGCTCCTATCTGGAGCGGCATCTGCGGCAGGTGATTGGCTGGATCGAGAACAAGTCGCCGGTCGAACTGGTCGCGATCGGCATCGGGCACGACGTGACGCGCTATTACCAGCGCGCGGTGACGATCATGGATGCTGAGCAACTGGGCGGTGCGATCATCGAGCAACTGGCGGCGTTGTTCGACACGAATGATTGAGGCGCCCGAGGGCGGTTTTCGCGGGCCTGTAAAGCGGTCGGTCACGATTGCGGGGCACCAGACGTCGATCAGCCTGGAGCCGGTGTTCTGGAGTGCGATCGAACGCGCGGCAGTGGCGAGAGGGCTGCCGTTGAGTGCGCTGGTGGCGCAGGTCGACGCGGTGCGGATTTTGGCGGAGGACCCGCCTAACTTGGCGAGCGCGCTAAGGACGTGGATATTGTCGGAGGTCGATCCTGCGCGCGAGGCGGATCAGGACTGTTAGCAGGGTCAAGTTCGGACCCGTCCGGGAAGGCCGCGCGCGATAGTTAACGTCTGAACTTGCTGGCTAGCGGACTTTCATCCGTCAGGGGGCTTACGCTTTACGTCGACTGGCACGGAGGGGCGTTGCGCAGCGCCAAACGTCCATAATTCGGAGAGGGCGGGCACCCTTAGGGTATCCGGAACGGGAAGCTTGCTGTACCTCGTGTTGCGACGGCTACACCGCTTGCATCGGTTGCCGGGTCGAACCGGGCCCTCCGCTGAAGGAGCCGACACGGTACATCGTCGAGGGTCGTATGGCCGCTGCTCCGCGTTACCTCGCAGCGAGAAACCTTGCCATTGGCGGTGATATCAAAGTTCACCACGACAAAACCCTGCTCGTTATTTCGGATCGCTGCCGTGGGATAGTCTTCAAATGTCAGCCATTTCCCCGGATTTTTAGGAACCGCGCCACCGAAATCGCTCTTTGGCATCTCGTACGTTGCTCTCGTTTGAGCAATGAGGCCGGTGGAGCTTACGCCTGAAAGTACCAGTAAAACTACGCGCATCATCTTCTGCATCGAAATTCCTCCTGCGAGCGCCACTTATCCTCATACTCAAAAACGCGTCATCAATCCTTCTATCATGGCGCTTATTTTCAGGAGCGCCACTTGACTGGCGGACGTCTAAGTTGGGTACTTCCTGCCGGTCTATGTCCAGGGACTGCGCGCTCGGCATTTTGGCGGGCCTGCACCGAACGAAACGGGAGGCCTGGTCGTCCGCCCGTGCCAAGGAGGACGTCAGCCTACCGGCCCAGCAATACCCGCGCTTGTCCGGCGATCTGCGCCAGCATCGCGGCATTCGGGGCGGCAGCGCCCTTGGCACGTTCGACGACGGCCTTGAACTGCGCGACGCGGTCGGCGTTGGCGGAGAGCCATGCCTCGACCTGCGCTTGCGGATCGCCCGAGCCGCGGCCGAGGAAGTCCAGTCGCAATTGCTGGAAATCGCGCGCGAGGCCGGCGATCAGCAGGCGTTCCCACGGGTCGCTCGGCGAGATGCGCGCGGCATTGGCCTGCGCCCAGTCGAGCCCGAGCGCCTGGCCGAGGCGAGTGAAGGCGCGTGTCAGGACGAGTTCGTCTAGCGTCAGGCGCTGCCCCAGATCGGCGAGACCGACCGCGCCGTCCAGTTCGAACAGCCGCACGGTCTTCTGCACCAGCTTGCGCGGGGCGCCGGCGCCTTCCAGCCGCGCGGCGATACGCGCGCTCTGGGCGCTGGCTTCCTCCAGCAACAAATGCTTGGTCTGCTTGTCGAGGCTGCCGATCCCTTTCGCCAGACGGGCAAGGATCTCCGCCGGGCCGGTGCCGGGGCGGGTGACGCGGAGCAGATCGGCGATCTGCGCGCGCGTCGCGACGGCAACCTCGTCGAACAAAGCGATGCGCGCCGCCTCCGGCATCGGGGCGGTTTCGATCTCGCGCCACAAGGCCGGCAGGTCGAACAGGCGTTCCGCGACGACGAACAAGGCGGCGATGTCGGCCATCGCCGCGCCTTCCTCCTCCGCGAGCTCGAACGGGTACAGTACACCCATGCGGTTGACGATGCGGTTGGCGAGCTTGGTCGCGACGATCTGCGGGCGCAGGCGATGCTGTTCGATCGCGGGGGCGAACTTCTTCTGCATCGCGCGCGGGAAGGCGGCGAACAGATCGTCCCGCAATTCGGGATCCATGCCGAGATCGCTATGTTCGATCGCGTCCTGAAGCGCGAGTTTCGCGGTCGCGAGCAGCACCGCGAGTTCGGGGCGCGTCAGCCCGCGCAGTTCCTGCACGCGACGCAGCAGGTCGTCGTTCGACGCCAGCCCCTCGACCGCGCGGTCGAGCCGTCCGGCGCCCTCGAATATCTCGATCACGCGGACATAGCTTGGCAGTGCCTGCGCGCCGTCATGTTCGGCGACGGACAAAGCGAGCGTCTGGAGCCGGTTATCCTCCAGCACCAGATGCGCGACGTCGTCCGTCATGCTGGCGAGGAAGGTGTTGCGCTTTTCGTAGGCGAGGCGACTTTCGATCATCTCGCGGTTGAGCGCGATCTTGATGTTGACCTCGTTATCCGAACAATCGACGCCGGCCGAATTGTCGATGAAGTCGGTGTTGATGCGGCCACCGCGCGCGGAGAAGGCGATGCGCGCGGCCTGCGTAACGCCGAGGTTCGCGCCTTCGCCGATCGCGATCGCGCGCAGATCCTCCGCATCGACGCGCAGCCGGTCGTTGGCGGGATCGCCGACCGAGATGTTGTTCTCCGCCGCGGCCTTCACGTACGTGCCGATGCCGCCGAACCAGATCAGGTCGACCGGCGCCTTCAGGATCGCGGAGATCAATGCGGTCGGTTCCATCTCGTCCGCGTCGATGCCCAAAGCGGCGCGGATCTGCTTGGACAGCTTGATCGTCTTGTCGGTGCGCGGGAAAACGCCGCCGCCCTTCGAGATCAGCTTCGTATCGTAATCCGCCCAGCTGGAGCGGGGAAGCGCGAACATGCGGTCGCGTTCCTGCCAGCTTGCCGCCGGATCGGGATCGGGATCGAGGAAGATGTGGCGATGGTCGTATGCGGCGACGATCTTGAGCGTCTTCGACAGCAGCATGCCGTTGCCGAATACGTCGCCCGACATGTCGCCGCACCCGACCACGGTGATCGGTTGCGTCTGCACGTCCACGCCGCGTTCGGCGAAGTGACGTTGGACGGACAGCCACGCGCCCTTGGCGGTGATGCCCATCGCCTTGTGATCGTAGCCGACCGATCCCCCGGAGGCGAATGCGTCGCCGAGCCAGAAATCCTGTTCGAGCGCGATCGCGTTGGCGACGTCGGAGAAGGTCGCGGTGCCCTTGTCGGCAGCGACGACGAAATACGGATCTTCATCGTCCAGGATGCGCACGTCCGCCGGATGGACGACCTTGCCCTCGACGATATTGTCGGTGATCGACAGCAAGGTGCGGATGAAGATCCGGTAGCTTTCGGTACCTTCGGCAAGCCAGGCGTCGCGGTTCGATGCGGACGGCAATTGCTTGGGGTAGAAGCCGCCCTTCGCGCCGGTCGGCACGATGACGGCATTCTTCACGCGCTGCGCCTTCATCAGGCCGAGAATTTCCGTGCGGAAGTCATCGCGCCGGTCGGACCAGCGCAAGCCGCCACGCGCGACGGGGCCGGCGCGCAGGTGGATACCCTCGACACGCGGTGAATAGACCCAGATCTCGCGCCACGGAACGGGGGCGGGAAGACCGGGGATCAGGTGGCTGTCGAGCTTGAAGGCGAGCGCAATCCGACCGGCGGGTGCGAACGCGTTGGTCCGCAGCGTCGCCGCGATGACGCTGTGCAAGGCGCGCAGGATGCGGTCGTCGTCGATCGCCGATACCGCGTCGAGACCGCGCTCGATCGCCGCGTCCTTCGCCGGAATACCCGCACTATCATGCGCAGGATCGTGCGCGGCAGAGAAGCGGTCGATCAGGCTCGCCGCTACGTTCGGTGCGCGGCGCAGCGCATCGACCACCGTGGTCAGGCCGTAGGGCAGGCCGGCCTGGCGCAAATAGCGGAACCAGGCGCGGAACAGGACGACAGATGCCGGCGCCATATGCGCATCGACGATCAGCCGGTTGAACGCGTCATTCTCCGCCTTGCCTTCCAGCACGGCGGCGATCGCATCCTCCAGCACCTTCGCATCGCCGGTATAGGCACTGGCCGCCTCGACCAGGAATTCGTGGACGAACCCTTCGGTGTCGCCCGACAGCGCCGTCGGGATCTCCTCGATCACGCGGAAGCCGAAATTCTCCAGCACGGGCACGGCATCGGACAGAGCGAGTGCGCCGCCTTCGCGGTAGATCTTTAGCCGTGCGGCGCGACCGACATCGGTGAACAGGCGGACGGTGCGATCCTCCGGCCCCTCGAGCCGCGCGAGGCACAGGATGTCGCGGGCGGCTTCTTCCGGCGCGGTAGCGTTGCGATAACCTTGCGGGAAAGTCGCCGCGTGGCCAAGTGCGAGACGGGCGGCGCGGGTCGGATCGACCAGCTCACCCAGAGCCGCCTCGACCGCGGGGACCCAGCCGCGCACCATCCGCGCCAACCGTGCGTCGAGCGGTGCGGCATTGGGCATATGCCCTTCGCCGCGCAGGTCGAACGTGTAGCGGATCATCGCCACCACGCCGTCCTCCAGCGCGATCGACCAGTTGAGTAGCGCTCCGTTGCACGCCTCGCCCAGCATATCGCCGATCGCGACGCGGCGGGCGGTGGTCAGATCATCGCGCGGCAGCCAGACGAAGGCGAACATGTGCCGGCCGAGCGTCGAGCGCACCAGCACCAGTTTCGGGCGCGGACGATCCGCCAGCGACATTGCGGTGAGCGCGAGATTTTCGAGATTGTCCGCATCGAAGGCGGTGACCAGATCGTGCGGCAACGCGCCCAGCGCGTGCGTCAGCGCCTTGCCGGTATGCCCCTTCGGATCGAAACCGAACTTCGCCTCCAGCGCGGCGAGGCGGGTGCGGAGCAGCGGCACGGTGTGCGGTGCGGCGCCAAGGGCGGCGCTGGTCCACAAACCGGCATGGATCGAGAGGCCGACGACCTTGTTCTTCTCCACCACCGGCACCAGCACCAGATCGAGCGGCACATGGCGGTGAACGCTGGAAATAAGGTTGGATTTCAGCAGCAGTGGCGCTTCGCCGCCCTTCGCGAAATACTCGACCGCCGCGGCGCGCGATCCTTCCGCCAGCACCGGCACGTCATGCGCATGGCGCGTGATGCCGACCTGTTGCAGGCTGGTGTCACCGCGCCATACCTCGTGTCCGAGCAGCGTCATATGCCCGTCGAGGAACCAGCGGAGCAATGCGGCGCCTTCGCCATCCGAATCGAACAGGCTGCTGTCCAGTAGTGCCTCGGCATCGGCGGCGATGCTTTTCTGCAGCGCCGGCCAATCCTGTACCGCGACGCGGACGTCGGCCAGATTGCGCTCCAGCGCGGCCAGCAGGTCGCGGCGGTCGCGCGCGTCGGCGCGTTCGAGTTCCAGATAGACCATCGATTCGGGCGCGCCGGTATCGCCCACATCGGTAAGCACGCCGGACGCATCGCGCGTGACGCGTAAAACCGGGTGGATGATGCGATCGATGCCGATGCCGTGCGCGCCGATCGTCGCCGCGATCGAGTCGACCAGGAACGGCATGTCGTCGTTGATGATCGCCAGCCGCATCCGGCGGCGCGGGTCCGATCCGGAGATCGGCTCCAGCTCCATCGCAGGAGTTCCGGCGCTGCGCGTTTCGGCAGTGGCGGCGACGAAGGCGGCGGCGTCCTGCCGCTCCTTCTTCCCGAAATCCTGCAATTCCCCCGGAAGTGCGCCCTTGGTCAGCCGGGCGGCAAGCGCATCCGACAGCGATTTCAGCGTAGTCTTGGCCATAGGATAGCCCTATGCGCCTGCCGCTTTTTTAGCTCAACCCCTGTGGCGCTGCACAATCGGTGGGCAGGGGCTGTCGAAGCGTGCGGGGCGGGCCTCAGCCCGCCGCGCGGATCGCCTTTTCGGTCAGGCCGGCATCACCGATCGATGCGACGACCTGCACCTCGCCGTTCGTCCCGCTGCGTGCGAGCAGAACGACGTAATCGCCGACCGGTACGCCCGTTTCCAGTGCAAAGCTGGCGAGTACCGGCTTTCTCGCCAAGGCGATGCGCCGATCGGGCTTTGGCTTGGCGGCCGGCTGACGGAGTGCGCGTTCTGCCTTGACCACGCCTTTGATCCCGCCGTCGAACGCGTCGAGAAAGTCGCCGAGGCCACCGGTCGGCACCGCCATGCGGCGTGCATAGCCCAATACCGCGGCATATTCCGTCAGGCGCGTCTTGTCGTAATCCGCGCCGAAGACCAGCTTCACAACCGGCGTCATCGGCGCCCGCAATTGCAGCGTAATCCCGGCCGCATCCAGCAGCGCCTCATAGGATCCGGGATCACGGTCCGCGGCGGCGGCAAAGTCATGTGCTCGGCCAAGCGCCCGGTACAGGGTGGAGCGCGTGCGCGTGTCCGCCGCACGCACGGCGGCGGCGGTCTGTTGCGCCAGCATCAGCTGGTCGGCAAGGTTGGCAGCGGGGCCGGCGGGCGACCGGGTTTCGTCCTCGTCCGTATCGGCGCCTGCTGTGTCGTCCGCCTCCTCACGTTCCGCGCTCGGCCCGTCGGCCCAGATGGGCGCAGTCGTAGCGCGCGGCGGGGCGGCGCGAACGGCGGCCTGGACCTCGGCATCCAGTTGCGCCTGCAACTCGGCGTCGACCAGTTCCTTCCAGTTGATCACGCCGTAGATGAAGTCGATCGTGTCCTCGTCCGAGGAGAACGGCATCAGGATGCCGCGATACATCGTGTTGAAGCCGCGCTGCGAGACGAACTCCGCCTCGAACCCGATCGGCGCGCGATTGGCGATGATCTGGAGATAATGATCGGTGAGGCGCGACAGCAGCGAGCGACTCGGCACCTGAGAGATCAGCGTCACCGACGAATCGAGATCGCATTCGGCGCGGAGGGCGGAGCCTAGATAGGCGATGACGGGATCTTCCACCCCGCGCGAGAAATCGAGCAGCACCGCGTGCGGACCGAAATCGGCGATGTTCGCGGGATCCAGATCCTCGATCGAGGGATAGGCGCGACCGCCGAGCAGCGACACCCAGTGGTTATAGGCGCGCACATGCATCCGGCGCTCGTCGCTGCCGATCTCCAGTTTCGGTTCGTCGACGACCGGTTCGTCATCGACACCGTCGATCAGGCCCGAATTCAGGTCGCCATCGAAGCCGTGAACATTGTCCATTGCGCATACACCCTTCGTGGATCGCCCGTTCGATCCGCCGCTCAAGGCCGCTTTGTGCACCGGCCATGGTAAACGATGCGTAAAAGAGTGGTCGAAGATCGCGGTTAACAATGACATGCGAAGGCGATCTGGCGCGGAACGGGAGCGATCCTGGTAACGATTGCGAAGAACGGCGCTTGTAAGCCCCGAAGGGACCTGCTAACCGCGCCGCCTCGTGAGGGTTGATCCAACCAGCACGCACGCCGCTTTAGCTCAGTTGGTAGAGCATCGCATTCGTAATGCGGGGGTCACAGGTTCGAGTCCTGTAAGCGGCACCACTTCAAGACATTGTATTCGCTTAGATTTAATAGACCTGTGCGGCTATGGGCGGGTGGTGAGGCTCCGTGAGGAAGCAAAGCGGAAGCAGGCGGGCGTCCCATTGCTTCCGCTCGCCTCGGTGGTCCCGGCCTGCCGCCCCAGTGTTGATCCTTGCACCGTCCTCCACGAACCGCTCCAGATCGGCGGCATGATATCGCACAAGCCTCCGTCCGACTTTCTAATACACGGGACCACCACCCCTTAAGCGCCAGTCTTCTAAGGTACGGGGACTAGTGCCGAAATAGCTTGCCGCGTGGCCGGTAATTAGGAGGGGCTGTCCTCGCGGAACTCCCGCCCCGGTATCGTTGATGTCCGCCTGGGGGCTTAATAGACGGGTGTACGGTGGACACGCCCTCGTCATCCATACCCTTATGCGGAGCCTGACGTGTGCCGCCAATCTCTTTGGCTGCGGTAACAGCCCGCATCGGTGGTTCTCTAGCTAGAAGCGCACGCGCCATCGCCTTGCCCGATAAAGGGTACGCCACGGCTTCACTAGGTCCGGGGCGAATGGGCGATGATCTGCACAGCCCACAACCTCCTCAAGGCCAGGCGCTGAGCACCGGAGCGGTATCCGTTCGCTTCAACTGCAATGCCAACCCCAGCGCATAACCCGTTACTCGGACAGGCTCCTAGCCGTTGGCATCAAGACGGTAGCATTTACGCCGAATACGCTGTGGCCGACCCCGACAGGTCTCAACCTCCTATAATTCAAGAAAGTTATCGGATCGGAAGGATGAGGTTGATGAATTACGGCATTTTGCTGACTGTTGCGCCGATTTCGCTAATGATGCCTGTTTCGGCATCAGCGACACCAGATGCACCGGCCGCTGCTCCGCTGGCGCAGGCGCCCCATGGCTCCGATATCGTAACCACCGGCGTGGCGAAGGGCCGCGACCGTCTGGATAGCGCCACCTCGACAAGCGTGCTGCGCGAAGCAGAGATCACCAAGCTTGCGCCACGTTCGGTCGGTGAACTGCTGCGTGATATCCCCGGCATTCTGGCCGAAGCGCCCAACGGCGAAAGCATCGCGAACATCACGATCCGGGGCCTGCCGCTGTCGTCCTCCGGCGCGAAGTTCGTGCAGTTGCAGGAAGACGGTCTGCCGGTGACGGAATTCGGCGACATCATCGGGGCGAGTTCGGACAGCTTCGTGCGCGTCGATCTCAATCTGGCCCAAGTGGAGGCGATCCGGGGTGGCTCCGCTTCGACCTTCGCCTCCAATTCGCCGGGCGGGATCATCAACTTCATCTCGAAGACCGGCGAACGCGAGGGGGGCGCGGTGGCGCTGACCGCAGGCCTCGACTTCGACCAGTATCGTGCCGATTTCGATTATGGCGGTCGGCTGACCAGCAATCTGCGCTTTCATGTCGGCGGTTTCTATCGGCAGGGCGAAGGCCCCCGCCGGATCGGCTTCGATGGCCAGCGTGGCGGCCAGATCAAGGCTAACGTCACAAGGGAATTCACCGGCGGCTATATCCGACTGTACGGCAAGTATCTCAACGATCGTTCGCCTTTCTATGATTCGGTGCCGCTGCGCGTGACCGGCACCGATGCCGATCCGAAGTTGAGCGCGGTGCCGGGTTTCGATCCGACCAAGGATACGCTGTCGACCCGCGCCCTCCAGTCTGTGACGTTGCTCGACGAGAACAATCAGCCGATCCTGGAGGACATCCGCAACGGCCATCGGGTCAATGAGCAGGCTTTCGGCGTGGAGGGGCAGTTCACGCTGGCAGGCTGGACGATCATGGAACGGTTCCGGTACGCTGGAAGGTCGGGCGGGCTGATCGGGCCGTTCAGTAGCCTGATGCTGACCCCGGCCGCCGCGCTGACCCGGCTCGGTGCCACCGGAGGCAGCTTCAGATACGCGACGGGCGCCAACGCGGGACAGTTGATTAGCAACCCTGCGACGTTGAACGGCAACGGACTGATCGGCATCTACAACATTCGCGACCGGCGGCAGCAGGATGTCGGCAACGTCACTAACGACATCCGGGCCAGCCGGGTATGGGAAATGGGCGAGGCCAGCCTGACGACCACCGCAGGCTTCTATGCCGCGCGCCAGACCATCGACACGTCGATCCTGTACGGCGTCGCGGTGTCCGAAATCCGGGGCGGCGGAGATGCCGAGTTGCTAAACGTCTTCGACAGCACGGGGGCGGCGCGGACCGCGAACGGCATCTACGCCTACAATCCGTTGGCGGGCACGCAGCGCCGCACGTTGCGGCTGGCCTATACGGTGAACGCGCCGTTCGCCTCCGCGAACTACCGGATCGGTCGCGTGTCGATCGGCGGCAGCCTGCGCTACGATTATGGCAGCGCCAGCGGGCAGGTATTCGGGGTCGAACTGGGCAATGGCCGGGTCGGGCAGGTCGTGCGTGACATCGACGGAAGCGGCGAGATTTCGCCGCCCGAGCAGCGCGTCGGCGTGACCCCGATCGGCGCGCCAGGTCTGGTCGATTACGACTATCACTATCTGTCCTATTCGGCGGGCATCAACTTTCGCGTGTCGGAGCCGTTCGCGGTGTTCGGCCGCTACAGCCGCGGCGCCCGCGCCAATGCCGACCGGATCACGTTCGGCGCGGTGATCGACAATGCGACCGGCCGGTTGCTGATCCCATCGGCTTCCTACGATCCCGTCAAGCAGGCCGAAATCGGCGTGAAGTTCCGCCGGGCGGACCTGACGCTGAACCTGACCGGTTTTCACGTCGACGCGCAGGATACGAACATCAACACGTCGACCGGCGCCGTCATCGCGCGCGACTACCGTGCTACGGGACTGGAGTTCGAGGGCGGTATTCGCCACGGCCTGTTCAGCCTCACCGGCGGCGCAACCTGGACCGATGCGAAGATCGTCCGCGACCGGGTCAACCCCGCGATCGACGGCAACACCCCGCGTCATCAGGCCAGTCTGATCTTCCAGGCGACGCCGCAGATCAGCAACGATCGCTTCGCGGTGGGGGCCGTGTTCATCGGCACCACCGACAGCTACTCACAGGACGTCAACCTGCTGAAGATGCCGGGCTATGTCACGACCAACGCCTTCGTACAGGTCCGCCCGACCGAACGGCTGCTATTGTCGCTGAATGCCACCAACCTGTTCGATACGCGGGCACTCACCTCGATCGACGAGGATCGCATACCCGCCAGCGGCATCGTCCGCGGTCGGGTCCTGAACGGCCGGGCCATCTCTGCAACCGCGCGCCTGGACTTCTGATGGTTTAGAGGCGCTTGCGTGCCCTTTGTCATGATGTCTCTTCCTTGAGTTAGATCGTCAGCCGATGCGAAGACGATGCGGACGGGCTCGCGATGCAGGATCGGTACCGCTCGATCCTGCGCGAGGTCGATCTCTCAGCCCTCCTCGGCGTCTATAAGGAAGAACGCGGCTACCCGCCCTTTTGGGCTTTATGCTGATCAGCGGTCACTCGGCCATTCTGACGCAGGGGCAAATTGTGAATGCGTTTACGGCGGTGCCGATCACTGTCAGCTAATGGCTTAAATCTAAGGAGAACCGGCTGCCGATATCCGGTGGCCGAGTTCAACGCCGGCGACATCCCGTTATTTAGCTGCACGTCCTAACGCCTTGCTCCAGTGAAGCCCTCGATGCCCCGGCGGATGCCAAGCCACTCGAACGCCCGCCGGAACGGATACCCACTTGCAGCCTGGCTGCCGGATGAGATCCAAGGAACACCGCGAGCATTTCGCGAATTCGAGGCCTTCGTTCCAGATTGCGGCTGCTGGGCTGTGCCCTCGCATCGTACACATCCATGCCATGCTGCAATGATACCGTCCAAATCCGAGAATGCGGTAACTTTGTCGTCGGAGGCGGCCAGCCGAATATAATCGGTTTGGATCGACGACAGATTATGCCAGGTTCAGCGTCCTGACGGTCGCGTCTTGCTCCGCGAAGCTTTTGCGGATGGTAGTCATCATGGCGATCGCGGACAGGCGATATTTGGGCCAATTGTCCTGTGCCTCCGTGCTTGTCCATCTTCGGCGAAATGTGTCGTACTGGTTGCCGAGCATCACGCAGTCGGCTTTCAACTCCGCCGCTATCATCTTGTCGTTTCGATCCCCCGCAATGATTGGATCGAAGATGTTGGCGTGCTTGAATTGCTGGAACGTCTGCATCGCATCGCTCAACTTTTGTCGGTGTACTGCGATCGCCGGCCAAGCGTCGAGAGCCGAGCGGTTCAGGTCCGGACGAGCGATATCGAGGATCGAAAGGATCGCGCGCCGACGGTCGTGATATTCTCGGATGATCATATCTGGTGCCATCGCTAGCCGCTAGGCGGTGGCTGAGGCATCTGCAATTGACATAAACCTCTCCCAAAAAGACGCGCGGCAAAAGCAATCGAATACGGTGTGGCACCATAAATGGCAAAAAAGCTCGGAACGGAAATTGGAATTTTTATTAACGGGTCAAGCTGTTGCTTTATAGCAACACGGCGTGATGTTGTCGGTACTATGATCCGTAACTGATTGTTCCGCCGGTCTATCTGCGCATAAGGTCGTAAGCGAGGCAGGCCGGGGGGATCGGCCTGCGAGTTCGGGGGTAAAAATATATGCGTCGTTCGGCTATCGCGCTCTTTTGGGGCGCTTCCTCTGTCGGATTTGCTTTGCCGGCGTTTGCGCAAGACATACCGTCCGATGTGGCTGCCCCGACGGCGGTCAGCGAAGATCCGGGCAGTGATATCATCGTCACAGGTACGAGAGCGCAGGGACGTACAGTCGCAAACAGCACAGTCCCGATCGACGTCATCAACGGCGATACGATTTCGCAGTCTGGATACACCGAAACCAACAAGGTCCTCAGCCAGCTGGTACCCTCGTTCAACTTTCCACAGCCGTCTATTACGGACGGAACCGATACGGTGCGTCCGGCAACGCTTCGCGGACTGTCACCCGATCAGACACTGGTGCTGATCAACGGAAAGCGCCGTCACACGACGGCATTGCTGAACATCAATGGTTCGGTTGGTCGTGGATCTGCCGCCGTCGACCTCAACTTGATCCCCGCCATCGCGATCGGGCGCGTCGAAGTGCTGCGAGACGGTGCGGCAGCACATACGGGTCGGACGCGATTGCCGGCGTCATCAACTTCCAGCTTGCGGAAAAGCGCGATTTTTCTGGCCGAGTGACCGTCACGCACGGTTACTATGACACACGGACCGAGGGCGTACAGGGTTTTGGTAGCCTTGTGAGCCCAACCACCGGCGCACCGACGTTCGCTCCCGACGGAACCTTAGCAGTCCGGACCACGGGCGAGGATCGTCACGTCAAGGATGGCGCTTCGACGACCGTGGCAGCGACGGTAGGACTGCCGATCGGTCCGGAAGGATTCTTCGACGTTTCCGCCGAGTACAACGTGCGCAATCCAACGAATCGCACCGGTTTCGATCCACGTCAGCAATACGATCTGATCGGCGGCGCTCTTGATCCCCGCGAGTTCACGTTCAATCGATACAGCCACCGCTATGGTGACGCGAAGACGCAGGATATGAAGCTCTTCGTCAACGCCGGATTGCCGCTGGGCAGCGCGACGCTTTACGCTTTTGGTAGCTACAATTTCCGCGATGGTGAAAGCGCCGCATTCTACCGTCGTCCGCTCGCGGCTGATGGCCGGAGCATTGCATCGATCTACCCCAACGGATTCTTGCCAATCATCAACACGACGTTGGAGGACGTATCCGGGACGACCGGGATCAAAGGCGAGATCGGCAACGGGTTCCGTTATGACCTCTCGGTCGGTACCGCTAAAAACAAGTTCGATTTCCAGATCAAGAACTCGCTCAATCGTTCGTTCGGGCCATCCTCGCCAACGGCGTTTGACGCGGGAGGCCTGCGCTACACGCAGACTGTTGCCAATCTGGACCTGTCGAAGGAACTCGATTTCGGCGGTTTGAAAAGCCTGACCCTGGCCGGCGGTGCGGAATATCGCCGCGAGACCTTCAAGCTTCGCCCTGGCAACGGACCAAGCTATCTGAGCGGCACTTTTGGTGGTGCAGCAGGTGCTCAGGGTTTCCCGGGTATCTCCCCGACGATCGGCGGCCAGCGCGTCGATCAGTTGCGAGCTCGACATAACGTATCGGCCTATGCCGAGCTGGATGCCGAAATCAGCGACGCGTTCACGGTGCAGGCGGCTGGCCGTTATGAGGACTATTCGGACTTCGGTTCGGACTTCAACGGAAAGCTCGCCGCGCGTTTCGAACTCGTAAGAGGCTTTGCAATTCGCGGCGCCGCTTCGACCGGTTTCCGTGCGCCGTCGCTGCAGCAACAGTTTTTCTCGGCTTCAGCGACCAACAACGTCAACGGGGTCCTGCTGGAGACCGTTACCCTTCCGACCGACAATCCGATCGCGATCGCGCTCGGTGCGACACCGCTGAAAGCAGAGACCTCCGTCAGCTACTCGGCGGGCGCGGTATTCACCGCCATCCCCCGTGTCACGCTTACGGTCGATGTCTATCAGGTTTCGATCGACGACCGTATCGTAGTGACCGACAATCTGACGGCTTCGCGTACGAACGGTGTCCCCTCGGGCACCAATCCAGGGCTTGCCATCGCGACGATCCTCAACAACGCCGGTTTCAACGCCACGAATGCCGCTCGCTTCTTTGTGAACGGCGTGGATACGCGAACGCGCGGAATCGATGCTGTTTTGACGTACCGGGCGGATCTGGCTGGTGGCAAAGCGAACTTCACGGCCGGCTACAACTACAATGAGACCAAGATCAATCGTGTTTTGGCCGCTCCAGGGCCATTGGCAAACATCCCCGGCCTAGTGCTGTTCGGGCGTCAGGAATCGCTGCGCCTTACGGATGGGCAGCCGCGTACCAAAATCAACTTCTCGCTGGACTACGATCACCAGTGGATCGGCTTCAACGTCCGCACCAACCGCTACGGTAAGACGTTGGCGGCGGGCACCGATCTGTTCGGCGACGTGCCGTTGGCCGCAAAGTGGATCACTGACGTTGAAGTCCGTGGAACGGTGTCGGACCGCATCGAACTCGCTATTGGTGCGAACAACGTTTTCGACGTGTACCCTACGCTGACGCCGACGGGCCGGGGTATCGATCCGGTGACAAATGCGGCTCGTAACTACGGTGCGACCAACTACGTGACGCCGTATTCCAGCTTTTCGCCGTTCGGCTTCAACGGGCGTTACCTCTACGCGAGGGCGAGTGTGAAGTTCTAAGGAACAAACGTTCGGTCGGCGGGGAGGGGGCTAACGCCCCTTTCTCCTCAAGAACCTGACGTCTGCGCTTCAGTTTTTAAAAAGTGGCGGTTTCCGACGGTTTCAGCTGAGCAGCCCCAATTGGGTTGACGGGCTTTGATACCCTTGAAAGGTCTGGATCGATTTGTGGCTCCCGGCACGTGTTTATGGCGTCTACGAAAACGTGTTGGCATGGAATGACAAATTTTTCTGGATCGCCGTCCATCAAAACGGGTGGTCCGCTAAACCCGAGAAGAGTTAGAACAAGGACGCTAGGGAAGATGCGAGTTCGTCTTTGCGAAACGGCTTTGTAAGCCGAGATATGCCCGCGTCGATCGCGGATTGTTCTGCGTAACCCGATACGAGCAGTGCCGGGATATCAGGCCTAGCCGAGCGGACCGCCTGGATTAAGTCGGTGCCGACGATGCCGGGCATAAGATGATCGGTCACGAGCAGGTCGAAGTGTATTCCGCCGTTCACCAGCCGTAGGGCCTCTTCGCCGGACGAGGCCTCAATTACCTCGTAGCCAAGATCGGTCAGCATGTCTGCCGTGCTCATTCGAACCAGAGCCTCGTCATCGACCAGCAGCGCAGTTCCAGTTATTGTTTGTGACACTGGTTGATCGGCCATCGGCGCAATCTGGCTTACGTCTGCGACCCCTTGCGGAAGCCAAAGTTCGACATTCGTGCCGAGATCAGGTTGGCTTAGGATCGTGAGCGCTCCGCCCAGTTGGGATGCCAAGCCGTGAACCATGGAGAGCCCTAGCCCAGTTCCTTTACCAACACCTTTGGTCGAGAAGAACGGCTCAACGGCTCGCGACAAGGTTCCAGCATCCATGCCCACGCCGGTGTCGGCCACGGAAAGGCGGATATAGTGCCCTGCCTTGAGCTTTGAGCGATGGCCAGACCGGATCGACGCAACTTCCGCCGAGATCCGCAGCGTGCCACCCTCCTGCATTGCATCCCTCGCATTTACGGCAAGATTGAGAATTGCCATTTCGAGTTGGTTTGGATCGGCCATGGCACGCGGCAGGTCATTTTTGACGTCTATCACCACCCTGATTTGCGGGCCGGTCGTGCTCGATACGAGTTCGCCCATTTCGGAAACGAGTTTGGCGACATCGACTGCCACCGGCTGCAGCGGCTGGCGCCGGGCAAAGGCGAGCAGACGTTGCACGAGCGTTCTAGCGCGCTCCGCGGATTGTACCGCACCTGCGATAAGACGCTGTTCACGCTCTCCGCCCAGCCCCTTCCGCTGCAGCAGGTCCAGGCTACCGACAATCGGGGTAAGAAGATTATTGAAATCGTGCGCGACGCCACCTGTAAGCTGGCCCATTGCTTCCATTTTCTGACTCTGGCGAAGTGCTTCCTGCGCCTCCTCGCGTTCTGTAACTGCGTTAGCGATGCGGGCTTCCAATGTTCCGTTTAGTTCACGGAGCGCCTCTTCGGCCTCTTTGCGAGCGGTTACTTGTACAGCGGTGCCCGTAAGTCGGACGCATTTCCCCTCTGCGTTGAAAGCGCCGCGTCCCTTGGCCTCTACCCAACGGACAATCCCGTCTTCTTTCCCGACAGTCCGATATTCAACGTCGTAGAGGGCGCGCCGAGTGGGATCCGCCGCTGCCGTGAAGGCAACGATGGTTTTTTCGCGATCGTCGGAGTGGAGTCCCTCGTAGAAGTCGTTGAGGCTAACGGGCACGTCGGCTGAAATACCAAACATTGCCTTGGTACGGGGTGGCCAGATCAGCACGTCGCTGACGAGATCGACATCCCAAAACCCTACATCTGCGTTGTCGACCGCGAGCCGTAATCGTTCTTCGCTTTCGCGCAGCCGGGCTTCCGCCCCCACTCGCTCGACATGGGCCCAACAGCGCTCGACCACCTCTTTCACCAACGCGATCTCGGCGCTGTTCCATGCCCGTGGCCGGTCCTGGTGGATCGCCATCATCGCAGCTAGCCGTCCCTCTTTGATTAGCGGGCAACAGATGATCGCATCGATACCGATCGCCTGGAACATCTCGCGACCCTCGCCGGGTTCCAGCTCTGCAAGAACATCACGAACGACGAGCGTTACACCGTCGCGCATTTCGGCAGCCGCACGGGATCCGAATAAATCGAGGCTATATTCACCGACCGAGCTTTCGATTCCGGGAGAGTTGAAGTCGTTCCGGATAGTGAACCTATCAGCGTCCTCCGCAACGTCTGCGTAAGCGCACCGCGACGCGCCCAAATCCTGGCCGAGCATCTCGGTAGCCGCGCGCATCGCATCGGAGGCATTGCTGGATCGGAACAACCGTTCCTCTAGCTCGCTCAAGAAACGCAATCGGGTTTCCCGCTCACGTAAGGCAGTTTCCGCCTGCGTCTGCCTTGTAGTCTCCGTACAAGCGCAAAGGATGCCGACGATTTGGTCGAGGTCGTCTCGTACGGGCGAGTACGAAAAGGTAAACGTCGTGTCCTCGTCATACCCATGCCGGTTCATGCGCAGCGGTAGATCTTCAAGCCAAACAGCGTTGCCAGCAATCGCTCTGTCGATCAACGGCGAGATATCGTCCCATATCTCGGACCAAATCTCTTGGAATGGTCTACCCATTGCCCGGGGATGTTTGTCTCCGAGGATGCCTGCGTAGGCATTGTTGTACAAAAAGGTAAGCTCGCTTCCCCACGCAATGAACATGGGAAATCCAGAATCCAGCATTAGCTTCACAGCGATCCGGAGTGCGGTTGGCCATTCATTTGCGGGGCCCACAGGCGTGGCAGACCAATCAATATCACGCATTGACACTGCCGCCGCTGAGCGTGTCGCGAGTAGCCACGAAGGACCCGAGTTCATTTCTAAGTGTTGATCTTGCGGTGTCATCGCCAGGGTTTATCAGGGGCCGTCTGCTCAAGCGAACATTTTAGCCTCGCGACAGGTGGAGTCCAGGCGCGCCTAAATGGGATGCAGCAAGCTGCTGCCCTTTCGCACGGCAATCGCAGAAGGGATCTATGCCGTACCTTCAGTTTTGCATTCACGCCAGGGGTGCGTCTTAGTGATGCCGGAGAACAGGTCGGTGGGTGCAACGAACGACGGTCTCGACGAGCTTTTCGACAGACACGAAGCGTTGCTGGTGACCGTCGTTGATCAGACACATGACTGCATCAAACTGCTGAGCGTCGACAGGATAATTCGGTATGTGAACAGGACAGCTGCTATGGCAATGGACCTAACGGCGCCTTCTGAGATAATCGGTCAGCCATAGTTAAGGCCGCTGGCCGGCGGAAAACCTCTTGGATGCATTTGACACCCTTGCTGAAGCGCGGAAAGGTAATCTTGGCCGGTTTACGGCTCCGAGGCCGCGCCCAAATGGCTTGCTGTCGTGATGCGACGCGACAGCGGGAGGCACCCTCGACCGAGAAGTGACCCCCGGGAACATGACCGTAACTGTAAGGCTACCGATCATTTGACGATTTACCACACCGACTTCGTCGGCCGAGTTCAGAGGTATAGCGCAGGTTGCAATTTCCCGTTTTCCCAAGCCGAGGCACTTTCAATAGGACGGGCCGATAGAACGGCTTCGAGTGGATCTGGGTGGTCAATGGGAGACCGAAAAAACCCGTGTTTGTCATAACGAGAAACTGAGGAAATCCGCTGATTTCAGGCGGATTGTGAGTAGCCTTCGTAATGCGGGGGTCACAGGTTCGAGTCCTGTAAGCGGCACCACCTTCTTTATGGCATTTCCACAAGGTAACGGTGCCGCTGGCGCTGAGAGCTGGACAACCGTTTGAGTTCTGCTTCGTCCGCTTTCATAGGGGCGCCGAGGCAATACTCGCCTACCCGATAGGGCTATCGCGAAGCGTTCTATTTGGCTTCCTCTATGGTGCGCTGCCTTTGCACCGGTAACTGTGATGCGCTACGTCCGTCCCGAACTACGAAGCGAATGGATCGAGTTTGGACGAGTGGCGGCCCCTGACAGCGAACCTCACTGCCTTCGGGGTTTTTATGTTCGTCGGCTATCTATTTTCGGCTCGACTGGGTTACCTCGCTTCCGCCGAATGGAAGCGTCATCCCTCACGAAAGCGACGCGGTATTACAACAATGCGACAAGAACGCGTTGTATGGACCGGAATAGCTATAGCCTTAGCTGTCGGGGCATTTTACAGACAGCTTGACCTGCAGAATTTAATTAGCGGGATCGGTCGGCAGATCGCGAAAGAAGCAATGCTATATAATGGCAGGCAGTCATATCAAGCGATCGTTGTCTGTATTATAGGTGTAGTAATTTTGGCCGCGGCCGTCCTTCTTTTAGGTTGTCTTCGCCGGATCGATTCCTTAGCACTGATTGCCTTAACGGCCCTTTTAATTCTTGTAACAATGCAGGTCTTAAAAACTATCTCTAGTCATCAGATAGACGCGATTTTTCAGGCCGGTTTCGGTGGGATCAATACTTATAATTTGGCCGAGGCGGCCAGCTTGTTTACAATCTGTCTGGCAGCTGTTTTGTACCGCCGGGAGTCGCTGGTTGTTAAAAGAGGGTAGGCCAGATGGCGGCCCTTCTGCAACTGCGTGCAATAGGACCGCGATTCTAATGAGATGTTTCGGCTAAGCCCCTGCAACGCTTCAATATTCGGGTCGTCTCTAGGAAAGGCTGCGTTGCTTCCTACCAAATGTAGAGCCTGAAGGCCTGTATTCGTCGTGGACTCGGTGGGGTCATCAGACGGGCGGGTTAACAGCGAGCGCTGGCAAGCAAAGTCGGATCTGCTTTGAAATAGTATTGGGTCAGTTTGCCTGGCGCGTCTAACATGCCGCTGATGATAGCGGTATCTGTCGTATCCAAGGACCCGTAATGGAGTACGCCGTCATACCGAAGCACTGAACCGCCGGCTAGTCATCCGGCCTCGAAGGCACACCAACGCGCTCAGTCGCTACAAAGCCTGCGCATCCTTCAATCAGGCCCGTTTTACGTAGGAGAAGCGCTGCGGCGGGCTTCGGGTTAAGCTGACGCTCAGTAATGGCGCGGACGTCTGCCTGTTCCATATACGGCTGAGTACGCCTAGCCTGTGGCGTACCGAACGGCGTCATCAGGACGAGCGGGAAAGTCCTGGGGCCGTACCGGGAAGCATCGCCGGGGCCGAGGCCCCGGCGACCTGTCATCAAAAGCGGATGCTGACGGCAGCGCGGACGCCGTAGCTGCCGATTTCCTTCGAAATCGATCCGAACCCGTTGACGCCGACCGTGATACGCTGGCCGAAAGCCAGGTCGGCGCCGCCTTCCAGGTCGGCGCTGTTGCGGCCGAGTGGCGTGCCGGCGACGTTGAACTTGCCCGCCGCGCCCACGAACGCTGCCGTGCGCGTGTCTCCGCCGAGTTTGCCCCAGCCGCGGCGATACGCGACCGACATATGCGGCAGGAGCGAGACGGTTTCTGAAACGGGCGCCGTGCCGCCGATGCGGAGGCCCAGGCTCGTGAAGTCGGCATCGCGCGTGTCGCGTCCGACCGACAGTGCGCCCGTACCGCCCGTTTCCACGAACGCCTTGCTGCGCAAGCTGGTGAACTCGTTGCGAAGGTACGGCGCGACGGTGATGTTGCCATCGACGACGCGGTACGATGCTTCCCCGAACAGTTGCAGGCTGGTGGCTTCGCTCTTGCTCGCGAGGCTGGCCGCGATACCGGTAACGCCTGGCGTGCGCGTGCTGCTGAGATCGTGCCATGCATAGCCGATCCCGGCCTGTACGACGATCCGGTCGTCCTGCCAGGCGAGGCTACCGCCAACCGACTTGGTCTTCGCATGCGCGCGGCTTCCAAGGGCGGAGGCCTGGATCCGGTTGTCGGCATAACCGCCGTTCAGCCCCACACGCCAATTCCCGCCGGCATAGTCCAGTCCGCCGATCATGCCGGTCTGGTTTCCGGAAACATTGGCGAGGCCGGTCCGACGTTCGCTGTCGGTATAGGACTGAATACCTTGTGCCCACAGACCGAAGCCTTCGCCGCCGTTCTCACGACCACGCGACAGGACGGCATCGACCATGCGGCGCCCCCCGTCGATGAGCAACGCAGAGGTGCTCGCATGGATTTCCCCCGACAGTCGATCGAAGGTGGCGGCTGCACTGCCCGTCGTTTGCAGCAAGGCGACGGTGTAGATCGCGTTGCCGATGCCCAGCGCCTGTACCGCATTGGCGACGGCGACCTGGTTGCCCGTATTGCCCAATGTCGCGAACGATATGTCGTTGCGAGCGAGCGTCAGCGTCACCGCGGTGGTGCTGTAGTTGAGCGATGGCGAAAGGAAGGCGAGGTTGGACGTTACGCCCGTGAAGCGGCCCGTCACGCCACCTGCGCCGGTGAGCACGGTGTAGTCGGTCAAATTGGCATAATTGCCCGGTGCTGCCGTTACCGCGACCGTGCCGCCGTTGATCGTGACGGTACCGGAAGCGTTCACGCGATCCGCCGCGCCCGCGGCGTTTGCCTCGACGCCGAAGATCGACCCCGTTGCGAAGACGACGTTGCCGACGACCGTCTGCGTTCCGATCGAGTTACCGGGAGCATAGGTGCCGCCGGCGCCGATCGTAACGTTGCCGGTCGTGCCTGTTCCGCCCAGCGTGCCGCCCGAGTTCACGACAAGCGGCGAGACGATGCTGCCGTTCACCGCAAGGCGACCTTCGTCCACCGCCGTCCCGCCGGTATAGGTGCTGGTACCGGTTAGGTTGAGCGAGCCCGATCCCGTCTTGGTCAGCGTGCCGTTGCCGACCAAAGCGCCCGAGAAGGACGTGTTGGTGGCCTGGTTCACGGCGAGCGAACCATTGTCGATGTTGACGCTTGCCGTGGTGCTCGTTCCGGCGAGTTCGGCCACCGTCTGCGGCAGGCCGGACAGATCGATCTGCCCGTTGCCTTCGACGGTCAGCTCGGTTGTCGGGACGACCGCCGTCGTCAGGCGGATCGACCCGCCATTGACGGTCGTCGTGCCGGTGAAGGCATAGCCCGTGCCGAAGGTGAGCTTCCCGGCGCCGTCCTTCACGATCGATCCCGTGCCGGTCAGTGCGCCGCCGAACATATAGTCGTCCGAACGGTTTACGTTGAGCGTTCCGTTATTGACGAGCGAGCCCGTAAAGGTGCCGGTCGTGCCGCCGTTGCCGAGCTGTAAGGTCCCGCCCGCATTGGTCGTAACCGCTCCGCCCTGCGTACCGGTCAGCAGCAGGCGCCCGCTATCGACGGTGCTGCCGTTGCTGGTGGTGATGGCGTCCGTACCGTCCAGCGTGACGGTACCGGGGCCGGTCAGGAGGACGCTGCCCGAACCGCCGATCGTCATGTTGCCCAGTGTGCTGCCGCTGGCGACCGCATCACTGCGCACGACGACGGTACCATTGGCGACGATCGCGGGGGCAGAGATTCCGACGATCCCGGTTGCACCGTTTGCAAGCTCCAGCGCGCTGCCGGTGTCGACGGTAACGGTATTGAAGGCGCTGGGGCCATTGGCGTCGGCGGTCCAGTAGCCGTTCTGAACGGTCAGGCTATCGAAGCCGGTGAAAGCGGCGATCGACTGCGTGGGGGACGCGGTCGTCGTCGTTCCGCTGAGGAAGGCGGCATCGGTGCCGCCACCGCCGGCAATAACGCCGGTGACGCGCGATCCGGTCCGCAGCGTGACGCTGTCATCGGTCGCACCGAAACGAACGGCGACATCGCCGGTCCCCACGATCGCACCGCTGTTGGTCAGCGCGGTCGCACCAGCCGCGACGATCGCCGCACCGCCGGTGCTGCTGATCGTGCCTTCGTTGACGATCGTGTTGCTGCCGCCGATCGTATCGATGCCGGAAAGCGCGCCCGTGATGCTGGCGCCCGACGCGACAGAGATGTTTACCGCGCCCGGTGGATCGATGAACAGACCGATGCCGCTTGCCGATGATACCGCGCCGGTGATCGAAACGGTTGCAGCGCCCCCCGAGCCATTGGCGATGATATGGACGGCATCCGCGCCTTCGCCTGTCGCGCTGGCGTTACCGATGGTCGCGGTTACCGCGCCGGTTACGGCCTCGAGATAGATAGCATGGCCGTATTGCGTAAACTCCTCGTCGGTGATGGTTGCGGCAGTCGACGAGGCGGAACCGCTGACGAGTGTCACGCCGGTGCCGCCGACGGCATAAATCGCCGAGTTGGCAATTCCACCCGCACTCGCAGTGCCGCTGCGGATATCGACCAGTCCGTCGACAGACGCGAAGATGCCATTGCCCTGAGTGGCAGTCGCCGTAAGGCTGTCGATCGACAGGTCGCCGCCCGATTGCACGTCGATACCTTGTGAGCCTTCGCCCGTCGTCGCGATCGTGCCGCTGTTGACGATCGCCACGACGCCACCACCAGCGCGAACCCGGACGCCGGCGGCGCGGCTGCCGCTGGTCTGCGTCGTGCCGGAGGTCGTGATGGAAATTGCGGCGGCGGCGACATTGGGGCCGCGGAAAGACGATGAGATCGCGTTGCCAGCTTCCACGTGAACGCCGTCCGATTGCGCGCCCGATGTGGTGATGTCGTTACTGGCGATGGTGATCGCACCCGACTGACTCGTCGCGACGATGCCGGCGGAGTAACGCGGCTGGGTCCCCGCGAGACGCGTGGTGCCGCTGGTCGAGATCGCGCCGGTGCTGTCGATCGTGATCGCGCCCGCATCGCTCGACGCCTGGATGCCATAGGCACCGTTGCCGACGGTGGTGATCGATCCGGACGTGATCGCGACGGTGCCCGGCTGGGTAATGCCGGCTTCATCGCTGCTGAAGACCTGCGCGTTGATGCCGAAGCGATTGCCGAGGCCGGTGGCGAGGATCGTTCCGCTATTGACGATGACGCCAGCGCCGTTGGCCTGGATTCCGCCACCCGTAGCCGCGGCCGCGCCGTTCAGCGTGATCGACCCGCTGTTGATGACGGTCGGCGCGGTGGAGGAAGATCCGCTGGCATACCCTGCATCGATGCCGACATGGCCGGTGGCGATCGTCTCGCTGGTGACGGTGACGCCGATGCCGTATGCGGCGATCGCGACGGCGTTGCCTGCGACGACCGATCCGCTGTCGACATTGATCGTCGCGCGGGGGCCGAACGCATTGATGCCGCCCGCTTCGCTGGTCAGCGTCGTGCTTTTGACCGCGACCGTGCCCGGGGCCGCACCTGCCCCGGATCCGGAACTCGTCTGTGCAAAGATCGCTTGGTTGTTGCCGGTGACGGAAAGAATACCGCTGGTGACACTGGCATTATCACGGCCCTGGACGAAAATGCCGCGATTGTTGGTGACGGCAAGATCGGTCGAGACGAGCGTTGCCGTATCGCCCGACGAGATTGCCACGAGACCGGTCGAAGCCCCGCCGGTTACCCGTGCGATGCCGCTGGTCACGGACACCGCCCCGACGGAACGGGCGTCGACCGCCGCGCCCGTGGAGATCGTATCCGCGACGTTGACGGTGATCGGCCCGGTCAGGCCATTGCTGCTGAGGTTGATCGCCGCATGTGCGCCGCTGCCCGTGGTGCGGACGATGCCAGCCTGCACGTTGATAGGTGCGGTGGCGCCCGATACCGGGACGACGACGATCGCGGACGCATCCGCGCCGGTCGCGCGAATGTCGCTCGCGTTGATCGTTACCGGCCCAGCGGTATTCAGAATGAAGATGCCGGATGCGCCTCTGCCGCTGGTGGCGATCGGGCCCGATGTAAGCGAGGTTGCCCCGGAATATGTACCAGCACCCGGTGCCAGATATATGCCGTGCGAGAAATCGCCGGTGGTTGTCACTGGACCGGCGCCGGTCAGCGTCATCGACCCGCTGGTGATGTTTGCGGTAATGCCGTACGCGCCGATACCGCCTGTGGTAATCGATCCGCTATTGGCGATCGTTACCGCTCCGGTACCGGGATAGACCTTGATCGCGGTGGCGTAGTTGCCGGTCGTGACGATCGGGCCCGTATTGCTGATCTGCGTTGGATTGCCCGTTTCGGCCACAACACCCGTGATGTCGATCGCGGTTGAATATTCGCCGTGCGTCGTGATCGCGCGGCTGGTGATATCGATCGATCCGGACGTGCCATTCACTGCGATGCCGCGCGAAAACGCTCGGGAAGTGGTGATAGAGTCGCTGTCCACTGCGATCGCGCCGGAAATCATGGTTCCGTTCCGGCCGCGGGTCGGGGTTGTCGGCGTTACTAAAATCGCGTCCGCCTCCTCCCCCGTCGTCGTGATCGTGCCGCTGACCACGTCGACCGATCCGGTAGTCGGAATGTCATTGGAGATATTGGCGTTCGGGCTGACGAAGATACCCGTGGCGGCGTCGCCGGACGTGTTGATCGTAGTGCTGCGAATGGCGGTAACCCCAACGGCGCTACCATAGATTCCCCGCGCGTAATCGCCGGACGTGCTGACCAGTTCGCTCGTCACCAAGCCATTGGTATTGGCATATTGCAGCGCAATGCCAACCTGCCCATATCCTTGCGTGGAGGCGGTTCCGGAACGGATGGTCGCATTCCCGAGGGCGGATTGAACGAAGATTGCCGCGCCCTGATTGCCGTTACCCGTCAGCGTCGCAAGCTGGCTGTCGACCTCGACGGTGGCACCTTGCCCGATGATCGCGTTGGGCGACACGAGGCCGCTGGCGGTCGCGAATTTGCTGTTGATGACCGTGGCGCCAGCTCCGGACGTGAAAATGCCGCGTCGCGCGCCGATCGTCTGGTCGGCGTTGACCGTAACGTTGCCTCCGGCGCTGCTGATCGCGTTCATTGCAGTGCTGTTGGTGGCGGTGCTGGTGATCGTTCCGCTGGTGATCGAGAGTTCGCCACTCGTCACGCGTGCATCGATGCCGGCCGTCTGGCCAGTGCCCGTCGCGGTAACGGTTCCGCTATTCACGGTCGTGTTCCCGGTGCCGGTATTGTTGGCCCATATGCCCACGCCGAGCGGCGTGCCGGAGGGTGCCGGGTTGGTGGCATTATTTTCAACGTTTACGGTCGCAGTGTCGATTGCGATGTCACCGCTGGAAACCGTGACATCGATGGTGCGTGGACCACCGGAAACCGGATCGGTCTGCGTCAGGACATACGGGCCGGTGCCGGAATAGGCGATGTTTTCGGCCATGGCCGGTGCCGTGGCACCGAGCGTGCTTCCGAGCGCAGTCGTCAGCAGAAGGATCCGACGAACGGCGTTGGAATGCCGCGCGCCTGCGCTCAGTGATGTGATCTGCATGTAATCCCCATTGTCGAAGCCACCGCGACACCGCGAAAGCGGGCGCACACGAGCCGCCTAGGATGGTAAACATTACGGAAACGTTCCCGGTGGGTGCCCACTTGGGGAGAAGAACGTCCGTTCGTACCCGGCTTGCTATCTAAGATGAGCCAGTATCCTTCGGAAAAGACCGGATAATCCAGAACCAATCATGATTATTCGCAAGCCCAAAAGTTTTTCGACCTGTGAAAGGATCGGTACTTTGAAGGGCGGGGTTTTGTCTTCCGGAACTCGAAGTTTCGCTAATAGCTTTGCGGTCAGGATGGGCAGTATTCGGGCTTCCGTCGTGCATCTTACCTCAACCCCGCGGTCGGTGCAGGTCGTCGGGATGTCCTTTATCGGCGTCAGGTCGTTGAGCGTGATCCCGTCCCCACGCGCGCCCCGGCGATATAGCGCGACACGTTGCCGGCGAGCACGTCGAGCGGGACGTTGCCGCCGTCGACCACCGCCTGGTTGAAGTCGGGCAGGGCATAACGCGATCCCAGCGCCGATTGTGCACGGGCGCGTTGGGTGGCGATTTCCGCCCGGCCGACTTCGTAACCGCATGCCTGGCCGGGCCAGGCGCAATAGCGATCGACCTCGCTTTCGGCATTGCTGCGGGGCAGGCCGGTGGCTGCGATGAATTCGGCTAGTGCCTTGTCGCGCGACCAGCCGATCGCGTGGATGCCGGTATCGACGATCAACCGCACCGCGCGCCACGCCAACCCCATAAGATAGCCCAGGCGGCCGGCGGGATCGCCTTCGTACATGCCGAGTTCGTCGGCGAGCTGTTCGGCGTAGAGCGCCCAACCTTCCGAATAGGCGTTAAAGGCGAGGATCGATCGGATTAGCGGCAGTTGCTGCGCATATTCGCCCTGCCAGACATGGCCCGGAATCCCTTCGTGATAGACGAGGTCGGGGATCGTCACCTTGTTGTGGATGGAGGGATCGCCGAGATTGACCCAGATCTTTCCGGGCACCCTGCCATCGATCGTGCCGGGCCCGCCATAAGCCGCGGGGGCGCCGGGTTCCTGCGCGAGCGGCATACGGCGGATTTCGAGATTGCCACGCGCGAGCGTGCGGAAGGCGCGAGGGAGGAGCGGGCGGATCGCGTCGATGCGGCCTTGCATATAGGCGATGATCTGACGTCGCCCCTCGTCCCCTTCCGGAAAGCCGATGCCGGGCCTGCGCTGATAGGCGATGGCGCGTTCGGCAACGCTGCCCGTCGTCAGTCCCTCGCTGCGCAGGATCGTATCCATCTGCTTCTGCAGGTCGGCCAGCCGCATACGGCCCATCGCGTGGAGATCAGCCGCGCTGCGCCGCGTGGTCGTGCCTGCGCGCAGGCCCCAGGCATACCATTCCGGGCCGCCGGGGCGGGTACCCATTCCCGGCGCGTCGGTCGCAGCCGCGCGTTCGGCCCGCAGCTCGGCCAATTGTCGTTCGAGCGCGGGGATGATGGCGGCCCGGACGATCCGAATGGCGCGCTCGGTCCAGTTTCCCGGTATCCCCGTACGCTTGCGCGCGAGCGGACCGATCAGCGGGCCATCCGAAGCCGCGGCTTCGGTCAGCGTGCGGGTCATCCCGGTGATCGTCTTGTCGAGCAGGAAGGATGGCGGGACGAGACCCGCGTCGCGCGCCTGCCGCATCCGCACTGTCTCGCCGTCGAGTTGCGCGGGCATCGCGGCGAGGCGGGCGAGATACGCTTCGGCATCCGCCACGTCCCGTAATGGTTGGTCGCCGTCGAGCAGTTGCGGAACGTCCAGCCATGATCCGACATTCTGGATCACCGTATACGGCGTGTTGCGCCAGTCGCCGATCGTGGCGACGCCGTAGGGCAACGCCATGCCGTCCAGCGCGGTCCTGAATGCGCTTTCCACCACGGCGAGGCTGGTCGCGGTCGAGGCATCCAGACCGGTGCGGGGGACGCGCGCCAGTTCCGCCAGCGCATCGGTCAGAAACCGTTGCCGCTGGGCGATGCCAGCGGGAGAACGATCCTCCAGCGGACGGCGCAATCCGGCACGCGTGCCGGTATCGACGCCCAGCATCGTCGCGCGATCGGGAAAGAATTCGAGCAGTTTCCAAGCAAGCCGGTCGAGCAAGGCAGACGCCTCGTTCGCCGCGGGCGTGGATGCGGAAAGGGCGTTGTGCAGGGGCGCCACGGCGGTAACCGTGGCGATACCAGCGAGCGTTTCGCGGCGAGACAGGATGTGGGTCATCGCGGCAGGATGGCTGCCGGATGGGGGCAGGTCAATTCGGGCGATCGCCCATCCGTTCGCCGACACGCACCGGCCGCTCGGGCGCCCAGCTTTCGTCGAATGCGATCGTTCCCGGGCGGAACAGCATCACGACCGTCGAACCGAGCAGGAAGCGGCCCATTTCCTCGCCCTTTTCGAGCATCAGGTCCCGGTCTTCATACGTCCACTCCGCAGGCGCACCGGCGCGAGCCGGATCGACCACGCCGTGCCAGACGGTCGCCATGCTGCCGACGATCGTCGCGCCGACCAGAACCATCACGAAGGGGCCGTGCTCGGCGCTATCGAAAACGCAGACGATGCGTTCGTTGCGCGCGAACAGGTTCGGCACGCCGCGTGCGGTGACCGGGTTCACCGAGAAGAAGCTGCCGGGGATGTAGATCATGCGCATCAGGCGACCGGCGCAGGGCATGTGGATGCGGTGGTAATCCCGCGGGGAGAGATAGAGGTTGGCGAAGCTGCCGTGACGGAATTGCGCGGCGAGGGCCGCATCGCCGCCGATCAGTTCGGTCGTGGTGAAACGGTGGCCCTTGGCCTGTACGATGTGGTGATCGTCGATCGCGCCCAATTGGCTGATCGCGCCATCCACGGGTGAAATGAAGTCCGCCGCCGCAAGCGGTCGGGCGCCGCGATTCAACGGGCGGGTGAAGAAATCGTTGAAGCTCGTATAGTGGCCGATATCGGGTTCCGCGGCTTCGGTCATGTCGACCTTGTACCTTGCGACGAACCAGCGGATCAGGCGGGTGGTCAACGCCCCGCCACGTGCGCGGGCGACGCGTCCGGCCAGCATGGTCAGGCGCCGCTTGGGCATAACGTGCTGCATCAGGACGGTAAGGCGTTCGGACATCGTCTACTCGTGTTTGCGGGATCGGCGCGGTTCGTCAGACTACGCGCGGGATCCGGGGGCGGCCGAGCGGACATTCCAGCGTGTCGCGATCCCAGTCGCCAAGATCGGCGGCGGCGTCGTAGGTGGAGTGGCAGAAGGACAGCAGGTCGGCGTCGGGATCGGCCGAAGTCCGGATTGCATCATAGGGCAGGATGAATTCGCCGAGCGTCATGTCATACCGCGCGGCGTCTGGTGACACCTTGGCCTTGGAATAGCCCTCGGGTGCTGGATAGGCATAAGCGTAGAAGGCGGCGTGGGGATAGGCGTCGCTGCCCGGCCAGAAGCCCAGACTCGATTCCTGATCGCTATACGCCTCGATCGTGACGGCGTCGGGCAGGCCGGGGACGCCGCCCGGATGGCGCGGCGCGGAGCGCCCGGAAAAGCGCGTCGAGGCGAGATCGAAGCTGCCCCAGAAAAAGTGCGTCGGGCTGGCCTTGCCGAGAAAGCCGGTGCGGAAATCGTCGAACACCCGCGTCGCCTGGATCAGCGCGCGCCAGAAATTCCGTGCCATATCTGCATCATAGGGGCGGTCGGCATGATCGTTGGCGAAGGGCACGGGATCCGGAAGTTCGCTAGGAAGGCCATCGACCTTTGCGGTGATGCCGAGATCGGCGAGCGTGTCCAGAACGCCGGCGTGGAAGTCCGAAATCCGGCCGGGGGCGAGGGGGATACTGCGCTGTTCTCCATCGCTGGTTTCGAACGTTACGCGATCGGCGAGGAAATCGAACTCGATCTCCAGAATGCGCGCGCCAAGCCGGATCGGCGAGGTCGTCAGCCCGCGCGCCGACACGTACAGCGGTACGTGCCAGCTATGGTTGAGCCACGGCGTCAGCGCGAGCCTGACCTTCCCCACGATCTGCGTCCGCAGTTGCAGGGCGATCGCGGTCTCGCGCCAGTGCGACCAATCGAGTTCGGGCCAGGCCGCGCGCATCGCTCAGCGCGCCTTGACGAACTTCAGCGTCAGCCGATCGCTTTCGCCGATCGCGGCATATTTCGCGCGATCAAGATCTTTCAGTCGATAGGATGGCGGCAGCGTCCAGACGCCTTCGGGATGATCGTGCGTATCGCGCGGGTTGGCATTGACGCGCGCTTCCCCGGCGAGCTTGAACCCCGCCTCCTGCGCCAGCCGGACGATCGTCGAGCGCTTGATATAGCCGCTGGTCTTCTCGCGCGCGGTGTCCATGTCCTCCGGCAGGCGATGATCGACCACGCCAAGCACGCCGCCGGGCTTGAGCGCGGCATGGAACGCCTTGAACAGGCGCGCCGCGACGGCGGGATCGTCCTGCATCAGCAGGTTGTGGACGTTGCGGAACGTCAAGACGACGTCCGCGCTGCCCGCCGGGATCGAGGACGTACCGGTCTTGAAATCGACCGTCGCGACTTGCGTCGGACCATAAATGGCGGCCTTTTCGGCAAACGCGGTGCGGATACGATCCGCCTGCGCGGTAGGCACGAGCGCCACATAGCGACCGCGACCCTTGACCAGAGGCGCGAGGATTTCAGTATACCAGCCGCCCGAAGGCAGGAACTCGACGACGGTTTGCGTCGGCTTCACCCCGAAAAAGGCGAGCGTCTCCGCCGGGTGGCGATAGCGGTCGCGCTCACGATTGGCAGGGGTGCGGGTGGGCGATGCGATCGCGGCCGCAATCTCCTTCGACGGCGCGCCGGATTGCGCGACCGCGCCGGTCGACAGAATTGTCGAGACGCAGGCGAATGCAGTAAGCAGGCGGTTCATGTCGTTATACTCCCTGGGGATAGTGGAGCGACCATGCCCTGCCGGAGGGAGTTTCACAATCACGCGCATTCTCTGGCGCGCGCATCCGCAAGCCCGGCCATCACGTACCCTAAACCGAAGCTGAACGACGCCGTTCAGCCTGCCGCCGCGGGCGCGCCCTATGCAGCGGGGCGCCGTTAGCGCACGTCCTTCGGCATGGAGAGTGATCTGGCATCGGTCGCAGCATCGCAGGATATGGCGAGACCTCCGCACGCCAAGGCGCCGAACGGCACGCTGGATGCGCTCAACTTCTTCCTGGCCGATGTGCGCGACGGTCTGGGGCCGTATCTCGCCATCTATCTGCTGGTCGTTCGCGGTCCTTCGAACGGCTGGAACGAGGCGACGGTTGGTTTGGTGCTGACGATCGCCGGGATCGTCGGGTTGCTGTCGCAAACGCCCGCGGGCGGATTGATCGACCGGGCGAGGAACAAGCCGCGCATCGTCATCGCCGCAGCGGTGCTGGTCACGCTCGGCAGCCTGTCGTTACCTGTCGTGTCCGGCTTTACGATGGTGACGATCACCCAGTCGATCGCGGCGGCGGCGGGGGCGATCTTCGCGCCCGCCATTTCGGCGATTTCGCTCGGACTGGTCGGGCCGAAGCTGTTCGCCAAGCGGGTCGGGCGGAACGAAGCGTTCAACCATGCCGGCAACGCCGTATCGGCTGCGCTCGCCGGTGTGCTCGCCTGGTCGTTCGGCCCGGTCGTGGTGTTCTGGCTGATGGCGGGATTGACCGTCGCCAGCGTGATCGTGGCGGCGCGGCTGGACAATGACGATATCGACAATGCGGTCGCGCGCGGCCTGGATTGCGAACCGGACGAGGGGTGCGACGAACCGAGCGGCTGGAAGACGCTGATCGAGAACCGCGCACTGATGATCTTCGCCGCCGCCGCCTTCACCTTCCATCTGGCCAATGCCGCGATGCTGACATCGGTCAGCCAGTTGCTGGGCCGCACCGTCGGCACCGACAAGGCGACGTCGCTGACCGCGGCATGCATCGTCGCGGCGCAGCTTGTTATGGTGCCCGTCGCGATAGTCGTCGGGCGGCACGCCGAGAGATGGGGAACGAAGCCCATATTCCTCGTCGCGTTCGCCTTCCTCGCGGCGCGTGGTGCGCTGTACACTTTATCGAACGATCCGTGGTGGCTGGTCGGCGTGCAGGCGCTGGACGGGATCGGGGCGGGTATCTTCGGCGCCTTGTTCCCGGTGATCGTCGCGGACCTGACGAGGGGCACGGGCCGGTTCAACGTCAGCCAGGGCGTGGTTTCCAGCGTGTTCGGGCTGGGCGCCGCCCTGTCCGCGACGCTGGCCGGATCGATCATCGTGTGGGCGGGATATAGCGCGAGTTTCCTGACGCTGGCGGGTATCGCCGCGGCGGGGTTCGTCCTGTACCTGTTCGCCATGCCCGAGACGCATCGATGATTTTAGCGACGGGGGCGACGGGTGCGATATGGGCGATCTGCGCCGCGTCCACCGCAGCGGTGATCGCCCGGCCGTTCCGCTGGCCGGAGGCGATCTGGGCGGTCGCAGGCGCGCTTGCCCTGATCGTACTGGGCCAGATGCCCGTTCCGGCGGCGCTGGGTGCAGTCGGCAAGGGGCTGGACGTTTATCTGTTCCTGATCGGCATGATGCTCCTGAGCGAAGTCGCGCGGGCGGAGGGGCTGTTCGACTGGGTCGCCGCCACCGCCGCGATTCATGCACGGGGATCGACCGCGCGATTGTTCGCCTTGGTCTACGTCGCGGGGATCGTCGTCACGACGTTCCTGTCGAACGACGCTACGGCGGTGGTGCTGACCCCGGCAGTCTATGCCGCGGCGAAGAAGGCGAAGGCGGATCCGTTGCCTTTATTGTTCGCCTGCGCATTGATCGCGAATGCCGCGAGCTTCGTTCTGCCGATCTCGAACCCTGCCAATCTGGTGCTGTACGGGGGCAGGATGCCGCCGCTCGGCCAATGGTTCGCATCGTTCGCATTGCCGTCGCTGGCGTCGATCTCCGTCACGTTCCTTGCGCTGCGGTGGCTGGAACGCAAGCGGCTGGCGGGCACGTGCGTCAGCGAGATCGATCGCCTGCCGCTGACGCTCGGCGGCAAGGCGGCATTCGTGGGGATCATCGCGACCGCGGCCGTCCTGCTGATCGTTTCCGCGCTGGATATCGAACTCGGTCTGCCCACGGCGATCGCGGGTATCGTCACGACGCTGGCGGTGTGCGCGATCGCCAGATCGTCCCCGATCGTGTTGCTGCGGGACGTTTCGTGGAGCGTCCTGCCGCTCGTCGCCGGGCTGTTCGTGCTGGTCGAGGCGCTGGCGCTGACGGGGGTGATCGGCCATGTCGCCGATGCGATCCGCCGCCTGTCCGTCGATCCGGCACAGGCTTCCGCAGTGTCGGGCACGATCCTGGCATTCGCCTCGAACCTGATGAACAACCTGCCGGCTGGGCTGGTTGCCAGCACCGCGGTGGCGCAGGCGCAACCGCCGCGGCTGGTGATCGACGCCCTTTTGATCGGGGTGGATCTGGGACCCAATCTGTCGATCACCGGCAGTCTGGCGACGATCCTGTGGTTGCAGGCGATCCGGCGCGAAGGCGAGGATGTCGGCTTCTGGCGGTTCCTGAAGGTCGGGGCGGTCGCGATGCCGCTGGCGTTGATCGCGGCGCTCGGCACGCGCATCGCGCTGGGATGACGGGCGTGTCGATCGTTCGAACCTGTATCGAGCGCGGTGGCAACTGGTAGCAATCTACCAGTTCACAGGTAGGTCGGCAGGATATGCCTGGCGGGTCGCGGTCGGTATCTCGCCCGATCATGACAGAAAACAACCATGCCGATTTGAGATCCGACGAAATATCGTCAGTCATTCGCGATGATGCCGACGAGCGTGAGTATTTGCGCAAGCGCGTTCGCGATCACCTGCAACTTGCTGAAAACACTAAGGATAGTGGATCGAGATCGATCCATTTGCGTCTCGCGGCGCTGTACGATGCGCGCGCCGGCACGCTGGGACTAGTGCAACCGGACTAAGCGGGCGCGCAAAGATACCAGGAACGCGTCCCTTGCTTGGCGGTTGATGCGGCCGAGACGGACGTATCTTCAATGTCCGACAGTCGAGGAATTTCCATGAAGGCGTTGGCGATCACGCTGTGCGGGGCGATGACCCTTGCCGCCTGTGCGGCCCCGGCGACCCGCATTTCCACCGGGTTGCAGCGTTACGGTCTGGACGAGCCGCGTGCGGATTGCGTCGGGACCCGGTTGCAGAAAAACCTGTCGATCGGACAGCTCCAGCAACTGGGGCGGGCCGCGGCGGCGTTTCGTTCCGGCGATACGAGCATCGGCGCCCTGACGCCGGCCGACCTGCTGCGGGTAGCGGGTGAGATCGAGGATCCGAAGGTGGCCGTCGAGGTCGCCAAGGCGGCGGCGGGTTGCGGCGTCCTTTACTGAACGATGCGCGTAGCTGAATTTTTATAAGGATCAGAACGATGAACGAAGACGAATTGAAGGGCGGCGTCCGCTACACCGTGGGCAAGGTCGAGAAGACGATCGGCGATACGGTCGAGAGCCGCGACTGGCAGGTCGACGGCGTGGTCGATCAGGTCGCGGGCGGCGTGCAGCATGGCTATGGCCGCGTACGATCGATCGTCGAGGATGCGGTGGATGCCGCGCCCGAGCTGGCCGAGGTGGCGCGCGATCACGTGAAGGCATCGGCAGCGCGTGTCGCCGACGCCGCGAAGCATGGCGGGAAGGTCGCGATCGACACGGTGCGCGACACGCCCGTCCTGTGGGGCATCGCCGCGGCGATGGGCGGATATGCGCTCGCCTGGCTCGTCCACGGACGCCACGACAAGTAATCCGTGGTGGCCAATTCGTCCCTCAAGTCGCTTCGCGAAACCGCCGACCTGCGCCACCTGCGCCAGATCATCGTCGGTCTCGACGAAGGCGTGATCCTGATCGATCCGGACCAGAGCCTGCTCTGGGCGAACGATGCCGCGCTGGCGATGCACGGCGTGACGGAGATCGCCGATCTGGGCGCGACGGTGGATGAATATCGCGCGCGCTTCCAGCTGCGGTATCGTAACAATCACCGGCTGGAAGCGGACGATTATCCGATCGATCGCGTCGTCGCGGGCGATGCGTTTTCGGAAGTCGTCGTCGAGGTGACGCTGGCGGGGGAGACGGACCCCCGCTGGGTGCATCAGGTGCGCAGTCTGGTGCTGAACGATTCCGACGATGACGGGCCGGCATGTCTGGTGCTGATCATTCAGGACGTGTCGGCGCGCTACGAGGCGGAGGACCGGTTCGAACAGTCGTTCAACGCCAATCCGGCACCGGCGCTGATCTGCCGGTTGAGCGACTTGCGGTTCGTGAAGGTCAATCAGGGGTTCCTCGACATGACCGGGCACCAGCGCGATCAGGTGCTGTGCAAGACGGTGTACGATATCGACGTGCTGCGCGAGGCGGACCGCCGCGATCTCGCCAAGGAACGGCTCGCGGAGGGAAGGACGATCCCGCAGATGGAGGCGGAACTGGAACTGCCAGAGGGCGGGACGAAGCTGGTGATCGTCGCGGGCCAGCCGATCGACATGGGCGACCAGCCCTGCATGCTGTTCACTTTCGCCGACCTGGAACCGCGGCGGAAGGCGGAGGGCGCGCTGCGACATAGCGAGGAGCGCTTCACGCGCACGTTCCAGATGGCGCCGGTGCCGATGGCGATCGGCGCGCGCGACGGGCATCTGCTGTGCGAGGTCAATGCGAGCTTCACCGAAATGACGGGATATTCCGCGACCGAGATCATGGGGCGGCCGCTGGGCGATGTCGAACTGTGGGAAACGTCGGCGATGCGGCGGGAGATCGAGGCGGCGATCGACGGCGGGCGCGACCTGCGCAGTCACGAAGCGCGCATCCAGGCGAAGGACGGGGCGAGCATCGACTGTCTCGTCTCGACCGAGGCGATCCGGCTGGGCGACGATGCGTGCGTATTGTGGGCGTTCCAGGACATCACGCAGCGCAAGGCGACCGAGATCGAACTGGTCGAGGCGATCGAGGCGGTGATGAAGGATACGAGCTGGTTCAGCCGGTCGATCATGGACAAGCTGGCCCGGCTGCGCGCGCCGCAGGCCGAGGCGGACGGCCCGGGGCTGGACGACCTGACCGCGCGGGAACGCGAGGTGCTGGCGCTGATCTGCCGCGGCTATGACGACAAGACGATCGCGCGGACGCTGGATGTCGCGGGCAACACCGTCCGCAACCACGTCGCGCGCATCTATGCCAAGATCGGCGTCAACCGGCGGATCGCCGCGGTCGCTTGGGCGCGGGCGCGGGGGTTCGACGGTGAAGGCGTGGCGGTCGGCAAGCACGTACAGGAAGCAGTGGCATGACCGACAAGAGCGATAGCGACGACCGCATTCCCGATCCTTCGGTACGGGACGCACCCGAGAAAGCCGCGGCGGAGCAGGAGGCCAAGGGGTCGGTCCACGAAGCGATCGGCAAGCTGATCGGCGACGATGCCGCGCGCGACCAGGGTCGTGCCGAAAAGCGCGCAGGCGCCCGTGCCGCCACGCAGGCCAAGCAATCCCCGCGTCGCTGACGCCGGATCCATCACGTTTCAACAGGAGTATGACATGGTTAGCAATGTGACGAACGGCGTTTTGCCGATCGATGAGGTGCGCGCGGCGAAGATGCCGACGCGATTGTCCTGGGGCGCGATCTTCGCCGGGGTCGTGATCGCGGTCGCGGTGCAGTTGGTGCTGGGCATATTGGGGACGGGCATCGGGCTGACGATGGTCGATCCGGTCGAGGGCACGACGCCGGGCGCGGCAGGCTTCGGCATCGGCGCAGGTATTTACTGGCTGATTACGACGATCGTCGCGCTGGGCGCGGGCGGCTATGCCGCCGCGCGCGTGGCCGGCGTGCATGACCGGTTCGACGCGCTGGTCCACGGACTGGTCGTGTGGGGCGTGACGTTGATCCTGACGCTGTATCTGCTGACATCGGCAGTCGGCGGTATCATCGGCGGTGCATTCCGCACGGTCGGCGCGGTTGCGGGAGCGGCGGGATCGAGCGTGGGCGCGGTCGCACCGAAGGTCGCATCGGTTGCGGGCGTCGATGAGAGCGACGTTCGCAACGAGGCCGCCGCCTATCTGTCCGACGCGCCATCCGATCCGGCACAGATGACGCCGGAACAGGCACAAAAGGAAATCGCCAAGCAATTGCCCGCGCTTGCCCGTGGCGGCAACGAAGGGCGCGAGGCGGAGGGCCGTATCGTCGATATCGTCGCGGCCCAGCGCAATATCCCGCGTGCCGAAGCCCAGGCACAGGTGACGCGCGCTAAGCAGCAGTTCGTCCAGTCCAAGGACAATGCCGTCGCCACCGCCAAATCCGCGACGGACGCCGCCGCCGGAGCCGCCGCAGGGACATCGTTCGTCATCGTGCTCGCCCTGCTGATCGGTGCGGTCGCCGCGTCGATCGGTGCGACCACGGCAACCCGCCGGACGATCCGCTGATCACCCCCGGAAGACTAAAGGAGACAACCATGACCAAGACCATCACGATCGCCACGCTGGCAGGCCTCGCGCTCGCCATATCCGCCTGCAACACCGTCAACGGCGCAGGCAAGGACATGAAGTCCGCCGGAACCGCGGTGTCGGGTGCATCGGGCAAGAACGACAAGAAGTAGTCCGTCCGATCCGGACCGTCGGCCATCCGGCCGGCGGTCCATCCGGTTCGGCCCCGGTCGGCGCGATCCACAATTATGATCGATGGTTCGACGGTTCGAAGCGTGACGATCCTCGAACGTCGTTAACTCGCCTATGATACGGTCAGGCCCATTAGCCGCAAGAGGATCGCATGAACGATTGGGTGCCGTTTTCCGCCGTCGCGATCTTCGCCGAAGATGTGCGTGAGGAGTCGGTGCCCACCGCGGCCCTCTGCGGTGTGAAGGTGAGGGTGGTATCGCCGCCCGCTCCGCCAGTCCCGCCGACGCCGCCGATCGCCGCGCCGACCGATACGGCGGGTATCGCGGAGACGCTGAGCGTAGTCGCCGACCCGGCATTGCCGCCGCCACCGATCGATTGCGCCTGGATTGCGTAGGACCGGTCGCCCTCCGTCGCGATGCTGCCCGAATTCGATACCGATACCGTGCCGCCGCTGCTCGTGCCGCCGCCCTTGCCGCCGATCGTGACCAGCCCGCCGCTGTCGCCGCCCGCGCCGCCGCCGCCGCCGACCGATTGAACGAGCATGCCGTGCGACGCATCGCCTGCGGTGCGGATCACGCCGCCATTCTGCGCATAGGCCGTGCCGCCGGTGCCGCCCAAACTGCCCTGGCCCGGCTGTCCGACGAAGCCGTAGCTGTTGCCGCCGGATCCTGCATTGCCGCCGAGGCTCTGCACGAGCATGCCGACCGCACCACCGCCGGTGGTGGTGATGTTGCCGGTATTATACGCGTTGGCCGAGCCGCCCTTCGCCGCGGATCCGCCGGTGCCGCCCGTCGCCGCGAGAATACCGGTGCCGCCTTGGCCACCGGCTCCTGCAATGCTCTGCACGAGGACGCCGTGGCTGTTCGCGCCGCTGGTCAGGATGTCGACGGCGGTGGTGGCGGTCGCCGTTCCGCCGTCCCCCGCCGTACCGCCGCGCGCCGCCTGGATGTTGCCGAACGCGTTGCCGCCCTTGCCGCCGTTTCCGCCGACGCTCGCCACGATCACGCCTGGAAGATTGCCCGAGACGGTTTCGATATTGCCGCCGCGCGTCTTCGTCGCGTCCGGCGCGATCGTGACGTTCACCGTGGTCCCGGTAGCACCGTTTCCGCCCGTATTCGGCCGGACTGCCGCGCATCCGATATACGGAATGCACACGCCCGCGCCATTGCGACCGCTACCGCCGCCATTGCCGCGCAGGTATGTGCTCGACTGGTTGATGTCGCCGCTCGCGGTGCCGAACGGGACCGGCGTCGTTCCAGACCCGCTGCCGCCGCCCGCGCTGGGATAGGTAACGGCCTGGACGATATCGACCGACTGCACGGGTACGGTGGCGTCATTGACGTCCTTTATCGTCACGCTCACGACCTTGCCGGCCGTGTTGCTGGTGACCGCGGTCACTTCGTAGGTTTTGGAAACGTCCTGGTCGTTCGCGTCCGTCGTGACGACGGTATATGTGTCGCCCAGCGTTTGGGCGAGCAGGATCACGTTGTCCTTGTCGGCCCGAACCGCATAATTGCCGACCAGTTCGGATACGGTTTCGTCCAGCCCTGTCTCCGGATTGGTCACCGCATCGCCGATCGCCGGCACCGCGATCGCGGAGCTTGTCGTCGTGGTGGGGGGGCGTCTGCGCTGCTGCTGAGGTGGCGGACAGATTCGACACCGCCAAGGCGGCAGCGGCCAACGGCGTCAATGCACGCAGCAGGCGACGCAGTTTCCGCGTCGCATTGGGATCGGGCAGGGGGGCGCCCTGGGAGCCGAGCCGCTTTTCCAGGATCGCGAGCAGCCGGCGGAGCGCGCGATCCAGCGCGGGCGATTGCGGGCCAAGCTTGGCGATCAGGTCCTCGACCTCCGGAATTGCCAGCCCGCAAGCGCGGCTGGCCAGCATCGTCGGGTCGAATTCGTCGGCAAATCGTTCGATCGCGCTTGCCATAGAGGCCAGCTGTACCGTGGTTTCGATCTGCCGCATTGTACCAAGCCCTGTCGTCTGCACGGCTTTGGCCGTGTCTCTCCGGACCGTTGCGCGTGCTGCGCGAGGCCCATTTGCCGAAAAGGTATCAACCGCGATCGACGCCCCCCGGCATCGATCGCGGTTATCCCCCGATTCACGCTCCCGAAGCGCCGTTAGGCGGGTGCGAGCAAACTAATGTAGGTCGATGACCTACACCGGGGGCGGGGACCCGGAATAAAGACGAGGGAGTGCGGGTTGGCGGGGGAAGAGATGGCGATTTTTCGGTTGCTGATCGTCGACGATCATCCGATCGTCCTGACCGGGCTTAAACTGTTGCTGGCCAGCGACGACCGGTTCGACATTTGCGGCGAAGTCACATCCGCGATCGCCGCGCGTGCCGAGGCGGAGCGACTGCAGCCCGATGCGATCGTAACCGATCTGGTGATGGGCGAAGGCGACGGGATCGAGCTGATCGAGGATCTGCGCGCGATGCTGCCCGCCACGCGCATCGTCGTCTATTCCAGCCGCGAGGAACATGTCTGGGCTCCGCAGGCGATCCGCGCTGGCGCGCACGGCTATGTCGCGAAATCCGAACCGCTGGACGTCGTGGCCATAGCGCTCGGCCGTGTCATGGCCGGGGCGATCCATGTCAGCGAACCGGTCCAGCAATTGCTCATTGCGGATATCGCGCATCACCGTGACCGCCGGTCTGATATCGAGTGCCTGTCCGCGCGCGAACTCCAGGTGCTGCGGCTGATCGGCACCGGGGAAACGCTCCAGTCGCTCGCTCGCCAACTCGATCTTAGCGTGAAGACGGTCGGCACCTACCGCGAACGGCTGAAGATCAAGCTCGGACTGGACAGCGTAAGGATGCTGGAGCGCTTCGCTGCCGATCATGCCGCCGGGCGGACACCGGTTTCATGAGACCGTGGATCTCGCGGTGGGACGTGACGCCCGCCGAACAGGCGGGAATGACGTTCGGACAGGTCCTGACCCGAGTAAATGTTCGACGCGTGGAAATCGTCGCGTTGCTCGGTCTTTTCACGCGGCTGTCCGAAATGGCCACGGGGTATCGAGGCCCCTCGCTCTGGTTCGAACTGGGAATGATGCTGACGGTCCTGTTCGGATCGATGGCGTTGCGCCGCACCAATACCACATGGCTGGGCCGGGGTTTCGTCGCATGCGTACTCATCGTCGCCCTGCTCGGTACGCAATATGCGGTCGCCGCGCTCGGGGCGAAGGGAAGGCTGACCAGCGGCTATCCCCTGATGCTGCTGTCGTTGACGATGCTGTTCGTCGTGCCCCCGCGCATCGTCGCGCTCGGCTGTGCCGGTTTGCTCATCTGCTACTACACCGTCGTGGTCGATATCCCCGTGACGAACCACGAAAAGATCATCGCGATCGTCAATGCCGGGATCGTCTCGGTCATTGCCGTCGTCGCGGCGGCGTTGATCTATTCGGGGCGCCGGAGGGACCACGAACAGAAACGCGAGATTCGGCTGCAGAACGATCGCCTGCGGGATCGTAACGAAGAACTCGATACGCTGATGGCGATCACGGCACACGATCTGCGCAGCCCGCTATACGGCTTGCGCAACCTGTTCGATCTCGCGATCCGGCGGTCGGAAAAGGAAAGCGAATTGCCTTTGATCGTATTGCGCCAGGCGATGCCCAGCATCGACGCGATGTTGGGGCTGGCGACGCGCCTGCTGGATGCGCATGCCGCCGAACATGGCCCGATGACCCGATTGGTCAACGAAGATGTTCGCGGCCATATTCTTGCGGCGGTCGACCGGATCGGGCCGCGTGCGCATTCGTCGGACATTCGTGTCGCTGTGGATCTGCCGGACCGGCCGCTGATCGCGACGTTCGACATCGGGGGGCTGGCGCAAATTCTCGATAATCTGCTCGGCAATGGTGTCCGGTTCAGCCCGCACGGCGGCACGCTGGCAATCGCCGCGAGCGGCGTCGCAGGTGTCGGGGACGGCCAGGTGCGTATCGTCGTGAAGGATCGGGGTCCCGGTATCGACGAGGCTGTTCAGGGGACTCTGTTCAGCAAATTCCATCGGGGCACGTCCGGTCAGTCCGATACGCTACCGGGGACCGGCATGGGCTTGTTCATCGTCGCCACGCTGGCCGAGCGCATGAACGCGCAAGTCTGGCACGATCCCGTCCGGGACGGCGGCACTGCCTTCACGGTATTGCTTCCCGTGAACCAAATTCCCGCCAGTGGGTTTGTCGGATAGAGAAATCTAACGCCAAACCAATGGCTTATAATCTATGTCAGGACGGGAATTGCGCATGGATTCGAAATCCGATGTCCGTCGGGTAAAAGCACTGGCCCCGGAAGGGTCTAGTATTCAGACGCTGGCGCTCCGCGAGGCCTTGGCGAAGGATCGCGGCAAGACGGTCGCGCGGTTCGAAACCGGTGAGTTGAGGGTCGAAGTGCGCGCGATCGGCGACTCGGTCTGGGCACTGATCCGCCGCGAGGATGCGGGTGGGCTGGCGCTGCGCGTCGCCTTTCTCGACACGGAATTCGAGTGCGAAAAGCAGCAGCCCGGGCCGGGCGAGGTCTGCCGCATAGCGGTGCGAAGCGTGCTGGGCGACCATTGTATCTGCTTCGCGATCGGTGACGGACCACTGGAACGCCTCCGCTCCACGGTGAGCTTTACGCCTGCCGTACCCGTGTTGATCCCGTTCCAGCCGCGCGACCTGTATCCGTTGGGGCGGGGGGACGATCCGATCGGCGCGAAGGGCGTCGTCGAGGCGACGCAGCGGGGGATGAATTCCGGCCTGGTCTATTTCCGGATCGACGAACCCGAGTTCGGTAACGTGCTCTATTTCCAGAATCTGACTGCGATGAATCCGTATTACGAAGCCACGGAAACCACCCCCGACAGCGCGGTGGGCGGCGAGTGGCCCGAACTCGGCTGGCTGTTGCCGACGCCGTCGCAATGCGGAACCCCGGACACCAAGCCGTTGACCACAGGGGAGGAGATCGTCTTGTCCGACGCGATCCTCGTGTTCCGGCACGAGGCGCCCCCGCATGAGCGCGAGTCCGCGCGACAGTTCCTCCAGCTTCTGGGCGAGGCCTATGCCGTGCTCGATCTGCCGCGGACCGAGTATCGCGACTGGGAAACCCGCGCGCGGCATACCCTGCGAGACCTCGATAAAGCGCCGGAGGCGACGATCGAACATTACGGCCATCGGTATATCCACCCCTATACGAATGCCGAGTATCCGGACGTGATGGTGCAATTGTCGATCGTTTCGGCAATCCATCAATGGGCGAAATGGACGGATGATCCGGAGCCGCTCGAGGCGGAGTTCAAGGCGGGGCTGGACAAGTTCTACGATCCCGAACTGAAGACGCTGCGGCGGTATCTTCCGAATGTCGGGGATGACAAGAATGCCGATGCGGTCGACAGCTGGTATCTCTATCATCCGCTGCTCAATTTGGGGCTGCTCGCGCTGGATGGGGACGAGGATGCGCGCAAACTGCTGATGAAATCGGTGGATTACGCGATCCGCGCGGCGCATCATTTCGATTACAAATGGCCGGTGCAGTTCGACGTCACCGATTTCTCGATCATCACCGACGTCGCCGAAGCCGATGGGCGGGGACAGACCGATGTCGGCGGCGTCTATGCCTGGGTCATGTTGCAGCTGTTCGAACTGACCGACGACAAGACCTATCTCGACGAGGCGTGCGCCGCGATCGAGGCGGCGATCGGCCTGCGCTTCAACATCAATTATCAGGCCAATCTCACCGCCTGGGGTGCGGCGGCGTGCATGCGGCTGTGGCGTATCACCAACCGTCCGGTCTATCTCGAGCAAAGCTACGTCTATCTCGCCAGTTTCTTCCACAATTGCGAAATCTGGGACAGCCGGATCAAGCTGGCGCGCCACTTCCCCAATTTCCTTGGTGCGACCTGCCTTCAGGACGCGCCGTACATGGCGATCTTCGAATGTTTCGACTCCTTCACTGCGTTCGAGCGGTATCTGGACGATAGCGGCCCGGACCTCGAGCCCGGTGCCCGTCTGCTCGTCTCCGAATATTGCCGGTATGCGCTCGATCGCGCTTGGTTCTACTATCCCGACGCGCTGCCGGCGGACGCGATCTCGCCGGAGCAACGCGAGACGAACGGTCACGTCGATCGCAAGCTGAACTTCCCGCTGGAGGATCTGTACCCGACGGGAGAACTGAACGGGCAGGTCGGGCAGGAGATATACGGTGCCGGCGCCGCGTTTGTATTCGCGACGCGTGCCGTGCATCGGCTCGAAAATGCACCGTTCGATCTATATTGCGACCATTTCCTGCGGGCTATGGAAAGGACGGGGGATCAGTCGCTGACCGTAACGCTGGACGGCGGCGAGAATTGCCAAGCGGGGTTAAGCGTCGTGCGGCGCAAACGCCGAAAGCTGACGCGGACGCGTGTCGCAACGATCGGTGGCGACCCGTTGCGCGCGGTTGCGACGACGGACGACCGTATCGATTTCCGCGTTCCCGCAAGCGGGCGGATCGTCCTCAACTGGGAGTAGGGGGGAATGCGGTGGCTCTTCAGCCCGGGGTGAAGGACCAGCCGCCTGCCGAAAAGCTGGTCGTTCCACGCGTCATAGGCTCCGAAAGTAGCGACATGGTCCGGCCCGTGATTGTAGCGGACGCCATCGTCGGGAGGCTGTCGACGACGACGAAGGGCGGCGTCGCGCTGGGCCTGTTTTGCCCTGCGGAGTTGTCGCCAAAAGCTTTGTTCACTCGCCGCGATCCCGTCAGGTCTACCGCCAGCTACGCGCGCACCGGCTTCACGAGATTAGGACCCGGCTCGATGCCGTTGAAGGCGGTGCCTTCCTGATCGTTCGGGTAGCTTGGCGTCTTCCGCGCGGCGCACCAAAACTTCTATGGCAGCGACAGGGTTTTTGCCGCTAGGGGAAGGGCATGGGTGAAATCGAACGGCTCGTTCCTTCGGGGTTGGTGGAACAATGGGCAATGCATCTCCGGCGGCAGCGATCGCGCGCGATGGACGCGATCTGGCTGATCGATAGCGGCTTTACCGTGCATGACGGGCGGGACGGCGTGCCGACCGAAGATGCGACCGCGCGCTACCGCGCGGAGCAGGCCGAGGTGATCGCCGAAGTCAGTCGCTTGATCGAGCAATATGACGCCATCAACCTGCGGCAATCTGGCGAAGAGCCGGAATAGCCGTCGCGCCGCCCCGCACGCGGCGAAAAACCCCGCTCGGGCCCGTAAGTGCCTATCGCAAAGCGAATTTCGTGTTCCGCTCGGGCCATCGCCTGACACCAAACTGACGGTTGACACCGGTTACCGCTGCTGAAATAAAGCGGGGGTATCCGGCGGTGATCGGGATGGGGAGGTTTGGCGTTCATGGGGCGCCGCACTCCCTTCGAACTTTGATGGCGGGCCATGACAGGCCGTGTCATCGCGAAGCACAAGGGCCGAGAACAGGTCGGCGAAGGGGAGAGAGAATGATCCGTCTCACAGTTTCGAATGCACGGCGAACTGCGCTTTTGAAGAGCGCGTCGGCCGGTGCGCTCATCGTCGGGCTGGCACTGCCTGCGTCCGCATTCGCGCAAGCCGCGACCACCACCAACCAGACGCCGGAGACGGTGACGACGGCGACCGATCCGGCGACCGGCGTCGAGGCGCCCGCGCAGGATCCGTCGGTTCAGGAAGACGTTACCGCGGATATCGTGGTGACCGGTTACCGCGCGTCGCTGAACGCCGCGATCAACGCCAAGCGCGAAGCGACCGGCATTGTCGACGTCATCAAGGCGGAGGACATTGCCGACTTCCCGGATAACAACCTCGCCGAGTCGATCCAGCGCATCCCCGGCGTCGCGATCAACCGCGATCAGGGCGAAGGCCGCAACATCACCGTGCGCGGTCTCGGCCCGGTCTTCACGCGCGTTCGGATCAACGGCATCGAAGGCCTGTCGACCACCGGCGGCGCAGACGCATCGGGCGGCGCCAATCGCGGTCGCGGGTTCGATTTCAACGTGTTCGCATCCGAACTGTTCAACTCGATCACGGTCCGCAAGTCGGCTTCGGCGGATGTCGAGGAAGGCTCGCTCGGCGCGACCGTCGATCTCGTCACCGCACGCCCGCTCGATTACAAGGACGACTTCACGCTGGCCGGTTCGGCACAGGTCGGCCTGAACGACCTGTCGAACCAGGTCGATCCGAAGCTCGCCGCGCTGGTGTCGAAGAAGTTCGCGGACGGAACGCTCGGTGTCCTGCTGTCGGCCGCCTATTCCGAACGTGGCATCCGCGAGGAAGGCCCGTCGACCGTCCGGTGGGAACGCGGCACGGACAATGGCGGGTTCGCCCCCACCTCCACGTTGCCGCAGGGCGCGCAGCAGGCTTATGCCTTCTTCCACCCGCGCATCCCGCGCTACGACAGCTATCAGTACAAGACGGAGCGTCTCGGCCTGACCGGGTCGATCCAGTGGCAGCCGAGCGACAGCACGTTGCTGACGGTCGATGCGCTGTACGCGAAGTTCAAGAGCCAGCGGTCGGAACAGTATCTGGAGGCGATCTCGTTCAGCCGGTCGGGCACAGGCAAGCCGCAGACGGTGATCCTGCCCGGCGCGGTCGTCGACTCGAACAACAGCCTGGTTTCCGGCACGTTCAACAACGTCGATGTCCGCGTCGAATCGCGCTATGACGAACTGACCACCAAGTTCCAGCAATATACCGCCTCGCTGCATCATGAGTTCGGCGAACGGCTGACCTTCGACGCGCTTGGCGGCTATTCGAAATCGGCATTCGCCAACCCGATCCAGACCACGGTCGCGCTCGATGCCAATAACGTGCAGGGCTATAGCTACGATTTCCGCGACGGTCGCACCCCGACGTTCAACTATGGCAATCTGAATGTTCGCGACCCCGCCGCCTTCACGCTCGCCGAAATCCGTTTGCGCCCGCAATATGTCGACAACGACTTCCGCGTCGGCCGCGCGCAATTGGCGTACAAGCTCAGCGATCCGCTCAGCATCGTGATCGGCGGCGATTATAAGAAGTATAATTTCTCGTCGGAGGAATATCGCCGTACCAGCGAAACCGATGTGGCGGGTCTGGTGGGGGCGGGGCAACTCGGCCCACTCTCGACGCTCTATTCGTTCAGCCCGGATACGGCGCTCGGCGGGACGCCGGGGACGTTCGTAGTGCCGAACCTGGGCGCGTTCGCAAACACGCTGGGCATCTATTCGAACACCGGCCGCTTCGCGCTGACGGGCATCACCAATGCCTCGGCACGGGGTAACTTCACGACGGTCAGCGAACGCGACATCGGCGGTTTCGGCCAGCTCGTCTACAAGGGTGAAGTCGCCGGGCTGGACGTGAAGGCGGACGCAGGGTTGCGCTTCGTCGAAACCCGCCAGAGCTCGACCGGTTATCAGAATACGGCGACGGGCTTTCTGCTGGTCGATGTCGATCGCACGTATCGCAACTGGCTCCCCTCGGCGAACCTCAGCGTCAACCTGACCCCGGACTTCGTCGTCCGTGCGGCCGCGGCGCGCGTCATCGCACGGCCGAACATCGGCACGCTCAGCCCGGGCGGTTCCTTCTCGGTGAGCGGCGGCAACCGCACGTTGTCGCTGGGCAATCCGTTCGTCAGCCCGACCAAGGCGACCGACGTCGACCTGTCGTTCGAATGGTATTTCTCGCGCGGGTCGTCCTTCGTCGTCGGCCTGTTCTACAAGGACATCTCGTCCTTCGTGGCGACCAGTACGGATACCATTCCGTTCAACCAGTTGGGCCTGCCGGAAAGCCTGCTGACGGGAACGAACGCGTCGGCGACCGACCTGTTCACGGTCACGCAGCCGGTCGACAGCCCCGGCGGCAAGCTGAAGGGGATCGAGGTCGGCTTCCAGTCGCAGCTGAAGTTCCTGCCAGGTGCGCTTAGCAATCTGGGCGTGCAGGCGAACTACACCTATGTGGATTCGAACATCGTCTATCCGCTCGCCGCGCCGGTCGGTTCGCCTACGGTGACGCAACCGCTGGTCAATTTGTCGAAGCACAGCGCGAACGGCACATTGTACTATGAGGACAAGATCTTCTCGTTGCGTGGTTCGGTCGCGTATCGCAGCGGCTTCCTGACCTCGGTTCCGGGTCGCAACGGCGTGCCGGCGGGAACGGGTCCGGTGTTCAACCCCAATGCGGGTAAGCCGACGTTCAACGATGTCGAAGGTACGCACGGGACGATCAACGTCGATATGTCGGCATCGGTGAAGGTGACCGAGAACGTGTCGCTGACACTGGAGGCGATCAACCTGACCGACGAATATGTCGATCAGTATATCGACAGCGCCGCCGATCGCCTGAGCGTGTCGCACCATACGGGACGGCAGTTCTACTTCGGCGCACGCTTCAAGTTCTGACGATGATCGGCGCGATCCTGACGCTGGTCGCGGCACAGGCGGCGGTGGCTTCGGTCCCTGCCGCCGAACGTCCGATGGTCGTGATCGAAGAACGCGCCACGATCCGGCGCGAGCCGCCCCCGCATGGCGCGATCGGGATGAGCACGGCGTACCGGATCAGCGACGGCGTCGACGGCCGGACGATGGAGTTCCGCAAGCGCATCCTGCACCGCGGCGCGGCGATCGGGGTGCACCGGATCGATCATGACGAAGTATATTACGTCCTGTCCGGCACCGGCGAGGTGACGTCGGGCGGGGAGCGCAGGACGCTCACGCCCGGTATGACGGCCTATCTGTACAGCGGCGCGACGGTCGGCATCCGACAGACCGGGGGCAAGTCCTTGTCGCTGATCATCTCCTATCCGCTGGCCAAACCCGTCGCGGCCAAATGAGGCGTGCGGCCTAGCTCCCGGGCTGGATATACGGAATGCGCGCGAACTGCTCGCGTTCCCACCGGCGCGGATCATCCACCACCCTGGACCGCGCATCGACCACCAAGGTCGCGCGTCGTGCGAGATCGTAGACCGGCCACCCGGCCGATCCCGCACGGTTCGGATCGCCGGTACGCGCAAAGGCGACGAACGCATCCTGCAACGCGGCACTCGCCGCGCGCGCATCCGCCCCGGTTCCGGTTTCCGACCCCGCGGCCCCAAGCGTCCCGAACACCAACGGAATGTCGAGCGTATGGAAGGCACCTTTCCGCGGGTTGGTGCGCGATGCGAAATCCAGCTGGTACACCCACGTCCGCGTGCCTTGCGCCGCCCGCGCCTCCGCCTCGATGATCTGGCCGCGCCAGCTTCGGGCAGCAGTCGTCGCGCGGTAGAATATCTGTTCCGGCGACCAGCCCGGGTAGCGCGCACGGAATTGCGCCACGACCCATTCGGGCAGCACGTCGATGCGCAGTTCGGGCGCCATCGTCGCGGCGAGATTGTCCCAGGTCAGCGCCCGTATCCGTGCGGACGCAGGAGAAATGAAGCCGCGCGTCTCGTCCTGCGTATTGCCGAGGATCATCGGGATGCCGCGCGATTGCGGGTTGGCATCGGGCCAGAACGGATGCCGGGTCAGCCACGTCATATCCAGCACGGGCCCGAAATACACACCGCCGCCAAGGATCGGATCGGTGGTGGCTAGCGCATCGACCAACTTTTGCGCGGGCATAGCTAGCAAAGGCGACAGATCGCGCTCCGCCACGCCAAGTTTCGCCAGAAAGGCCCGCGCGCGCAGCGTCGCGTTGATCGGTCCCGACGCCGTGACCTGCTGCCCGCTCATCGTCGCCGCGCGGTGGAACAGGCCCTGCGCGGCCGGCATCCCCATCAACGTCGCGATCTTCGCGCCGCCGCCGGACTGGCCGAAGACCATCACCCGCCCCGGATCGCCCCCGAACGCCGCGATATTCTCGCCGATCCAGCGCAGCGCGAGGATCAGGTCCAGTTGCCCGGCATTGCCGCTGTCGGGAAAGCGCGGGTCGATCCGCGCGAGATACAGATATCCGAACGCGTTCAGCCGGTGATTGATCGTCACCACGACGACGTCGCCGTGCGCGGCCAGCGTTGCGCCGTCGTTCAACGGATCGGTGACGCTGCCGTTCGAATAAGCGCCGCCATGGATGTAGACCATCACCGGACGCGCTGCGCGGCGATCAGGCGCGGGCGTCCAGATGTTGAGGAAAAGGCAGTCTTCGGACTGCGGCGTATACGGTCCGTTCTGAGGGGCGACCGGGCCGAATTCCCGCGCGGCGACTACCTGCCGGGGCGGGGCGACAGGTGTCGGCGATCGAAAGCGTTCGGCGCGACCATAACGAATGCCGCGAAACCCCGTCACGCCGTCTTCGCGCGCTCCTGCGAATGCTCCGGCGGGCGCACGAACGATCGGATCCGCGGGGAGTGCAGCGGTTGCGCGCGCGCCGGCCAAAGCCGCCGCAGCCCCCGCGCCGATCACGCCGCGGCGCGTCCAGCCCTCAACGCCGGACGTCGAGACCCCCGGCGAGATACGCATCGACATCGGCCTGACGGAACAGGCTCGCATCGCCCGGCAACGAATGCTTCAGCGCGGCGAGTGCCAGTCCCGTGCTGGCGGCGGCGGCGCTGTCGCCACCCGATCGCAGCGCGTGGAGAACGCCGGCGGCAAAGGCGTCGCCCCCGCCGATCCGGTCGACGATCCCGGCCAGCGTCACTTCCTCCGTCTGGGCATGGCCCTCGCGAGTGTCGACGCGCGCGGACAGGCGGTGCAGGTCGACATGATCGACGTGGCGCGCGGTCGAGGCGATCGTCCGAAGCTTCGGGAATGCGCTGAAGGCGGCATCCGCGGCCTCCCGTCGGCGCACCTCCGCATCGGCGGAGAATTCGCGGTCCAGCAGCAATGCGATGTCGCGGTGATTGCCGAACATCAGATCCGCCTCCGCCACCAACTGGTTCAGGATGTCGCGCGGGTTCGAATCCCACCGTTCCCATAGCTTGCCACGCCAATTGCCGTCGAACGATACCGCGACCCCGCGTTCCGACGCCGCGCGTACCGCGGCCAGTGCACTTTCCGCCGGCACTGGACCGAGCGCGGGCGTGATGCCCGACAGGTGCAACCGGTCCACGCCGTCCAGCAATTCATCCCACTGCCACCCCGAAAAGGGGGCTTGCGCGAAGGACGACCAGGCGCGGTCGTAAATCACTTCGGTCGCGCGCATCCCCGCGCCCGACGTGACGAAATACAGCCCCATCCGTTCGCCGCCAAACTGGATCGCCGACGTATCGACGCCGTGTCCGCGCAATGTCGCGATCGCCGAGCGGCCGAGATCGTTGTCCGGCACCATCGTCGCGAACCCGACATGATGGCCCAGCTTCGCCAGTTGCGTGACGACGTTCGCCTCGGCACCCGCCACCCACACGTCGAATCGCGGCGTCTGCATCAGCAGTTCGCGGCCCGGCGGGGACAAGCGGAGCATCATCTCCCCGAATGCGAGAAATTGTCCCATCAGCGTGCCAGCCAGCCGCCATCGACCGCAAGGATATGGCCCTGGACATAGTCCGCCGCCGCCGATGCGAGGAACACCGCCGCCCCGCCCAGATCGCTGGCATCGCCCCACCGCGCGGCGGGGATGCGATCGACGATCGACTTGTTGCGCGCCTCGTCGGCCTGCAACGCCGTCGTGTTGTTGGTCGCGATATAGCCGGGGGCGATCGCGTTGACGTTGATCCCCTTCGCCGCCCATTCGTTCGCCAGCAGCTTGGTCAGCCCACCGATACCCGATTTGGACGCGGTATAGCTCGGCACGCGGATGCCGCCCTGGAACGTCAGCATCGACGCGATGTTGATGATCTTGCCCTTGCCCTGCGCGATCATGTGACGGCCCGCCGCCTGGCACAGGAAAAATACCGACTTCATGTTGGTATCGACCACGGCATCCCAATCTTCCTCCGTGAAATCAACGGCATCCGCGCGGCGGATAATGCCGGCATTGTTGACCAGAATGTCCAGCCCACCAAGCTTTTCCAGCGTTTCGTCGACAACCCGTTGCACCGGCTCGATCGAGGACAGGTCGGCGGACACGATCTCGGCCCGGCGACCCAGCGCCCGGATCTGCGCGACCGTATCGTCCGCCGGGGTCCGGCCGACGCACGCCACGTCGGCGCCCGCGGCCGCCAGCGCGACGGCGATCGCCTGCCCGATACCGGTGTTCGCGCCGGTGACGACGGCAACTTTTCCTGAAAGGTCGAAAGGGTTCATTCTGGTCTTCTCCGCGTCCCGCCGGGGATGGCAGGGCGTTGATCTTCTCCCCTCCCTGGAAGGGAGGGGCCGGGGGTGGGTGGAGTGCTCGCGATACGGATGATCACGCGAAGGGGGCCGCCGTATCGCCCGGCCCGGACCCACCCCCAACCCCTCCCTTTCAGGGAGGGGAGCTTAAGGTTCGCCCCTCCCTGAAAGGGAGAGGAGCTTAGGGTCATCCCAACTGAAAGTGAGGGCAGCCTAACCCAACCTCACGCCAGCTGGCAGATATCCAGCACGTTCATATCCGTATAATCCTGATTCTCGCCCGCCATCGCCCAGATGAAGGCATAGGCCTTGGTGCCGGACCCCATGTGGATCGACCAGGGCGGGCTGATGACCGCTTCCTCGTTCGCCATCACGATGTGCCGCATCGCTTCGCCTTCGCCCATGTAATGGAAGACGCGGTCGTTCGGGCCATCCAGTTCGAAGTAGAAATAGATCTCGCTGCGGCGTTCGTGGATGTGCGGCGGCATCGTGTTCCACACGCTGCCCGGCTTCAGCACGGTCAGGCCCATGACCAGTTGCGCGCTGTCGCAGATGCCCGGAATGACGAGCTGGAAGATCGTGCGCTCGTTCGATTCCTCCAGGCTGCCGCGTTCCAGCGCGTTGGCATCGCCGATCCCCAGCTTGCGCGTGGTGAACGCCTTGTGCGCCGGGCAGGACGCCAGATAGAAACGCGCGCCATCGCCCGAAAACTGCACGTCCTTTGCGCCCATCGTGACGTACAGGCAGTCCTTGTTGCCGAGCGTGAAGGTCTCGCCGTCCACGGTGACGGTGCCTTCGACGGTGCTGACGTTGACGATCGCGAGTTCGCGGCGCTCCAGGAACGGGTGGCCCGCCGCCGATGCCGGCTCGGTCTGGTCGGGCAGCTTCACGCTGCCGCTGGCGACCGCGACGCCACCGATCACGAAGCGGTCGGCATGCGTATAGTTCAGCACGCATTCCCCGTCGCGGAATAGCCCGCCGATCAGGTAGCGGTCGCGCAGTTCGTCATTCGAGACGCATTCCATCATGTCGGGATGCGTGGCGTAATAGGTACGGTCGAACATCTTGGGTCTCCGGTATCAGGCTGCCGCGGCGAGCGGCGAGGGTTGATCGATTCTATAAGCGCGGCGCACCAGGCCGCTGGTCAGTTCGTGCGCCAGATCGGCGGCTTCCCAGTCGGCGATGCGGTGTTCGACGACGAGTTGCGCGAGGAAGCCGCAATCGACGCGGCGCGCGACGTCGTGGCGCGCCGGGATCGACAGGAAGGCGCGCGTATCATCGTTGAAGCCCACGGTATTGTAGAAGCCGGCCGTTTCCGTCGTCGCCTCGCGGAAGCGGCGCATGCCCTCGGGCGAATCGTGGAACCACCAACTCGGGCCCAGCTTCAGGCAGGGATAATGACCGGCCAGCGGCGCGAGTTCGCGGGCGTAGGTGCTTTCGTCCAGCGTGAAGAGGATGATCGACAGGTCGGTCGAATTGCCATGCCGGTCCAGCAGGGGCTTCAGCGCATGGACGTAATCGGTGCGAGTCGGGATGTCGGCGCCCTTGTCGCGCCCGTGGCTGGCGAACAGGCCGGCATTGTGATTGCGGAACGATCCGGGGTGGATCTGCATCACCATGCCGTCTTCCGCCGACATGCCGGCCATTTCCGTCAGCATCTGCGCACGGAACAGTTCGGCATCGGCCGGCGTCCAGTCACCACGCGTGACCTTCGCGAACAGCGTCTCGCATTCGGCCGTCGACAGGTTGGCGGTGGCGGCGGTGGGGTGACCGTGGTCCGTCGCGGTGGCGCCCGCCGCGCGGAAATCGGCCCGGCGCTTGCGGTGCGCCGCCAGATAGCCGCGCCAGTCATACACGTCCTCGCCGGTCAGTTCGGCGAAGCGAGTCATGGCGGGCACGAACGCCTCATGCTCGACATCGACCACGCCGTCCGGGCGATAGGTGGTGACGACGCGGCCGTTCCAGCCCGACTCGCGGATGCGGTGATGCGCGCCCAGATCGTCCTGCGCGCCTTCCGTCGTGGCAAGGAAGTCGATGCGGAACCGGTCGAACAGCGCTCGTGGGCGAAACGCATCGGTCGCAAGCTTTTCCGCGATCGTGTCGAAATACAGGTCGGCGGAAGACGGCTCCAGCGCCACGTCGAACCCGAAGACCTCGGCGAATACATGATCCAGCCACAAGCGCGACGGCGTGCCGCGGAACAGGTGATAATTGGCCGCGAACAAGGCCCAGGCCGCGCGGGGATCGGTCGCCGGAACGCCACCCTTGTCCGGGATGGCCAGCGCATCCAGCGCAATCCCCTGGCTGTACAGCATGCGGTAGAGATAATGGTCGGGCGCGAGCAGCAGCGACGTCGCGTCGGTCCAGGGCTGGTTGCCGGCGAACCAGCCGGCGTCGGTATGGCCGTGCGGGCTGACGATCGGTGCATCTGCGACCCCGGAATACAGATCACGCGCGATCCGGCGTGTCGTCGGATCGGCAGGGAACAGCCGGTCGGGGTGCAATTCCAGTCGCCGTGCCATAGCCTGTGTCCGTATCCATCCTCTGCAAGCCGCGTCGTCTGCTCGGCTGTCTTAATTGGTAACCGGTGTCAGCCGATCATGCAAGGATCACGCGGCCGGCGGGGTCACGGATGCGCGTCGAATCAGGGTCGACAGGAAGAGCGACGGCTCATCCACCGCATTCTCTTCGAGTGAGGCGGTGATCTTGAGCGCAGCCGACCGCGCCATCGACGCGATCGGCCAGCGCACCGTGGTCAGCGGCGGCCAGACATGCGCGGCGACCGGCGTATCGTCGAACCCGATGATCGACAGGTCACTCGGAATATCCAACCCTCGCTGCCGTGCCGCATGCATCACGCCGGCGGCCATCTCGTCATTGCAGGAAAAGATCGCGGTCGGGCGCGGCATCAGGTCGAGCAGGCGACCGGCGGCTGAAATGCCTGATTCGAAAGTATAGTTTCCGTCGGCGATCATGCTGCGCGAAATCGGGATATTCGCCGCATCCAGCGCTTCCTCGAATCCCAGCCGACGCTCGCGCGCCGACCGGAAACCATGCGGCCCGGCGACCAGGCCGATCCGGCGATGGCCCTGCGCGATCAGATATTCGGTCGCCCCGCGCACCGCCTCCCGATCGTTCGACGCGACCATGTGATCGTCGTCATCCAGTTGCGCGGACCCCATCCGGACATAGCGGCATCCGATTTCCGAACATAACTGGGCAATGGAATCATTCTCGCTGATGGGGGGCAGCAGGATCAGTCCGAACAGCCGCTGGCGCTCGAGGAAGTGGCGCAGATCCTCCAGCATCGTCGCCGATCCGCGATCCAGCGGACGCACGACCAGTTCGAACTCGGTACCGTGCAGCGCCTCCAAGATCCCCTGCTGCACGTTCATCACCATCTGCGCATTGGGATTGTCGTGAACGAGCCCGATCAGGAAATTGCGGCGGAGTGCGAGCGCGCGGGCCTGCGGATTCGGGATGTAGCTCAATCCGCTGATAACGTCCTCGACCCGCCGCCGGGTGTCGTCGTTCAGCAGGGGCGATCGGTTGATCACGCGGCTGACCGTCTTTTTCGAAACGCCCGCGAGCCGCGCTACGTCGTTGATCGTCGGCTGGCCGGTCTTCTTCATAGCTCCAGTGCATAGCCGGGCGAAGGTGCAGCCGCCAGCACTTGCGATGATATTGCCGCTCCGGCATTGATAGTCGCGGCTGACACCGGTTCCCGTTACCTTCGCAAAAGGCATAGCATTCGTGATCAAGGCCCTGCACATCGACCCGCGCGACAGCGTCGCGACCTTGCTGGACGACGTGCCGGTCGGCGGCGCGGTCGAGGTCGATGGACGGACGATAGAGTCGCGCGCGGCAATTGGCCGCGGCCACAAGATAGCCGTCGCGCCGCTCGCGCCCGGGGAAGACGTCGTCAAGTTCGGCTTTCCGATCGGTCGCGCGACCCAATCGATTGCGGTCGGCGATGTGGTGCACAGCGACAACCTCGCCACCGGTCTTGTCGGGGAACTCGATTACACCTTTATGCCCGCGGCCGCCCCTCACCTCACGGGCGGGCAGGACCAGTTCATGGGCTATATCCGCGCCGATGGCCGCGTCGCCACGCGCAACGAAATCTGGGTATTGCCGACGGTCGGTTGCGTGGCCCGCACCGCCGACCGGATCGCCGCGCGCGGTAACGCGCTGGCTTTGCCCGGTATAGACGGCGTCCATGCCTTCACCCACCCGTTCGGTTGCTCGCAACTCGGCGACGATCTTGCCGCGACGCGCCGGATCCTCGCCGGCCTCGCGTGCAACCCGAATGCCGGGGGAGTCGTTATCGTCGGGCTTGGCTGCGAATCGAACCAAATCGAGCAGTTGATGGCCGAAATCCCGGCCGATCGCCGCGCGGTCGTCAGGACATTGGTCGCGCAGCAGGCGGAGGACGAAGTCGAACAGGGCGTCGCCCTGGTCGAGCAACTCGCCGCCTATGTCGCCGCGACCCGCGAGCCGGTCGCCTTCGATCGCCTCGTGCTGGGCGTGAAATGCGGCGGGTCGGACGGCTTTTCGGGCCTTACCGCCAACCCGCTGGTCGGTCGGATGAGCGACCGGGTCGGCGGCGCGGGCGGGCGCGTGATCGTCACGGAGATTCCAGAAGTGTTCGGCGCCGAACAGATGCTGATGAACCGCGCCGCAAGTCGCGACGTGTTCGATCGCATCGTCACGCTCGTCAACGACTTCAAAAGCTATTTCCTGTCGCACGGCGAGCCGGTTTCGGAGAATCCGTCCCCCGGCAATATCGCGGGCGGGATCACCACGCTGGAGGAGAAATCGCTCGGCGCGGTGCAGAAGGCGGGGCGCGCACAGGTCATCGATGTGATCGGATATGGTCACGCCGCGACGCAGTCCGGGCTGACCCTGCTGGAAGCGCCCGGTAACGATGCGGTGTCGTCCACCGCCTTGGCGGCGGCCGGGGCGACGGTGATCCTGTTCACCACCGGGCGAGGAACGCCGCTCGGCTTTCCCGTACCGACGATCAAGATCGCATCGAACAGCGCACTCGCCGCCCGCAAGCCGAACTGGATCGACTTCGACGCGGGACAGGTGCTGAACGAAGGTTTCACCGCGGCGGAAGACGCGCTGGCAGGCCTGATCGGACGGGTCGCATCGGGCGCGGAAACGGCGGCGGAACGGAATGGCGAACGCGAGATCGCGATCTGGAAACGCGGCGTGACGCTGTAACTTCGGTTGGAAATCGGACACCGGCACCGCGCAGGCTATTGTCATTGACACCGGTTTCCCATAGTCATCGCCGACAGAAGAATAGTGAGTGGGGAGGCGAGCGCGTAGCAATGTCCGGTCAGATTTCCGAGAACATCAACGGCATCGCCCGTTCTTTCGTCGATGCCCGCCGCACCGGCCGCGCATTGCCCGATTTTCCCGGCGACATGCCCGACACGCTCGAAACGGCCTATGCCGTGCAGGATGCGGCGATCGCGCTGTCCGATCGTCAGGTGGTCGGGTGGAAGGTCGGACGGATCAATCCTCCGATCGACGGAATCAACCGCCTCGCTGGACCGATCTTCGCCGATCAGGTGAAGGACGCGCAGGACGATCCGGTCGCGATGCCGGTCATTTCCGGGGGTTTGCCGCCGGTGAAGCAGAGTTCCTGCTCTGCATCGGCACCGCGCCCGATCCCGCGAAGCAGTCCTATACGATCGCCGAGGCGACGGCGCTGATCGACGCAGTGCATGTCGGGATCGAGATCGCCAGTTCGCCTTTCCCCGGCATCAACGATCACGGCGCGACCGTCACGATTTCCGATTTCGGCAACAATAACGGTCTGGTCGTGGGCGAAGCGATTCCGAATTGGCGCGATCAGGATCTGGTTTCGTGGCCGGTGAGCCTCACGATCGACGGGGTGGAGGCAGGCGCCGCGACCGCCGCGACGATGCTGGACGGCCCGTTCGGTGCGGCGCGGTTCCTGTTCGAGGCGATGGCGCTGCGCGGTATCGCGCTACAGCCCGGCCAGTGGATATCTAGCGGTGCCGTCACCGGCGTCCACCGCGTCGCGATCGGCGCGGCCGTCGAGGCAGTGTTCGACGGCCGACTGACGGTCGCATGCAAGATCAAGGCTCAATAAGGGCCAGGTAAACGGGAGAGAATGTGATGGCACAGGCACCGGAGTCCGCGATCGGCGCAGCGCCGGATGGCGGAGTGGTGGATCGGGCGGCCGGCACGGTCGGGCGCTATCGCTGGGTGATTTGCGGCCTGTTGTTCGCGGCTACCGCCATCAACTATATCGATCGCCAGATGATCGGCGTGCTGAAGCCGACCCTGCAGGCCGAATTCAAATGGACCGAGGGCGATTTCGCCACGATCGTGTTCTGGTTCCAGGTCGCCTACGCAGTCGGTTACATCAGCTTCGGCAAGGTGGTCGACAAGCTCGGCGCGCGGCTCGGCTATACGATCGCGATCATCATCTGGACGATCAGCCACATGGCGCACGGCCTGGCGGGCAGCATCACGCAGTTCGCGATGGCGCGCTTCGGCCTCGGTATCGGTGAATCCGGAAACTTCCCCGCGGGCATCCGCGCGGTGACGGACTGGTTTCCGCAGCGTGAGCGTGCATTCGCGATCGGTGTGTTCAACGCCGGCGCCAATGTCGGCGCGATCATCACGCCGTTGCTCGTCCCGTTCCTCGTTCTCGCCTTCGACTGGCGCGTCGCCTTCTACATCACCGGCCTGTTCGGGATCGTGTGGCTGATCGCGTGGTGGGCGATGTACCGCCACCCGCGTGAGCATTCGCGCGTCGGCGCGGCGGAACTGGCGTGGATCGAACAGGATCCGGCCGACCCCGTCGTGCCCTTGCCCTGGTTGCGCCTGCTGACGGTGCGTGAGACATGGGCCTATGCGCTGGGCAAGTTCTTCATCGATCCAATCTGGTGGTTCTTCCTGTTCTGGCTGCCGGGCTATCTGTACGAACGCTACGATCTCGACCTGAAGACGTTCGGTCTTCCGCTGGCGGCGATCTACCTGTTGTCCGATGTCGGCAGCGTCGGTGGCGGGTATCTGTCGTCGCGCCTGATCAAGGCCGGCAAGTCGCCCAACTTCGCGCGCAAGCTGACGATGCTGATCTGTGCTTTCTGCGTGCTGCCGATCTATTTCGCGCAGGATATCGACAATGTCTGGACGGCGGTTCTGGTGATCGGGCTGGCGACGGCGGCGCATCAGGCCTTCTCCGCCAACCTCTACACGTTGCCGTCGGATATCTTTCCGCGCGGTGCGGTCGGGTCGGTCGTCGGCATCGGCGGTACGGTGGGTGCAGTGGGCGGGATGGGGATGGCGTGGTTCACCGGGTCGATCCTCGACGCGACGGGCAGTTATTCGACCCTGTTCGCGATCTGCGCCAGCGCCTATTTCCTGGCGCTGCTCGCGGTACACCTGCTGTCGCCGCGGCTGGCACGGGTCGAGGTATAAGGCGCACGAAGCGCCCGCCGGGAGAGAGAGTGTGACAAGAACCCGCCTGATCCCGGCGTGCCTCATCCCGGCGGCGGCGCTGATCGCATGGGCGCCGATTGCCCATGCGCAGTCGGCTAAGGACGCGACCGGCCTGCTGTTCCGCGCCTCGGCGGATACCAGCCTGACGGCGGAGGTCGCCGGCGGCGATCCGGTGCCCAATTTCCGGAGCGGTGTGACGGTCGTCCCCGATGGCGCGATCGGCGGGGCGGCGCGCTGGGCCGACGATGGCTATGTCGCGTGGAAGGCACCCGGCAACATCCGCGCGGCGCGGGGGACGCTCGCTTTCTTCTGGCGCGCGCGGACGCCGGTGGGCGAGGCGCCATTCAACATCTTCCGCGTGTCCTTCGCGGATCATTCCAGCTGGGACATGGCGTTCCTGCGCATCGATTATAACGGCCACGGCTTCGACGCGTTCGTCACCGACGCCAATCTGTCGCGCGTCCGCGTCTCGTACCGCATGCCCGTCCTGCCCGCCGCCGATGCCTGGCATCATATCGCGGTATCGTGGGACGAGACGGTCGGATTGCGCCTGTACGTCGATGGCAATGAAGCCGCCCGTCGCGACCAGAAGGCGGATCTGGACAGCGGCCTCGACCAGTTCGGCCTCGCCGGCCGCGTCCTCTCCCCGCATCAGGTGCAAAGCCGCTACAATTTCATGCGCGGCAGCGACGTCGACGAGATCCGCGTCTACGATAGCCAACTGGACGCCGCCGCCATCGCCGCGCTTGCCGACAAGCGGGACCCGGCCGCGCCACCACTACGCGACACGCGCGCCGAACGCGCCGCCTGGCTCCACCGGTACGGCTGGGACCGAACATCACCTCCATTGCTCGACGCCGCCGTCACACGCATCCGAAAGGTCGAATTCGCCGACGCGAAGGACCTGAAACAGTGGATGTGGAAAGGCGTGGACGGCATCACCGAGACCACCTGGCCCGGCGTCTACAATCGCTCGCGCCTTCCCGGCCGCAACGACTATTTCGAACTGCCCGACTGGAACACCTATGTCGAAGGCGGCAAGAGATACGACCTGACCGTCCCGCCCGGCGAGCGCGTCAACCGCATCGAAATCCGCGGCGCGGCCTATGGCACGCTCGACTGGAGCGACGGCGGGAAGGCGGTGACGCTGGCCAGACGACCGCAAGGCGTCGTCCGCTCGGTCGATCGCTTCACCCCGCGCACCGGTGGCCGCTTCGGCTTCACCAACGTGATGCAGGAACAGCCGATCCAGGAAATCTGGGCGTATGACGTTTCGGCGGGCGCGGTGCCGACGGGCAGCTTCTCGCTCGACTACACGATCAATTCCGATCTCGCGCCGAAGCTCGCCGCGCTCGACCCGCTGAATGCCTTCATCGCTGGCCGATACGCGCCGGACGAACGCGAAACGGTCCTCGCCACGCCGACGTCCGGGATCAAGGCGGCGGTCGGCGCGGGTGCGGCCGGCGCGACCGGGCCGGTCGCCCGGATGAAGGGCGCGCAACCGATCGTCCATATCCTGATCCCCGCCAGCTATGGCGACGCCTATCCGGATCAGCCGATCGCGCGCGCCTGGGATTATGGCTGGCAGAATCTGAACGCCGGTCTGGACGGCATCGCGATCGACCTTCCCGCGCTGAAATCGACCGCCAACGCCGCCGGACTGATCCCGTTGAACATCCGCGTGAAGGATCCGCTCTGGCCCGGTCGCGACATGATCGACGTGTCGGTCTCGGTCCGCCCCGGTCAGCCGCGCACCGTCTGGCTCGATCTGCGTGATCGTATCCTGTCCAACGACAGCCTGTATGTATCCGTGGCCTCGGCCGCGCCCGACTTCGACGCCGCGGCGCTGAACGGCGCGAAGATCCGTCTGGTCTTCAAGGACCGCGCAGCCGCGCTGCCCGAACACGTCGCCGATCGCCTGAATCAGGTGAAGGACAATTGGGGCTTTCTGGTCGAGGAACACACCGCTTCGAAACGCGCCGGTCTTTATGCCCGTCTGTTCGCGGATATCGGTGATCTGCTGCGCGTCGATCCCAACAATGTTCGCGCCCGCGCTTATTGGGCGGACATCAACTACCGCCCCGAAAACCTGCCCCCTTACGCGTCGCCGGCGGTGCCCGCCGATACCCCCGCCTGGGCGTTCCGCCAGATCGAGGATCTGAAGCAGGTCCGGCACTTCGTCGACTGGTGGATCGACAATCGTCAGGTGCCCTATGGCGATTTCGGCGGCGGTATTTCGGACGACGTGGATCTGGCGCAGCAATGGCCGGGGCTGGCGCTGATGGGGGTGAAGCCGGACAGGATCCGCGCCTCGCTCCGTGCGCTCGCCGATGCATCGTACAAGAACGGCATGCGGGTGAACGGCCTCGGCTATATCACCACCGACGAACTGCATGCCTATGAGGAAGGCCTGAACTCCGACGCGGCGGACCTCTATCTCAACTGGGGCGATCCGAAGGCGGTCGAGCGGTTGATGGCGACGACGCGCGCGCTGCAAGGCGTCATCCTGCGCAATCCCGCCGGCCATCTCCACTTCGCGAGCAACTGGTATGGCGGGCGCAAGATGTACCGCGAAGGGCCGTGGGAATGGCAGAAGCCGTATAGCTGGACGGTCATGCACGCCCCGATCCTGCTCGGCCTGTACAATGGCAATGCGCAGGCCCGCGGGCTGGTCACCGGGCTGGTCGACGGCTGGATGGCGCATGGCGTGCAGGGCGCGGACGGCCAATGGAGCTATCCCAACGAGATCAACTGGCGCACCGACCAGACGCGCGTCGGCGACGGGGGCGGGGTGAACACGCCGCTGCAATCCGTCTGGGCTGCATGGCGCTTTACCGGGGATGACAAATATCGCCGCCCGATCGACGCGCGTCTGGCCAGGTCCGGCCCGAGCGCGCTGGCCGAACTGAACGAAAACGCCTTCGCGACCTATCCCGGCGGCGCGGCGCTACGAAAGAAAGCGACGGGGCAGGACCCGTTCGGCCAATATGCCCGCTGGTCCGAAACCGGCGACACGGCCGTTCTCGCCGCGCTTCACGCGCAAGCCGCTGCCGACAAGGCGCAGCACCAGGATATGTATACCGAGGGGCATTGGTGGTCCGATCGCGTCGATCAGCCGAATGATATCCTGCAGCGCGAACGCCTGGGCGGCATCGCCTTGCGCCGCAACCAGACATGGCCGGGCAATACGGTCAGCTGGCGCTTCGCGAACGAAGGCGCGGGCGAACAGGTCGCGATCCTGCTGCCGGGCGCGACGCCCGACCGGTTCCGGGTCATCGCGTATAATATGAGCGACGCCGAACAGCGGGCGGCCATGACGACGTGGAACGTCACGGCGGGTCGGTGGACGATGCGGCTATCGACCAGCACGGACGAAAGCCGGACGCTGGTGCCGGCCGGACCGGCCCGGCCGGTCGAACTGGAACGGAGCGCGAGCGTCGATGTCGCCTTCGCGCCGCGCACCACGACGGTCATGGACTTTGCACTCCAGACGCCGACGACGCCGGTCGAGGCACGGCCGGATCTCGGCATCGGTGCCGACGACCTGCTCGTCCGGGGGATCGCGTGCGCGTGACGGTGCATAGCCTCGGCGCGGTCGCCGCGCGCGGTGGACGTGCGGAGCTGGTCGCGGCAGATGGCCGGGTGCTGGGCAGCACGATCGTACCCGATATCGCGGCTCCGACCGATCTGGCGCCGAAGATCGTGCCGGTCGAACTCCGCATTCCGGTGGGTTCGGACCGCGCCGGGCTGGCCGTGCGAGTCGCGCTACCTGGCGATGCGCCCGAAACCACGCGCCTGAACAACGTCGCGCCGCTACCGCGATGATCGTCACGCGGCGATCCGTTTTGGCGGGGGCGGGCGCGGTCATCCTGTCCTCCGGCGCCAGGGCGCAGCTAGGCGCGGATGCGGCACTTCGCCCGTTGCTCGATGCCGCCGCGACAACCGATGCACCCGCAGACATGGTCGATCGCCTGTCGCGGATCGATCCCGCGTCTTTGTCCCCGTCGGCCCGCGCCGATCTGATCACGGCGCTGTCGGGGTTGCGTATCGACGTGCAACTGGCCGACCGCTTCCCGAACGGTGCGGCAATGTCGGCCGGCCGATATCGCCTGCTGCTGCGCCGGATCACGAGCGACGATGCCGACCCCGGCGCAGTGATGCGGCGTCTGGCTGCGGAACGTCGCGCGCTGACCGACCGTGCGGACCGGCTCATGAAACGCCTCGGCCGCGCGACGGGCACGGTGGGCGCGCGATATTCCGCGATGTGGAGCGATCCTGCGTGGCTGTATAGCGACGACGATGCCGGCCGGGACCGCGCCGTGGCCGAAATGAATCGCACGCTGGCCGCGGCCCGGCTCCAGGCGCTGCGCGATTATCCCGGTATCCCTGCTTATTGTTTCGACGTCTCGGTGCGCAGGATGAGTGCAGCGGACGAGGCGGCGGGCCGCGGGGGCTATCGCGACCTGCCGACGGCGACGATGGCCGGTGCCTATGTCGTGGACCTGAAGCACATCCGCCGCCGGCCAGGCTGGACCTTGCCCAGCGTCGTTCGGCACGAAACGTTGCCCGGACACATGATCCAGTTGCCGATCGAAGGCTCGGCCGCGCCGCATCCGCTACGCCTTCGCTATGCCCCCGGATTTGCGGAAGGATGGGCAAACCACGCCGAACGGATCGCGCTCGTTCAAGGCGTATACGCCTCGGATCCGATGGCGGAACTCGGATGTCTTCATTGGCTGCTGTTCCGCGTCAATCGCGCGCTGGTCGATCTGCACATCCATCTGTCCGGCTGGAGCCGCGCCGACGCCGTCCGCCGGCTCGTCGAGTGGCAAGGCGAACCGGCCTATTTCGCGCCGTTCGACGTGGATATCGATCGGATCGTCAAGGATCCCGGCGCGCGCGTGGCGGAAGCCGTCGCGTGGTTCGCGCTCGACGATCTGTGGCTTCAAAAGGGAGGGTGGGACGCCCTTCAGCCGCCGCCGTTCGGACGGGTGCGCAACGATCGCCTTGCGAACTGGATGGGGTGATACGCCGCCGGTATTCGATCTGGGAAACGGACGTGGGGGAGAGCGCACGCGGCTGCTCCATCCCCCACACTGCAATCGCGCCGTTGCCGGTCTAACCGGCTGGCTCCACTCCTCGAACATATTATTTTTGTTCGGCGTGACGTCAGCAATCGTCGCCTAGCTCAAAACGAGGTCAAAAAAAGGGCCGGCCCCATTAAAAGGCCAGCCCTTGAAAGTTTTAGGAGAGGATGCCTGAAAGGCACCCCCTTTGTGCAGCGCAGCATGGTTTGATGCAAGTGCGAAAGCATCCATCGCGATTGCGTTTGATGCACTCGTAAAGGACTGGTGAAGGGGCCGGTCCGCCTGCAGCAGCGATGGTTTACGCGTTGCTTACCAGTTCGCGCCTAAAACTGGCGCGATGTTTCATGATACCGCTCTCGCGCGCTCCGCTCAAGCTGCTGATACCCGACCGGAATCAGCGGTCAGCACGGGTTGCGGCCTTGTCGGTTTGGCCGGGTTGCTCGCCTGGGTTGCGATTGCGCGCTGGTACCGGATGGACGGTCCCTATGCCGCGCTCGTCAATATCGCGGCCTGTGGCATACCGATGATCTTGTGGTCGATATTGATCGACAAGGTGCATCGCAACCCTTCGACCGGTTTCGACTGGGACCACGCAGCGCCGTGGCGCGACACGATCGACGTCAGCCTGACCAAGTTGGCCGGTCTCTGGGCGACCTGGGCGGGCATCGCGGTGATCTACGCCACCGGCCGATTCTATTGGGAAGGCAACTTCCAGTTTTCGATGTGGTGTTTCGAAACCGTGATGCCGGTCCTGCTGGTCGTATCGATCCCTTATATCATCTGGCTGGACCGGCGCGCGATCGAACCGAAGGACGGATGCTGGGCATTCGGCGCGTGGCTGATCGGGCTGGACGAACCGGTCCGGAAGACCGCGATCCACGACCATCTGCGCAGCTGGGGCGTGAAGGCGTTCTTCACCGCCTTCATGCTGGCGATCGTACCGCCGGGGTTCGGGGAATTCGTTCGCGGCGATACCAGCCGGGTATTGGGCGATCCCGTCGCGCTGGCCAACTGGCTGATCACGTTCATGTTCGTGATCGACGTCGCGTTCGCCACCGCCGGCTATCTTCTCGCACTCAAGCCGCTCGATTCGCATATCCGCACCGCCACGCCCTATGCGGCGGGGTGGATGGCGGCCCTGATCTGCTACCCGCCCTTCATCCTGATGGCACCGGGCGGCCCGTTCGATTATCACCCCGGCACGTCGGAATGGTCCCATTGGTTCGCTGGGCATCCGGTGATCCTGACGCTGTTCGGCATCGTACTGGTCGCGCTGACGGCGATCTATGCATGGGCGACGATCGCATTCGGCTACCGCTTTTCCAATCTCACCAATCGCGGCATCCTGACGCACGGGCCCTATGCATTGTCCAGGCATCCCGCCTATCTATCGAAGAACCTGTTCTGGCTGATCTCGACCATTCCCTTCCTGACCACCGGGTCGCTGGTCGATGCCGCCCGCGCGACCGTGCTGATGGGCGTGGTCGCCGGCGTCTATTACTGGCGCGCGCGAACCGAGGAGATGCATCTCGGGCTCGATCCGGCGTATCGCGACTATAGCGAATGGATGGCACGGCATGGCCTGGTTCCACGCCTTGTCGCGTGGATGACGGGCCGGTCGCGCGGCTAGAACGTCAGTTCGTCATAGACCTTGGAAACATCGCCGCCCCAAACGCCGTGATACTTTTCCAGCAACACTTCGGCCGGCACCTTGCCCGACCGGACGACCTCGCGCAGCGGGTCCAGGAAGCCCGTTTCGTTGCTGCCGCTCGCGTCGAACCGTGCCCGTGCGGTCAGCCCGGCATTGGCGATGTCCAGCACCTCGCCGGCAATATCGCGCAGCGTTCCGCCACGCGCGATCGGTGCGTTCAGGCCAAGCTTCGGGACGGAATCGCGCAGCGCCTGCCGCTCCTCGATCGTCCAGTCCTTCACCACATCCCACGCCGCGTTTAGTGCGCTATTGTCGTACAGCAACCCGACCCACAAGGCCGGCAGCGCGCAGATCCGGCTCCACGGTCCGCCATCGGCGCCGCGCATCTCCAGGAACGTCTTCAGCCGCACTTCGGGGAAGGCGGTGGACAGATGGTCCGCCCAATCGTCCATCGTCGGCTTCTCGCCCGGCAGGACCGAAAGCTCGCCCTTCAGGAAATCGCGGAAGCTGTGGCCTGCCGCATCAATGTATCTGCCGTCGCGGTAGACGAAGTACATCGGCGCATCGAGCGCATATTCGGCATAGCGTTCGTACCCGAAGCCGTCCTCGAACACGAACGGCAGCATGCCCGTCCGCGCAGGATCGGTATCGGACCAGATATGGCTGCGATAGCTGAGCAAGCCGTTCGGCTTGCCCTCCAGGAACGGCGAATTCGCGAACAACGCGGTCGCCAGCGGCTGCAACGCCAGACCGACGCGAAACTTCTTCGCCATATCGGCTTCGGTTTCGTAATCGAGGTTCACCTGGATCGTGCAGGTGCGCAGCATCATATCCAGGCCCATCGTGCCGACGCGCGGCATGTGGCGCAGCATGATCGCATAGCGGCCTTTCGGCATGATCGGCAGTTCGGCCCGCGTCTTGTCCGGCCACATGCCGAGACCGAGGAACCCGATGCCGAACTTGTCGCCGATCGCCTTGATCTGCTCCAGATGCCGGCCGGTCTCGGCACAGGTCTCGTGCAGATTGTCCAGCGGCGCGCCCGACAGTTCGAACTGTCCCGCCGGCTCCAGGCTGACCGACCCGTCCGCCCCGGACAAGGCGATGACGTTCCCGCCCTCGATCACCGGCTTCCAGCCATAGCCTTCCAGCGCCTTCAAAAGGTCGCGGATTCCGCCTTTCTCTTCGTAACTTGGCGCATGATGATCGGACAGCGCATAGACGAACTTCTCATGCTCCGTACCGATGCGCCAGTCGGTCACGGGCTTCTCCCCGCGCGCGAAGCTCTCGATCATCTGATCGCGCGACTCGATGGTCGGCGACACGGTCTTTTGCACGGTCTTTGTCGTCATCGCCGCCATGTAGCCGCGCCCACGGAAGGGCGCTAGTGGCGCAGACGTGGCGATTGTCATGAAACGCGATAAAGGCCTGAACTTGCGCGCGTTTCGCTACCAATCGCCGCGCGCCGCCATCCACACGCTGATCGCCGCCGCCGCCGCCGTATCCGCGCGCAGGATACGCGGCCCCAGCGTGATGCCGACCGCGCTAGGATGCGCCTTGATCAAGGCGCGCTCTTCATCGTCGAAACCGCCCTCCGGCCCGATCAGGATCGCCGCCGCATCGCCACCCGCCCGCATCGCCTCCGCCGCCGGAACGCCGCCGGCTTCATCCGCGAAGAACAGGGTCCGCCCCGCCGGCCAGTCGCGCAGCAAGGCGGGCAGCTTCACCGTGTCGGCCAGTTCGGGAATCGCTGTGCGTCCGCATTGCTCCGCCGCCTCGATCATATGCGCGCGCAGGCGTTCCGCCTTGGGTTTGTCGACGACCGCGCGCCGGGTGACGACGGGAACGATACGCGCCACGCCCAATTCGCACGCTTTCTCGACCATCCAGTCGATCCGCCCCTTTTTCAGCGGCGCTGCGCACAGCCATAGGTCGGGCACGGCCTCCCGTTCTCGCAAACGTTCGGTGACGTCCAACGTCAGATCGCGCTTGCCCACCGCGCTCGCCACGCCCAGCCATTCGCCGGTCGCGTCGTCGAACAGCTTGACCGGATCACCCGCCTTCATCCGCATCACCGATACGAGATAGTGCGCTTGCGGGCCGTCGATGCGCAGTGGCCCGGCGGAGAGTTCGTGCCCCACGAACAGGCGCGGCGTGGATTGCGGGGGCCAGGCGGGGGTTGCGGGCATCGTGCCGCTGTAGCGGCAGCGGTCCGGCGAATCTACGCTCCGTGCCGTTCCCGATTTCAGCGTCGCCGCCGCCACGGCCAGCGCCCCAGCACCAGTCGTACGGCGACGGCAACCAACAGCAGTCCACCAAACACGATCGCGCCGATCTGCCCGGCGGCTTGCAGCATCGCCCAGAACAACGCCTCGAAAAAGCGCCCGACGGCAACCGACAGACCTACCATCGGACAAGAACGAACATACGCGACACCGCACCCAACCTAGCGCCCCGCAACGCTATGGCAAAGCGGCCTGTGCACTGTCATGGAGTGCGCCATATGACACCCGATACGGAATATCGCGGCCTCGTCCGCCTGTTGCCGAATGCCGCACGTCCGTTCGCGCTGCTCGCGCGCTTCGATCGTCCGATCGGATGGTGGCTGTTGTTCTGGCCCGGCGCATGGGGTGTCGCGCTTGCCGGCGGCGCGATCGACCGGTGGGATCTGATCCTGTGGCTGCTGGCCGGCGCGATCGCGATGCGGGGCGCGGGATGCGTCTATAACGATATCGTCGACCGCGATCTAGACGCGCAAGTCGCCCGCACACGCAATCGCCCGCTCGCCAGCGGCGCGGTCTCGCTCAAGGCCGCCTGGGTCTGGCTGGTGATCCTGTGTCTCATCGGGCTGGCGGTTCTGCTGCAACTCCATCTCTATTCGGGCATCGTCGCTATATTCAGCCTGGCACCTGTGGCGGCCTACCCTTTCATGAAGCGCATTACCTGGTGGCCGCAGGCGTGGCTCGGTCTCGTGTTCAGTTGGGCGGCGCTGGTCGGATGGAGCGATATCGCCGGGACGCTCACCATTCCCGGCCTGCTCCTTTATGCCGGGTCGATCGCGTGGGTGATCGGCTACGACACGATCTATGCATTGCAGGACCGCGAGGATGACGCGTTAATCGGCGTCCGCTCGTCTGCGCTGCGCATGGGCAATCATGTTAAAGGCGGTGTTGCCATCTTCTACGGCGTGGCGCTCGTCCTGTGGGCGGCGGCGTTCTGGCAGGTCCGCCCCGATCCGCTTGCGATCGTCGCACTGGCGCCGCTCGCCGTGCATCTGATGTGGCAGGTTCTCAGCCTCGACCTCGCCGACGGGGCAAGCGCACTCGATCGCTTCCGCAGCAACCGTTTCGCGGGCTTCCTGATGTTCTGCGCCTGCTTCGTCGTCGGAACGACGCTGTAGCGCGCCAACCCGGTTGCGCCGCCCCGCCTGCCAACCTAAGTCCCAAGCCATGCTGACCCCCGACCAAGCCCGAGACCGCGCCGCGGATATCGTTTCCCGCGCGCGCGCCGCCGGGGCCGACGCCGCCGACGCGGTATTTGCCGCCGATACCGCGCTGGACGTGTCCGTCCGCCTCGGCGCGCTGGAGGATGTCGGGCGGTCCGAGAGCGCCGAGCTTGGCCTGCGCGTGTTCGTCGGGCGTCAATCGGCCAGCGTTTCGACATCGGACCTGTCCGTCTCCGCGCTGGATGCGCTGGTCGAGCGCGCGATCGCGATGGCGCGGGAGGCGCCGGAAGACGAATGGGCAGGCCTCGCGCCAGAGGATCGCCTGCTGAAAGGCAACGTCCCGCAACTCGACCTGGACGACGGCGGCGAAGTCGAGCCCGCCGCGCTGAAGGAAGCGGCGCTTGAGGCGGAGGATGCCGCCCGCGCAGTCGCCGGCGTGACGAACAGCGAAGGCGGGGGCGCATCCGCCTCGCGCAGCATCTGGGCACTCGCCACCAGCCACGGCTTTGCCGGCGCCTATGCCGCGACCGGATACGGCGTCTCCGCCAGCGTCCTGGCGGGCGAGGGCGGGGCGATGGTCCGCGATTACGATCATCACAGCGCGCGCCACCGCCGCATGCTGGAATCCGCTGCGGACATCGGCCGCCGCGCGGGCGAACGCACCGTCGCACGGATCAATCCTGGCGTGGTGAAAAGCGGCACGATGCCGATCGTGTTCGATCCGCGCAACGGGGGGTCGATGCTCGGTCACCTGATCGGTGCGATCTCCGGCGCCGCTATCACGCGCAAGACCAGTTTCCTACTCGATGCGCTCGGCACGAAGATCTTCTCGTCCGCCGTCACGATCTCCGACGATCCGCACCGCCCGCACGGTCTTCGGTCACGCCCGTTCGACGGGGAGGGATTGCCCGTTTCCGCGACCGAATTCGTCACCGCGGGCATGCTGGAGACGTGGTTGCTCGACAGCGCATCGGCGCGGCAACTCGGGCTGGAGCCGACCGGCCATGCCGCCCGCGGCGTCGGCGGCAATCCGGGTGTGGCGACCAGTAACCTGTTCATGGCGGCTGGCGACATTCCGCCCGAAACGCTGATCGCGGACATCGCCGACGGCATCTACGTTACGGAGATGCTCGGCGGTGGCGTCAATGGTGTGACGGGCGATTACAGCCGGGGCGCCGCCGGCTTCCGCATCCAGAATGGCGAGATCACGACGCCGGTCGCGGAATTCACTATCGCAGGCAATGCGCGCGACATGTTCCTGAACATGACTCCCGCCAACGATCTGGAATTCCGGTATGGCAGCAACGTGCCGACGATCCGGATCGAGGGGATGACCGTCGCGGGCGCCTGATCCATCCGATCGCACCGCGCTCGCCGACCGGGTCGCGGCGATCGCGGCTGAGGCGGGAGCGCTTGCGCTCGCCAAATGGCGCACCGACTTCGCACGGTGGGAAAAGTCGCCGAACAATCCGGTCTGCGAAGTCGATCTGGAGGTCAACACGCTGCTGCGCGTTCGGCTTGAGGCGTTACTGCCGGATGCCGGTTGGCTGTCAGAGGAAACCGTGGACAATCCCGACCGGCTGTCGCGATCGCGCGTCTGGGTGGTCGATCCGATCGACGGAACGCGCGACTATATTCGCGGACGTCCCGGCTGGGCTATCTCGATTGCACTGGTCGAGGACGGCAGACCGGTCATCGGCGTTCTCGACGCACCCGCCCGCAAGGAAGTGTGGCGCGCCACGGCCGGGCAGGGCGCGACATTGAACGGCGCGGCGATCCATGCCGGCGATCGCAGCGAATTCTCCGGCGCACGCGTGCCCACGGATGCGCTGCCCAAGATCGACAGCGATCTCGTGCTGGTCGAAAAGCCCAACTCCATCGCCCTCCGCATCGCGATGGTCGCGTCAGACCGCGCCGACCTCGTCGCCACGCTTCGCTGGGGCCACGAATGGGACATCGCCGCCGCCATCCTGATCGCCGCCGAAGCCGGCGCGAGTGTCACAGACGCCCTGGGCCAGCCGCTGGCGTTCAACACCCCGTCCGCGCAGGCCTTCGGTGTCCTCGCGACCACGCCCGGCATCCATACGGCTGCGGTGGAAAGGTTGCGGGAGAGGGCGGAGCGGCTGTCGAAATAGGAGGGGGCCGTATTTTCACCCCTGCCCGTTCGCGCCCCTCGTCAGTTCGTTTCGAGGGAAGTCGAGAAACAGGCCTTCAGCCGGTGGCTAGGGTTTCTCGACTTCGCTAGAAACGAACGGAGGTGGAGCCGGCCTTCGCCCGGGTCGATGAAGGCGCGTGCTGCACGGGGACGGCCCCCGCCGCCCCCGCAAAGTCAAATCAAAGACCTCGGCACGTCTGGCAGAGCGGAAGCCCGCCAGATCCCGACACACGATTACGCGTCTCGATGTTATTGCCGACGGTGCACCGGTTGTCGTTGTGATGAACGCCAGTTCCGGGGAGTTTTGAGCGGAATGCTGCTACCTTAGCCACGTTTTCTCTCCTGTTGTACGGGAGCGAAACCTAGTCTCGATCACCCCGATACCGCAGGGTAACCTCGTCCATTATGGCGCAAACCGCCGGCTACGGGAGGCGCTTCAGTTCGACCCGCCCACTCCATCCTCGCGATACTTGATCTCAAGAAACCGCCCGCGTGTCGCCAGCAGGTTCAGGTCTCCTTCGGCCAGTTGCGCGGACATGCCAGCGATCTGGTCGTCGATCACCTTCAGCCCGTCCGCAAGCTGCTGGTCCGGCGTCTTGCCGTTGCGCTCGAGGCCGCGCAGCGCGATGGGCACGCGGGCATAGCCTTTGAGCAATTCCGGTAGTTGTTCGCCGACCAGCTTGCGGACCTCCGCCGCGGCGGGTTCCTGTTCGTCCAGCGTCTGGAGCTGCGGCGCAAGACCTTCCAGCCGCACCCCGATCCTGTCCACCAGCGTCTGTGCCGGTGCGGGCAAAGCGGGGCGCTGCGTCTCCAGCCATTGTTCGGTCTTCAGTGGCAATTGCTTCAGCGGCGTCTGCGCCAGCGCCTCGGGCTTCACGTCGGGCGTCAGCGGGAAGATCGCTAGCAGCAACGTCGCCGCAATCAACGCCCCCATCACCAGCATCGCACCGCCGATGCCCAGCGGCACGAACCATCCGACGACGATCGCCGCGATGACGATCGCGATGTCCGCCGCCGCGATCCGGCCGACGCGTGTCATGATCTCGGTACCTTGCCGCTTGCGCCGCCGTGCATTCAGCGATGCGGATCGTTCGCGCGTGCGGTCGAGATATTCGCTGCTCCGCGCGATCTGGCGATCGACGTCCGTCACCTCACAACGCCTCCAGCTTGAACGTCTCGCCGCCGGAACCGCTATTCTGCGCCGCACCCTCGGCCCGCGCGATATAGCCCTTCGACTTTTCGACCTCGTTGCCCAAAGTGTTGACTGTCGTCTTCATGCTGTCGAGCGCCTTAAGCTTGAACGTGTCGATCGCATCCATCGTGTCGTAGATGTTCTGGAACGCGCGTTGCAGCACTTCGATCGGAATGGTCGCGCTCGCGGCCTGTTCGTGGATCGATGCCGTCTGGCTCTTCAACAGCTTGCCGGTCGAATCGATGATCCCCGCCGTGGTCGTGTTCAGCGCGGTGATCTGTTCCAGCACCAGCTTCTGGTTCGTCAGCGCCTGCGCCACCGTCACCGCCGTGCGCAGCGCAGAAACGGTCGTGGTGGACGCGCGATCGACGCCCTTCACCAACTCGACATTGTTCTTCTTGACCAGATCGAGCGCCAGATACCCCTGCACCGTCACCGCCATCTGGGTCAGCAAGTCCTGCGTCCGCTGCCGGACATAGAAGAGCGCGCTTTCGCGGATCGCTTTCGCCTTGGCCGGATCGCTGTGATCCAGCTCGTTGGCCTTGTCCTCCAGCTTCGCATCCATTTCCTTGGACAGGACGATCATCTGTTCCAGCCGCCCCATCGCGGTCCACAGGTTCGCCCGCTCCACGTCGATCGCGGCATTGTCCATCAGCAGCTCGTCCTTGCCGCTGGTCAGCGACTTCAGGATCGAGGAGATGTGCGTCTGCGACGATTTGTAGCTGTCGAAATAGTTGCGCATATTGCTGCCGAACGGGATCAGCCCGAACAGCTTCTTCGGCGCGGTCAGATTGCCGCGCCGGCCCGGATCGAGGTCCTCGACCGTGCGGCGCAGCTCGGCCAGGTCTTTCCCGACTCCGCTATCCTGATCCATTGCCCGCGTCGGCCGGTCGAGAAAGCGGTTCGACTGGCCCGCCGCGTCGCGGATTTCCTTCTGGCCCATCGCACTGATCGCATCGACGCGCTTGCCGAATTCGGGCGAGTTCACGTCCTGCGCGACCAGATCGTCGATGAACGTCTTGACCCGCTTCTGCAATTCGTTGCGCTTGGCATCGTCGACCGGCACCAGTCCCACGGCCTTTTCGGGCGCGACGACGGGTACGGGGTCGGGCGGAGTCAGCACCAGATCGCTGGTCGCGGTGTCGGTCGCAGTCGTCGCCATCGTCTTCTCCATACGCTTCCCCGCTAGATGAAGGGGATTGGCGCAGCGTTCAAGTGTATCGTTCAACTAATACGCCTGTCGAGAGGTTCCGGGCGCCCGGTTTCGCCGGACGGTTCCGGCATCGTATCGACTGACCCCCTTCCCGCAACGCAACATTTGCGCTAGGGGCGCGCGCTACATCTCAAGCTAAAGCACCGGATACCCTTATGAGCCTCCGCAATGTGGCGATCATCGCGCACGTCGATCACGGCAAGACGACCCTCGTCGACCAGCTGTTCCGCCAGTCGGGTACGTTCCGAGACAATCAGCGCGTCGAGGAACGCGCGATGGACTCGAACGATCTCGAAAAAGAGCGCGGCATCACGATTCTCGCCAAGCCGACCTCGATCGAATGGATCGACGGCGCCGGCGTCGCGACGCGCATCAACATCGTCGATACGCCCGGCCACGCCGATTTCGGCGGCGAAGTGGAGCGCATCCTGTCGATGGTCGATGGCGTGATCCTGCTGGTCGATTCGGCCGAAGGCGCGATGCCGCAGACCAAGTTCGTCACCGGCAAGGCGCTGGCGCTGGGCCTTCGCCCGATCGTCGTCGTCAACAAGGTCGATCGCAGCGACGCGCGAATCCAGGAAGTGCTCGACGAAGTGTTCGACCTGTTCGTCAGCCTCGAAGCGACCGACGAGCAACTCGACTTCCCAGTCCTCTACGCATCGGGCCGCAACGGCTATGCGAGCAAGGACGAGAATGCCCGCGAAGGCACGCTGACGCCGATGTTCGAAACCATCGTCAGCCATATCCCGCCGCCCTCGGCCGATCCGGATGGCCCGTTCAAGTTCCTCGTTACTTTGCTGGACCGCGACAACTTCCTCGGCCGCATCCTCACCGGCATGGTTTTCTCGGGTTCGGTGAAGACGAACATGCCGATCCACGCGCTCAACAATGACGGCAAGATCGTCGAGACGGGCCGCGCGTCGAAGATCATGACGTTTCGCGGTCTGGAACGCGTGCCGACCGACGAAGCGCAGGCGGGCGACATCATCAGCCTCGCCGGCCTGACCACCGCGACCGTGTCCGACACGATCTGCGATCCCTCGGTGACCGAACCGCTGCACGCGCAGCCGATCGATCCGCCGACGCTGTCGATGCGCTTTGCCGTGAACGATTCGCCGATGGCGGGCCGCGAGGGCACCAAGGTGACCAGCCGCATGATCCGCGACCGCCTGTTCCGCGAAGCGGAATCGAACGTTGCCGTGAAGGTGACCGAAGCGTCCGACCGTGACAGCTACGAAGTAGCCGGCCGCGGCGAGCTTCAGCTGGGTGTCTTGATCGAGACGATGCGCCGCGAAGGCTTCGAACTCGGTATCAGCCGCCCGCGCGTGCTGTTCGCCGAGGACGAGGACGGCAACAAGACCGAGCCCTACGAGACCGTCATCATCGACGTGGACGAGGAATATTCGGGCACCGTGGTCGAGAAGATGAACGTCCGCAAGGCCGAGATGACCGACATGCGTCCCTCGGGCGGCGGCAAGACCCGCATCACGTTCAGCGCCCCGTCGCGCGGCATGATCGGCTATCACGGCGAATTCCTGTCCGACACGCGCGGCACCGGGATCATGAACCGCCTGTTCGAGAAATACGGCCCCCACAAGGGCAAGATCGAAGGCCGCAAGAACGGCGTTCTGATCTCGAACGGCGCAGGCGAAGCCAATTCCTACGCGCTTGGCCCGCTCGAGGAACGCGGCATCCTGTTCGTCGGCCACGGCGAGCAGCTGTATGAGGGCATGATCGTCGGCGAGAACGCCAAGAACGACGATCTCGAAGTCAACCCGATGAAGGCGAAGCAGCTCACCAACTTCCGCGCCAGCGGCGGCAAGGACGACGCGATCCGCCTCACGCCGCCGAAGAAGATGACGCTGGAACAGGCCATCGCCTATGTCGATGACGACGAAATGGTCGAAGTGACCCCCAAGTCGATCCGCCTACGCAAGCGCCACCTCGATCCGCACGAACGCAAGAAGGCGAGCCGCGCCAAGGTAGCGTAAGGCGGGTCATCGACCGAAATCAGAAGGGCGTCCGGAGCGATCCGGGCGCCCTTTTTGCTGAGCAAGGCCCTGACTATCGGCACGCCAGCAGCTATTTCAATCCTGAACCACCTTCCGTTCGTTTCGAGCGAAGTCGAGAAACATGCCTCAGGTACCGGGAGCGGTTTCTCGACTTCGCTCGAAACGAACGGGGTAGGGTAGGCGAGCCCCCGGCACTCATTCAACGCGCTCCCCGACGATCACCCGCCCATCGCCACGATCGCCGCCCATTCCGCCTCGGTAACCGGCGACACCGACAACCGCCCCTGCCGCACCACGGCCATCTCCGCCAGCGCAGGGTCAGCCTTCATCGCCGCCAGGGTCACCGGCACCTCCAGCGGAGCCACGGGCGCGATTTCGACCGAGACCCAGCGTGGTTCGTCCCCATCCTGTCGCGCGGTACTGGTCACCTGGGCGATGCCGACGACCGCTTTCGCCTTGCCCGAATGATAAAAGAACGCCCGGTCGCCCACCTCCATTGCCTTCAGGTGCAAAGCGGCGGCGGGGTTGCGGACTCCAGTCCACTCGGTGCGTTGCTCGACGACGAGATCGTCCCAGCCATAAGTTTCCGGTTCCGATTTCAGCAGCCAATATGCCATGCGCGTTCCGTCCTGTGATCCGTTCGGAATTATCGACCTGTCCGGTCGCCATGACAATCTCGCCTGCGTCGCCCGCCGCCTGAACCTGCGCTAAACATCGCATTCCGCGCCCGTTCAGTCCGGCAAGTGTAACGATTGCAACAAGCTAGCCGATTCCCGCGTTGTTCGCACAGGATCAAATGGCTTGCTGGCATGAGGAGTATGAACATGAACAGCGTGATCAAGAAGGCCGGCCTGGGCGTAGCCCTCGCGGCAACCGCACTGACCGCCGCGGCACCCGCCGATGCGCAGCGCTATCGCGGCGATCGTTACTACCACCGCGGCGGCAATGGTACCGGTACAGCAGTCGTCGCGGGCATTGCCGGTCTTGCGATCGGTGCAGCACTCGCGTCGAACAATCGCGACCGTTACTATGATCGCGGATATCGCGGCGGCTATTACGACCGTGGCTATAACGGCTATTACGATCGCGGCTATTATCCGCCGCGCGGCTACTACCGCGATCGTGGCTATTATCGCGGAGGCGGCGGTTATTATCGCGACTGCCGTGTCGAGCGGCGGTGGGACCCCTATTACGGTCGCGGCACGCGGGTTCGCGTCTGCTACTGATCCGATGAGGACGGCGCCGGAGCGATCCGGCGCCGTTCTTCGTTTTAGCCTATGGCATCTGGCGTCCGCGCGCATTTTGCGTCAAAGGCACGCCCCATGACCGACACTCCCCCAGATCGCCTGTCCTCCAACCCCCGCAGCCCGTTCTTCGACGAAGACAAATTGGCGCGCGGCATCGGCATTCGCTTCAACGATCGCGAACGTCACGATGTGGAGGAATATTGCATTTCCGAAGGCTGGATCCGCGTCGCGCTCGGCAAGAAGGTCGATCGCAAGGGCAATCCGCTGACGCTGAAATATAGCGGCCCGGTCGAGGCGTGGTACGAACACCCGGCCGACGGCGCCGAAGAGCCGAACGAACAGTAAAGCCAAACCAGCCACTCCGTTCGCCCTGAGCCTGTCGAAGGGCTGCATTCTTCTCGCCGCGCATACGCCGCTCGAAAGGGCAGTGCTTCGACAAGCTCAGCACGAAGGGGGTGGTTCTATGACGCTATCGCCGATCAGTGGACGAAGCGCGCCACCACGTCGCGGTACGAGCGCGATACCTTCACCTGCGCACCCGATCCGAGCACCAGGAAGCATTCGCCATTGGTGTGCGGCTTCACTTCCTTGACGAGATCCAGGTTGACGATCGTCGACCGGTGCACGCGCTGGAACCGGCGCGGGTCCAGCCTTTTCTCCAGATCCTTCATCGTTTCGCGCAGGATCAGCGTGTTGTCGCCGGTATAGATGCACATATAATCGCCGGCCGCGTCGATCCGCTCGATCGTATCGACGTCCACGCGGAATATCTGGCCGCGATCCTTGATGTTGATGAGCTTCTCGAACCGGTTCGATGACACCTGGTCGCCGCCATCGGTGATGTCGCCCACGCTGTCGGGGGCGACTTCGGCCAGCACTTCCTTCAGCCGATCGACTTCCTCGACGCCGCGCTTTTCGGCCAGGCGCTGGCGCACGCGTTCGATCGTGTCGGCCAGCCGCGCTTCCTCCACGGGCTTCATCAGATAATCCACCGCCTGCGCCTCGAACGCCTTCAGCGCATGATCGGAATAGGCGGTCACGAAGACAAACAGCGGCGGTTCGACCTCCATCAATCCCTGCACGACCGAGAAACCGTCGAAGCCGGGCATCTGGATGTCGAGGAAGACGAGATCGGGCTTGTGTGTCTTGATCGCGCGGATCGCCTCGCGGCCGTTCTGGCACTTGTCGATGATCTCGACATCTTCATGCGCGGCAAGGCGGAGTTCGAGGCCCTGGATCGCCAGCGGCTCGTCATCCACCAAAATCGTTCTAATCGTCATGCAACCTCTCTTGTCGGTTCCCGCGCCGGCTCGTCGAGCTGGAACGGTATCTCGATTTCGACCTCATACCCGCCGCCTGGTAGCGAGCGTGTCTCGAAACTGTGATCGGGGCCGTACGCCTGCGCCAATCGCTCCCTGATATTGGCAAGGCCGACCCCGGTTGAAAGGGATGGACGCGCTTTCGTTTCATTCAACCCCGGCCCGGTGTCGGATACGGCGATCTGCACGCGATCTCCGCTGAGCCGCGCTATCACCGCGATTTCCGCGCCTTCCTCTTTGGGAGTTACGGCGTATTTGATCGCGTTCTCGACCAGCGGCTGGAGCAGCAGTGACGGCAATCGCGCCTTTTCGACGCGCATGTCGATCTCGAAGCGCGGCCGCAGCCGGTCCTCGAAGCGCATCTTCTCGATTTCCAGATACAGCTTCAGCGTCTCGACCTCCTGCTGGATCGTCACGTTCGCAGTCGGCTCGTTCGCCAGCGTATAGCGCAGGAACGAGGACAGCCGCATCAGCATCGCATTGGCGCGCTCGGTCTGCTTCAACAGCACCAGCGTGGAGATGGAATTGAGCGTGTTGAACAGGAAATGCGGGTTCAACTGGTACCGCAGCATCGCCAGCTGCGCCGACGACGCCTGGTTGCCCAATGCCTGCAGCTGGTCGATCTGCTCCTCGACGATCAGGTAGAAATTGATCCCGAAATACAGCGCGGACCAGCCCGCCAGCACGGTGAAATTCAGGAAGACCGTGCCGAGCACGAGGTTCAGGTTCAGCCCCGGATTGGCCAGCTTGATGAACGAGAAGGAGAAGGCGTCGAGCACCGAATAGAGCAATGTCGCGATCGCGAGCGTTATCATCGTCAGCAGGATGCCGCTGATACGCGGCAATCCGCGATACACGCCGTACAGCGTCGATAGTAGCAAAGTGATGCAATATCCGACGATCGATTCGATCACGACCGGGATGATCACGTCCAGCGATGGCCCGTTCGATATGCTCGAAACGCTGCGCAGGATCAGATAGCCAGTCCACCCCGCCGCCTGCAGTCGCCAGAATGCCCGGCTTTTCTGTTCGAAGAAGGGCCGGGTGAAGAGATCGGGCTTCTTCAAAGCCGGGCGGGGCAGGGCTGGCATGCGCCGCGTCTTACAGAAGGGGGCCGCAGAGCGCAAAGTCTGGCCCGCACGTCCGTCCGGCCTGATCCCGACAAACAGCAAAAAGCCGCCGGCCTTTCGGCGGCGGCTTGATGGATTGACGGGGGTGGATCGTCAGGCGGCGGACGCGATCCTGATGCTGCGGCGGCGCGTGCGCAGCGCGGCGCCGACCACGCCGAAGCCGGCGATCATCATCCCCCACGTAGCCGTCTCGGGAACTGCCGCGGAAAACGAAGCCTTGAGCCAGGCGTCGCCGAAGTTGCATTGTTCGCCACAGTCCCAATTTCCGCCGAAAGCGTTGGTATTGGTGAACACGAAGCTTCCGCCGGAATAGGTCGTGTTGGCGACGATCGGCATCATCGTTCCGAAGGCATTGTTCGGCGCGCCGTCGACGGTCAACATGGCGACATATTGCGTGTTGGGCGCCAGTTTCAGGCCCGTCGTGGAAAACACGTATTCGCGGTCGTCGCCGATGCTCGCCTGATGCGATGCGCTGGTGAAGAGCGCAGGGCCGGTAACGCCGCTGCCATTCCACTGGTAGATGTACGATTTGAACTGGAAGTTCTCGGACGTCATCTTGGTCAGGAACATCGAATAGGAATTGAGCATCGCATCGGTACCGACCTTGAAGGTCTGGCCATAGGTCGTGCTGCCGCCATAGCTGCCCAGTTCGAACTTGGCAGCGCCGTGCGTCGTATTGATCACGGTCGCGGCAAAGGCCGGTGCGCCGGCCAGGATGGCAGCGGAAAGGATAGCGCTGGTAATGATCTTCTTCATAGTCTTTTTCCTTGACCCCGCCGAACAGCGATCATGCGTCGTCATCAGCAATCGACGTGCCAAGTTAAGAATCCAGCGAGTCTCGGTGGTAAACGGCGGCGAAACCTTTGGTTAATGTAAGATCTTCTTACAGCCGCTCGCTGCGTGGACTGGTAAAGACCGGTGGGGCTTCGGCGAGGGCGAGCGACGCCCGATCGTCATGCCCAGTCGGTTATCGGCATATTCTATCTGTCTGATTTGCCGCGCTGTTTGCCGATTGCCGCTGCCGGGACGCAGCGCTATGCATCGCCAATACACTTGAAGTGAGGGGTACCGAATTTGCGACTGTCCATCATCGCCCGCCTGTCTGCGGCCACCGCCGTCATCGCCTTCGCCTTGCCCGCTGTGTCGCAGGATGCGGCGACTAAATCCGGTCCGGTCTACGGCACGTTCGGGATCGACACGACCGCGCGCAATCCGTCGGTCAAGCCGGGTGACGATTTCTGGACCTTCGCGAATGGCGGCTGGGATGCACGTACGCAGATCGCGGCGGACCGCACCTCCGCTGGCCCATCGGTGATCCTCTCGGATCAGGCGGAACTGCAGGTGAAGCAGATCCTCGCCGATGCCGCGAGCAATCCCGAGGCCACCGGCGCGGGCGCGAAGCAGCTCGGCGATCTCTATGCCGGCTTCATGGATCAGGCCGCGATCGAGCAGCGCGGTGCCGCACCGCTCGCGCCATATTTCGCGAAGATCGATGCGGCGAACGACCGGTCGAAGCTGCAGGTCCTGTTCGCGACCGAAGGCTATGCTGCACCGGTCGGCGTGGGACAGCTGCCCAACCCGTCCGATCCCAGCCGCTATACCGTCGCTGCGGGGCAAGGCGATCTCGGCATGGGCGGGCGCGATTATTACCTGCTGCCCGGCGCGAAGTATGACGGGTTCCGCGCCGCCTACCGCGCCTATGTCGCGCAGATGCTGACGCTGTCCGGCGTCGCCAAGACCGCCGCGGATGCCAGCGCCCGGGCCGATCGCATCATCGCGCTCGAAACCGAGATGGCGAAGGTCCAGTGGTCGCCGGAACAGTCGCGCGATCTCGTGAAGCTGCTGAAGCCGATGGACGCCGCGCAGCGCAAGGCGCTCGCCCCCGAATTCGACTGGGACCTGCAGTTGAAGACGGCCGGCTATGAAGGCTTTCCGATCGTCATCATGACCCAGTCGACCGCGCTGACCGGTCTCGGCAAGATCTTCGCCGCGACGCCCGTTTCGACGTGGCAGGACTGGATGAAGTTCCGCTTCGCCTCGTCCAAGTCGGGCGTGCTGCCCAAGTCGTTCGACGACGCGACCTTCGCCTTCTACGGCAAGGCACTGTCCGATCAGCCGGAACAGCGTGCCCGGTGGAAGCGCGGTCTGGCGGCGGTCAACGGTTCGATGGGCGAAGCGATCGGCGAGATCTACGTCAAGCGCCACTATCCGCCCGAGAGCGAGGCGAAGATGAACGAGCTGATCGCCAATCTGCGCGCCGCGTACAAGGAACGGATCACCGCCAACAACTGGATGGATCCGAAGACCAAGGAACAGGCGCTGGCGAAACTTGCCGCGTTCGACCCGCGGATCGGCCACCCGGTCAAGTATATCGATTATTCGGCGCTGAAGATCGATCGCAACGATCCGGTCGGCAACACGATGCGCTCGGCCGAATTCCAGCATCAGCTTGATCTCGATCGTCTGAAGAAGCCGGTCGACCGCACGCTGTGGAACATGACGCCGCAGACGGTGAACGCCTATTACAACCCGCTGGCCAACCAGATCACGTTCCCGGCGGCGATCCTGCAAGCGCCGTATTTCGATCCGAAGGCGGATGCGGCGGTCAATTACGGTGCGATCGGTGCGATCATCGGCCACGAAATGGGCCACGGCTTCGACGATCAGGGCAGCCAGTTCGGCCCCACGGGCAAGTTCGAGAATTGGTGGACGCCCGAAGCCCGCAAGGCTTTCACCGAGCGGACCGCTGCGCTCAGCAAGCAGTATGACGGCTACGAACCGATCCCCGGCACGCGGATCAAGGGTGGGCTGACCTTGGGCGAGAATATCGGCGATCTCGGCGGGATCGAGACCGCCTATGCCGCCTATCAGAAGTATCAGGCGACGCACGGCAAGGCGAAGACGATCGACGGGCTGACCGGTGACCAGCGCTTCTTCCTGTCCTATGCGCAGGCTTGGCAGTCGAAGCTGCGTGAAGGTGCGGCGCGTGCGCGGCTGCTGACCGACCCGCACTCGCCGCCTTTCTACCGCGTCAACGGCATCGTTCGTAACGTCGATGCCTGGTATACGGCGTTCAACGTGAAGCCCGGCGACAAGCTGTACCTCGCGCCTGCGGACCGCGTGCACATCTGGTAAGTGGCGGACGGGGCGGGATAAAACCCGCCCCGTTCACACCGATAGCGTTCACACCACCCGGTACGGCACGATGCCGCGTGCCGCCGGGTCGACCGCGATCCCCCGATCCGCGGGCGGAAATGCCCGCTGGTCGCAATCGTCGCGTGGGCACAGGCGACAGGATATCCCGATCGGCGTCGCGGGTGCCGACCGGTCTAGCGCATCGGCATAGACGAAGTCGGCGGCATGCTCGGCCTCGCATCCCAGCGTCACCGCATAACGGCGCGGGGTGCGTGTGAAGCTGCCGCTCGGCTTGACCAGCCCCTTCGCCATCGAGACGTAACGCACGCCGTCCGGTGTCTCCGCATGCTGGACGACGATCCGGTCGGGGATCGCGACCGCTTCGTGCACGATCCATAACGGGCATGCCCCGCCGAACCGCGCGAACTGGAACCGCGTCGCGCTGTGCCGCTTGGTGATGTTTCCCGCCATGTCGACGCGGCAGAAATAGAAGGGGATGCCCTCCGCGCCCGGACGCTGCAACGTCGACAGGCGGTGGCACGCCTGTTCGAAACTGACGCCGAACCTGCGGCACAACCGGTCGATATCATGCCGCATCTCCCGCGCCGCGCGACGGAATGCGGTATAGGGCATCATCAGCGCCCCGGCCGCATAATTGGCCAGCCCGATCCGCAGCAGGTTGCGCGCCGCCTCGTTCGGCAGCGGCGCATCCGCCACGATCTCCTCGATCCGCCCGGCAAACAGCGTCGCGGTCAGCCGGTGCGCGAGCAGGAACGTGCGGCTCTCCTCCGGCAGCATCGCACCCAGCGTCAGCGTGGTTCCGTCGAACGATGCCAGCGCGCCTTCCCGTACGTCGGTCGCCACCGCGATCCCGGCATCGCGAAGCGCGGCGACCAGCCGCATCTGCGCCCCCGCCATCGCCGGTGCCCACACAGCATCGCGGTTCCCCTGCGGATCGAGCGACAGGGTCGCAGCCAGCGCCTCCGCCGCCCGGTCCAGCGCATCGACGTAATTGCCGCCCAGGTGAAACCAGTCGCGCACCGCTTCCCATGGCCGGCGCCCGCCGTCCCCGCCGCCAGCGATTCCTCGACCTTCTGCAACCGTTCCTCCGCCGCGCGCATCGCCCCGTGCAGCGCGATGAAGCGGTCCGCGATTTCCGGCCGTTCCTCCGCCAGCCGCGCGATCGCATCGGGCGGCGGGGCGGCCGGCAGCAATGGATCGGCCAGCGCATTGGCGAGCGCCGACAGCCGCAAAGCGGGTGCTGCATCCTCGATTCCCGCCAGCGCGAGTGGATGATGCCGACGGAGCGCCGCAGTCACGCTCGGCGTCAGCGGCCGCGCACCGCTTTCCAGTTGCGACAGATAACTCACCGACACGCCCAGTCGCGCGGCCATCGCCGCCTGATTGAGGCCAGCCGATGCGCGCAGGCTGCGCAACTGTTCTCCGGCGAAAACGCGGGCAGGGCGGGGCAATAATCGAACCTTTCGCGGGGCGAGAACCGAGCGGTACTTCGCAACCCGATGCTTCGCAACTTCGCAAATTCACATTTGCATTTGTCCGCGTTGGCGGGAAGAAGTGCCGCCTCGTAAAGACGGAGCCTGCCGATGTCCTCGACCCTCGCCGAACTGGAACGCAAGCGTGAAGCTGCACGGCTGGGTGGGGGAACGAAGCGGATCGCGGCACAGCATGCCAAGGGCAAGCTGACCGCACGCGAACGGCTCGACGTGCTGCTCGATCACGGCTCGTTCGAGGAACTCGATATGTATGTCGAGCATAATTGCGTCGATTTCGGCATGCAGGACCAGATCGTCCCGGGCGACGGCGTCGTCACCGGTTCGGGCACGATCAACGGCCGTCTCGTCTTCGTCTTCAGCCAGGATTTCACCGTGTTCGGCGGCTCGCTGTCCGAACGGCACGCGCAGAAGATCTGCAAGATCATGGACATGGCGCTGAAGGTCGGCGCGCCCGTGATCGGCCTCAACGATTCCGGCGGTGCGCGCATCCAGGAAGGCGTCGCATCGCTCGGCGGTTACGCGGAAGTGTTCCAGCGCAACGTGCTGGCCAGCGGCGTCGTGCCGCAGATTTCCCTCATCATGGGACCATGCGCCGGGGGTGCCGTCTATTCCCCCGCCATGACCGACTTCATCTTCATGGTGAAGGATAGCTCATACATGTTCGTCACCGGACCCGATGTAGTGAAGACCGTTACCAACGAGATCGTCACGCAGGAGGATTTGGGTGGAGCGGTGACGCATACCACGAAGTCGGGGGTCGCTGATGTGGCCTTCGAAAACGATATCGAGGCGCTGCTCGCGGCCCGCGACTTCGTGGACTTCCTTCCCTTGTCGAACCGCGAAGCGGTGCCGGAACGTCCCTCGTCCGATCCGTGGGACCGGATCGAGGACAGCCTGGACACGTTGGTCCCGGCCAGCGCGAACCAGCCGTACGACATGCACGAACTGATCCGCAAAACGGTCGACGAAGGCGATTTCTTCGAGGTGCAGCCGACGCATGCGGCGAATATCATCGTCGGGTTCGGCCGGATCGAGGGGCGGACGGTCGGCTTCGTCGCCAATCAGCCGATGGTGCTCGCCGGGTGCCTCGACATCAATTCGTCCAAGAAGGCCGCGCGCTTCGTCCGCTTCTGCGATGCGTTCGACATCCCGATCGTCACCTTCGTGGACGTGCCGGGCTTCCTGCCGGGTACGTCGCAGGAACTGAACGGCATCATCAAGCACGGCGCGAAATTGCTGTTCGCTTATGCCGAGGCGACCGTGCCGAAGATCACCGTCATCACGCGCAAGGCGTATGGCGGCGCATATGACGTGATGGCCTCCAAGCATCTGCGCGGCGACCTCAATTATGCCTGGCCCACTGCCGAAATCGCGGTGATGGGCGCGAAGGGCGCGGTCGAGATCATCTTCCGGGGGCGTACGCCGGACGAGATCGCCGAACAGACCGCGCAATATGAGGCACGCTTCGCCAATCCGTTCGTCGCCGCGTCGAAGGGGTTTATCGACGAGGTGATTCAGCCGCACTCGACCCGCCGCCGCATCGCGCTCGGCTTGCGCAAGCTGCGCGGCAAGGCGTTGGAAAACCCGTGGAAGAAGCATGACAACATCCCGCTGTGATGCGGGTATGACTTTGCTCGCCAAGTCCGACGGAATCGCGCTATCCCTCGCTGGTCCAATCGTTTCGAGATGAGGAATCCGTGATGCTTCTCCTGCTCCTGCTTCAAGCCGCCGCGCCTGCACCGGCCCCTGCGCCCGCTGCCCCCGCGTCCGCTGCCCCGGCTCCTGCCGCGTGGGAAGTCCGCGACAAAACGAACCCCAACGGCACCATGTCGGTGTCCACGTCGGTCATCGCACGCGACGGCTCGTCGCGCCTGACGGTCAAGTGCGACAAAGGCGCGGAGGCGGTCGTCTCGGTCCAGTTCGTGTCGCGCCAGCAATTGCAGGAGCCTGCCGCCGACGGGGCCTATGCGCCGAAATCGGTCGGTCTGCGGTTCGATAACGGCCCGGCCATCGCCTATGACTGGCAGTTTCAGGGCCGCGTCGCCTACAATGCCGATGCACCTGCCGTCACCGCGTTGACGATGTTCCTGTCCAAGGCGAAAGCGGTGCAGGTCGAAACGACGACCGCGTCCAACTTTGCGTTCATGGCCACGTTCGACGCGCCGAAGACGGATGCCCCGATCCGTCAGGTCCTGTCCGCCTGCGGTTACACGCTGGGCCAGGTGCCGCCACCCGTGGCAGCTGCCAAGAAATGAAGCTCGGGCGGCTCAATCATGTCGGCGTCGCGACGCCTTCGATCGAGAAGTCGATCGAGACTTATCGTACCTTGCTCGGCGCGGACGTGATCGGGACGCCGTTCGATCTGCCCGCGCAGGGGGTGAAGGTCTGCTTCATCGACGCGCCGAACACGCAGATCGAACTGATCGAGCCGTATGACGAAAGCTCGCCGATCGCCGGCTTCCTTAGAAAGGACCCGGCGGGCGGCCAGCATCACGTCTGCTTCGAAGTCCCCGATATCGACCAGGCGGTGGCGGAAATGACCGCGAACGGCGCCACCATCCTGGGCGCGCCCCGGATCGGCGCGCACGGCACGCCGATCGTCTTCGTCCACCCGCGCGACTTCGGCGGCATGCTCGTAGAACTTATGGAAACCCCGAAAGAGGATCATTGATATGGCCTACGAAATGATCCTGAGCGAGCGGCGCGGTGCCGTGCTGGTGCTGACGCTCAACCGCCCCGAACGGCTGAACGCCGCGCCGCCGCAGCTGTTCGACGAACTGCGCGATGCGATCGCCGATCTGGATGGCGCGCGCGCCGTACTGGTGACCGGCGCAAGGCGTGCCTTCTGCTCGGGGGCCGATGTCGCGGGCGGCAGTTTCGCCGCCGAGGATCCGGCGCAGGCCACGTACGAGGCGCTGACCCGCAACTACAACACGACGATGGCGGCGTTCGCCGACCTGCCCGTGCCGGTGGTCAGCGCGGTCCGCGGTCCGGCGGCGGGGATCGGCTGCAGCCTCGCGCTGGCCGCCGATTTCTGCGTGGCGAGCGACACGGGCTATTTCCTGCAGGCGTTCGTCAATATCGGCCTCGTGCCCGATGGCGGGGCCAGTTGGATGTTGCCGCGGTTGATCGGCAAGGCACGTGCGACGGAGATGATGATGTTGGGTGAGAAGGTCCCGGCGGCCAAGGCGCTCGATTGGGGCATGATCCACAAGGTCGTAGCCGACGATGCTCTGGATTCGGAAGCGTTTGCGCTGGCGGAACGGCTCGCGGCCGGACCGACCGTTTCGTACGGCTTGCTGAAGCGCGGCCTCGCCCATGCGCTGGAAACCGACTATGCCGGCGCGATGCTGCGCGAGGCGGAAAACCAGCGCGCGGCACGCCGAACGTCGGATTCGATGGAGGGCGGCCTGTCCTTCATCCAGAAGCGCAAGCCGACCTTCACCGGGGCCTGACATGGCAGACAAGCCGACGATCGACCAATGGTCCGCAGCCGCCGCGAAGGAGGTGAAGGGCAAGGATCTCGACTGGCACACGCCGGAAGGGATCGTGGTCAAGCCGCTCTACACCGCGGACGATGTCGCCGATATCGATCCCGGCCTGCCCGGTTTCGCGCCGTTCACGCGCGGCGTGCGCGCATCCATGTATGCCGGGCGCCCGTGGACGATCCGGCAATATGCCGGCTTCTCGACTGCCGAGGCCTCCAACGCCTTCTACAAGCGCAACCTCGCGGCGGGTCAGAAGGGCCTGTCGGTCGCCTTCGATCTCGCCACGCACCGCGGATATGACAGCGATCATCCGCGCGTGACGGGCGATGTCGGCAAGGCGGGCGTCGCGATCGACACGATCGACGACATGAAGATCCTGTTCGACGGCATTCCGCTCGACCAGATGTCGGTCAGCATGACGATGAACGGCGCGGTGATCCCGATCCTCGCCTTCTTCATCGTCGCGGGCGAGGAACAGGGCGTGCCGCGTGCGCAGCTCGACGGGACGATCCAGAACGACATCCTCAAGGAGTTCATGGTCCGCAACACGTATATCTACCCACCCGAACCGAGCATGCGGATCATCTCGGACATCTTCGGATATACCTCGCGCGAGATGCCGAAGTTCAACAGCATCTCGATCAGCGGCTATCACATGCAGGAAGCCGGCGCGACGCAGCTGCACGAACTCGCCTTCACGATTGCCGACGGCCGGGAATATGTGAAATACGGCGTGGCCAGCGGTCTCGACATCGACAAGTTCGCCGGGCGCCTGTCCTTCTTCTTCGCGATCGGCATGAACTTCTTCATGGAGATCGCGAAGCTGCGCGCCGCGCGCGTCCTGTGGCACCGCGTGATGACGAACCTCGGCGCGAAAGACGAGCGGAGCAAGATGCTGCGCACGCATTGCCAGACCAGCGGCGTCTCGCTGACCGAGCAGGATCCGTACAACAACGTCATGCGCACGACGATCGAGGCGATGGCGGCGATGCTGGGCGGCACGCAGTCGCTCCACACCAACGCGCTGGACGAAGCGATCGCGCTGCCGACCGATTTCTCCGCCCGCATCGCGCGCAACACGCAGATCGTCATCCAGGAAGAAACGGGGATGACGAAGGTCGTCGATCCGCTGGGCGGCAGCTATTATATCGAAAGCCTGACGCAGCAGCTGGTCGATGGCGCGTGGGAGATCATCGAGCGGGTCGAACGCGAGGGCGGCATGGCCAAGGCGGTCGCAGCGGGCTGGCCCAAGGCGATGATCGAGGAAGCCAGCGCCGGTCGTGCGGCGCGTGTCGACAAGGGCGAGGACGTCATCGTCGGCGTCAACAAATACCGCCTCGCACAGGAAGATGCGATCGACATCCTCGACGTCGATAACGTCGCCGTGCGCGAGGCGCAGATCGCGCGCATCAAGACGAGCAAGGCAGGCCGCGACGAGGCGAAATGCCAGGCCGCGCTGGATGCCCTGCGCGAGGGCGCGCGCGGCACCGCCAACGTGCTGGAACTGGCGGTGGAATGCGCCCGCCAGCGCGCGACGCTGGGTGAGATATCGCAGGCGATGGAGGACGTGTTCGGCCGCTACGACACCGTCCCGACGCCGGTGTCCGGCATCTATGGCGGCGCACATGAATTCGATGCGAACTGGCTGGGCCTGAAGCAGGGCGTCGTCTCGATCGAGCGGCGGATGGGGCGCAAACCCCGGATGCTCGTCGCGAAGATGGGTCAGGACGGGCATGATCGCGGCGCGAACCTCGTCTCCTCGGCGTTCGGCGACCTCGGGTTTGACGTCGTGCCCGGCCCGCTGTTCCAGACGCCGAAGGAAGCCGCCGACCTCGCGATCCAAAGCGACGTCGACGTGGTCGGCGCGTCCAGCCTCGCGGCCGGGCACAAGACGTTGATCCCCGAACTGATCGGGCATCTGAAGGATGCCGGGCGCGGCGACATCAAGGTGATTGCGGGCGGCGTGATCCCGGCGCAGGACTATCAGTTCCTGCGCGATGCCGGGGTGCAGGGCATCTTCGGCCCCGGCACGAACCTGGTGAGCGCGGCGGGCGAAGTGCTAAAGCTGCTCGGCCACAACATGCCCCCCGATCGAGGAAGCCGCAGAATGATGTTCCGATCCGGTGCGGCGCTGCTTGTTGCCGCCCTGCTTTCCCCGCCAGCGATCGCACAGACGCAGGCGCAGATGAACGCCACGGCGGGTTCGGCCTTCAAGCGTGCCGACGCCGCCATGACTCGCCAATGGACCGCCACCTATGCTGCGATGAAGCGGCGCGACGCCGCCGACCGGTCGCGCGGCGGCGGGTTCGGCTATGCCGCCGCGACGCTCGCCAGCCAGCGTGCTTGGCTCAAGTTCCGCGACGCGCAATGCGTGATCGAGGGCGGCGAATTCGCCGGCGGATCGATGCAGAACATGGCCGCCGCCCAGTGCCGGACACGCCTGACGGACGAGCGAACGGTGCAATTGCGCAAGCTGGAGTGGACGCGTTGAGTGATATGCTGACTGCCGCGAAAAGCCCCTCCCCTGAAGTGGAGGGGCTTGTCAGGACCGACTGGACCCGCGCGCAGATCGCCGCTTTGTTCGACCTGCCGTTCGACGACCTGATGTACGAGGCGCAGACCGTGCACCGCCGCCATCACGCCGCGGGGCAGGTGCAATTGTGTACCCTGCTGTCGATCAAGACCGGCGGCTGCCCGGAGGATTGCGGATATTGCTCGCAGTCCAAGTCCGCCGATAGCGGGGTCAAGGCGACCAAGCTGATGGACCCGCGCGCCGTGCTGCAGATGGCGGCGCAGGCGAAGGATAACGGATCGCAGCGGTTCTGCATGGGCGCCGCATGGCGCAACCCCAAGGATCGCGACATGCCCGCGATCGTCGAGATGGTGAAGGGCGTGCGCCAGATGGGCATGGAAACCTGCATGACGCTCGGCATGCTAACGCCGTCACAGGCCGCGATGCTCGCCGATGCGGGGCTCGATTACTACAACCACAATATCGATACCTCGCCCGAACGCTACGATCAGGTCATCACCACGCGCACCTTCGCCGAGCGGCTCGACACGCTGGAGCATGTGCGCGAGGCGGGTATCAATGTCTGTTGCGGCGGCATCGTCGGCATGGGCGAGACGCGCGAGGACAGGGTCGGCTTCGTCCACGCACTCGCCACCCTGCCGCGCCATCCGGAAAGCGTGCCGGTCAACGCGCTGGTGCCGGTCCGCGGAACGGTGCTGGGCGACATGCTCGCCGATACGCCGCTCGCCAAGATCGACGATATCGAATTCGTCCGCACCGTCGCCGTCGCCCGCATCACGATGCCGCTCAGTATGGTCCGCCTGTCGGCCGGGCGCGAGAGCATGTCGGAGGCGACGCAAGCGCTGTGCTTCATGGCCGGCGCGAACTCGATCTTCACCGGCGACAAGCTGCTGACCGCCGGAAATGCCGGCGACAGCGCGGACGCCGCGCTGATGGCGAAGCTCGGCCTGCGCGCGATGACGGGTGCGGAACCGATGCGGGTCGCGGCGGAGTGATCGCATTATTGATCGCACTGGCAGCGGTTTCGGATTGTCACGCCGCTGCACGTCGTTCCGGATTGGATTATCGCCAGTGCTTGGGGCGCGTGGACCAGCTCGCAGATTCTGAGATGGCGCAACAATGGCCTATCACCTTAGCCGCTTTACGCGGCGAAGACCGCGAAAACAGGCGCGAAAATGCAAACAAGCCCGATCTCGCACAGGGCCTACTGGAGTCCCAACGCGCGTGGCTTCGTTATCGCGCTGCAGAATGCAGCATGGTCGCAAGTCAAGCAGCGGGCGGGACAGCTTACGGCGAACTGGGTTCTGAATGCTCGATCACGCTGACGCGCCAGCGGACCGAACTTCTCCGGCGACGGGTTTCCGGCGTCGTGCGCTATTTGAGGTAAAGATGTTCAAGAAAATTCTGGTCGCCAACCGTGGCGAGATCGCATGCCGCGTCATGCGCACTGCCAAGAAGATGGGGATCGCCACCGTCGCGGTCTATTCGGACGCGGATGCGCGCAGCCCGCATGTGCTGATGGCGGACGAGGCGGTGCGGCTCGGCCCACCGCCAGCGGGCGAAAGCTATCTGCTCGCCGACCTGATCCTGCTCGCCGCACGTGAGACCGGAGCGGACTGCATCCATCCGGGCTATGGCTTCCTGTCGGAGCGTGAGAGTTTCGCGAAGGCCTGTGCCGAAGCCGGGATCGCCTTCGTCGGCCCGCCGCCCAAAGCCATCGCCGCGATGGGCGACAAGATCGAATCCAAGAAACTCGCCAAGGCGGCAGGCGTCAACGTCGTCCCCGGTTTCCTCGGCGAGATCGCGGATACCGAGGAAGCGGTGCGGATCGCGACCGATATCGGCTATCCGGTGATGATGAAGGCCAGCGCGGGCGGCGGCGGCAAGGGTATGCGCCTCGCCTATAGCGAGCAGGACGTGCGCGAGGGGTTCGAGGCGACCAAGCGCGAGGGGCTGGCGTCGTTCGGCGACGACCGCGTCTTCATCGAGAAGTTCATCGAAAGCCCGCGCCACATCGAGATCCAGGTGATGGGCGATCAGCACGGCAACATCGTCTATCTCGGCGAACGCGAATGCTCGATCCAGCGCCGCCACCAGAAGGTGGTCGAGGAAGCGCCCTCGCCCTTCGTCACGCCCGACATGCGCCGCAAGATGGGCGAGCAGGCGGTCGCGCTGGCGCGCGCTGTGGGCTATTATTCCGCCGGTACGGTCGAACTGATCGTGTCGGGCGCGGACACGAGCGGGGAGGGGTTCTACTTCCTCGAAATGAACACCCGCCTGCAGGTCGAACATCCCGTGACGGAGGCGATCACCGGCCTCGATCTGGTCGAATTGATGATCCGCGTCGCTTATGGCGAGCATCTGGGCTTCACGCAGGACGACGTGACGCTGAGCGGCTGGGCGATCGAGAACCGCGTCTATGCCGAAGATCCGTATCGCGGATTCCTGCCGAGCATCGGGCGTCTGGTACGCTACGATCCGCCCGCCAGCGTCGAGACGCCCTACAAATCCCCCTCCCGTCTTCGGGAGGGGTTAGGGGAGGGCATTGCCGCGAGCGATCTCTCCGGAACTTCCCTCCCCCAGCCCCTCCCGCAAGCGGGAGGGGAGCTAAAGCCCTATGTCCGCGTCGATGACGGCGTGCGCGAGGGCGGCGAGGTCAGCATGTTCTACGACCCGATGATCGCCAAGCTGATCACCTGGGCACCGACGCGCGAGGAAGCGATCGACGAACAGATCGCCGCGCTCGACGCGTTCGAGATCGACGGCCCGGGCAACAATATCGATTTCGTATCGGCGCTGATGCAGCACCCGCGCTTCCGCTCGGGCAACATCACGACGGGTTTCATCGCGGAGGAATATCCGGACGGTTTCCACGGTGCGCCCGCCGACGCATCGCTGATCCGCAATTTCGCCGCGATTGCCGCCTTTGCCGCGACGGCGGAGGCGGATCGCGCGCGCCGGATCGACGGGCAACTCGGCAAGCGCCTGCGCCCGCCATCCGACTGGGCAGTGAAGATCGGCGATGCCGAACATGCCGTATCGATCTCGACCGACGGCGTGACTGTGGACGGGGAGGAGATCGACATCGCGCTGGAATATACGCCCGGCGACCGCGTCGTCGCGGCGCAGATCGGCGACGAGGAACTGATCGTCCGCATCGCGAGAACGCGCGGCGGCTTCAAGCTGACGGCGCGCGGCGCATCGCATCAGGCGCGCGTACTCCCCGCGCACGTCGCGCCTTATGCACAGCATCTAATCGAGAAGATCCCGCCCGATCTGTCGAAGTTCCTGCTGTGCCCGATGCCCGGCCTGCTGATGCGGCTGGACGTGGGTGTCGGCGACAAGGTCGAGGCGGGGCAGGCGCTCGCCGTGGTGGAGGCGATGAAGATGGAGAATATCCTGCGCGCGGAGAAAGCGGGCGTCGTGAAGTCGGTCAACGCGAAGACCGGCGACAGTCTCGCGGTTGACGCGGTGATCCTGGAGATGGAGTGAGGGGGTAGCGTCCGATCTGAAAGCGGGGTGACATACGCCGGCCAGCACGGGTTCGCCGTGAGCTCGTCCGGTGTACGGCTGTCACCCCGGTCGCGTGACCCTGTGTCTTTCCAGCCCCGCGCGGAAGTCTTCGGGCAGGGCGGTCGCGCCGCCGCCGCCGCTCATCACCAGTACCGCGTCGCACGTCGCGATGCAGTCGCCGTCCTGGAATGCCGCGGCAAGGATCTGCCAGCTGCGCGTTCCGATATCGCTGATGCCGGTCGAGATTTCGACGTCGCCGGGGAAGTGCCCTTCTGCCAGATAGTTGAGCGTGATGTTCGCGACCAGCCAGCGGTGGCCGTGCCACCCGCTCAGTGCCATCGCGCGGTTGAAGCGGACGCGTGCGCTTTCGAACAGGCCCGCCATCGCGACGTTGTTGATATGGCCCAGCACGTCCAGATCCTGGAAACGCGTCTGGATCACGTCATGGTGCGGATAGGATGCGGGGTCGAGCCGCCAGGCTTCGGGTCGTGGCATTGTCTCTCCTTAGGGCCCGCGTCTGCGCGCGGCGATCGACAGCGTGCCAATCGCCGCACCGCGCGTCAACGCGGAGCCATGCGGATCGCACCGTCCAGACGCACGTCCTCACCGTTGAAATAGCTGTTTTCCAGCATGGTCAGCGCGAGATTGGCATATTCGGCGGCGTTGCCCAAGCGCTTGGGGAAGGGGACGCTGGCGGCCAGATTGTCCTTCACCGCCTGCGGCGCACCCTGCATCAGCGGGGTGTTGAAGATGCCCGGCAGGATCGTGTTGATACGAATGCCTTCGCTCATCAGGTCGCGGGCGATCGGCAGGGTCATGCCCACGACGCCGCCCTTGGACGCGCTGTACGCGGCCTGGCCCATCTGGCCATCTTCGGCGGCGACGGATGCGGTCATCACGATCGCACCGCGTTCGCCATCCTCGCCCGGCTCCAGCGTCAGCATGCCCGCGGCGGATTTCGCTACGCAGCGGAACGTGCCAACCAAATTGATCTGGATGAGCCAGTTAAAGGCTTCCAGGCTGAAATGCTTGATGCTGCCGTCTTCCTTCGACCGGCTGGCGGTCTTCATCGCGTTGCCGGTGCCAGCGCAGCAGACCAGGACCGATTCCTGACCATGTGCCGCGCGTGCCTTGGCAAAGCCCGCATCGACGGATTCATCCGACGTGACGTTCACTTCGCAGAACACGCCGCCGATATCCGCGGCGACCGCCTCGCCCTTATCCGCCTGAAGATCGAAGATCGCGACCTTAACGCCTCTGGCCGCGAGCGCGCGAGCCGTCGCTTCGCCCAGCCCGGAAGACCCGCCCGTAACGACTGCGGAAATGGTGTTGTCGATGTTCATTATCGTATCCCCTTAGTGCGTCACCCCGGATCCGTTCCGGGGTGACGGCCTTCCCCGCAATTAAAGCCGCTCGACGATCGTCACGTTGGCGATCCCGCCGCCTTCGCACATCGTCTGCAGGCCGTAGCGCCCGCCGGTCTTGTGCAGCGCATGTACCAACGTCGCCATCAGCTTCGTGCCCGACGCGCCCAGCGGATGCCCCAACGCGATCGCGCCGCCATTGACGTTCAGCTTCGCCGGATCGCCGCCGACATGCTTCAGCCATGCGAGCGGCACCGGCGCGAACGCCTCGTTCACTTCGTACAGGTCGATATCCTCGATCTTCATGCCGGCACGCTTCAGCGCCTTGTCGGTCGCGAACAGCGGTTCCTCCAGCATCACGACGGGGTCGCCGCCGGTCACCGTCAGGTTGTGGATGCGGGCCAAAGGCGTCAGCCCATGTTCCTTCAGCGCGCGTTCGCTGACGACCATCACCGCGCTCGCCCCGTCGCAGATCTGGCTGGCATTCGCGGCCGAGATCACGCCGCCTTCCTGCAACAGCTTGACCGCGTGGATGCCCTCGAACGTCGCGTCGAAGCGGATGCCCTCGTCCGTCACGTGGCAGATCTCACCCTCGGGCGTTTCGACCATAAGGCCGACGATCTCATCCTTGAAGGCGCCGCGCTCGGTCGCCGCCGCCGCACGGCGGTGCGATTCAAGCGCATATTCGTCCAGCTGTTCGCGCGTGAAGCCGTATTTGTCGGCGATCATCTGCGCGCCCATGAACTGGCTGAACTGCACGCCCGGATATCGCGCCTCCTGGCGCGGCGACTTGGACGTGCCCAAGCCCGCCTTGGCGAACAGCATCCCGGTCGCGCCCATGGGCACGCGCGTCATGCTTTCGACGCCACTGGCGATCACGACATCCTGCGTGCCGGACATGATCGCCTGCGCCGCGAACTGGATCGCCTGTTGCGACGATCCGCACTGCCGGTCGATCGATACGGCCGGAACGCTTTCCGGTAGCTTGGACGCAAGCACGGAGCCGCGGCCAATCTGGAAACCCTGTTCGCCGCCTTGGCTGACGCAGCCCATGATGACGTCCTCGACCGCCGCCGGATCGATCCCCGTGCGATCGATCACCGCGTCGAGAACTGCGCCGCCCATGTCGGCGGGATGCCATCCGGCGAGCTTGCCACCGCGCTTGCCACCGGCCGTGCGGACCGCTTCGACGATATAGGCTTCAGGCATCTCGACTCTCCTATCAGTTGTTCTTTGCAACCTCTCTTGCCCAAAGCGCCGCACTCGGCAAGTGTCGGTTATGCAACCATGGGAGCGGGTCAGTGAATGTCAGCGAAGCCGTAGCGGCAAGGCGATCGGTGCGGGGATATCTGGATCGCCCGGTCGATCGTGCGGTGCTTGAAATGATCGTTCGCAAGGCCGGGCGCGCCGCGACCGGGGGCAATCTGCAGCCCTGGCACATCGACGTGATCGTCGGGCAGCCACTCGTCGATCTGAAGGCGAAGATGATGGCGAAGCTGGCGTCCGGCCAGAAGGAAGAACCGGCCTATGCGATCTATCCCGACAAGCTGACCGGCCCCTATCGCGACCGCCGCTTCGCGATCGGAGAGGCGATGTACCGCGAGATCGGCATTCCACGTGAAGACAAAGCGGGGCGGATGTCGTGGTTCGCGCGCAACTTCCAGTTCTTCGGTGCGCCTGCGGCCTTGTTCTGCACGGTCGACCGCCAGATGGGGCCACCGCAATGGGCCGATCTGGGCATGTACCTGCAAAACGTGATGCTGTTGGCGGTCGAGGCGGGGCTCGCCACCTGCGCGCAGGAATGCTGGGCGATGTATCCCGATACCATAACGTCGTTCCTGGGCACGCCCCGCGAGCGGATGCTCTTCTGCGGCATGGCGATCGGGTATGAAGATACGGAAGAGCCCGCCAACCGCGTGCGCAGCGAGCGGGCTCCCGATGAGGAATGGCTTACGATCCGAGCCTGATCCCCGGAGGATTGAAGGGGGTTCTCCACCAGCAGCGATCCGCCCGTGGATGGCCCCCTCCGTCAGCCTGAGGCTGCCACCTCCCCGTGCCGGGGAGGATCGGTATCAGCCAGCGGCTGGCGAACGACGGTCACCGCCGCCACCGCCGCCGGCACCCTGGCGACGCGGGCCGTTGCCGCCGGGGCGACCCTGGCCACCCGGACGACCCTGACCGCCGGGACGACCTGCACCCGCGGGACGGGCACCGCGATTGTCGCCGCCACGGCCTTCGGAATGACCCGCCGGACGCGCGGCACCGTCGGCACGCTGGCCGGTCGGACGCGCCGAATGCGTCGCCTTGGGCGGCGCACGGTGACGGCCCGAATCGTCGCGGCGGCGATCATCGTCGCTGCCGGCCGGACGGTTGGCCTTGATCTTCGCGGCTTCGGCGGTGAAGCCTTCCGGCAGCGGCATCATCGTCGGCTTGACGCGCGTCAGCTTCTCGATGTCGCGCAGGTAGCTCTTCTCGTCATCCGCCACGAAGCTGATCGCCACGCCCGATGCGCCCGCACGCGCGGTGCGGCCGATGCGGTGGACATACTGTTCCGGAACGTTCGGCAGTTCGAAGTTGAACACGTGGCTGACGCCCGAGACGTCGATGCCGCGTGCGGCAATGTCGGTCGCGATCAAGACCTTGACCTTGCCCGACTTGAACTCGCCCAGCGCACGTTCGCGCTGCGGCTGGCTCTTGTTGCCGTGGATCGCGTTGGCGGCGATGCCGGCATGACCCAGCAACTTCACGACGCGGTCGGCACCGTGCTTGGTGCGCGTGAAGACCAGGCAACGCTCGATTTCCGGGTTGCGCAGGTGGATCGTCAGCAGCGCCTGCTTCTCGCCCTGGTTCACATGCGTCGCGAACTGCTCGACGCGCTCCGCCGTGGTGGATACCGGCGCGACCTTCACGGTTGCCGGATCCTTCAGGAACTGGTCGGCCAGTTCGCGGATCGCGTTCGGCATCGTCGCGGAGAAGAACAAGGTCTGGCGCTGCTTCGGCAACATGCGGACGATCTTGCGCAGCGCGTGGATGAAGCCGAGGTCGAGCATCTGGTCGGCTTCGTCGAGGACGAGGATTTCCAGCATCGCGAGGCTGACGAAGCGCTGTTCGATCAAGTCGAGCAAGCGACCCGGCGTGGCGACCAGGATGTCGACGCCGCGGCTCATGTCCTGACGGTTCTTGTTGATGCTCGTACCGCCGAACACGGTGGCGACGCTCATCTTGCTGAACTTGCCGTAATCACGTGCGCTGTCGGCGATCTGGCTGGCCAGTTCGCGCGTCGGCGCAAGGACAAGCATGCGGCAATGCGTCGGATGGATCTGCTTCGGCGCCTCCACCATGCGCTGGATTGACGGCAGCACGAAGGCCGCGGTCTTGCCGGTGCCGGTCTGCGCGATGCCGAGCAGGTCGCGGCCCTGCAACAGCGTCGGGATCGACTGCTGCTGGATCGGGGTGGGGGTGGTATAGCCCTTCGCTTCGAGCGCGCGGACCAAAGGTTCGGCCAAGCCGAGTTGTGCGAAATTCATGGTATATAATAGCCTGATGGCCATCGAACGCCCGCCCTTGCAGGCGCACGAATGGCGGGGGGAGAATGACACCCCGCGTGAAATGGGAAGCCCGTTAGCAAACGACCGAGGCGGAGCCGGATCCTTGGATCCAATCACGCTGCATGACGCCTCGATAGCGGCCATATGAATGCTGCGCTGCAAAATGTCAAGTTTTGTCTGGATCGGTATAGAATTGCCGGTGGGGGATACCCACATGGCTGGCATGACAGCTTTTTCCCTGCTCGACCTCGTCCCCGTCATCGAGGGCGGTTCCGTTTCCCAGGCGCTTGCGAATGCAGCCGATCTTGCGCGGCATGCCGAAAGCGTGGGCTTCAACCGCTACTGGACCGCGGAGCATCACGGCATGGCGGGCATCGCCAGCGCGGCGACATCCGTCGTGCTGGGGCATGTCGCGGCGGCAACGAGCACGATCCGGATCGGGGCGGGCGGCATCATGCTGCCGAATCATGCGCCGCTCGCGATTGCCGAACAATTCGGTACGCTGGATGCGCTGTTTCCGGGGCGGATCGATCTGGGGCTGGGGCGCGCGCCGGGATCGGACCAGCGCGTCGCGCACGCCATGCGCCGCAACCTGCAAAGCGATGCCAACGCGTTCCCGCAGGATGTGCTGGAACTTCAAAGCCTGTTCGCCGACGACGGCCAGACCGGCATCACCGCGACGCCCGGTGCGGGGGCGAAGGTTGACCTCTGGATCCTCGGATCCAGCACGTTCGGTGCGCAACTCGCCGCCGCGCTGGGCCTGCCCTATGCCTTTGCGTCGCACTTCGCGCCGGATGCGCTGGCCTCGGCGATCGCGATCTACCGCCGCGATTTCCGCCCATCGGCCGTGCTGGAGCGCCCGTATCTGATGGCCGGTTTCAACGTGTTCGCCGCCGATACGGATGAGGAAGCGGAGTTGCTCGCCAGTTCGCAGCAACAGGCGTTCGTCGCGCTGCGCACCGGCAATCCGGGCAAGCTGAAGCCGCCAGTCGCGGGCTATCGCGATACGCTGGGTGTGCAGGGACAGTCGATCCTCGACCACGTGCTGCAATGTTCTGCGGTAGGTGGTCCGGCCAAGGTCGCACGCGGTATCGCCGAGTTCGTCACGCGTACCGGTGTGGATGAACTGATGATCGCGACTTCGATCTACGATCACGAGGCCCGCAAGCGCAGCCTCACGATTACGGCGGATGCGATGGCGGAACTGAAGGTCGCGGCGTAGTTCCTCCCCGGCACGGGGAGGGGGACCATTCGCGTTCTTCACGCGAATGGTGGAGGGGCCTTTCCGCGAGCGATTAGCTTGAGGGACGCCCCCCCGTCATGCTGCGCATGCTACCTCCCCGTGCCGGGGAGGATCAGTTTGCCGCAGGTAGTCTCAGCCTGACGAGCAGCCCGCCCAGATCCTCGCTCTCTTCCAGCGACACCGTACCCTCGTAGATCTCGGCGACGTCGCGGACGATCGCCATGCCTAGCCCGGTGCCCGGTTTGCCCGTGTCCAGCCGCACGCCGCGATCGAAGATGCGGACGCGCTGTTCCTCCGGAATGCCCATGCCGTCATCCTCGATCAGGAATTCGACGAAGCCGGAATGCTGCCCGACCGTCACGAAGACGCTGCCGCCCCCATATTTGGCTGCATTCTCGATCAGGTTGCCGAGCATTTCGTCCAGATCCTGCCGCTCGACATGGACCTGCAAATCTTTCGGTCCGTCGGTGTCGATCCGGACGTGACGGTAAAGACGCGCCACCGCGCGCTCGACCGATTCCAGGCTCGGCCAGACATCCGCGCGGCTATGCGCCGATCCGCGACGGCCGACGGCGCGGGCGCGGGCGAGGTGGTGATCGACTTGCCGGCGCATCGTCCGCGCTTCGCGCACCACCGTTTCGCCAAGGTCGTCGGCCTCCGCGGTCGCGGCGTTCATGATGACGGTCAGCGGGGTCTTCAACGCATGCGCCAGATTGCCCGCATGCCGTCGTGCTTCCTCCGCCTGACGTTCGTTGTGCGCGATCAGGCCGTTAAGCTCCTCCACCATTGGGGCGACCTCGATCGGCATCGGGCGTTCGATCTGGCGGGACTTGCCCGACCGCATCCGCGCAATCTCCTCGCGAACCTTGCGCAGCGGCCACAGTCCGTAAAACGTCTGGAGCGCGGCCATAACGAGCAATCCCAGCCCGAGCAAAGCGAAGCTGCGGACCAGTGTTTTCCGCAAGGCGTTGATCTGCGCGTCCAGTCCCTCGCGACTTTGCGCGACCTGGAACCGCCAGCGCACGGGTGATCCGGGCAGCTTCACGTCGCGTTCGAGCAAGCGCAATTTCTCCGTCGGGAACTGGGCGGTGTCGTAGACATGCACTTCGCGATCGGAATGCGGCGAGCCGTATGCGAGACGCCTGTCCCACAGTGACCGCGACGGGAACGCTTCGCGACCCTTGGCGCTGACCTGCCAGTAGAGGCCGGAATAGGGTTCGAGAAAGCGTTGGTCCGCCGGCTCGCGATTGAACACGACCTCGCCGTCCGGTCCGATCTCGGCGGACACGATCAGCGCGGTCAGGACGTATTCGAGCTGGTCGTCGAAATTACGCGTGATCGCGGAAGACAGCACACGGTCCAGGGCGAAGCCACCGCCCGACAGCAGCACCAGGATCCACACCGCCGCGATGAGGATCATGCGGCGGCTGAGCGACCCCGTCGTGCGGACGTAGCCGCGCGATGGAAGGTCGGGTTCGGGGGAAGGGGACACGGATGCCTCCTCCTCCTGCGCGTTATCCGCCTTGAGCCTATCTAAGGGCTGCACGTCCTTGTCCACGATCAAGCCGCGTGACGGTTCTTCGATGGGCTTGGCACGGACGCGGTCGAGGATCGCGCGGCGTTACGCATCCGGATCTTCGAGCGAATAGCCCAGGCCGCGGATCGTGGTGATCACGTCCTGGCCCAGCTTCTTGCGGATTCGGGTAACGAACACTTCGATCGTATTCGAATCGCGGTCGAAATCCTGATCGTAGATATGTTCGATCAACTCGGTACGGCTGACCACCTTGCCCTTGTGATGCAGCAGGTAGCTGAGCAGCTTGTATTCCTGTGCGGTCAGCTTCACCGGCTCGCCAGCCTTGGTGACCTTGCCCGATCGCGTGTCGAGCCGGACATCGCCCGCCGTCAGTTCGGACGAGGCGTTGCCGCTCGCGCGACGGATCAGCGCGCGCAGCCGGGCGATCAATTCCTCGGACTGGAACGGTTTGGCGACATAGTCGTCCGCGCCGGCATCGAGTCCCGCGACCTTGTCCGACCAGCTGTCCCGCGCGGTCAGCACCAGCACCGGCGCGGTGCGGCCTTCCTTGCGCCAGCGGTCCAGCACCGTCAGGCCGTCGATTTCCGGCAGCCCGAGGTCCAGCACGATCGCGTCGTAGCTTTCGGTCGAGCCCATGAAATGACCTTCCTCGCCATCGGTCGCGAGGTCGATCGCATAGCCCGCGCCTTCCAGCGTGGTCTTCAGCTGCTGGCCGAGATTGGGTTCGTCTTCGACGATCAGGACGCGCATGTTCTTCCCCTAAGACTTTGGTTCTGTATCTGGCTCAATTGCCCGTGCGGCCGATGATCCGGCCGGATGCGCCATCGACCTCGACCCAGATCACCGTGCCATCGCGCAGGAATTTCAGCGTGTAAATGCCGGTATAGGATTCCAGCTCGACGCCCAGATACTGCGCGCCGCGCATCTGTGGCACGATCCGCCGCTCGATCTCGCGCAGCGGCAGGATCTTGCCCTTGCGCCGCGCCTCGAACGCCTCGACCTGATCGCCGCGGCGTTGCGGCGGCGGCGCGGGTTCGGCCGTCGCCGGAGCGGAGGCGACCGGAACGAATGCGGGAGCGACAAGGAAGGTCAGGAAAAGAACGGCGGGCATCTTCATCGGGATGTCGCATAGGGGCGCGGGCTTGAACAGCCTGTGAATGCGCACGTCAGCCTGCATGCAACTTGCCGCATGGCCTTTCGCTCCCTAACGAGCCTGTCGCATGGCTGCACCAATCCTCGCTTACGAAAATCTCGGTCTCGTCCAGGGCTCCGGCTGGCTGTTTCGCGGCCTCGACGTCCATGTCGGTCCGCGCGACCGGCTGGCGCTGATCGGGCGCAACGGCGCGGGCAAGACGACGTTGCTGAAACTGATCGCCGGGAAGATCGATGCCGACGAGGGGCGTCGCACGATCCAGCCGGGCACGCGCGTCATCCTGCTGGAACAGGAGCCGGATCTGCGCACGTTCGCGACGCTTGGCGATTATGTTCTCGGCGGCGACGATGCGCCGCTGCAATATGAAGCGGAGGCGATCGCCGACCAGCTCGGCATCGACCTGTCGCGCGAGGCGGCATCGGCATCGGGCGGCGAGCGGCGTCGTGCGGCAATCGTACGGGCGCTGGCGCAGGATCCGGACGTGCTGCTGCTCGACGAGCCGACCAACCATCTGGATATCGCGGCGATCGACTGGCTGGAGGAATGGCTGGGCCGGTTCCGCGGCGCGTTCATCGTCATCAGCCACGATCGCACCTTCCTGACGCGGCTGACCAAGCAGACCCTGTGGCTCGACCGCGGAACCGTGCGGCGCGCGGAGATCGGGTTCGGCGGGTTCGAAGCGTGGACGGAGCAGGTCTATGCCGAGGAACAGCGCAATGCCGAGAAGCTGGATGCGAAGCTGAAGCTGGAAGAGCATTGGCTGCTGCGTGGCGTGACCGGGCGGCGCAAGCGCAATCAGGGGCGCCTGACCAAACTGTTCGAGATGCGCGAGACGCGCGCGGCGATGATGGGGCCGCCGGGTACCGCGAACCTGACGATCGGCAGCGACGATGCGCGCAGCAAGATCGTCATCGACGTCAAGCATGTCTCGAAATCGTTCGGCGATCGCCCGATCATCACCGATCTGAACCTGCGCGTGTCGCGGCGCGACCGGATCGGCATCGTCGGCCAGAACGGCGCGGGCAAGACGACGCTGCTGAAACTGCTGACCGGCGAACTGGCGCCGGATTCGGGCACGGTGAAGCTCGCTCAGAATGTCGAGCGGATCGTGATCGATCAGCAGCGCAGCAAGATGGCACCCGACAAGACGGTGCGCGAAGTGCTGGCGGATGGCGGCGACTGGATCGAGGTGCAGGGCGTCAAGAAGCACATCATCGGCTATCTGAAGGAATTCCTGTTCGAACCAGGGCTGGTCGATGCGCAGGTCGGAACTTTGTCGGGTGGCGAGCGGTCGCGCCTGCTGCTTGCGCGCGAATTCGCCCGTCCGTCGAACCTGCTGGTGCTGGACGAACCGACCAACGATCTCGATCTGGAAACGCTCGACCTGCTGCAGGAAGTGATCAGCGATTATGACGGTACCGTCCTGATCGTCAGCCACGATCGCGACTTCCTGGATCGCACGGTCACGATCACGCTCGGTTTGGACGGTTCGGGTACGGTCGACGTGGTCGCGGGCGGTTACGAGGATTGGGAAGCCAAGCGCAAGGCGGCGGCGCCGAAGCGCGGCGGCGGCAATCGTAAGGTGCAGGCCACCGCGCCGCCGCCGCCTCCACCGCCGAAGGTCAAGCTGACGTACAAGGATCAGCGCGATTACGAGACCTTGCCGAAGCGGATCGAGACGCTGGATGCGGCGATCCTGCGTGACGAGAAGGCGCTGGCGGATCCTGCGCTCTATTCGAAGGACTTTGCGCGGTTCGAGATGCTGACCAAGGCGGTCGAGAACGCACGCGCGGAAAAGGAAGCGGCGGAACTGCGTTGGCTGGAACTCGCCGAGATGGTCGAAGGCTAGGGCGCCAGCGCCAGCGTGACGCGCGTTCCGGTGTGGTCGCTGTCGATGCTGATCGTGCCCCCGGCTTGCCGGGCAAACGCCTCGATGAGGCGTGATCCCAGGCCATTTTGCGCGCTGGCCTGAACGGGGGCGTCGGGCATGCCCACGCCGTCGTCCGCGACGCTGAGCGTCCAGCCGCCGGCGCTGCTCTTGCGGAACGTGACGTCGATCGTCCCGATGTCGCGACCCGGAAACGCGTGCTTCGCCGCATTGGTGACGAGTTCGTTGACGATCAGCCCGATCGACACCGCACGGTCGCGCGGCACCGCGACCTCGTCCGCATCGCAGCTGAGGTGGATACCGCCGCGCAGGAAGAGCGCCTCGGCCAGAGCGGCGCAAAGGTCGGACATATAGTCGCGGATCTCGACCATGCCCGGTTGCTTGCCGTCGCCACGATACAAATGGCGGTGCGCCCGGGCGATGCTGTCCACACGCGCCTGCGCCGTGGCCAGCGCCTCGACCGTCGCCGGATCGACCGCGCGGCGTCGTTGCATGTCGAGCAGACCGGCGACGATCGCGAAGTTGTTCTTAACCCGATGGTCGAATTCGGCGAGGAACAGGTCGCGGTCGGCGATTTCCCGGTCGCGCTCGGCCGTCGCCATTCTGGCGGATCGCCTGAACATTTCGCTGATCACGATCGTCAAGATCGCGGTGACGGTAATGACGCCCAGCGATAGCGCGCCGTTCGCGTCGGCGAACCGGAACGAATTCCTAATCGGCAGGAAATAATACCAGGCGTAGACGATCGACAGGCTCGCCCCGACCAGTCCCGCACCCCAACGGGCGAACAGTGTCGCCACGATGATCGACGGATAGACGAGCGCGAAGGGCGCCGCGCCGGGTGCGACGAGGTCGAACATCAGCCGCACGATCCCGGCGGCGCCGGCCGTGAGGACGCCGACGACGACCTGCGTCGCCCATGACGGCAACGTCGGTGCGAGCCGGTCGCACAAATCGAGTTCGCCGAGATGAGCCATTCACAAGAAAGGGCCCGAACCGGAACTCAAGTCAAGCCGGGATCGAAACGAAACCGAACTTTTCGTCGTGTTCAGACAGCGTTGCGGTCGATGCTTCGGCCAGTACGGCCCGCCAGATCGACGATGTAATGCCATGCGACGCGTCCCGACCGGCTACCGCGCCGTGTCGCCCAGCCGACCGCCTCTGCCGGGTCGAAGGGCAGGTCGTGTGCTGCGGCATATCCTTCGACCACGGCAAGATACAGATCCTGGTCCATGACATGGAAGCCGAGGCTAAGCCCGAAGCGATCCGCCAGCGCGAGCTGATCGTCGATCGCATCGCGCGGATTGATCGCGCTTTCCTGCTCCGCAATATCGCGCGGCACGAGGTGGCGGCGGTTGGACGTCACCAGCAGCCGGGCATTGGCCGGCCGCGCCTCCGCACCGCCCTCCAGCATCGAACGTAGCGCCCGCGCATCGCCCGCCGCATCGAAGCCGAGATCGTCGATGAACAGCGCGAAGGCGCGGGGGATCGCGGCGATCGCGGCGAACAGCGCAGGCAGGCTGTCCAGGCTGGCACTGCCGACCTCGACGAGGGCGAGATCGCCGCCCTTTTCCTGTACATCGGCCACGGCGCTTTTCACCAAAGCGGATTTGCCCGTCCCGCGCGCGCCCCAGAGCAGCACATCGTGCGCCGCGAAGCCGTGCGCCAGCCGATCGAGATTGCCGACCAACGCCGCCTTTTGCTTGTCGATGCCGATCAGTTGTTCCAGCGGCAAGGCGACGAAGGCCCGCGTCGCGACCAATACGTCGCTTTTCCAGACATAGGCCGGATGCTTCAACGGATCGGCCGACGCCGCGGGGGGCGGGGCGAGACGTTCGAGAGCGTCGGCTATGCGATCGAGCGGGTCGGTCATGCCGCCTTTATAGCTTGCCACATGGGATGCGCCATTCACCCGCGGGTATCGCCGGCGCGATTATCGAGAAACCCCGCCGGGAGTCATGCGCCGCACGACACCCTCAGGCATGTATGTCGTACCCCTTCAGCAGATCGTACAAGGTCGGACGGCTGACACCGAGCAATTTCGCGGTGTTCGAGATATTCCCGTCGGCACGCGCCAAAGCATTGCCGATCGCTCGCCGGTCCGCCTGCTCGCGGATGGTGCGCAGGTTCAGTGGTTCGCGTTCGCCATCCCCGGTCAGGTCGAGATCCGCCGCGGTGACCAGCTTGCCCTCCGCCATGATCACCGCACGCTTCATGCGGTTCTCCATTTCGCGGACGTTGCCGGGCCAGCCCCATGTCTCGATCGCATCGCGTGCGTCGGGCGACAGGCCGGTCACGGCGGAGTTCATCGCCTTGGCATATTTTCGCAGGAAGTGCTGTGCGAGCAGTCCGGGGTCGCCCGAACGTTCGGCAAGCGATGGAATGCGTACGACGATCTCCGCGAGACGATAATAGAGATCCTCGCGAAACGCGCCCGACGCCACCATCGCGTCCAGATCCTGGTGCGTGGCGCAGACGATCCGCGTGTCGACCGCGATCGCCTTGCGGCCGCCGATCCGCTCGATCGTCCGCTCCTGCAGGAAGCGCAGCAGCTTGACCTGCAGGGGCAGGGGGATGTCGCCCACTTCGTCGAGGAACAGCGTACCACCGGCAGCCTGCTCGATCTTGCCCTCGGTCATCTTCACGGCACCGGTGAAGGCGCCCTTTTCATGACCGAACAATTCGCTTTCCAGCAGCGTCTCGGGGATTGCCGCGCAATTGATCGCGACGAACGTACCCTTGGCGCGGGGGCTGGAATCATGGACGCCGCGGGCCAGCAACTCCTTGCCGGTCCCGCTCGCGCCCAGCAGCATGACCGAGACATCGGCATGTGCGACGCGCTCGATGGTTCGCGTGACCCTGAGCATTTCCGGCGCGGCGGTGATCATTCCGCCCAGCACGGTGCCGGTGGAGTGTTCGGCCAGACGGCGGTTCTCAGCTTCCAGCGCATGAACGTGGAATGCCCGCGCGACGATCAGGCCGAGCTGGTCGATGTCGATCGGTTTGGCATAGAAATCCCATGCGCCTTCCGCGATCGCCTTCAGCGCGCTGTCCCGCGCTCCGTGGCCGGACGCGACGATCACCTTGGTATCGGGCTTCAGCCGCAGGATCTCGGCCAGCGTCGCAAAGCCTTCGGTCGTGCCGTCGGGATCTGGCGGCAGGCCCAGGTCCAGCGTAACGACGGCGGGTTCGTCCGCGCGGAGTGCGTCCAACGCGCTGGCGCGGTCGCCTGCCACGACGACCTCATAATCTTCATACGCCCAGCGCAACTGGCGTTGCAGCCCGGCATCGTCCTCGACGATCAGCAGTTTCGGTTTCGCGCTCATGCGGCCTGTTCCAGACGTAATGTGTGTGCGGCGGGTAGCGTGATGCGGAACTGCGTACCGCCGGCATCGCCTCCACCTTCGCGGCTGGTGACGGCGACGCTGCCGCCCATGCCCTGCGCCAATTGTCGCGCCTCGAACGCGCCGATGCCGAAGCCGCCGGGTTTGGACGAGACGAAGGGTTTAAACAATTTGTCGCGCAGGAATGCCGGCGACATGCCGCAGCCATGATCGAGGACGTCGATCGACACGTGCGCGCCGTCACGCGCGATCGCGATTTTGACGGGATCGGACGCAGCGCTGGCTTCGATCGCGTTCTGCAACAAGTGACCCAGCAACTGTTCAAGCCGCACCGGATCGACGTGCGCGGCGACGTGCCTGCCCTCGATCTCGACCGGATGATGCGCGCGGCGTCGCGCGGCGACCCGCTCGATCAGCGGCAGCAATTCCACGTCGCGCAATTCCTCGCCACGCGCGCGGTGGTTCTGCGACAGCCGTGCGAGCAGGTCGTTCATCCGTCCGGCGGAATCCTGCAAGGTCGCGATCATGTCGGCGCGGAATTCGGGATTGTCCGCATGCCGTTCGGCGTTGCGCGCGGTGAGCGTCAGCTGGCTGACGAGGTTCTTGATATCGTGCAGGATGAAGGCGAAGCGGCGGTTGAATTCGTCGAACCGCTCAGCCTCGGCCAGCGCTTCCTGCGCGCGCGCCTCGGCAAGGTAGCTGGCCACTTGCCGCCCCGCGATGCGCAACAGGTCGAAATCCTCCCAGTCGAGCGCGCGGTCAACCGGTGGCCGCGCCAGCAGGATCGCGCCCTGCAACCGATCCAGATGGACTAGCGGGACCAGCGCCCAGGCGTCGGTCAGGTCGATCATCCATGGCGGAACGCTGTCCGTATCGGCCGACGAGCCGGCACCGGCCCGCACCGAATCCAGTTCGACGATCCGGCCGCTCGCTGCCAGATGCCGCGCGAGCGCTTCCCCACCCGCGATCGTCGGCAGATCGTCCGCATCCCATTTCCACCGCGCGCCGATGCCCAGCATCGCGCCATCGGGGACGAGCAGCAGGCCGGCGGGAGAATCGGTCAGGTCGGCGACCGCCTTCACCACGCGTTCGTCCAGCGCGGCGGCACCTTCCGGCTTGCCCAGTGTGTCCGTGAAGCGGATCCACTCCGTGCGATAATCGTAGCGGTGGCGGAACAGGTGCTTCGCCATCTTCACCTTGACCCACGCTTTCAGCCACGGCGAGGATACGAGCGTCAGCGTCGCGGCGGTCGATCCGAAGACGAACGCCGTCTGCGCCATGCGGGCATTCTCGCCGCTGATCTCGGCCAGCGCGCGGGTCGCGATGACCATCATCAGCAGGTACAGGACGACGCCGGCCATCGACATGGATTGCCACGCCACCGAGCGCGACAGGCGCAGTGTCCAATCGCCGTTGCGCAGCACCGCAATAGCGAACAGCGGCGCGAGCAGCGCCATCGCGACCCCGCGGATCGCGATCAGTTCAGCGACATAGCCTTGCGTGGCGTAGCGGATGCCGAACATCACGAAATCCATGCCCCACATCGCCGCCAGAGCGATGACGAGCAGCCGGATGCCCCCGCGCTCCCGCGGCGCGACCGCCGAATGGAGGTGATTGACCAGCACCAGCGCGCTGACCGCGACCATGACGCGCAACAGGATGCGCGCGCGATCGAGCCGCGCGATCGTCGATACGTCGATCCCCTCGAGCAGGACGACAGCGATCCCGATCAGCACGATGATCGCCACCACGCCGTACAGACAGGCGATGGTGCGGCGATGCGGGGCCGCGCGGTCGCGCTGCACCAATGCGAACATGAACCCCAGCCAGGCGATGTTGCGGAACGACTCCGCCACGCGCGCCGTCACGTCGCGCGCGTCGATCCCAGCCACGGCCAGTGCCCACAATGCGGTCGCGACGAGCGCCACGACGAACGGCAAGCGGGGCAGCGCGGTGGTGGCGTCGCGCAGCTGCGACCATGCGATCATGCAGAACAGCAGGGCGGCGAGCGCATGGCCCCATAGGGTGACGGTCAACGACACCCGCGCGACCCGCGGCAGGACATGGAGGCGCGACCCGGATCGATCACCGAGCGCCCTCGGGCCATAGCACCACCCGGATCGTCTGCAGGAGGATCAGGATATCGAGAAACGGCGAATAATTCTTCGCGTAGTACAGATCATATTCCAGCTTCTGCCGGCTATCCTCAATCGACGCGCCGTAAGGGTAATTGATCTGCGCCCAGCCGGTGATGCCCGGCTTCACCATATGGCGTTCGGCGTAGTAATTGAGCTGCTGTTCCAGATCGTCGACGAACTGGGGCCGTTCGGGGCGCGGGCCGACGAAACTCATCTCGCCTTTAAGCACGCTCCACGTCTGTGGCAGTTCGTCGATGCGGCATTTGCGGATGAAACGACCGATCCGCGTGATGCGGGGATCGTCCTTCTCCGCCCAGACGGCCTGTCCGGCCACTTCGGCGTCCTGACGCATCGACCGCAGTTTAAGGCAATCGAAGCCGACGCCGTACAGCCCGACGCGACGCTGGCGATAGAAAGCAGGCCCCTTGCTCTCCAGCTTTATCGCCAGCGCGGTGAGCAGGATCACCGGCGCCATCAGCGTTAGGAGCAATGCGCTGGCGGTAATGTCGAACAGGCGCTTGAAGATGCTGGACAGCATCCGGCCCGAAGAGAATCCGTCGGAAAAGATCAGCCAGCTCGGATTGACGCTCTGCAGATCGACCCGCCCGGTCTCGCGCTCCAGGAAGGTCGAAATCTCGTTGACGTGCACGCCCGTCGTCTTGATCCGCAACAGATCCTTCAGCGGCAAGGCGTTGCGGCGTTCCTCTAGCGCCAGCACCACTTCGCTGGCGTTCAACAGCACCACATGATCGGCAAGGTTGTAGATCGCGTCGCGCGCGATCGCTTCCGGGATGACGCGTTGCGGTTCGCTCATCGATACATAGCCGACGACGACGAAGCCCGCGCCCGGCGTCTGCGCCAATGCCTTCAGCCGCGCCGCACGCGCGCCGGCGCCGAGAACGACGACCCGACGCTTGAACGCCTGCCCGCCAATCATCTTGCCGAGCAATACACGTAGCGCGAACAGCAGAAGGACGGCGACCGGCATCGAATACAGCAGGTTAGAGCGCCAGAGGGTCATTCCGGGGAGCATGAAGAAGATGACGCTCAAGAGGATGACTCCCAGCGACACCGCGACGAGGATTCGCGCGGCGGCATGGCGTAAGGATTGAAGCGAACCGGCGCCATACACGCCGACCGCGATCATTGCCGTTTCCAGGCTGATGGCGAAGGTCAGCAATTGCGGGATCCGGGTGTGGATCGGTTCGACGTCCATCCCGATCTGGCTGGCGCGATAGACCCAGCCGAACTCCGCCGCAGCAAGAAGCAGCATGATGTCGAACAGGCCGAGCAGCAGCACGGCGTGCGGCACATAATGCTTGAACAGCCTGATCATGATCGTCTCGCCCTGCGCCGATGCTCTGTAGATTTTTCCGACATGCGAGTGTGCCAGTCGCAGAAATAGACAAACAAACCTTGAACGACCCAAATCGACGGGCCCAAATCGACGGGCATGCGGATCAGTCTTGATCTTGGAAGGTTTCGCAAACGCGCGTTCGTGCCTACAGACGGTGCAACAGGAGGATTCTCACATGCCGCTTTCCCGACCGATCGTTCCCGTCATCCTTTCGGGCGGATCGGGCACGCGGTTGTGGCCGATGTCGCGGCCCGAACGCCCGAAACAGATGCTGTCGCTGACCGCGGCGGAGACGATGCTGCAATTGACCGCCACCCGCGTGATGGGCGAATTGCGCGCCGACGGGACACGCGGCGAGGGCAACGGGGGCGAGCGCTTCACCGCACCCATCGTCGTCGCCAATGCCCGTCATGCCGACATGATCGACGAGCAACTGGACGCGGTGTCCGCCTCCGCCCAGGCCGTCATCCTCGAACCAGCGGGACGCAATACCGCGCCCGCCATCGCTCTGGCCGCGATCGCGGCCGGCGACGGCGCAAGCCCTTTGCTCGTCATGCCATCCGACCATGTGATCGATGACGTGCCGGCGTTCCATGCCGCGATCCACGCCGCGATGCCGCTGGTGGAACAGGGCTGGCTCGTCACGTTCGGTATCGCGCCCGACGCGCCCGAGACCGGCTACGGATACATCCAGGTCGGGGAAGAGGTCTCGCCCGGCGTCAACCGCGTCGTCCGCTTCGTCGAAAAGCCGCCGCGGGAGAAGGCGGAGGCGATGGTCGCCGGCGGCGATCACGCCTGGAACGGCGGTATCTTCCTGTTCCGCGCCGACGCCTATCTCGGCGCATTGTCGCACCATGCGCCCGACATGCTGTCGGCCTGCACGGCCGCGATGGACGGTGCGCGGCAGGACGGCCAGCGCATCTATCCCGACGCCGACGCCTTCGCTGCATCGCCGTCCGATTCCATCGACTATGCGGTGATGGAAAAGGCGGACCGGGTCGCGGTCGTGCCCGTCAGCATGGGGTGGAGCGACCTCGGCAGTTGGGACGCGCTCCATGCGATCAGCCCGCGCGACGAAACCGGCAATGCGCATCAAGGCGACATCGTCGCAATCGAGACGGTGAATTGCCTGGTGCGTAGCGACGGCGTGCGGATCGCCATGGTCGGGGTCGAAGACCTGATCGTCGTGGCCAGCGGTAACGACGTCCTGATCCTGCCACGCGGGCGCAGCCAGGAAGTCAAAAAGTTGATCGAGGCTATGAAGGACGGATGATTTCCATACTCGCGAACCCGCGGGCATACTTGATTTTTTAACGAACGTTCTTCATCTTTGAGGCGACGTTTCTTTGACGAAGCGGTTTCGTCATTCGGCCGGGGGCGATCCATTCGGGTCGCGACATTCGGCCCGGAAACGGCGTTGGGTTTTTAGGACAGCTTCATGCTTGATCAAATGCGTATCCTGATCGTCGAGGACGAGCCGATGACCGGCATGGACCTCGCCCATCATATCGAAAGCCTGAACGGTACCGTGGTCGGTCCGTTTGGATCGGTGGCGGAAGCGATGGAGACTTTGGTCGATACGGTGGTCGACGGTGCGGTTCTGGACGGTCAGTTGACCGATCGCGACGTGACTCCGGTCGCGCGGCGGCTGTTCGAAAGCAACACGCCGTTCGTGATGTTCACCGGCAATCAATTGCCTGCGGAGATGCTCGGCGACGATCACGACGTCCCGGTGATGAGCAAGCCCGCATCGCCATCGATGGTGCTGCAACGCCTGATCAGCGAGATGTCGATCCGCCGGACGAGCGATCTGGAAAAGTACGAGCAGGTCAAGGTTATGCTCGATGCATCGATCGCGCTGATGGACAAGATCGGTGACGGCCTGATCGGTGCGCACCTCGCGCTGCCGCTGGAATTGATCGAAGACCGGCTGAACACCGTAGCGCACGCGAGCTGATTACCTCTCCCGGAAACGTATCCAGCGGCGGCCTGCCAAGCGCGCTGCCGCCCCGGATTTTTTCTGGCGGGACGGAAGAGGGGAAAATCGACGTTTCGCGGGCAGGTCGGGCATCAGTCCTTCGGGCCGACGCACCCGAGTTCGCGCGGGTGGCGAGGGACGTATTATCGGGATACCCGGCCGGACGGGTGCGACGGTGGGGGCAGTCATTCCACACATTCTCGCGCGCTTCCGTGTCCCTTGGTCTTGATTTTCCGCCGATTGGAAGATGGCGATCGATCCTGCCGCTCGCCTGAGCCGATGCTGTGATGGCGGCCAAATTGACAGTGCAGGGCGGTCTATATACCGGCGCGGGCATGATGGATTCGATGATGGAACACGGGCGCGGATCGCCGGCGGGGCTCGGGATCGTGGAATATTCGGACGGGCTGGCGCGCGAATTTCACGACATCAATGCGCAGTGGATCTCCGCCATGTTCCGGCTTGAGGATACCGACCGCGACGTATTGGAAAATCCCCGCGCGCGGATCGTCGATCCGGGCGGGGTGATCCTGTTCGCACAGGATTCGGATCTCGGCATCGTCGGAACCTGCGCGTTGCAGAAGACGGGCGAACGTCAATTCGAGCTGACGAAGATGGGCGTGCTGGAAGAGGCGCGGGGGCGGAAGGTGGGCGAGTTTTTGCTGACCGCAGTGCTCGACCGCGCTGCGGCGATGGGGGCGCAGCGGCTGTACCTGTTGACCAGTTCCCGATGTGCGGCCGCCATCCATCTGTATGAGAAGAACGGCTTCCGCCACGACGCCGGGATCATGCGCGACTTCGGCTCGCGCTATGCCCGGTGCGACGTGGCGATGCTGTACCGCGGCTGATCCGGCCGATCAGTCCGCGAACAGAAGGACCGGCGTTTCCAGATACTTCTTCAGCGCCTGCACATAGCTTGCGGCGTCCCAGCCATCGACGACGCGGTGGTCGCAGGAGATGGACAGGTTCATCAGCTTCGCACGGCGGATTTCATCCCCGTCAAAGATAGGACGCTCGACGATCTTGTTCGGGCCGATGATCGCGACTTCCGGGCGGTTGATGACGGGCGTCGTCGCGATCCCGCCGAGCGGACCGAGCGACGTGACGGTCAGCGTCGATCCGCTGAGTTCCGCCGACGTCGCCTTGCCGGTCCGCGCGGCCTCGGCCAGCCGTCCGATCTCCGTCGCAAGCTGCCAGACGTTGCGGTCTTGCGCGTCACGAATGACGGGAACCATCAATCCCGCGTCGGTTTGCGTCGCCATACCAAGATGTACCGCGCCAAATCGCGTCACGACGCCCGCCTCGTCATCGTAACGTGCGTTGATCATTGGGAAATCCGGAATCGCCTTGCAGATAGCAACGATCATCAGCGGCAACATAGTCAACTTCGGCCGCCCACCCCGATTGGCGTTCAGATCCGCCCGCATCTCCTCCAGCGCGGTAACGTCGATTTCCTCGACATAGGTGAAGTGCGGGATCGCGCGCTTGGACGACCCGCCATGTTCTCGGCGATGCGACGGCGCATGCCGATGACCTTGATCGGCTCGTCTGCCCGCGCCTTGCTGGCATGCGGCGCATGATATCCCTGTCCGCTGCCGTAGCGCAGGAAGGCATCGAGATCGGCATGGCGCACGCGGTCGCCGTCGGTCTTCACCTGGGCGAGGTCGATGCCGAGGTCCGCCGCGCGCGCGCGGACGGCGGGCGAGGCGAGGGCGGGCGAGGCGGGGGCGTTCGCTTCCCCCTCCCGCTTGCGGCCGGGGCCGGGGGCGGGGCTGCCCGATCACCAGGCTGCCGGTTTTTTTCAGGCCCTTCCCCGGTCCCTCCCGCAAGCGGGAGGGGAGCAGGTTGGACGTCCTCTACTCCCGGATTTTCAGCCTCGTATTGCTCGGCGGTTTCTTCCTGGGCAGGGCTTGGTGGGGCGGCTTTCACTTCGTCGGTAACGGGAGCCAATGCAGGCGCTTCCTCCGCCGACACGTCGCCTTCGGTTTCGATCACGACCAGCGCCGCGCCGATCGAGACCTGGTCTCCGACTTCGCCGGCCAGTTCGACCACCACGCCCGACACCGGCGACTCCATCTCGACCGTCGCCTTGTCGGTCATCATGTCCGCGATCTGCTGGTCTTCCTCGATCCGGTCGCCGACGGCGACATGCCATGCGACGATTTCCGCTTCGGAAATGCCTTCGCCGATATCGGGGAGTTTGAACGTGAAGCGTGCCATTTCAGAAATCCGTTCGTTTCGAGCGAAGTCGAGAACTCTGTCTCAAACCCCGTTTCTCGACTTCGCTCGAAACGAACGGGGGTGGGTGTCGCGGAAGGAGCTAGTCCTTCATCACTTTCTTCAACGCCTCGCCGATGCGCACCGGGCCGGGGAAATAGGCCCATTCGAGGCTGTGCGGATACGGCGTGTCGAACCCGGTGACGCGTTCGATCGGCGCCTCCAGATGATAGAAGCAGCGTTCCTGCACCAAGGCGGAAAGCTCCGCGCCGAAGCCGCTGGTCCGGGTCGCTTCGTGGATGATCATGCAACGCCCGGTCTTCTTGACCGACGCCTCGATCGCTTCGATGTCGAGCGGAACGAGCGTGCGCAAGTCGATGATTTCCGCATCGATCCCCGCATCGGCGATCACCGCCTGCGCCACATGCACCATCGTGCCATAGGCGAGAACGGTCAGCGCTTCGCCCGCGCGCACGACCTTGGCCTTGCCGAGCTCGATCTTGTAATATCCGGTCGGAACCTCGCCCGCGGGATGCTTCGACCAGTTCTGCGCCGGCTTGTCCCAATAGCCGTCGAACGGGCCGTTATAAATGCGCTTGGGTTCGAAGAAGATCGTCGGATCGTTATCCTCGATCGCCGCGATCAGCAGGCCCTTCGCATCGTAGGGCGTGGAGGGGATCACCGTCTTCACGCCCGATACGTGGGTGAAGATACCCTCGGGCGACTGGCTGTGCGTCTGGCCGCCGAAAATGCCGCCGCCGAAAGGTGACCGTACCGTCATCGGCGCGATGAATTCACCGGCCGAGCGGTAGCGCAGGCGGGCGGCTTCCGACACGAGCTGGTCGAGCGCGGGATAGATGTAATCCGCGAACTGGATTTCCGGCACGGGGCGCAGGCCATAGGCGCCCATGCCGACCGCGACGCCGATGATGCCGCATTCGGTGATCGGCGTATCGAACACGCGCTGCTTGCCGTATTTCGCCTGAAGCCCCGCCGTCGCGCGGAACACGCCGCCGAAATAGCCGACATCCTCGCCCATCACGATCACGTCCGGATCGCGTGCCATCATGACGTCCATCGCGGAATTGATCGCCTGGATCATGTTCATGCGCGTGGTTTCGCCTGCGTCCCCGGCGTCGGTCGCGGGGGGCGTTTCGGTATCTGTCATATCGCTCACGATTTATGTGCCCAAGGGCGACCCGATGCCGTCTCTTCCGCAAGCATCTGCGCCTGTTGTTCCTTGAGGTGCCACGGCAGTTCCTCGAACACGCCGTCGAACAGCGTATCCAGCGGCTGGTGCAGGCCGTGGCCCAGGATGCCGTTCTGTTCGGCCTCCTTCTGCGCACGCTTGACGTCTTCCGCGAGTTCCTTGTCCTGCGCGGCGTGACGTTCCTCGTCCCATTCGCCGATCGCGATCAGATGATCCTTCAGCCGCTTGATCGGATCGCCCAGCGGCCAGGCATTGGGTTCGCCCTCGCTGCGATACTGGCCCGGATCGTCGGACGTCGAATGGCCCTCGGCGCGATAGGTGAAATGCTCGATCAGCGTCGGTCCCTGGTTGGTCCGTGCGCGCTCGGCGGCCCAGGCCGTTGCGGCGTAGACGGCGAGTGCGTCGTTACCGTCCACGCGGAGACCGGCAATCCCGTAGCCGACCGCACGTGCGGCGAACGTCGTGGATTCGGCCCCGGCAAAGCCCGAGAAACTGGAAATCGCCCACTGGTTGTTGACGACGTTGAAGATCACCGGTGCGCGGTAGACGGAGGCGAAGGTGCAGGCGGAATGGAAATCGCCTTCCGCCGTCGATCCTTCGCCGCACCACGTGGCCGAGATGCGCGTATCGCCCTTCGCCGCGCTGGCCATCGCCCAGCCGACTGCCTGCGGATATTGCGTCGCGAGGTTGCCGGAAATCGAGAAGAAGCCAGCTTCGCGCACCGAATACATGATCGGCAACTGCTTGCCCTGTAGCCGGTCGCCCTTGTTCGAATAGATCTGGTTCATCATGTCGACGAGGCTCCAGCCCCGCGCGATGAGCAGGCCCTGCTGGCGATACGAGGGGAAGCACATATCCTCGTAATCCAGCGCGAATGCGGCGGAGACCGCAACGGCTTCCTCGCCGGTGCACTTCATGTAGAAGCTGGTCTTGCCCTGACGCTGCGCGCGAAACATGCGTTCGTCGAACGCGCGGACCAGCGCCATACTGCGCAACAGGGACCGCATCGTATCGGGCGAAAGGCGGGGGTTCCACGGACCGACCGCCTGATTGTCTTCGTCCAGTACGCGGACAAGTTCGTAAGCGAGGTCGATGAACGTCTCCGCCTTGTCGGCGGTGTCCGGGCGGCGGGTCTCACCGGCCGCCGGCAGTCGTACGGACGTAAAATCAACCGCGTCGCCCGGCCGGAACTTCGGTTCCGGAACGTAGAGCGACAGGGGCTGCAGATTGGCGCGGCGATCGTCGCTTGCCATGGTTTCTCCAATGCGTTCCGAATCCCGTTCCAAAGCGGACGGTTTCCGTGTCTGCGCCTTGTTATAAAATTTCAACGGCCTTGGCGAGAGCCGGTTTTATGCCAGACGAGCGGCCGGCTGTGCCGACCGGCACGTTTCGTTGAACCACTGATCCACCCGTTCTTCCGGTCGATGCGGGGCAGATCGCGCTCGGGCGCTGACGATTCAGCAACGCCCGAGCGCGTCCCGTTCAACTTTCGACGGTCTGTTCGATCACGCCGAAGATTGGGTGGTGCCGGTCGTCTTCCGCCCAGATGCGGATCGTGTCACCCGCTTTCAAAAACGGTGTGGTCGCCTTGCCGTCGGTGATCGTTTCGACGGTGCGGACTTCCGCCAGACAGGAATAGCCGACGCCTCCGGCAGCGATCGGCTTGCCGGGGCCGCCATCCTCGTCGCGATTCGATACCGTACCCGACCCGACGATCGTTCCGGCACCCAGTTTGCGCGTCTTCGCGGCATGAGCGATCAGCGTTCCGAAATCGAACGTCATATCGACACCGGCCCCCGCCCGGCCGAACGGCTGGCCGTTCAGATCGACCATCAGCTTGCGGTGCAGCTTTCCGCCCTTCCACCAATCGCCCAGCGAGTCGGGCGTGACGAAGACGGGCGAGAAAGCGCTCGCAGGTTTGGCGTGGAAGAAGCCGAACCCCTTGGCCAGTTCTCCGGGGATCAGGTTGCGCAACGACACGTCGTTGGTCAGGCCGACGAGCAGGACCGATTCCAGCGACTCTTCGCGACTCGCTCCCTGCCGGACGTCGCCGGTCACGACGACCACTTCTGCCTCCAGATCGCAGCCCCAGCTTTCGTCGGCCAGCGGTATGGCATCCCGTGGGCCAAGGAAGCCGTCGCTGCCCCCCTGATACATCAGTGGGTCGTGCCAGAACGTCTCGGGCATCTCCGCGCCGCGCGCCTTCCGCACCAGTTCGACGTGATTCACATAAGCCGATCCGTCGGCCCATTGATAGGCACGGGGCAGGGGGGCGGCGGCATCGTGTTCGTGGAAGCGTTCGAGCGGGATCGCGCTGTTCCGTACATCCGTCGCCAAGGCGATGAGGTTGGGCAGCACGCGATCCCAATCGTCGAGCGCGGCTTGCAGCGTCGGCGCGATATGCCCGGCGTCGGCGTACCAGGCGAGATCGTCCGATACGACGACAAGCTTTCCGTCGCGTCCATGCTTGAGGCTGGCCAGTTTCATGCGCTCTCCTTTGGTTCTGACGGCGATCATAGACCCGCCCCTCGCCGCTATGAAAGTGGGAATGGGTTGACGTTCGCGTCACCCGACCGCACACCGGTCAAAACAAGTTGCAAGAGAGGACCTATTCCATGTCGTCGCTCGACACCGTCGCTGGCCGCTTCGCCTATACCGAGGATCACGAGGCGTTTCGCCAGACCGTGCGATCCTTCCTGCAGAAGGAAGGCGTGCCGCACGTCAACGATTGGGAAGAAAAGCGGCTTGTTCCGAAGGACTTCTGGATGAAGGCGGGCGAGATCGGGATGCTGTGCCCGACCGTGCCCGAAGCTTATGGCGGGCTCGGGCTCGACTTCGGCTATAATGCGATCGTCGACGAAGAGATGAGCTATAACGGCGTGCCGGCCGGCTTCTCGCTGCAATCCGATATCGTCGCCGGCTATATCGAGCATTACGGATCGGAAGAGCAGAAGGCGGAATGGCTGCCGAAGATGGTCTCCGGCGAAGTGATCACCGCGATCGCCATGACCGAGCCGGGCACGGGCAGCGACCTTCAGGCGATCCGCACGACGGCCAAGAAGGACGGGAATCATTACGTCATCAACGGCAGCAAGACCTATATCACCAACGGCCAGAATACCGACCTGACGCTGGTCGTCGCCAAAACAGATCCGACGGCCGTTCCCGCATGGAAGGGCATGTCGATCATCCTGGTCGAAAGCGACCGCGATGGCTTCAAGAAGGGCCGCAAGCTCGACAAGATCGGGCAGGATGCAGCCGATACGTCCGAACTGTTCTTCGAAGACGTGCGCGTTCCGATCACCAACTGTCTTGGCGAAGAGGGCAAGGGTTTCATCTATCTGATGAGCCAGTTGCCGCAGGAACGCTTGTCCATCGCGGTATCGGTGATGGCGTCTTCGCAAAAGGCGTTCGACGAGACGGTCGAGTTCACCAAGACGCGCAAGGCGTTTGCCGGGATGGTGTTCGATTTCCAGAACACCCGCTTCGTGCTCGCCGACCTGAAGGCGAAGCTGCAGGTGGGCTGGGCGCATCTCGACTGGGCGATCGGGCGTCATCTGAAGGGTGAGTTGACCAACGAGGAGGGCGCCGCGGCAAAGCTGTGGCACACCGATCTTCAGTGGGAGGTCATGGACAAGTGCCTGCAGCTTCACGGCGGTGCGGGGTATATGAACGAATATCCGATCGCCCGTGCCTGGCGCGCCGCTCGCGTGACGCGGATATTCGGGGGAACCAACGAGATCATGAAGGAGTTGATCGGCCGCAGTTTGTGACAAGAGTCGCGGGATCGGAGCGAGGTTGCGCCAGCCCCGTGGCTGCGGCTTGTCGCAACATGCCTTGCATCCGCGGTTCCATGACGGCATTATGAAGGCCTGATGAAACTTGCTCCGCCCGATGGCTCCAGAGACAGGCGGATTGAGGATCCAACCAACCTCTGGCTGATCCATCCCGCGTCGCGTGCTCTACTTCCCTTGGCGCTACGGGCTGGTATTTCGGCGAACTTCGTCTCGTTCGTGGGCCTGTTCCTCGGCATCGCGGCAGCTATTTCCTACTCGAACTGGACAAGCCGGACGGCCGCCGCGGTCGGGCTGCTATTCTCGGTAGGCTGGCTGGTCGCGGACGGTCTCGATGGCATGGTCGCGCGTGCGACTCGGAGTGCTTCCGCTTTCGGTCGATTGCTCGACGGGCTGGTCGATCACGGCGTCTTCACCCTGATCTATGTCGTGCTGGCCATGTCGATCGGCACGGTGGAGGGCTGGGTATTGGCATTCGCGGCGGGCTTTGCGCACATGGTGCAGTCCAGCCTTTTCGAAGGCGAACGGGCGCGTTTCCACCGCCGTGCGAAGGGAGACTGGGGTGGAACGCCGCCAGCGCGTACGGGCGGCTTTCTCGAAAAGCTCTATGACGATGTCTCGCATATCGTCGATCGCGCGGCTGGTCGGTTCGATCAAGCGTTGCGTGACGACCGGGATCCGGCGCGCTTCGGGCAAGACTATGCCGCAAAAGCGGCGTGGCCGATGAAAGTCATGGCGTTCGAAAGCGCGAATATGCGCGTACTGGCGATCTTCGTTTCCTGTCTTGCGGGTAATCCCCGGCTGTTCTGGTGGTTCGAGATCGTTCCGCTGACCCTCTTGATCATTGGCACCCTGATCTGGCATCGGCGCGTGGAAGCCGCCTTGATGCATCCGGGCGGCGCGAAACCCGTAAATACCTGACTGCCCGGGCGCCGCTGCGCCGACCCCGACCACATCATTTTTGAGAATCGAAGGACCCGTCCAACCATGAACACCATCAACGTCGCGGTGATCGGCATCGGCAATTGCGCCAGTTCGCTGGTCCAGGGGCTGGCATTCTATCATCAGGGGCAGAACGACCATGTCGGCCTGATGCATTGGGATCTGGGCGGATACAAGCCGAGCGATATCAAGGTCGTGGCGGCGTGGGACGTCGATGCGCGCAAGGTGGGCGTGGATGTGTCAGAGGCGATCTTCGCCAAGCCGAACTGCACCGCCGTGTTCTGCGCCGACGTTCCGTCGAGCGGCGTGAAGGTCCAGATGGGCAACGTGCTCGACGGCGTCGCCGAGCATATGGCCGATTATAAGGACGACCGCACCTTCGTCGTCGCGGACCTGCCGCAGCCGACCAAGGCGGAAGTCGTCGCAGCCTTGAAGGCAAGCGGTGCGGACGTGCTGATGAACTATCTGCCCGTCGGTAGCCAGAAAGCCACCGAATTCTATGCCGAATGCGCCATCGAAGCAGGCGTGGCCTTCGTCAACAACATCCCCGTCTTCATCGCAAGCGACGAAGTCTGGGCGAAGAAGTTCACCGATGCCGGCGTTCCGATCGTCGGCGACGATATCAAGGCGCAGCTTGGTGCGACGATCGTCCACCGTGTCCTGACGGACCTGTTCGCCAAGCGTGGAGTCAAGCTGGAGCGGACGTACCAGCTGAACACCGGCGGCAACACCGACTTCCTGAACATGTCGAACCATCGCCGCCTGGAGTCGAAGAAGATCTCCAAGACGGAAGCCGTCCAATCGGTGGCGGCCGAGCGGTTGACGGACGATAACGTGCATATCGGCCCGAGCGACTATGTTCCGTGGCAGAACGACAACAAGGTCTGCTTCCTGCGCATGGAAGGCACGATGTTCGGCGGCGTCCCGATGAACCTGGAAATGCGCTTGTCGGTGGAAGACAGCCCGAACAGCGCCGGCGTGGCGATCGACATGATCCGTTGCGCGAAGCTGGCCAGCGATCGCGGTCTCGCAGGCCCGGTTCATCCGGCATCCGCGTATTTCTGCAAGCATCCTCCGATCCAGATGACGGACGACCTTGCGCAGATCGCTGTCGAAGACTTCATCGCCGCTGCTGCCTGAGAGTGACGCAGATCGACACGGCGGTGCTGCTTGCGGCAGGCGCCGGAACGCGCCTGCGGGACGCCGCCGAGTCGAAGCCGTTGTGCGAGGTCGCGGGAAAGCCGCTGATCGATCATGCGATCGAGCGGCTGGCCCGGTCTGGAATCTCGCGCGTGATCGTGACGACCGGATACCGGGCCGAGGCGATCGAGGCGCATCTGGCGGGCCGAGACTGGCCGGTCGTCGTGCAGACCGCGCGGACGATCGACTGGCGGCAGCCGAATGGCGTGTCCGCGCTGGCGGCGGCACCATTGCTGGACGGTCGGGATACGTTGCTGGCGATGTGCGATCATCTGGTCGAGCCCGCTTTGTACGCGCGGCTTGCGGCGGCTGGCGCGGGTGACGGTCTACGCCTTGGTATCGACCGCCGTCTGGGCCATCCGTGGGTCGATCCCCTGGACGTGACGTTCGTCGCGACCGACGGCGATCGCATCACCGCGATCGGTAAGGAAATGACGCCGCACGATTGCTACGATACCGGTGTGTTTGCGGTCGGCTCCGCATTTTTCGAGGCTTTGTCGCAGTTGGCGGCACCCTCGATTACGGAGGCGGTGCGTTCGCTGATCGACCGGAATACCGCATTGACGGTCGATTGCAGCGATCTCGACTGGATCGACGTCGACGACCCCAAGGCGTTGCAAGCGGCCAACGAATGGGCCGGGGCCGTGGCTGGCTGAAGACGGTCGTCAGTAAGGCGTGACGGCGTGGAATGCGGTGCTGAGTATTGCCGGTCCCACCGGCTTGCAGAGGATGCAATACGGCGGAGGGCAGGGGCGGCACGATCCCGGTGTCGCGGTAATGAAGATGACTGGAAGAGGCCCCATTTCGTTCTGGATGCAATCGACTGCATTGGGTCCAGTTCCCTCACGCAGTATCACGTCGGACGTGATTACATCGGGGCGTTGAACACGTGCCGCTTCGATCGCCTCGTCTTCGGTTTCGGCAAAAGCGAAGCTGGTCGCGCCCATCCGACCCAGCATATCCTGGATGTCCATTGCGATGAGGGGTTCATCCTCGATGATCAGTACGTGGCACAAAAGCCGTCCCCTTGATGTCGATTAAACAACCCCGGCGAACATTTGGGTCCCGCAAATACAGAACTTATTTCCTGGACCCGTTGACAGAATGCGGAAGCTGCCGGATTTCTCGCGACATCGGAGCATAACCGAACCAGGTCGTAACAGGGGGAAGCATGGCAATCGGATTCAGGGCGAGCGGCTTGTCGTTTCGCGTCGGCGGCGTTCTTGCCGCGATATCGCTGCTGTCCGCCTGTGCGACGGACGGCAAAGCGGAAGGTCCGAAAAGCGCCAGCTCCTCGAAACAGGCCGCGCCGGGAATGGGCAAAGGATATTCGCACGATCCGTTCCCGTCGACCTACAAGGCGTATCCCGGCACGCCGACGCTGCTGACCAACGTCACCATCTTCGACGGGGAGGGCGGCACCCTGACGGGCGGATCGGTCCTGTTCTCCGACGGGAAGATCGTGGCGGTCGGCCAGAGCGTCGCTGCACCTGCAGGTGCGACGGTGATCGACGGTACCGGAAAGGTGGTGACGCCCGGCATCATCGACATCCACAGCCATCTGGGTGATTATCCGTCGCCCGGCGTCCAGGCCAATTCGGACGGGAACGAGGCGACCGGACCGGTGACGGCGGATGTCTGGGCCGAACATAGCGTCTGGCCGCAGGATCCGGGGTTCAGCCGCGCACTCGTCAATGGCGGCGTGACCACGTTGCAGATCCTGCCGGGTTCCGCGAACCTGATGGGCGGTCGGTCGGTCGTGCTCAAGAACGTCTATGCGCGTACCGAGCAGGGGATGAAGTTCCCCGGCGCGCCCTACGGACTGAAAATGGCGTGCGGCGAGAACCCGAAGCGGGTGTATGGCAGCAAGGGACGTCAGCCTTCCACGCGGATGGGGAATATCGCGGTCGATCGCCAGACATGGGCGAAGGCGGCAGAATACAAACGCAAGTGGGACAAGTTCGAGACGGATGGCGGCGAGGCGCCGACCCGCGACATCGCGATGGATACGCTGCGCGGCGTCCTGTCGGGCGAGATCCTGGTCCAGAACCATTGTTACCGTGCGGACGAAATGGCGATCGTCTTGGATATGGCCAAGGAGTTCGGCTATCAGGTCGGTGCGTTCCACCACGCCGTGGAGGCCTACAAGATCGGCGACCTGTTGAAGGCGAACGGCACCTGTGCCGCAGTCTGGGCCGATTGGTGGGGCTTCAAGATGGAAAGCTATGACGCCATCAGCGAGAATCTGGCGCTGCTGCAGAATGCCGGCGCGTGTGCGATGATCCACAGCGACGACGAGAACGGTATCCAGAGGCTCAATCAGGAAGTCGCCAAGGCGCTCGCTGCCGGGCGCCGGGCGGGCATCCAGATTTCCGACGCGAAAGCGTGGGAGTGGCTGACGATCAACCCCGCCAAGGCGCTGGGCATCGCCGACAAGACCGGTAGTCTGAAGCCGGGCAAGATGGCCGATGTCGTCCTGTGGAACGGCAACCCGTTCAGCGTCTATGCGCGGCCCGAGAAGGTGTGGATCGACGGCGCGATGCTCTACGACGCCAACAATCCCAAATTGCGACCGGTGTCCGATTTCGAACTTGGCCAGCCTGGCGCGGGAGATACGAAGTGAAGCGCCTCTTGCTGTTAAGCGCCGCCCCGCTTGCGCTCGGGCTGCTCGCCGCCCCCGCTGCCGCCCAGTCGGTCGCGATCGTCAATGCCAAGCTGGTCATCGGCGACGGCTCCGCGCCGATCGAGGGCGGTACGGTCTTCGTGCGTGACGGCAAGGTCGTGGCTGCCGGACGCGGCGTCGCGGTGCCCGCCAATGTGGAAACGGTCGATGCCGGGGGACGCTATGTCACGCCGGGGATCGTCGCCGGGTTCACGCGCATGGGTATCGTCGAGGTCGACGGGGTCGAACAGACCAACGATGCAGCCGCGGGCAAGAGCCCGTTCCACGCCGCGATCGACATTGCGCCTGCGGTGAACCCGAAGACGAGTTCGATCCCTCTGAACCGTGCGGAGGGGATCACGCGCGCGATCGTCGCCCCCGACAATGACGGATCGATCTTCGCTGGCATGGGCGCTGTGATCGACCTGGGTGCGGATCGCGACGCTGTGACGAAGCCGCGCGCGTTCCAGTTCATGGAATATGGCGAGGCCGGCGCGCGTGCGGCGGGTGGCAGCCGTCCCGCGGCGATCGCGCAATTCCGCAACGCGCTGGCGCAGGTGCGGGATTATTCGCGCAACCCGGCAGGCTATGGCGATGTCGGCAAGGAAGCGCTTCTGACCCGCGCGGATGCCGAGGCGCTGGTGCCGGTGTTTGCCGGGCGCATGCCGTTGCTCGTCCATGTCGAGCGGGCGTCCGACATTCTCGTGCTGATCGATCTGAAGCGCGAGCTTCCGGCGCTGAAGCTCGTACTCGTCGGTGCCGCGGAAGGCTGGACGGTCGCGCGGGAGATTGCGGCGGCGAACATCCCGGTGATCGCGAGCGCGCTGACCGACCTGCCTGCGTCGTTCGAGCAATTGAGTTCGACGCAGTCCAATGTCGGGCGGATGAAGGCAGCGGGCGTGACCGTCGGTATCGGCATGATCAACGATAACGAAGCGCGGCAGGCCCGTCTGGAAAAGCAATATGCGGGTAATCTGGTCGCCCTGACCAAGGTTCCCGGCGCGACGGGGCTTTCCTGGGACGCCGCGTTCGCCGCGATCACCTCCGTTCCCGCGGACACGATCGGCATGGGGGGCGAGATCGGTAGCCTGCGTCCCGGGCGACGTGGCGACGTCGTGATCTGGAGCAACGATCCGCTGGAATTGGATGCGGCGGCGATGTCGGTCTATATCGACGGCGTGAAGCAACCGCTGACGACACGGCAGGAATTGCTGCGCAATCGCTACATGCAGCCGCAGGAAGGGGCGTTGCCCAAGGCGTACGAACGGTAGGGGATAGCGCGGCCGGGCAGGCGGCACGGCAGGTGCCACCTTGCCCGGCGCGCCTGCGCGCCGTACAGCCGCGCGCGATGGACAAGCGCCTTTCCCATATCCGCAACTGGATCTTCGATCTGGACAATACGCTGTATCCGGCGAGCGCGCGATTGTTCGACCGGATCGATGCCAAGATGGGAGCCTATATCGCCAACAGGTTGGGCGTCGATCTGATCGAAGCGCGGCGGATCCAGAAGGGCTATTTCTACGGCCACGGGACCACGCTGGCTGGCATGATGGCGGATCACGGTGTCGATCCGCACGAATTCCTGGCGTATGTCCACGATATCGAGATGGACGTTCTGGAGGAGAACGCCCCGCTCGCAGCCGCGATCGCGAAGTTGCCGGGACGGAAGATCATCTTCACCAACGCCGACACGCCCTATGCGACCAAGGTGCTGGGTAGGCTCGGGCTGGGCGAATCCTTCGAGGCGATTCACGACATCCACGCGATGGATCTGGCCGCCAAGCCGCAGGCTTCGGCCTATGCCGGCCTGTGCGCGGCGTTCGACCTGGATCCGCACGCGTCCCTGTTCGCGGAAGACATGGCCCGCAATTTGAAGCCTGCGAAGGCGATCGGCATGACGACCCTGTGGGTAAATAACGGGTCCGAACAGACGCCGGACGAGACACACGAGCATGTCGACTTCATCACGGATGACGTGACCGACTGGCTTGAAACGATATTGGAGGCCGCATGAGCGACGCACTGCAGACGACCATCGATGCCGCGTGGGAAGACCGGGCGAATCTTGGCTTCGCAACGATCGGATCGGTCCGCGCTGCCGTCGATCAGGCACTGGAAATGCTCGATACGGGCGAGGCGCGCGTCGCCGAGCCCGACGGGCAGGGCGGCTGGCGTGTCAATCAGTGGCTCAAAAAGGCCGTTCTGCTCAGCTTCCGGCTGAACGATAACGAGATCATCGCAGGACCGGGCGCCGCCAACTGGTTCGACAAGGTTCCGTCGAAGTTCGAGGGCTGGGGCGAGAACCGGTATCGCGAGGCGGGCTTCCGCAGCGTGCCCGGCAGCATCGTCCGGCGCGGGGCGTTCATCGCCAAAGGCGCGGTACTGATGCCGAGCTTCGTCAATATCGGCGGCTATGTCGGCGAGAATTCGATGATCGACGCCTGGGCGACGGTCGGATCATGCGCGCAGATCGGGGCGAACGTCCACATTTCGGGCGGCGCGGGGATCGGGGGGGTGCTGGAGCCGTTGCAGGCCGATCCGGTGATCATCGGCGACGGCGCCTTCATCGGCGCACGGAGCGAGGTCGCAGAAGGCGTTCGGGTCGGCGAGGGTGCCGTGCTGTCGATGGGCGTGTATCTCGGCGCCTCGACCAAGATCGTCGATCGCTCGACGGGCGAAACCTTCCGCGGCGAAGTCCCGCCCTATTCCGTGGTCGTTCCCGGATCGATGGGCGGCGGGGACGGAAAGCCGAGCCTGTATTGCGCCGTCATCGTCAAGCGAGTCGACGCGCAGACGCGGAGCAAGACCAGCATCAACGAACTGCTACGCGACTGATCGTATCGACACGACCCGACACGCTGCCTAACGATTTTCGAAGACCAAGGGGATTTTCACGATGACCACTGCCGCCAGCCAAGTTCTCGACCGCGTTCTCGTCCTCGAAATGGTCCGCGTGACCGAGGCGGCGGCGGTGGCCGCATCCAAGCTGGTCGGTCGCGGCGACGAGAAGGCTGCCGACGCGGCGGCGGTCGAGGCGATGCGCGAGGCCCTGAACTCGCTGTACATGGACGGCACGGTGGTGATCGGCGAGGGCGAGCGCGATGAGGCGCCGATGCTGTTCATCGGCGAGAAGGTCGGCTCGGCAATCGGCAGCGGCCCCAAGATCGACATCGCGCTCGACCCGCTGGAAGGGACGACCATCTGCGCCACGGCCGGTCCGAACAGCCTTGCCGTGCTGGCGATCGCCGAACAGGGCGGGCTGCTGAACGCTCCGGATGTCTATATGGACAAGATCGCCGTCGGCCCGGGCTATCCAGATGGCATCATCGATCTGGACAAGTCGCCGAGCGAGAACGTTCGCGCCGTGGCGGCCGCAAAGGGTGTGGAGCCTTCCGAGATCATCGCCTGCGTGCTGGATCGTCCGCGCCACGAGAAGCTGATTGCGGAATTGCGCGGGCTGGGCTGCGGCATCATGTTGATCGGCGATGGCGACGTGGCGGGCGTGATCGCCACGACCAACCCGGATACGACGATCGATATCTATATGGGCTCCGGCGGCGCTCCTGAAGGCGTCCTGGCGGCGGCGGCACTGCGTTGCGTCGGCGGGCAGTTCAAGGGCCGGCTGCTGTTCCGCAACGACGACGAACGCGCGCGCGCGGCGAAGTGGGGCGTGACCGACCTCGACAAGCAATATGATCTGACCGAACTCGCCAAGGGCGACTGCATCTTCGCCGCGACGGGCGTGACCGACGGGTCGCTGCTGGAAGGCGTGAAGCGCAAGGGCGGGAAGATGACGACGGAAAGCGTCGTGATGCGGGCATCGTCGGGCACGGTCCGTTGGGTCAAGGGCGAGCACCGCATCTGAACGAACCCAAATGCGCGTGGGCAGCGGCTTCGTAGCGAGCCGCTGTCCACGCGAATTGACAGACCGGCCGGTGGCGATCCAAGCTTAGCGCTTTGATGCGGGGACGATCGGAATGCGGCGGCTGGGACTAGTATGTGCGGCGGCAGCGTTGGTCGCGGCGATCCCGTCGGGAAGGGCGCAAATCGGCCCCGCGCCTGTTGCGCAATCGCCCTTCACCTATGAAGAGGTGATGGTGCCGATGCGCGACGGTGCACGGTTGCAGACGGTAATCATTCGTCCCAGCTCGGCAAGCGCCGCGCTCCCGATCCTGCTCCAGCGGACGCCTTATGGGGTTCCCGGCGCGGCGCCGGCGGCGGTTCCATCGTCTTGGACCGCATTGGCAAGCGACGGCTATATCTTCGTCTTTCAGTCGATGCGTGGACGGTTCAAGTCGGACGGGGTTTTCACGCTGTCGACCGCAGTACACCCGAACGATCCGAAAGCCGTGGACGAAGCGACGGATGCGTATGACACGGTGGACTGGCTGATCCGCAACGTGAAGCCGAACAACGGCAAGGTGGGGATGTGGGGCGTATCCTATCCCGGTTTCGCCGCCGCGATCGCGCTGACGAAGCCGCATCCGGCGTTGAAGGCCGTATCTCCGCAGGCGGCGTGGAACGACTACTGGCAGAATGACGATCTGCATCGCAACGGCGCGCTTCGCCTCTCCTATGCGACAGACTGGCTGTACAGCCTGCAGGCGGACAAGACGCAGAACAAGAGCGTCACGTACGACACGGTGGATACGTACGACTGGTTCCTGAAACAGGGGCCGGTGGAAACGATCGACCGTGTGCATTTCAAGGGCGCGTCGCCGATGTTCACGGCGTTGCTGGATCATCCGAATAACGATGCATTCTATACCGGACAGCGATGGACGGACGCGCTGGGCAAGACGACGGTGCCGACACTGAACGTCGCAGGGTTCTGGGATCAGGAAGACCCGCTGGGATCGTGGAAGATCTACGCCAGGCAACAGGAGAACGACCCCGATCGCCTGAGCGTGATGGTCGCAGGACCCTGGGCGCATGGCGGATGGCAGGGCGATACGTCGATGCTCGGGCGGGTGCCGCTGGGCGGGAATAGCGGGGCGGACTTTCGCGACCAGATCCAGGCGCCGTTCTTCCGCTACTGGTTGCATGGCAAGGGCGCGCGGCCTGATTACCGGGCGCGGATGTTCGAATCCGGGTCGAACAGGTGGAAGAGCTATCCCGCCTGGCCGCCGAAGGAAGCGCAGGCGACCGATCTGTATCTGGGGGCGGACGGATCGTTGTCGTTCACCGCGCCGCGTGGAGAGGGGTGCCGCGACTATGTGTCCGACCCCGCAAACCCGGTTCCGTTCCGTCCGCGCCCGATTTCTCCGACCTATCCGCGCCCGGAATGGCGGTGGTGGGAAGCGGAGGACCAGCGCTTCGTCGATCACCGGCCGGACGTGTTGAGCTATGTCAGCGCACCGCTGACCAGCGATGTGACGGTGGCGGGGACGGTCGCCGCGCGGCTGATGGCATCGACCAGCGGGACCGACAGCGATTTCGTCGTCAAGCTGATCGACGTGCTACCGGACGATTACGCGCCATTCGACGCGAAGGCGCCGCTGGGGGCGTATCCGATGCAGCTGAACGGCTATCAGTTGCCTATCGCGATGGAGGTCCGGCGGGGCAAGTTCCTGACCAGCGATACGCATCCTCAACCGCTCGTGCCGGGCAAGGTCGTGCCGTGGGATATCTCCCTGCGCGACCATGACCATGTGTTCCTGAAAGGACATCGGATCATGGTGCAGGTTCAGTCGAGTTGGTTCCCGGTGATCGATCGCAACCCGCAGACATTCGTGCCGAACATCGCGCGGGCGAAGGCGAGCGACTTCGTCAAAGCGACCCAGCGCGTCTGTGCGGGCTCGAAGATCGTCCTGCCCGTTATCCGATAGTAGTCACTTCTTCATGCGCCAGCCGGTGCGGAAGATGACCGCGATGATCGCGAGGCACAGAACGAGGAACAGCGCCGTGACCCCGAGGCTGAGCGCGACGCTGACATCGCCCTTGTCGAAAAAGGCCCAGCGGAAACCGCTGACGAGATAGACGACGGGGTTGAACAGGCTGACGGTGCGCCACGGTTCCGGGAGCATGTCGATCGAGTAGAATGCGCCGCCAAGGAATGTCAGCGGGGTGATCAGCAGGGCGGGAACGAAGGAAAGCTGTTCGAAGCCATTCGCCCACACGCCGATAATGAAGCCGAACAGGCTGAAGGCGATGCTGGTCAGTACCAGGAAAGCGAGCATCGCCAGCGGATGCGCGATCGGCAGCGGTACGAACAGCTTGGCGGTCGCGAGGATGATCAGCCCCAGGATCACCGACTTGGTGGTCGCGGCGCCGACATAGCCGAGGACCATCTCCATCGCGGATACAGGCGCGGAGAGCAGTTCGTAGATCGTGCCGGTGAATTTCGGGAAGTAGATGCCGATCGACGCATTCGAGATACTCTGCGTGAGCAGTGACAGCATGATCAGGCCAGGCACTATGAAGCTGCCGTACCCGACGCCATCGACGCTCTGCATGCGGCTGCCGATCGCGCCGCCGAACACGACGAAATACAGCGACGTGGTGATGACCGGGGTCGCGACGCTCTGCCATAGCGTGCGCAGCGCACGCGCCATTTCGAAGCGATAGATCGCCCATACGCCGTGCGCGTTGAAGGTAGGCGCGTGGAAGCCGGATGCGCTCATGCGAGTTCTCCCGGCGCGGATACGAGATCGACGAAGATATCCTCGAGCGAACTGCGATGGGTTTCCAGATCGGTTACGGCGATGCCGAGCGATCCGAGTTTGGCGAGCAGCGCGGGAATCCCCTCATCCTCCGATACGAAGACGTAGCGCAGCTTCGTACCGTCTTCTTCGAGGGTCAGATCCCAGTCGGCGAGTTCGGGCGGCAGATCGCGTATCGGTTCGGCGAGCGAGACCAGCACCTGCCGCTTGCCGAGCCGCTTCATCAGCTCAGTCTTTTCCTCGACCAGCATCAGCTTGCCCTTGGCGATGACGCCGACACGGTCGGCCATCTCTTCCGCTTCCTCGATATAATGCGTGGTCAGGATGATCGTGACGCCCTTGGCGCGCAGCTTGTGGATCAGTTTCCACATGTCGCGGCGCAACGACACGTCGACGCCCGCAGTGGGCTCGTCGAGGAACAGGATGTCCGGTTCGTGGCTGAGCGCCTTGGCGATCAGAACGCGGCGTTTCATGCCGCCGGACAATTCCATAATCTTGGCATTGCGCTTGTCCCACAAAGACAGGTCGCGCAGCACTTCCTCGACATACGCATCATGCCCGGACTTGCCGAACAGGCGGCGGCTGAACTTGACGGTCGCGAGCACCGTTTCGAACATGTCGACGGACAGTTCCTGCGGAACGAGACCGACGATGCGGCGCGTGGTGCGGTAATCGCGGATCGTGTCATGGCCCATCACCGTCACGGTGCCGGAAGATGGTGTGACGATGCCGCAGACGATGCTGATCAACGTCGTCTTGCCCGCGCCGTTCGGACCGAGCAGCGCGAAGATCTCCCCCTTGGCGATGTCGAGATCGATCGGCGACAGGGCCGTGGTGCCGGAGCCGTATGTCTTCGACACGCCGGCGATCGAAAGAATGGTATCCAAGTGAGTCCCCTTATCGGCATCGAAGATGGGGTCACGGGGGGTGGGGTACAACTGGCTCATTTGACGAGCGACTGGTCTGGGGTGGTGAGGTCCGGGCGATATGTTGGGGTTTTGGCGCTGTGGTTCTGTAGCGCCAGGCTTCGACCCACCCCCGGCCCCTCCCTTTCAGGGAGGGGGGCAGAAGAAGGGAGGGGCCTCTTTCAGCTTCGTTCGCGGGCTTCCTTTACGGCTTTTTCCAGTTCTTCCAGCGGGAGGGCAGCGGAGACGACCTTGTCGCCGATGATCCAGCTTGGCGTGCCGGTCATGCCGAGGCGTTGGGCGATCGCGGTGTTGGTGGCGATCTCGGTCTCGGCGCGCGCGGACATGGCGCCAGCCTTCTTCATATCCACGCCGGCTTTCTTCGCGGCGGATTCCAGAGAATCGGGCGTTACCGGCCCGGCGGCGTAGAGCGCGTCGTGGAATGCCTTGAACTTCCCCTGGTCTGCGGCGGCGAGGCTGAGCCGGGCGGCGACCGTGCTTTCCGCGCTGAGGATCGGGAATTCGCGGAAGATGACCCGAACCTTGGGATCGCGGCGGATTAGTTCCGCGATGGTCGGGAGGCTCGACCGGCAAAAGCCGCAATTATAATCGAAATATTCGACCAGAGTGACGTCGCCATCGGGATTGCCGGCCCAGGCGGTGCCGAACGGTTCGAGGATCGCGGCGCGGTTTGCGGCTATCAGCTTGGCGTTTTCGCGCCGCTTAAGCCGGTCCATCGCCTCGGGGATGATTTCCGGATGATCGAGGACGTAATCGCGCACGACGGTTTCCACGCGCGCCTGATCCGCGCCCGAAAGCGATCCCGGCGCGGCGCGTTGCGCGATCCACATGCCGCCCGCACCGAGCAGCAGCGCCGCCGCTGTCACGCCGGCCAGCGCCAGCGGACGCTTCGTCAGGTTTTCGATCATCGGCGGTTCTGCTTCGGATTGTCGTCGATATCGTTCTGCGCGGTCATCGCGATGTCCTGTGCGCGGATCCAGTCCGACGAATTGGGGGTGAGACCCGCCATCGCACCACGTGCGGTGTAGGCGGCGAGCCGGGAGTTGCCGTTCTGGCTCGCCTGTTCCGCAGTGGCGAGCATCGCGCGTGCGGTATCTCCGGTCCGTTCGTAGACGGTGCCGAGCTGATACCAGGCGAAGGGATTCTGATCGTCGCGCTGCACCGCGCGGCGCAGCACGGACACCGCCTCGGGATAATTCTTCTTATCCTCGGTCGCGATCAGCGCGTGGCCGAAGGTGGTGGCGATCAGCGGCGAATTGTTCGACCGCGCAGTCGCCTCGCGCAGCGGGACCAGTGCTTCCGCCGGCTTGCCCGCCTCGAGCAGGATCTGGCCTTGTATCTCGAGGAAGAAGGCGTCGTTCGGGTCCGCCTTGATCAAGGCCGCCGCCTCGGCATCGGCCTTTTCGGGATAGCCGGACTTATGGAAGGCATAGGCGCGGGCGTAATGGGCGTACACGCTCTGGTCCGCTTCCGGATAGACGTTGAGCGTGATCTTCGGATCCGACACGTAGCCGCGCAGCTTCGCCTTCACGCGTTTGAAGCGCTCCTCCAGCGTCGGGTCCAGCTTCGCGTTCCAGGACGGGCCGCTCATCAGGTCGTTCTTGAGATTCTCCATGCGCTGGCCGCTGAGCGGATGGCTTTGCGCGAACGGATCGATGTTGCGCAGCCCGTACGCATATTCCTGGTTCTGCAGCTTGCGGAAGAAGGACAGCATGCCGCGACCGCTGACGCCGGACGTATTGAGGTATTTCGCACCGGCGGCGTCGGCGGTGGATTCCTGCACGCGGGTGAAGGCGAGGAACTTGCCCTGTGCCGCGGCCTGACCCATGCCCATGATCGCCATGCCGGCATCGCCCGCCCCCGCGACCGCTGCGGCGAGACCGACGACCATGCTGAGCAGCGAGATGCCCATTGCGGGCTTCGCGCCATTGTCCTGCAACACGACATGGCCGTCCGCGATATGGCCGAGTTCGTGCGCGATGACGCCCTGAACCTCGTTGGCATTGTCCGCCGCCTGGATCAGCCCCGAATGGACGTAGACCGTCTGGCCCCCGGCGACGAAGGCGTTGATCGAATCGTCGTTGATCAGGACGACGCGGACGTTGGCGGGGGACAATCCGGCAGCGACGATCAACGGCCGCGACATTTCCGCGAACATCGTTTCCGTCTCGGCATCGCGCAGGATCGATTGCGCGACGGCCGGTTGCGTCCAGACCAGAAGTGAAGCCGCGGCCAGCGCGACGAGACGTTTCATGCAGCCCATATCGTTGAGTTTCGCGTTCGAGGCAATCTGATGCCGACGCGTCGTGGGACCGCCGCTCTGAACGCGCGGTGAGCGGGGCGGGCGGTGTTGGAGCGTTCCGAGTCGAAGTTGACGAAGTTGACGACACGGTCGGCCCTTTGGTCATCCCCATGCGGGTTTCGATGTTGGGAAATGCGGGGGTCTGGCTGTTCGCAGGGTGCGCCATCGGTGGTTGGATGATGACATGGGGTGGGGGTGTAGGACAGCGGTTTGTGGGGGGCTTCTTTCTGCTCCCCTCCCTGGAAGGGAGGGGTTGGGGTGGGTGGATTTTGGGCGTGACGGGGTGTCGGGGGTAAGCGGGTTGCCGTCACGGATGGGGCGGGGTTTTCGGATGGGTGGTCGCCAGGAGCCGACCCACCCCAGCCCCTCCCTTTCAGGGAGGGGAGTAAGAGGGGGGGCTCCCTTTTAGGGAGGGGAGTTAGAAGCGGGGGGCGGGGGAGCTTTCCCGGCAGACATTAGGCCGAACATGAAAAAGGCCCCCTCCCGGGTGGGAGGGGGCCTGTTCGGTCGGTCCTAGGCGATCAGGCGCCGAAGGTGCGTTGCCACCAGCCGCGGCGGGGGCTGCCGGCTTCGCCCGGATCGGCGTCGATTTCACGCTCCAGCGATTCGGGGACTGCCGGGGCGGTGTCGTTCGCCGGTTGCTCGGCGGCAGGTGCCTCCGCCTCGACCGGAGCGTCCGACTTCTTGGCGCGTGGCTTGCGCTTCGGCTTGGGCGCGGGTTCTTCCGAAACCGGCACGTCCATCATGGCCGGGCTCTCGACCGCTGGGGCTTCGGCCGGAGCGGCCTCGGCGGTCGCGGCCTTGCGGCGGCTGCGCTTCGGCTTGGCCGGGGCTTCCGGTTCGGCTTCGGCGGCAGGCGCTTCTGCTACGGTCGCGTCCACGACCGGCGCGGCCTCTACCGCAGACGCGGCATCGGCAGTGCGGGCGCGGGGACGGCGACGACCCTTCTTGGGTGCGTCCTCGACCTCGGCGGCGGGGGCTTCCGGTTCTGGTTGTGGGGCGGGTTCGGCCACAACTGGAACCTCGTCCGATGCGTCGAGCGCCGGTGCGGTTTCGCTGTCGAGTGCGCGTTCGCCCTCGTTCCGGCGACCGCCGCGACGACCGCGACGTCCACGACGACGACGGCCCTCGCCTTCCTCGCCATTCGCCACCGGCTGTTCGCCGACGAATTCGGCCGGAGCCTCGCCATCCGTATCGGCATCGGTTTCGATGTCGAGCGCTTCGCCGCCTTCGACGTCCAGGCTTTCGCCTTCGACGCCCTCGACCGACGCTTCGCCGTTATCGCCTTCGGTGCGGTTGCGGCCGCGACGTCCGCGACGGCGACGACGCTTGCGCCCGCCGCCTTCATCGTTCGATTCGTCCGCCGAGCGCTCGGGGCGGTCGCCACGATCACGCGGTGCGCGCGTGACGCGCGGTGCCTCTTCCTCCTCGTCCTCGACCTCGATCTCGTCCTCGATATCCTCGGGATAGTCTTCCTCGACTTCCTGGATCGGGGCGGCGAAGCGCGGGGCGTGCGCGGGCGGCGGGCCGGCGACTTCGACCGACATGCGTGCGCCTTCGGCTTCGCCGTCCGCGGTCACTTCGACGGTGACGCCATAGCGATCCTCGATCTCGGCGAGTTCGCCACGCTTGCGGTTGAGCAGGTAGAAGGCGGCTTCCATGCTGGCGTGCAGCGTCAGGACCGAGCCGCGACCCTGCGCCGCCTCGTCCTCGATCAGGCGCAGCGCGCTGAGACCGGCGGAGGATGCGGTGCGGACCAGGCCGGTGCCTTCGCAATGCGGGCACTGGCGGGTCGAGGCTTCGAGCACACCGGTGCGCAGGCGCTGGCGGCTCATTTCCATCAGGCCGAAGCTGGAGATGCGGCCGACCTGGATGCGGGCGCGATCGTTCTTCAGCGCGTCCTTCATCGCCTTCTCGACCTTACGGACGTTCGATCCGTTATCCATGTCGATGAAGTCGATGACGACGAGGCCGGCCATATCGCGCAGGCGCAACTGACGCGCGATTTCCTGCGTCGCTTCGAGATTGGTCGCGGTGGCGGTCTGTTCGATCGAATGCTCGCGCGTCGACCGGCCGGAGTTGATGTCGATCGACACCAGAGCCTCGGTCGGGTTGATGACGAGATAGCCGCCCGATTTCAGCTGGACGACCGGGTGGTACATCGCGCCCAGCTGATCCTCGACATGCGCGCGCTGGAACAGCGGCACGGCGTCGGAATAATGCTTCACCTTGCGCGCATGGCTGGGCATCAGCAGCTTCATGAATTCGCGGGCCTGACGGTACCCGTCCTCGCCCTCGACGATGACCTCGTCGATATCCTTGTTGTAGATATCGCGGATCGCGCGCTTCAACAGGTCGCTGTCGCCGTACACCAGAGCCGGGGCGGACGAAGCGAGCGTGGTTTCGCGGATACCGTCCCAGAGGCGGGCGAGATAATCGAAATCGCGGCGGATTTCCTGGCGCGTGCGCTGCAGCCCGGCGGTGCGGACGATGCAGCCCATCGACGGCGGCAATTGCATGTCTGCCATGATCGACTTCAGGCGCTTGCGATCGCCGGCGTTCGAGATCTTCCGGCTGATGCCGCCGCCATGCGACGTGTTGGGCATCAGGACGCAGTAGCGGCCGGCGAGCGACAGGTAGCTGGTGAGCGCCGCGCCCTTGTTGCCGCGTTCTTCCTTGACGACCTGAACCAGCAGCACCTGACGGCGGCGGATCACGTCCTGGATCTTGTAGCGGTGACGCAGGTTGCTGCGGCGTTCGCGCAGATCCTCGACCGCGGCATCGGCTGCGCTGCGCTTGCCACGACGGCGCGGGCGCGCTTCGCCGGCGTCTTCCGCAGCGACTTCGGCCTCTACGCCGCCATCGTCCTCGAACCGCTCGACCGACTCTTCGTCGATGTCGTCGGCGTGATCGTCGCCATGATCGTCCTCCGCAAGACCGTCATCGTCGTGCAGTTCGTCGTCTTCGTCGAGATCGTGTTCGGCGCGAAGGGCTGCCTCTTCGGCAGCGTGCTCGGCCTCTTCACGCAACAACGCGTCGCGATCTTCCTTCGGTATCTGGTAATAATCGGGATGGATTTCGCTGAAGGCGAGGAAGCCGTGGCGATTGCCGCCGTAATCGACGAACGCCGCCTGGAGCGACGGCTCCACGCGGGTGACCTTGGCGAGATAGATATTACCCTTGAGCTGCTTGTGCTCCGAGGATTCGAAATCAAATTCCTCGATACGGGTTCCGTTGACGACGGCCACCCGGGTCTCTTCCCGGTGGCGCGCGTCGATCAGCATACGCATTGTCATGTAATAGTCTCCGGGCGCGCGGTCCGGAACCGGTCAACGGCCGCCGCGCGCGATTGTGATGCGGCGACGCGGTGGCGGATATGCCGCCCAAATGCGTGCCGACGTTTGAAGGGGTAGAGTTGGTCAATACTGCCTCTGTCCGCACTGCACGCCCCGGCATCTGGCCCTGGGCACCTGCCACGTCCGCGCTCCCGCCGGCAAAAGCCGGGCGGAGCGGAGGGCAGGGGAAATGCATCATGCGAACGTCAACCTGGATGGTGCCGCCGGGGATCCGGTGTGGCCAAGAGAACCGGAAAGCATGTGTCACGCTTTTCCGGTGCAATATCGTGACTAGCATCACCTGATACAGACGGCAACCGGCACGTTCGGAGCCGCTTTTGCGGCAATTTAATGGCTAACGACCCGTTAACCATAATAGTGTATAAGGCGCGAAATACGCGTGGCTTTATTGGGGGCCCGTCGTTCGTGTAAACTCGTACCGGGGCCACCCGCCGATGGATTGTGATTCGATCGCCGCATTGTCCGCGCGGCACGGCAGGCGCCTGTCGCTGATGCTCGCGGCGCTGGCCTGCGTCGTCGCCCAAGGGGGTGCCACGGCGAAGACCGTCGTGCCGGACGAGCGGACAGCGGCGCGTGCCGTTTCCAGTTACGGCGGGCCTGCGCCGTCGCGGAAATACCAGGTGTCGCGCGCGGTGCCACGGGCGGTGAAGCGCCTGCCGCTGCCGCGCATCTATGGCGACGACGCATCTCGTCCGCTGGTGGTGATCGACGCGGGCCATGGCGGGCCGGACCCGGGCGCGATCTCTCCCACCGATGGACTGCGCGAGAAGGACGTGACGCTGCGGATCGCGCGCGCGATCCGCGACGAGCTGGTCCGGTCGGGCCGGGTGCGCGTGGCGCTGACCCGCGACACCGACCGCTTTCTCGTCCTGCAGGAACGATACGGCATCGCGCGGCGGTTGAAGGCGAGCCTGTTCATCTCGATCCATTGCGACAGCGTGGGATCGGGCCTCGCCAGCGGCGCTTCGGTCTACACGCTGTCGGAAGTCGCGTCGGACAAGGAATCCGCCAAGCTCGCGGCGCGCGAAAACAAGGCGGATATCATCGGCGGGATCGACCTGGGCGGGACGGCGAACGACATTTCGTCGATCCTGATCGACCTGACGCAGCGCGAGACGATGAATTCCTCGGCGAGTTTCGCGCGGCTGCTGGGTCGGGAAGCGCAGTCGCTGATCCCGCTGAAACCCAATTTCCACCGCATGGCGTCGCTGATGGTGCTGAAGGCGCCGGACATGCCGTCGATCCTGTTCGAGACGGGCTATATCTCCAATCCGAGCGACGCCGCCTTCATCGATTCCAGCGACGGGCGCAAGCGGATCGCGGAGAGCGTGCGGCGCGCGGTCGAGGTGTATTTCGCGCGGCGGCTGACAGGGGGTTGAGCGGATGACTGCCTAAGCTCCGTTCGTTTCGAGCGAAGTCGAGAAACGCAAGCCGCGCACCTCGCGACGATTTCTCGACTTCGCTCGAAACGAACGGTGTTGGCAGGCGAGATCATTGCAAGGGTTTGCCCGAATCCTTCCAGCGGTCGAGTATCTGGTTGTCGTCGGGGCCGGCGGACGTGGGCGCACCCGGCGCGGGTTTGTAGCCGGCGATCGGGGTGCCGCTCTGGATATAGGCCGGCTGGATCGTGGTGGGGGCCGGGGCGGATATGGGCGGCGCGACCGCCGGCTTGGCGAGCGTTGCCGCGAGCGTGACCGGCGGGGTCGGAGCCGATGGCGTGAATTCGGGGATAAGCGTACGGGGATGCGGGCCGGGCACGGGCTCCCCGCCGCGATAGACCTGACGGAAGGCCTGCGGCGTCCCCCAATAGCCTTGCCAGCGATGGAAGAAATGCGCGCCGATCGCCGCCGTCATGACGAGGCTGCGGTTCCACGAAGGCTTGACCGCATAGGTATGATAATGCGTCGCTTCGCCGACACCGGCGAAGACCGATCCGTTCAACGCGGCAGCGGCGATGCGCAGCGCGCGCTTCCATTGCGACCAATCCGGGCCGCGCGCCATCGACCCGTCGCACGCATAGGAGAACTGGCACCCCGTGCCGCGCTCCGTGCCCTGATAGACTACGCCGCAGACCGTCGCCGGGAAGGCCGGATGCCGCACGCGATTGAGGATGACCTGCGCGACGGCGCGCTGGCCGTCTTCGGTTTCGCTCGCAGCCTCGTAATAGATGGCGGCGGTCAGGCATTCGAGCGCGCGTCCACGATCTATGGCGCTGGCGAGGCGCGTGGAAAAGGGCTGTGCGGCGGCGACGGTGTCGTCCGAGGCGACCGCGATTCCTTCGGGCGGAATCGGCAAGTCGGGCAGGGCTGCCGTGCCGGTCGCGCCGGAGGCGGGGGCCGCAAGATCGTCCGCGGCGTAGAGATATGCGGCGCCGGGAAAATGATCCTCGGCCTCGTAACCGGTCACAGAGAGGGCTTGGCGAGAGGTCGCGAGTGGTGGCGTGGCGAATGCGCGGAGTGCCGCATGCGCGGACAGGCTGGCGCAGATCAGCACGACAAGGCCGGTCGCGGCGATACGGGGGGACAAGTGCGCGCGCAGCCAGGGGAGAATCGCGGTCGGTGTCACGCTTGCAGGCAATTCCCTTGCGCCGACTCATGGGCGAGCGGCTTCCGGAGCGCTTAGCCGGATAGAGTTAAATTTCGTTCTGCGGTGGCGGCGGGATGGCTCGGGAATAATAGCCAAGCCCGAACGCTTTGGTTGGCGTTGGGTGTGAGTTTGTCCTCACGCCGCTGACACGCGAGCCCAAGACCCATGTTCGTGCGGCGCTTGTCGAAGGGCGGGTTCGGGCAGGTGCTTCGACACGCTCAGCCCGAACGGTGTCTGTTGAAGCATCGGCTTGGCCCGACCCTCCCGCGCGCTTCCGCTCAGTCCTTCTTGTTGCGCCCCGCGAACATCATCGCGGCGGCCACCGCGGCCGAGCCGATGCCCACGCCGATGCCGATCGCGCCGAGCGGCCAGTTCTTGGAGATATCCTTCACGTCCTTGGGACCCGCGCGCTCCTCGGCGGCCTTGTGGTGCTTTGCAGCGGCGACGATTTCATTGGGTTCGTCGGGTTCCTGATCGGACATACTGGTCTCTCCCTTTTCACTTTTCACCGCGATATTCCGCGCGGAATCGATTGGCAAACAGGCTCAACGTTCCATCGGCGATCGCGCTCCGCAGATCGGCCATCAGCGCCTGGTAGAAATACAGATTATGCTCCGTCATCAGCATCGCGCCGAGCATTTCGCCCGAGCGGACGAGATGATGGAGATAGGCGCGTTCCCACGTGGCGCAGACCGGGCAGGCGCAGGCGGGATCGAGCGGTCCGCGATCTTCGCCAAACTTCGCGTTGCGGATGTTGATCGGCCCGGCGCGCGTGAACGCCTGGCCGGTGCGACCCGATCGCGTGGGCAGGACGCAATCGAACATATCGATGCCGCGTTCGACCGCGCCGACGATGTCGGTGGGCTTGCCGACGCCCATCAGATAGCGGGGCTTGTCCTCCGGCAACTGGCCTGGCGCGAAATCGAGGCAGCCGAACATGGCCTCCTGACCTTCACCAACGGCAAGGCCACCGACCGCATAGCCGTCAAAGCCGATGGCGGTGAGTTCGCCCGCACTTTCGGCCCGCAGCCGTTCGTCCAGTGCGCCTTGCTGGATCCCGAAGATCGCGGCGTTGGCGGCATGATCGCCACCGCCATCGAAGGCATCCCGGCTGCGTTTTGCCCAGCGCATCGATCGCGCCATTGCGGCCGCCTGAACCTCGCGCGTCGATGTCGTGGGCACGAGTTCGTCGAACGCCATGACGATATCGGACCCGAGCAGGCGCTGGATCTCGATCGATCGTTCGGGCGACAGCATGTGCCGCGTCCCGTCCAGATGGCTCTTGAAGGTCACGCCATTTTCATCGCGCTTCGTCAGGTCGCTAAGGCTCATCACCTGATAGCCGCCGGAATCGGTCAGGATCGGGCGGTCCCAGCCCATGAACGTGTGCAGCCCGCCAAGCCGCGCGACGCGCTCGGCAGTGGGGCGCAGCATCAGATGATAGGTGTTGCCGAGAATGATGTCCGCGCCGCTGCTGCGGACGTCGGCGGGCTTCATCGCCTTGACCGTGGCGGCGGTGCCGACCGGCATGAAGGCCGGCGTGCGGATCGCGCCGCGACGCATTGCGATCTCGCCAGTGCGAGCCTTGCCGTCGCGGGCGGATATGGTGAAGTCGAAACGGGGGGCATGAGGATCAGCGCTTCTTCTTTCCGGGCGCCGTCGCGGGGGCGGTGCGCAGGGTGAGCAGTTCGGCGCGGGTGACGGCACCGGATTTGTCGGTGTCGAAGCGATCGAAGAAGCGGTCGAATTCCGTCATCAGTTCGGCCAGCGTGATACGATCGTCATTGTCGGCATCGACCGAATAGGGGCTGGGCACGACATTCGCATCGCCGAGCCATGTTTTCGCCCAGTCGCTATAGTCGATATAGCCGATGTCCGGTTTCGCACCGGCGACGGTCCCGAAGCTGCGCGCGAGGCAGGCGTGGAGTTCGGCGCGCGTGACACTTGCGTCGGCATTCGCGTCGCACGTCGCGATCATCATTGCCGCGGGTTCGAACACGATCGTCGCGAAAGGCTGCGGGCGTGCACCGGGCGTGGCGGTGGCGGTGGAGGGCGGCACCTGTTGCGCGGTGGCGGGGCAGGCCAGCAGCGCGGCGGCAAAAGCGAGGATCGGACGCATGATCGGCCTTTCGGGCGGCAACGGGCCGGCATCGCCGCCGCCGTGGAAACAGTAGCCGGTGGCGATAGCATCGTTCGCGCCATCGCCAAGACCGGATCGGCATCGAACGGATTTTTGGGCGACGCGTCTTGGTGGAGTTGTGGACGGTCTGGTCATCAGGGAACGTCGGCGATCGCGTTTTGTCGACGTCGCGACAAAAATTTCGCCATCAGGATAGAATATCGCTGTGGATCAAGCGGTTGGGTGTCGTCGTACGACCGATGCCGAAACTTCCCGCCAATGATACCACCCCGCAATGGTCCTTCACCGTGTGGAACATGCGTCACATTGTCGCCCGCTGGTGCGGCCTGAACCTGAAGCGCGGCTGGGGATTGAAACCCGTCGCACAAGCCTGCCTCGCGACGGGGGTGGTGACCCACGGTCTGCGCGTCTTCATCGACGACGAAGACGAAGCGGTACATTTCTGGATGAAGTGGGCCGACTTTATCGCTTGAGAGGGCGCGTAGCAGTGGAGGCAATTCGTACACGTATCACTAAAGCGGCTTGTACCAATAGAACGACTATGCGCATCACGTACGAGCGGTCACGATCGGCCGTTTCTGGCGATCAGCCCAACGAACGTTACCTGCGACGTCAGGAAGGGCCAGCCGCGGTGTAGCCTTTGAGCAACAGGGTACAGGAAGGTCGAGCTTCGAGCCGCCCGCAGATGCTGAATCCCAGGCGGCAAAAGCGGATCATGCTCACGATGTACTGTCGTTCAGCCGACCCGCTGTATCTTGACCCCGCGCTGTCCGCCGATGTTTGCAATATACCCGCCGAGCGGGCCGCGTTTGATCGTTATCTTATCGCCCGTTCGCGGCGTTAATGTCCGGCTGGCTTCCGAAGTACGCCATCGGCCGCCTTCGGCCACCGTTATCGCCCAGGTGCCGTAGCCGGCCGGACTTGCGCTGACGACCGTCGTCGCCAGTTCGCGGACGACCGTTTCATCGTCCTCTTTTTGTCCCTTGCCCCCACCGAGCAGGGGGAGGTTCGGAAGCGAGAAGCCGAAAAGGGACCGCCGTGTTCGCTGCACCTCGCTTTTGTCGGCGATGACGATCGTCCCCTTGTCAGCCGCATCCACCAGGGTTGCGGCGGCCTTGTCGTAGCAGGCCAACCGCGGCGCCGACGCTTCGATCGCGCGACAATTGACTATACCCTCAAGCGCTTTTGGCTTGGGCGGATTGTCCGCCGCGCCAGCGGCCGAGCCACACAGCGCAGCCAGTGACATCAGATATCTTAGGTGCATCGGTTGTCCCCTTGTACTCGTTGGGGAAATCCTAACGCCAGCAAGATGGAAAATGCAATCGGTCCACGCGCGGCTCAGACTGTTGCAACTTTGCTACACTCCATTGGGATTGGCTCCCGCAAATAATCCGGTTCTTGCAGGATCCTCCCGTAAGCCCCTACACGGACTCATCAAAGTCGTAAAACGACGACTTCAATGGTCCGGGATCAGCGATGATTTTCGGTAAAAGGGGAATGGTAATGGCAGCAATACTTCGCGGGCGCCTTCTGGCGTCGAGTTTCCTCATCGGCGGCGTACTTATCGCTGCTCCGGTCGTCGCTCAGTCGACCAACAATACGCCGACGACACCTCCGGCCGGTACGACCGATCCGACCACGGGCGAGCGCGCGACGAGCGATGTGGGCGATGTCGCTCCCGAGCAGGATATCGTCGTCACCGGTTCGCGTATCGCGTCCCCCGCGCTGATCTCCGCTTCGCCGCTCCAGATCATCGATGCGCAGGACATCGATGATTCGGGCACCCCGAACCTCCAGAGCGTTCTGCTGCAGAACCCGGCATTCGGTACCCCGGGTATCAGCCGCACCAACTCGAACTTCTCCACGTCCAGCGCGGGTGTCGCGACCGTCGATCTGCGCAACCTCGGAGCCAACCGCACGCTCGTCCTGGTCGATGGTCGCCGGTTCGTTGCAGGTATCCCGGGCACTTCGACGGTCGATCTGAACACGATCCCGGCGCAGTTCATCGAGCGGGTCGACGTTCTTACCGGCGGCGCATCGTCGGTGTACGGCTCCGACGCGGTCGCTGGCGTCGTCAACATCGTCTACAAGAAGAACTATCAGGGCGTCGAACTCAACGGCCAGGTCGGCATCTCGGAAGAGGGCGATAGCGCTGACAAGCAGCTGAACCTGACGATTGGCGGCAACTTTGCCGAGGATCGCGGCAACGTCATCGTTTATGCCGGCTACACGAAGGAAGGCGCCGTTTTCTCGCGCGATCGCGCGCGCTCGGCAATCGATCAGTTCAGCACGGGCGCCGGGGTGACCGGGCTGGCGGACGATCTGTTCAAGGTCACGCAGCCGTTCTTCTCGGGCTTCGCGCCGCAAGGCACTCTGTTCATTCAGTCCGCCGTTCCCGGCTTCGACGCGAATGGTAATGGCAGCTTCACCGATATCGGTGATATCGCTGCTCGAGCTGCGGTTACGCGGACTTACGACCCGATCACGGGCGCACTCGTCACTACGTCCACGAACGGCAGTGCAACGCGGAATCCAACCGGGTTCAATCGCTCCGCATTCCGCACGATCGCTATCCCGACGGAGCGTTACCTGTTCGCCACCCGCGCGAACTTCGAAATCAGCAAGGCTGCCAACGTATTTCTCGAAGGCACTTACGCTTCGACCAAGGTCGTAACGGAGCTCGAGCCATTCCCGCTCGATTCGGCGGGCAATAACGGCATCTTCCCGGCGACCGGCGGTCGCTTTGCCATCGAGAATTTCCAGACCAACCCGCTGACTGGTGCTCAGGTGCTGACGCGCAACCCGCTCGTCCCGCAGGCTGTCTACAACCTTGCGGTCGATACGCCCCTTCGGGACACGAACGGCAACGGCGTGATCGATCAGAATGACGCAGGCGATGGCCTGCGTGACATCGGCTTCACCCGTCGTTTGAGCGATTTCGGCAACCGTGGGTCGGTGGCGGATCGCGATACGTTCCGTGTCGTCGCCGGCGTCAGTGGGGCAATCACCGATCGGTTCAACTACGAAGTGTTCGCGTCTTACGGTCAAACCCGTGAATCGCAGACGTCGGGTGGCCAGGTCAATGTCGTCAACTTCCGTAACGCGCTCGATGTCGTCACCGACGTTTTCGATCTGAACGGAAATGGCTCCACCGCGGATGCGATCTGCCGTGATGCGAATGCTCGTGCGCAGGGTTGCGTGCCGGCCGACGTATTCAATGGCACCGGCCGTCTCAGCCCGGCAGCGATTTCCTATATCTCTGCGCCGTCTTCGTTGACCAGCTTCACCAGCCAGTACAATGCCGGTGCGAACGTTTCGGGTTCGTTGATCGATCTCCCCGCTGGACCGCTCGGTGTTTCGCTTGGTACCGAATATCGTAAAGAAACGGCTCGTCAGACGTTCGACGCTTTGACGAATGCCGGGCTGAACGGCGGCAACAAGCTGGCCAATACGTCCGGCACCTTCGATGTCGTCGAAGGCTATGGCGAATTGCGCGTGCCCCTGCTGTCCAACACACCTTTCTTCCGTGAACTGACGGCGACGGGTGCGGGCCGGATCTCGCATTATTCGACCATCGGCACGACCTACAGCTATAACGGCGGTCTCGAATGGGCGCCGGTGGAAGATATCCGCTTCCGCGGTGTCTATTCCCGCTCGGTTCGCGCGCCGAACATCGGTGAATTGTTCGGCGGTTCGGGCCAGACGTTCCCGACCGGCCTGCAGGATCCCTGTCAGGGTGTGACGGCGACGACGGCCGGGACGCTGGGTATCCAGTGTCGTGCGAACGGTGGCGTGGCGGCGAACATCGCCGCAAACGGTGCCTTCACGCTGAACCAGGCGGACGTCCAGGGCGTCAGCGGACTGGATACGAGCAATCCTAACCTGAAGGCGGAAAAGGGCACGTCCTACACGCTGGGTGCGGTGATCAATCCGCGATCGGTACATTTCCTGCGGAATTTCTCGTTCACCGCGGATTACTTCAACATCACGATCAAGGACGCCATCACCTCCATTCCGCGGCAGTTCATTCTCGATCAGTGCTATCGCCAGGCGAACGCGGCATTCTGCTCGTTCATCACGCGTCGTCCGGCACCCGCCGGTGCGAACAGCGCGGGTTCGCTGGACTTCGTGAATGCGACCTCGAACAACTCGGGCGGTCTCAAGACTTCCGGTCTGGATCTCACGGCATCGTATCGCCAGGATATGACGGAGATCGGCCTGCCGGGTAAGGCGAACTTCAACGTTGCCTGGACCCACGTGTTCAAGGGCTATGTCGTTCCGCTGCCGGGTGAGGATCGTGATCCGTTCGTCAACGAAGTCGGCGCTTCGCGTAACAAGGTCTTCGGCACGTTCGCCTACGATCTGGATAACGTGGGCATCGTCTTCCGCGGCAACTATATCGGCCCGGCATTCCTGGATAATACGTTCCTTGCCCAGATCGATGACGGCACCGGAAATTCGACGTCGCCAACCGATCGTCGTGCGCGGATCAAGTCGGTATTCTATCTGGACTCGCAGGTTCGCTTCAAGGCAGGCGATAATTACGAGTTCTACGTTGGCGGGAACAACCTGCTGAACACGGCTCCCCCGCCGATCATCAGCGGGCTGCCGGGTAACACCACTGGCGCAGAAACCGACGCCGGAACGTACGATGCGATCGGCCGGCGCTTCTATGCCGGTGCAAAGATCAAGTTCTGATCAGCCGTCGATAATCCAAGCGTGAGAAGGGCGGCCAGTGGCCGCCCTTCTTTTTGTCCATGTTCGATTGGTCGCAAGGTTTCTACGGGTGCCGACGGTACGAAATTATCCCGACGACTGTTCCCTAGCGGGATTGCGGTATCGGTCGTTGTAACAGCGTATCAGCATCAGGATTTTACGACGGGGTGATCGGCATGATCCGCCGGTGCTATTCGGGCGTCAGCAACCGTCCAACCGAGCTTCAAGATTGCAATCATGGTGTTCGAGCCGCTCTATGTTGGGCTTATCAGACCAGTCGTGTGTAAGCATTGGCAACCGCTATTCGCGGTAAATTGAAGCCATTTTCGAACCAGTTGCGCCCAGCTTACGGCAGGAGCAGCGAGGCGTCCCCGTAGGAATAGAAGCGGTAGCCGCGGTCGATGGCGTGCGCGTAGGCTGCCTGCATCCGTTCCCGCCCCATCAGCGCCGAGACCAGCATGAACAACGTCGACCGGGGCAGGTGGAAATTGGTCATTAGGCCGTCGATCCCCCGAAAGCGATAGCCGGGTGTGATGAAGATCGCGGTGTCGCCGTCGAAGGGGTGAATCCGGCCGTCCGCGGTGGTGGCGCTTTCGATCAGGCGGAGGCTGGTGGTGCCGACGGCGATGATGCGGCCGCCAGCGGCGCGGGTGGCGTTGAGGCGGTCGGCGGTGGCCTGGTCGATGCGGCCCCATTCGGCGTGCATCTTGTGCTGATCGGTATCGTCCGCCTTGACCGGCAGGAAAGTGCCCGCGCCGACATGTAGCGTCAGCGTGGCGTGGCCGATGCCCGCCGTGTCCAGCGCGGCGATCAGCTCGGGGGTGAAATGCAGCGCGGCGGTGGGGGCGGCGACGGCGCCTTTCTCTGCGGCGAACATCGTCTGATAATCCTCCGCATCCTGAGCGTCGGTCGGGCGCTTTGCCGCGATATAGGGGGGCAGGGGCATGCGGCCTGCGCGTTCGAGCAGCAGTTCGACGGGTTCGTCGCCGGCGAAGGTCAGGATGAAGCTGCCGTCCTCCGCCTTTTCGGAGGCGGTTGCGGACACGTCCTGGCCGAAGTCGATCGTATCGCCCTCTCGCAGCCGCCGCCCGTTGCGGACGAACGCGCGCCAGCGGCGTAGTCCCTCGCGCTTGTGCAGCGTGGCGCCGATGCGGGCATTGCCCCTCCTGCCTTCCAACTGCGCCGGGATAACGCGCGTGTCGTTGAAGACGAGCAGGTCGCCGCGGCGAAGCTGGCCGGGCAGGTCGCGGACGATCAGGTCTCGCGTCTCCGCACCGTCCAGCACGAGCAAACGGGCGGTGTCGCGCGGGCTTGCAGGGCGTAGGGCGATCCGCTCCGCCGGCAGGTCGAAATCGAACAGGTCTACGTTCATGGTCGCATGGCCACCCCGGCGCGCGGGGCGGGGATCACTTCGCCGGGGGTGCCGTGGGGCTTGGAACAGGCTTCGGCGCGGCTTTCGGCGCGAGCTTCGGCTTGGCGGGCGCCTTCGACCCGGTCGGTGCGCTCGGCAGGCGAACCGGTGGCGTCAGGATGGCAGGCGCCGGCGCGACGTAGGGCGGAGGCGAATCCGCCGCGACATAGGCGTGGAGGATCTTGGACGGGTTCACCGGCGGCTCGCCGCGTTCGATCGCGTCGACATATTGCATGCCTTCGAGCACGCGGCCGAACACGGTGTATTTCTTGTCGAGGCTGAGCCGCGGCTGGAAGACGATGAAGAACTGGCTGTTGGCGCTGTCCTCCGCTTCGGCACGGGCTGCGGCGACCGCACCGCGCACATGCGGGAGATAGTTGAACTCCGCCTTCACGTCGGGCAGTGGCGAGCCGCCGGTACCGTCGCCCTTGGGATCGCCGCCCTGCGCCATGAAGCCGTCGATCACGCGGTGGAAGGCGAGGCCGTCGTAGAAATGCTGGCGAGTCAGCGTCTTGATCCGCTCGACCATCAGCGGGGCGACGTCCGGCCGCAGCCAGATGACGACGCGGCCGCCGGTCGACAGGTCGAGATAGAGCAGGTTCTGCGGGTCGGTCGCTGAGGCGGGCGCCAGACGCGGGGTGACGACGGTTTCGGTCTTCACGTTGTTCAGCGGCTTGGCCTTTTCAGGCGCCTTCTGCGCGAGTGCCGGACCCGCCACGACGGTGGCGATCAACGCGCCGGCAAACGCAAACATCCTGGTCATCGAACGCATATATCCCCGCGAAAATCGGCTTGTTGCCGCCGTCTAGAGCAAATCCGCGATTGCGCCAACGTGAACGTTGGGGTGGGTGAGTGCGGCCTGTTTCTCGACTTCGCTCGAAACGAGCGGGGGAGGGGGCGTGTTAGGGGTTGTTCGGGCCGGGGCGAAGATATTGCCGTCAGCTTCCCTTGCGCCCGATCTTGGTGACGCGCGCGATCACTTCGTCGGAGACGAGGGGCGGGACGAATTTGCGGATGTCGCCGCCGTACAGGGCGATTTCCTTGACCAGTTTGCTGGCGATGGGCTGCAAGGCCACGTCGGCCATCAGGAAGACGGTTTCGACGCGCGGATTGATCTGCTGGTTCATGCCGGCCATTTGATATTCGTATTCGAAATCGGCCACCGCGCGCAGGCCGCGGACGATGACGCGTGCGCCTTGCGCCTCCGCAAAGTCCATCAGCAGCGAGTCGAAGCTGACCACCTGAACATCGCCGTCCACGTCCGCGACCTCGCGCCGCACCGTATCCATCCGCTCCTCAACGCTGAACATGGGCGATTTGGACGCGTTGGTCGTCACGCCGATGACGAGCCGGTCGACGAGCTTCGCGCCGCGTCGGATGATGTCCATATGGCCGAGCGTGATCGGATCGAACGTTCCGGGATAGACACCGATGCGGATGGTCATGTGCTTTCCCCCAGGCCTTGTAACGGTATCAGTCCCGGCAAGCGCCGGAACCCGATCTCAATGATTTCGCGCGGTGACGAAGCGGGCGATGTCGCGCAGCAGATCCGCCTCCGGACCATAGCTTGCGAGATGGGCAATCGCCTGATCGACCAGCATCCGTGCCTGTTCGCGCGCCCGGTCCAGCCCGAGCAGCGAGAGGAACGTCTCCTTGCCGGCATTCTCGTCCTTGCGCAGCGCCTTGCCGGCCAGTTCCTCATCGCCTTCGACGTCCAGTATGTCGTCGGCGATCTGGAATGCGAGGCCCAGATCGCGGGCATAGCCGCGCAGATGCTTGCGCCCCTCCACCGGTACGCGGCCGAGGATCGCCCCGGCCTCGACCGCGGCGGCGATCAGCGCGCCGGTCTTCATCGCCTGCAACCGGGTTACGGTCGGCAGGTCGAAGCTGGTCTTTTCCGCCTGCAAGTCCATCATCTGGCCGCCGGCCATGCCGTTCGGGCCGGACGCGCGCGACAGATCGGCAAGCAGTTCGACGCGGACATAGGGGTCGGCATGCGTCAGCGGATCGGCAAGGATCTCGAACGCCAGCGCATGCAGGCAATCGCCGGCCAGGATCGCGGTCGCCTCGTCGAAGGCCTTGTGCGTGCTGGGTTTGCCGTGACGCATATCGTCATCGTCCATCGCCGGCAGATCGTCGTGGATCAGCGAATAGACGTGGATGCATTCCAGCGCGACGCCGGTGCGGCCGGCACAGTCGCGGTCCACCCCGAACAATTGCGCAGTGGCGTTGACGAGCATCGGGCGCAGGCGCTTGCCTCCGCCCATCGCGGCGTGACGCATGGCGCGGTACAGGTCCGCGCGGGGATCGTCGGGCACTTCCAGCAACAGGTCGAACCGGCGATCGATGTCGGCTGCGACTTCGTTCAGCGCGGCCTGCAGGGTGGCGGAGGGGGCGTGCGGTTGCGCGGCCATCACGGTCATCCAGCCACGAAGGGTTGCGTACCCGCGGCGCGACCCTCGGCATCGGTGCGGATCGCCTCGATCCGGGCTTGCGCCGCATCGAGTCGATCCTTGCAGCGCAGGCGCAGGCGATCGCCGCGTTCGTACAATGCGATCGCGCCGTCCAACGGCTCGTCACCGGATTCGAGCCGGCTGACGATATGTTCGAGTTCCCGGAGCGCGGCTTCGAACGAAAGGTCTTCTACGGGGGTTTCCATGACGCGTGCTATGGCCCGTGGGTATCAACTGGGTCAAGGATACGTCGCGGCAAGTTTGCGTTAAGCCTGCGATCCAGCGATAGGAAAACCATGTTCACCAGCATCAATCCCGCCACCGGCACCGCCGGGGAAAGCTTCGCCGAACTGACGGCGGACGAGATCGAGACGCGCGTCGCGCGTGCCGCCGAAGCGTATAAGAGCTGGCGCGCGACCGATTACGACACGCGCAGCCGGTTGTTGTCCGCGATCGCCGATCAGTTCGATGCCAATCGCCAGCGGCTCGCCGAGATCGCGGTTCGGGAAATGGGCAAGACGCTGAAGTCCGCGCTGGCGGAAGTCGAGAAGTGCGCCGTCGGGTTCCGTCACTATGCGCAGGAAGGACCGGCGATGCTGGCGACGCGCGAATTCGCCACGGCGGGCGGCACGGGCAAGGCACGCTGGCTTCCGATCGGGCCGGTGCTGGCGGTGATGCCGTGGAATTTTCCGTATTGGCAGGTCGTCCGTTTCCTGGCGCCGACGATCATGGCGGGGAATGTCGGGCTGCTGAAGCATGCCTCCAGCGTGCAAGGCGTTGCCGCGGCGATCGAGGAGATGGTGATCGCGGCGGGCGCGCCGGCGGGCGTATTCCAGAACCTGGCGATCAAGTCGGGCAAGGTCGATGCGCTGATCGCGGACGACCGGATCGCGGCGGTCACGCTGACCGGTAGCGAAGGCGCGGGCATGAAGGTCGCCGAGGCGGCGGGGCGCGCGTTGAAGAAGGTCGTGCTGGAACTGGGTGGATCGGACCCGTTCATCGTCATGCCCTCCGCCGACCTGGACAAGGCGGCGAAGACCGCGGTGACCGCACGCATCCAGAATACCGGGCAATCGTGCATCTGCGCCAAGCGGATGATCGTCCATGCCGATATCTATGACGCGTTCCTGGAGAAGTTTTCCGCCGGGATGAAGGCGGTCAAGGCCGGCGACCCGATGGACGCGGCGACCGATATGGGCCCGCTGTCGAGCGAGGAGCAGCGCCAGACCGTGCTCGACCAGATCGAGATGATCCGGGCCGAAGGCGCGACCATGCTGTTCGGTGGCGAAGCCTTGCCCGGGAAGGGCGCCTATATGTCCGCCGGTATCCTGGTCGACGTGCCGATCGACCATGCGGTGGCGCAGGAGGAACTGTTCGGGCCGATCGCGATGGTGTTCAAGGCGGACGATATCGACGCGGCGATCCGGCTGGCGAACGACGTGCCGTTCGGGCTGGGATCGTCCGTCTGGACAGAAGATGCGGATGAGCGCGAACGCTTCGAACGCGAGATCGAAGCGGGGATGACCGCGGTCAACCAGATGCTGGCCAGCAGCCCCGAAGCGCCGTTCGGCGGCATCAAGCGGTCAGGCCACGGCCGCGAACTGGGGCCGTACGGTCTGCACGAGTTCATGAACCTGAAGACAGTATTGGGCTGATCAGTGGGCGCCCGGTGGCGCCTGCTTCAGTTCGATGCGGAGCAGGCGGAACGGCGCGGTGCCCATGTTCCTGACGGCATGGGCACCCTGTCGCGGCACCCAGAGTGCGGGGGCGGGCGTCCGCCGGGCAATGCGCGACGGCCGATCTCGACGAGGTTGCCGCCGCGCAGCTCGTAGCTGATATCGACCGATGGCTGTGCGTCCTGGATGTGGAGGACGCTGGGCCAGCGGTGTTCGTGGACCGGTTCAGTCTCGCCGGGCGCGACCTCGACCTGAAGCACGCGGACCTGATCGTTTTCCAGCAGGATCTTGTGGTTGCCCGGCGCGGCGACGACCGCGTCCAGATCCGGTGCGGGGCCGGCGGAGACCGTTCCGGAAAGTACGAGCGCGACAAGCATCAGTTTCATCGACCATTCTCCCTGATCGGCAGCATGTCAGGTCGGTCGATCGTCTACCAGGGGCAAATAGAGTCGGCGCGTTGCTAAACGCTCGTCTTACGTGCCCTCTGCCGTGACTTCGGCGATCAGGTCCTTGCGGCTTAGTTTGCCGATCATCGTCTTGGGCATCGTCAGGCGGACGACGACCTGATCGACGCGTTCGTGGCGGCCGAGTTGTGGGTTGAGCCAGTCGCGCAGTTCTTCCGGCGTCGCGGCGATGCCGTCGTTCAGCGTCACATAGGCGCGCGGATGTTCGCCGCGATACGGATCGGGCAGGCCGATCACCAGCGCCTCCTTGATCGCTGGATGATGGTACAGGATCGCCTCGATCTGGCTTGGGAAGACCTTGAAGCCGCTGACCGCGATCATGTCCTTCAGCCGATCGACGATGCGGATGAAGCCGTCCGCATCGATCGTGCCGACATCGCCGGTGCGAAGCCAGTCATGCCCATCGGCGTCGGTGACGAAGACTTCGCCGTCGGCATCGGGGCGGCCCCAATAGCCCTGCATGATCTGCGGCCCGCGAATGACGATCTCGCCCGGTTCGCCGTCGGGCGCGGGGCTGGTGGGATCGCCCTTGTCGACCAGCTTGACGATCGTGGCGGGGATCGGTTGCCCGATCGTGCCGGGTTTGCCGTCCTGTTCGTACGGGTTGGCGGAGACCACGCCCGAGCTTTCCGACAACCCATAGCCTTCGACGACGGTCGCGCCGGTGGTCGCCTCGAACTTCGCTTTCAGTTCGGCGGAGAGCGGTGCGCCGCCGGAGATGCAGACGCGGAGGCTGCTGAAATCGGTCCGCGCGGCCTGCGGGTGATCGAGCAGCGCCTGATACATGGTCGGCACGCCGGGAAGCGATGTCGCCTTGGTCCGGTGGAGCGCGGCAAGCACCTGTCCGGCTTCGAAGCGGGGCAGCATGACGATGCAGCCGCCGTTCAACACGGTGCGGTTGAGGACGCAGGTGTTGGCGAAGACGTGGAACAGCGGCAGCACTCCGAGGATCCGGTCCGCCTCGCCGACATGCGGGTCGAGGCCCATGATCTGGCGCGCATTGGCGGACAGGTTCTGGTGGCTGAGCATCGCGCCTTTGGGCACGCCCGTGGTGCCGCCGGTATATTGGATCAGCGCGATCGTCTTCAGCGGATCGATCGTCGCACGATCGTGGCGCCCGTCATTCGCGATGAGTTTCGAAAAGGCGAGGATGCGCGGATCGTCGGGACGTTCCGCGGTCTCGGACCGTTTGAACAGGCGGTAGAGCAACGACTTGGTCGGCGGGAGCGCGCCCGCGACGGAGCCGACGACGAGCCGTTCCAATGCGCTGCGTTCCAGAACCTTCAGCGCGGTCGGCAGCACGGCTTTCGCGGAAACGGTGAACAGCAACCGCGTACCGGAATCCGCCACCTGATGCGCGAGTTCGTCGGCGGTGTAGAGCGGCGAGAAGTTCACCACCGTCGCGCCGAGTTTCAGGATGCCGTAATAGGCGGCAAGATAATGCGGCACGTTGGGAAGGAAAAGGCCGATCCGGTCGCCCGGCCCATAGCCCAAGGCGGCCAACCCGGCGGCGACGCGGTTCGCGCCGTCCAAAGTTTCGGCATAACTGTAATGCCGCCCCAGAAAGTCGATCAGGGGTGCCGTGCCCGCCTTTGCGGCCGCGGCATCGAACGCATCGACCATCGACAGCGGGGGAAATTCCGTCTGCCACCGCATCGGATGACGATAGGCGTTGGTCCAGGCGGCAACGGGATCGGATGTCGGGTCGGTCATTTACATTCGTGTAAGCAAGCGATGCTTCGCTCGCAACCCCGCCGATCGAGCGCGTCAGACCAGTCGTTTGGTCCACGTCACGAGCACGGATACCGCGACCAGCCCGAGATCGAACGCGGCCTGCACCCGGGCCGGGGAACGGTCGGTCGAATCGTGCGTAAGGATGCGGATGTCGGCGCTGGGGTGGCGAACCGCGACGATTAGCAGAAGCGCGGCGGCAACGACCAGTACGACGGTGGGGCGGATGGTATCGGGGCTACGCATGCCGGCTCCTCCCCGGTTGTCTGTCCCGCATCCGTAACAATAACCGGCCGCCGCGGCAAGCGGGTCAGGCCGCGACCGCGACCGGAAATCGAGACGTATCCTTGCCACGAACACGATCGCGACCTGCCGACTTCGCCTCGAACAATGCGGCATCGGCGGCGCAATACATCGCCTTCCAATCGGCTTCCCGAAGGAGCGTGCCCCAGTGCAGCCCGATGCTGGCGGTCACCCCCAGATCATAGGGCATGGGCGCGGTACGGAGCGCGGTCAGTACCTTCTCCGCATCGACCGGCTCGCCGGGCCCAGACACGATGGCGAATTCCTCGCCCCCGACCCGCGCTACCAAAGCGTGCGGATCGCTTGCGATACGCAGGGTGCGCGCCACGACCCGCAGGACATTATCCCCGCCGTCATGCCCTATCGTGTCGTTGATGCGTTTGAAGTTATCGATGTCGAGCAGCAGCAATTGCTGTTCGCCTTCACGCCCGATCGCCTCCCGCAGAAAGGCGCGGCGGTTCATCAGCCCCGTCAGCGGATCCGCATCGGCAAGCAACCGTGCCGCCATTTCCTGTTCGCGCGCGACATCGCGTTCGCGCGTGATCAGGAGGATCCGGTATGCGATCGCCAGGCTAGACAGCAAAGCCTCGAACGCCATCGAAAGGATCGTCGAATTGTCGAGCCAGAAGCTGTAGTCGATCAGGTTCAGGCCGCTGGCGGTGCGCGTCGCGGCGAGCAGGATCGGCGTGATCCACGCGGTGATGAACAATCCCAGGAACTGGCTCTTCCTGCGCCACGCCGCGACCATGATGGGAATGATCGCGACCAACAGGATCAGGAAGCCGAGACTAAAGGCGGTATCGAATTGCTTGAGGTGCCACGGTGCCAGCAACGCGACGCCGAATGCCGGAAGCGCCACAGCGAACGACGCCATGCGGACCATCCGGCCCAGCCACGGCGTCACGATGTGCGGTTCGAAGAAATGCCGCAGGAAATTGATCGCGGCGATCCCCGTCGCGGCGAGAAGGACGTAGTTCATCCTGAGCCGTGCGTTGTTCTCCACCGCAGGAAATGCCCAAGCGAAAGCGCCCGACGACGTGAAGGCATAGAGCAGCATGCCGACCATCATCAGGCAGTAGAATGGCAGGAATGCGTGACGGAGCGCGCGGGCGAGCCCGACATTGTAAAGCAATAACGCGATGCAGATTCCGGCAAAGGCGGAATAGACCGCGCTCATGATCGAGTTCGATTGTGCCGACTGGCCGCTTGTCGCGATCGTCGGGGCCAGCACGATGCCGCGCAGGTTCGCCGACCCCTCGATGTGCCAGAGCAGGCGGATCGGGCGCATGTCGCGGCGTGGCAGCAGGCGTTCGATGATCGCACCAAGTTGCAGATGGCGCGAGGCGTCGTGTGCGTCCGTGACGATCGCGTCGATCCGCTCGGCGGGATAGAGCGCGTAGAGCGTCATCCGGTCCTGACGCAGGCTGGCCGTGCGGACGAGAAGCGGACGGTTCAGTTCGCCCGGAGGAAGGCGGTTGCCGATGACCCAATAATCGCCGGGGCCGAAATCGGGCTGCGACGTGGAGCAGTCGAATTTCCCGGCCATGTCGAATGCGCGGCGGGCGGTCATGCCAGGGACATCCCGCAGCACGCAGATCCGCATCGAATCGCCGGTTATCCCGCCGCCGCCCTGCGCCCGCACCGGTACGGCGAGCAGCATCGCGCAAACGCAGATCGCCAAGAACCACAGGCAGAAACGAAGCATTCAGCCGATGTACGGCGACGAACACGAACATAAGGTAAATGACGGGCCAACCATTCCCGCGAGGATCGGGCGTGGCAGGCTGTTTTGTGCAGAGATGCGTGGGTAGCGCCGACGGCGCAAGCGCCGGTCCGATCGGGGTTCGGAAATGGGGCTTCTTCGTGTGGGTCGCTTCGGCGAACGAATCACGGGGACCGCCGTTTCGAGCCTCCGTCCATAAGGTAAGGAAAAGCCGGGGAAGATCGCTCTTCCCCGGCTTCATGTCACTTGGCCTCTGCGGCTTCTGCCTTGCCCTTTTTGCGGGGCTTTTTCGGCGGGGCGGGGGTGATTTCGAAGGCCAGCGCGCCGTCCTTCATCTTCACGTTGACCTCGCCTCCGTGGACCAGCTTGCCGAACAGCAATTCCTCGGCAAGGGGCTGCTTGATCTTTTCCTGGATCAGTCGGCCCATCGGGCGCGCGCCGTACAGCTTGTCATAGCCCTTCGACGTCAGCCACGTCTTCGATTCGTCGTCCAGGTTGATGTGGACGCCGCGATCGGCCAGCTGCAGTTCGAGCTGCAGGATGAACTTGTCGACCACGCGGGCGACGACCTCGGTCGGCAGATATCCGAACGGCACGATCGCATCGAGACGGTTGCGGAATTCCGGCGAGAACATCTTCTGCACCGCCTGCTCGTCCTCGCCTTCACGCGACAACTGACCGAAGCCCAAGGTCTCGCGTGCCATGTCGGACGCGCCGGCATTGGTCGTCATGATCAGGATGACGTTGCGGAAATCGACCGTCTTGCCGTGCTGATCGGTCAGGCGACCATTATCCATCACCTGCAACAGGATGTTGAACAGGTCGGGATGCGCCTTCTCGATCTCGTCGAGCAGCAGCACGGAATGCGGTTGCTGATCGATCGCATCGGTCAGCAGACCGCCCTGGTCGAACCCGACATAGCCCGGAGGTGCACCGATCAGACGGCTGACCGAATGACGCTCCATATATTCGGACATGTCAAAGCGCTGGAGCGGAATGCCCATGATCGTGGCGAGCTGCTTGGCGACTTCGGTCTTTCCGACGCCGGTCGGGCCGGTAAACAGATAGTTGCCGATCGGCTTTTCCGGATCGCGCAAGCCCGCCCGGCTCAACTTGATCGCCGAGGCCAGCTTCTCGATCGCGGAATTCTGACCGAACACGACCCGCTTCAGATCGGTTTCGAGCGATTCCAGCGCCTTGGTGTCGTCCGTGGAGACGGATTTCGGCGGGATGCGCGCCATCGTCGCGATCACGGCCTCTATCTCGCGCGTGGTTATCGTCTTCTTGCGCTTGTTCAGCGGCACCAGCATCTGCATCGCGCCGACTTCGTCGATCACGTCGATCGCCTTGTCCGGCAGCTTGCGGTCGTTGATGTAGCGCGACGACAGCTCCACCGCCGCCTTGATCGCGTCGGGGGTGTACTTCACCTTGTGGTGATCCTCGAACGCGCTGCGCAGACCGGCGAGGATCTTGATCGTATCCTCGATCGTCGGTTCGTTGACGTCGATCTTCTGGAAGCGCCGCAGCAGTGCGCGGTCCTTTTCGAAGTGGTTGCGGAATTCCTTGTACGTCGTCGAACCGATGCAGCGGATCGTGCCGCCCGACAGCGCAGGCTTGAGCAGGTTCGATGCATCCATCGCGCCGCCGCTGGTCGCGCCGGCACCGATCACGGTGTGGATTTCGTCGATGAACAGCACCGCGTCGGGCAGCTTTTCGAGTTCGTTGACGACCGCCTTCAGCCGCTCCTCGAAATCCCCGCGATAGCGCGTGCCGGCGAGCAGGGCGCCCATGTCGAGCGAATAGATGACGGCGGGCAACAGAACTTCCGGCACGTCGCCCTCAACGATCTTGCGCGCCAGGCCTTCCGCAATCGCGGTCTTGCCGACGCCGGGATCACCGACATAAAGCGGGTTGTTCTTCGACCGGCGGCACAGGATCTGCACGGTGCGATCGACCTCGGGCCCACGACCGATCAAGGGATCGACCTTGCCGCTCTTCGCCTTCTCGTTGAGATCGACGGTGAACTGCTTGAGTGCGGATCTCGGCCTTGCCCTTCTCGCCCGCCTTGGCCGGTTTCTCTTCTTCGGCACCCTTCACTTCGCGTTGCTCCGGCGCCGCGCCACCCTTGCCGACGCCGTGGCTGATGAAGCTCACGGCATCGAGGCGGCTCATGTCCTGCTGCTGCAGGAAGTAGACGGCGTAGGATTCGCGCTCGCTGAACAAGGCGACGAGCACGTTGGCGCCGGTCACCTCGTCGCGACCGGACGACTGGACGTGCAGGATCGCACGCTGGACGACACGCTGGAAGCCGCTGGTCGGCGACGGATCGGTCGCGGCCTCCACCTTCAGCGCCTCGAGTTCGGTATCGAGGTAATGCGCGACGGTGGCCTTCAACTCTTCCAGTTCGACGCCGCAGGATGTCATCACTTTCGACGCATGTTCGTCGTCGATCAGCGCGAGCAGCAGATGTTCGAGCGTGGCATATTCATGACGCCGCGACGATGCGGCTTCGAGCGCCTTGTGGAGCGTGGTTTCCAGCGCAGAGGCGAAAGATGGCATTTTCGGTTACTCCCAAAGGGCATTCGAGCGGGCCGCGGACGACGAGCGACCATTTTCCACTATGTTGGAAGGCGGGCCACCCGCATCAAGCACTTGAAAAACACGTCGGCCATTCCTGTCCCGCCGACGAGTCCCCAGGCGCGTGAGGGTCATCTCCTGAATAGGCCGTCGGCGCTTGCGCGATGGTTAACGGCGCGTTCTTTTTTCCGCGCGTCCGTTCGATCTCCGCCTCGAGCGCGGCGATCCGGGCGTCGAGTTCGGCGACCGACAGCGGGTCCAGATCCTGCCCCAGCAACACGGCCAGCGGATCGTCGCCCTTCCCGGCGAAGGTATCGTCCCATTCCTTTGGCAGGTCCATGCCATGAAAGTTGACCCTGCGAGCAGCGATGTCAATAACGCCCAGGCCGGTTTTTCGGCCATACAGGCGTACAAGATGAGCGATATTCCCAAGACGATGCGTGCGATCGATCCAGAGGCTCCGGGCGGGCCGGACGTACTGACGATCGTCGATCGACCCGTTCCGGTTCCGGGTGCGGGCGAAGTGTTGGTCCGCGTGGCCGCCGCCGGGGTCAACCGGCCCGAAGTGATGCAGCGCCAGGGCAAGTATCCGCCGCCGCCCGGTGCCCCGTCGATCCTGGGGATGGAGATTTCCGGCACCGTCGTCGCCGTCGGGGACGGGGTGATGGCCGAAGCGATCGGCCAGCCGGTCTGCGCGCTGATCACCGGCGGGGCCTATGCCGATTATGCCGTCGCGCCGTGGGGCCAGTGCCTGCCCGTGCCGCAAGCGGTGAGCATGGTCGAGGCGGCAGCGATGCCCGAGACCCTGTTCACCGTGTGGACCAACCTGTTCGAACGAGGATATGCGACCGAGGGCGACACCGTATTGGTGCATGGCGGCACCAGCGGGATCGGCACGATGGCGATCGCCTTGTGCAACCTGTTCGGCGTGACGATCGTCGTGACGGCTGGATCCGACGAGAAATGCGCCGCCGCCAAGGCGATCGGGGCGGACCATGCGATCAACTACAAGTCCGAGGACTTCGTTGCTCGGGTGAAGGAGATCACCGGCGGAAAGGGCGTCGCCGTGGTGCTCGACATGGTCGGCGGAGACTATGTGCCGCGCAACCTGCAATGCCTTGCGGACGATGGCCGACACGTGTCGATCGCGGTGCAGGGCGGGATGATGGCGACGGTGCCGTTGTTCGAGATCATGCGCCGCCGCCTGACGATGACCGGTTCGACGCTGCGCCCGCGCGATACGGCGTTCAAGTCGCTCGTCGCGGACGAACTCGCGCGCACCGTGTGGCCGCATGTCGAACAGGGGCGGTTGAAGCCGATCATCGACCGCACGTTCCCGCTGTCCGAAGCCCCCGCTGCGCACGAACGCATGGAAGCGGGCGATCATGTCGGGAAGATCGTGCTGACGATGGACTGAGCGGACGACGGTTCCGGCGCGGTAGCGGGGAGGGCGGCGGAGTCCGATTCCGCTGGAAGCTGCGCGACGGTCGATCTACCTTGATGCCTATGGGGCGCGGGCATGATTGAATTTCTGATGGCGGGGGAAAACGTCGTCTTCGTGTCGGCGCTTCTGCTGATGGTGCTGATTGGCCTCGTCCAGGTCATCGGGCTGGGCGTGGACACGCACATCGATGCCGATCTGGATTCGCATCCCGATCTGTTGTCGTGGCTCGGCGTCGGGCGGCTGCCGCTACTGATGCTGCTGGTCGTGTTCCTGACGATGTTCGGTAGCGTCGGGCTGATCGGCCAACAGGCGATCCATGACAGTAGCGGCGATCTTCTGGCGGCCTGGATCGCGATCCCCGCGGCCGGGCTGATCGCGCTGCCGCTAACGGGGTTCGCGGCACGCATCCTGGCGAAGATACTGCCGCACGATCACACGACCGCGATCGATCTGGACGATCTGGTCGGCGAGGCCGCGCGCATCGTCACCGGCCGGGCCGAGCAGAATTCACCCGCGCGTGCCCGCGTCGAGGACCGGCACGGCCAGGCGCATTACGTCATGGTCGAGCCGAACAACCCGGCCGAGTCCTTTGCGGAGGGTGAGGCAATCTTAATCGTTCGCCGCGAAGGCAACATCTTCCGCGCAATATCCCGCGGCGATCATCGCCTCCCTTATCTCGGAGCCTGATACTCATGAACGAAGTCGCCACGCAGTCCGGATCCGTCGTGCCGTACCTGATCTATTCGGGCGGCGCGCTCGTCGCCTTGCTCGTGCTCGGGCTGATCCTGGCGAAGCTGTACAAGCGTGCGTCTAAGGAGATCGGGTTCGTCCGTACCGGCTTCGGCGGGGAAAAGGTCGTGATCAATGGCGGGGCGCTCGTCCTGCCGGTGTTCCACGAGACGATGCCGGTGAACATGAACACCGTGCGGCTCGCGGTCGAGCGGAAGAACACCGATGCGCTGATCACGCTCGACCGGCTGCGGATCGATGTGAAGGCGGAATTCTACGTCCGCGTGCGCCCCGATGCGCAATCGATCGCGACTGCTGCGCAGACGCTCGGCATGCGCACGATGCATCCCGATGCGCTGAAGGAACTGGTCGAGGGCAAGTTCGTCGATGCGCTGCGCTCGGTCGCGGCGGGCATGACGATGAACCAGCTGCACGAACAACGCGCCGATTTCGTCCAGAAGGTGCAGCAGGTGTCGTCCGCGGATCTCGCGATGAACGGCCTCGAACTCGAATCCGTCTCGCTCACCGGGCTGGACCAGACATCGATCGAGCATTTCAATGCGAACAATGCATTCGACGCGGAAGGCCTGACCAAGCTGACCGAGCAGATCGAGCTGCGCAAGAAGGCGCGCAACGATATCGAGCAGGATACGCGCATCCAGATCGAGACGAAGAACCTGGAGGCGGAGCGGCAATCCTTCCTGATCGGTCGCGATACGGAATTCGCGCGGCTGGAGCAGGAGCGCGAGATCGAGTTGAAGCGTGCCGGTCAGGCCTCCGAAGTCGCGCGCGAGCAGGCGTTGCGCACGCGCGAGGCGGATCAGGCGAAGATCGATGCCAAGCAGCAGGTCGATAGCAGCCAGATCCAGGCCGATCGCGCGGTGAAGGAAGCGCAGATCGCGCAGGAGCAGGCGCTGGAACTGGCCCGGCAGGAACAGGAGATCGCGGTCCAGAACAAGAGCCGCGAAGAGAGCCAGGCGCGCGCCGAAGCGGACAAGGCCCGCGCCAGTGCGGTCGCGGCGGAAGAGCAGGTCGGCACTGCGCGCGAGACCGAGATTGCCGAACGTCAGAAAAGGATCGAACTGATCGACGCAGCGCGCGAGGCGGAGCGTGCCGCAATCGGCATCCGCGTTCAGGCCGAGGCCGAGAAGCAGGCGGCGACCGATCGTGCTGCCGCCGTGTTGGAAGCAGCGCGTGGCGAGGCCGAAGCGGCGAAGTTGAAGGCCGAGGCCGACCGTGTCCGCTTCGAGGTCGAGGCGGCGGGCCAACGCGCGGTGAACGAGGCGTCGAACATCCTGTCGTCGGACCAGGTATCGCTGACGACGAAGCTTGCCTTGCTCAAGGTCCTGCCCGAACTGATCCGCGAAGCCGCCAAGCCGATGGAGGCGATCGACAGCATCCGGATCGTGCAGGTCGACGGCATCACCGGCGGTGGCGGCGGGGCGGCGGGATCGGGCAATGGTAGCGACGGGGGCGACGGGAACCTGGCCAATTCGGCGGTGACCGCGGCACTCAAATACCGTGCGCAGGCGCCGTTGATCGATGGATTGATGAAGGAATTGGGGCTGGACGGTTCCTCGCTCGAAACTCTCGTGCAGTCCGGGGCGAACGCCGCGCCGGCCGCTCCGGTCAAGCCGATCGTTCCCTCCACGCCGGCCGGGTGACCGGCTGAGGTCGCCGGGCCGGATGCAGAACTGCAACATCCCCGCGATGTCGCTGTAACAATCCGCGTGCATAGCTTTCCTCCGTTGGGGTCACCTGAACGGGGGAAACGACATGAACGTCGTCACCAGTATCGCCGCCACCGCTATCCTGGGGGCGTCGCTCGGCGATTTTGCGGATTTCGCGCAATCGGCACCGGCCATTCCGGAGCGGATGATCGGCGGTCGCCGTCAGTTCCGGACGATCTGGATATCCGACGTCCATCTCGGCACGCGCGGCTGCAATGCCGGGATGCTGATCGACTTCCTCGATCATGTCGACAGCGAGACGATGTATCTGGTCGGCGATATCGTCGATGGATGGCGGCTGAAGAAGAAACTGTACTGGCCGGTCGCGCATAACGACGTTGTCTGGCGGCTGCTGAAACGTGCGCGGCGCGGTACGCGCGTCGTCTATATTCCGGGTAATCACGACGAGGTCTTCCGGCAGTTCACCGGGCTGGATTTCGGCGGCGTGGAGATCGTGCGCCAGGCGATCCACGAGACTGCGGACGGGCGCCGGCTGCTGGTGCTGCACGGCGACGAATTCGACGCGATCACGCTGGCGCATCGCTGGCTCGCGCATGTCGGGGACGTCGCCTATCACGTGCTGATGGCGCTCAATCGCGGGCTGAATGCGTGGCGGCGGCTGTTCAACATGCCCTATTGGTCGCTGTCGAAGCACGCCAAGGCCAAGGTCAAGAAGTCGGTCGAGTTCATCTCGAACTACGAGCAGGTCGTCGCGCAGGCGGCGGCGCATCGCGGGGTCGACGGGGTGGTGTGCGGGCACATCCACACCGCGGAATATCGCGAGATCGACGGCACGGCTTATTATAACGACGGCGACTGGGTGGAGGGCTGCACCGCCCTGGTCGAGCATTTCGACGGGCGGATGGAGATCCTGCATTGGGCGGACGAGATCGCCGCGCGTCAGCCGCAGGCCGATCTCGCGCTGCTGGCGGCCTGAGCGATGCGGATCGCGATCGTCACCGACGCCTGGAGCCCGCAGGTCAACGGCGTCGTCCGGACGTTGCAGGCGGTCGGCGCCGAACTGCGCCGGATGGGGCATGACGTGCTAATCGTATCCCCGGACCTGTTCCATTCCATCCCCTGTCCGACCTATCCCGAGATCCGGCTGGCCTTTGCCACCACCGGCGCCGTTGCCCGGTTGCTGGAGGATTTCGCGCCGCACGCCATTCATCTCGCGACCGAGGGGCCGGTATGTATCGCGGCACGGCGTTGGTGCCTTTCGCGCGATTTTCCGTTCACCACCGCCTATCACACGCAGTTCCCGGACTATGTCGCCGCGCGGACCGGGCTGAACCCGGAATGGATCTGGCGCTATATCCGCTGGTTCCACGCACCTGCGCAGGCGATCCTGGCCTCCACCGCGTCGATCGCGGGAACGCTCGCGGCGCATGGCCTGCCGCATGTCCGTCCGTGGGGCAGGGGGGGTGGACCTGACGCAGTTCCACGCCGGCGTCGTGCTCGATACCGCGATACGGAGCCTGCCGGGTCCGGTGCAACTCTATGTCGGGCGGGTGGCGGTCGAGAAGAATATCGAGGCTTTTCTGAGCAGCGCGCATCCCGGCAGCAAGGTGGTGATCGGCGACGGTCCGGCGCGCGCCGCGCTGGAGACGAAATATTTCGACGCGCATTTTCTCGGGCCACGGTTCGGCAGCGAACTCGCCGGAGCCTATGCCGCCGCCGACGTCTTCGTCTTTCCGAGCCGCACCGACACGTTCGGGCTGGTGATGATCGAGGCGCTGGCGTGTGGCACGCCGGTAGCGGCCTATCTGGTGACCGGCCCGATCGACGTGCTGACGCCGGATACGGGCGCGATGGCGAACGATATCGATACCGCGATCGCGCGCGCGCTGTTGCTCGATCGCGGTGCGTGCGCCGCCTATGGATCGGGCTTCACCTGGGCGGCCAGCACGCGGCAGTTCCTGAATGCGCTCGTCCCTGCGTTCGAGCGCGAAATACTGGCTGCCTGATCGGTATTATACTGTTCTTGCCAGTGGGGGGTATTGGCACTAGATCAGGAAGCTGACGCGGCCGCTCCGAAAGGGGCGGCCCTTATTGTTTCTAAGGAGTTTCTCCGTGGCCCAGCCGCTTATGCCGCATGCGACCGCTTCCTGGCTGGTCGACAACACCGCGCTCTCGTTCGAACAGATCGCAGAATTCTGCGGGCTGCACATCCTCGAGGTCCAGGCGATCGCCGACGATACGGCGGCGACCAAGCTGACTGGTCGCGATCCGATCCGCGCGCACGAACTGACTCAGGAAGAGATCGACAAGGGTCAGGCCGATCCCGATTACACGCTGAAGATCATCAAGGGGCCGGAGCAGGTCCGCCGCACCAAGGGCCCGCGCTACACGCCGGTGTCCAAGCGGTCGGACAAGCCGGACGGTATCGCCTGGATCATCCGCAATCACCCGGAAATCAGCGACGGCGCGATCGGCAACCTGATCGGCACGACGCGCACGACGATCGCCGCGATCCGCGACCGCAGCCACTGGAACATCGCGAACATCACGCCGAAGGATCCCGTGACGCTGGGCCTGACGACGCAGCGCGAGCTGGACGCCGCCGTCGCCAAGGCGGGCAAGGCGGCCGGTCTGGAACCGGTGGTCGACACGCGGCTGGATGGCGACCGCGAGGCGCTTATCGCCGAACTGCGCCAGCAGCGCGCACAGGCTGCGATTGACGCGGAGGCCGTGGAAGCTGGCGAAGCGGCACCGATCGAGCGCACCGCCGAGAACCTGTTCAAGAGCTGAGGCCGATAGCGGCCGGTGGCCCCGACGGGGCGCCGGCCGAACAAGTCGTTGGCGTTGGCGCAATTCCGTTGCTAACTGCAACCTTATGTCTAGCGCCTCCACCGCACCGCTTCCGGCCGATGTCGCCGTCCCCGACGACGGCTTCACGCCGACGACCCATAAGGGCCTGACCTATCCGTTCGGCGGTGCCGAGCCGGAGGCTGGCGGCGTCATGCAGGTCGTACCGGGGCTCAACTGGGTCCGGCTCCAGGTTCCCGGCCCGTTGAAGCACGTCAATTGCTGGTTGCTCGACGATGCGGACGACCGTGGCAGCGGCGTCGCGATGATCGATACCGGCATGGCGACCGATGCCGCGCGGGATGCGTGGAAAGCGGTGTTCGCGGGTCCGATGCACGGCGTGCGTGTGACGAAGATGATCGGCACGCATTATCATCCCGATCATATCGGGCTGGCCGGGTGGATGTGCGATTACCATGCCGCGCCGATGATCATGACGCGCGGCGAATGGCTGACGGCACGCATGCTCGTCGCCGATGCGCGCGACGGCATCCCCGGCGAGATGATCGCCTATTGGCGCGCGGGCGGCTGGGACGATGCGCAGATCGCGCATGCCAGCGCGCGCGGCTGGGCTGCCTTCCGCCGCATCGTGACCCCGCTGCCGATCAGCTATACGCGCATCCGGCACGGCGACACGCTGACGATCGGCGGGCAGGACTGGCGGATCGTCGTGGGATCGGGGCACAGCCCGGAACATGCTTGCCTGTTGAACGAACAGGCGGGAATCCTGATCGCGGGGGATCAGGTCTTGCCGCGGATCAGCCCGAACGTGTCTTTGGGGGTCACCGAACCCAATGCCGATCCGCTCGGCGAGTGGTTCGCATCGATCGCGCGGCTGAAGGAATTGCCCGACAGCCTGCTGGTCCTGCCGGGGCACGGCGATCCGTTCACCGGGCTGCATGCGCGGCTGGATGCGATGGACCGTGAACATCGCGAGCGGTTGGACGAACTGCATGTCTTCATCGGCACCGACGGGGACACCGGCAAGCGCGCCGTCGACGTCTTCGGGCGGTTGTTCCGCCGCGCGATCGGCCCGGATATGCTCGGCATGGCGACGGGCGAGGCGCTCGCGCATCTCCGCCGGCTGGAGGTCGAGGGGCGCGCGGTGAAGGACGTGCGCGACGGCGTCTGGTGGTACCGCGCGGTCTGAGCGTCGCGCGCTGGCGGTCGATCCGGAGCGTTATCCGGTGCTGCCGGGTGCGGCCGGACCATCGACCGTCGCGTTCCGCCGCCACAACAGCCATGCCATTCCGGCAAGCAGCCCGGTCGCGCCGATCAGGATCGCCCATAACAGCCAGCTTCGCCCATCGGCCAGCCCGCCGCGCTCGACCGGCAGGAGGTCGAGCCGTGTTTCCGGTGCGGTCACGATCGCATCGGGCATCCGCCGTGCCGGATCATCGATCAGGCTGTCCAGCGCGAGATACTGGCTCGCCGCGCCCGGCCGACCGACCGCAAGCGTATAGGGCGCCTGTCCTGCCGCGAGGAACGCGATCGATTTGGGCGCGAAGACCAGTCGGATCGCGGGGGGCGCCGAGAAGCCAGCCGTCCGCTTGTCCGCCTCGATCCGTATCGTCCGGTACGATCCGCCCGACAGGGCGATCGTCGCGGGGTCGGTCGCGCGAGCGACGCCGCTCCCGATCCGGTCCCACGGAAGCTCGTTCGTATCGCGGCCAGAAATCGTCACCGGCACGATCAGGTCGTTGCCGGATGGCACGACACGGATTGCCGCCAGTGGTGTCGCGAACGGCAGGCGGAAATCGATCGTCCGGCCTGTCGCGCCGGCCGGTAGCGTCGCATCGGTCGCGACACCCGCCCGCGCTTCCGCGGGTCGCGTTTCCAGTGTCGCGCTCCGCATGGCGATCGGCGCGAGCAGGCGCGCACTGCTTTTCCACGTCACGCGCAGGTAGTCGCGGAGCAGATCCGCACCGTCGAGCGTAAGCGCAGGCGTGGTTTGGGCAGCGCCCGCGCCGCGGAAGACCACATCCTCGCCGATCTGCCGCCATTCCTTCAGGTTGCGGCTGGCTTCCACCGTGAAGGTGACCGGCTGCGACACGGGTATGTCGGCATCCAGCGTCAATCGCCTCGCGCCGCCGGATATCGATCGGGTGTCGAACAGCACGCCCAGCAACGCGGTCTCGCCGGGCGTATCGCGCACCGAACCATCCAATTGCGCCACGCGCGCCCGGCCTTGTTCGTCCAGTTGTAACGACATGCCCGTCACGCGCAGGCCGTCCGATGGGCCGAGGATCGGCATCGCCGGAACCGTATTCCGCCTGGGTGCCGGGGCGATTGCGGGCGCGTGGGCAACCGGCATCTGACGTCCGCGCGCGTCGAACACGCGGACATCGGCAAGCGCGTTCGCCTGTGATGCCGCCAGCGCAGCGGCGGGCAGCGCGATCCGCTGGACCCCGCCGCCCGGTGCCGCCGTCACCGCGAAGCGTGACCGGTACGACTCCGGCGTATCCGCGCCTTCGGGTGCCGCACCCGTCAGGACGAGTGCCGCCAGCGCGAGGACGTATCGGTTCATATCGCAATTCCACCCGTGTCGTCGCCAGTCGTTTCAGTTTGGCGTGGGGGAAGCGGCGCGAGATATCCGACGACCAGCATCAATATGCCGACCGCGATGAACGCCACGATCCGCGCGCCACCATTCGCCGCGTTCAGGTCGATCAGGATCAGCTTGGCGACGGTAAGGCCCAGCAAGGCCGCGCCGATCACCCAGATGGTCCGTTGCGCGCGGCGATGCGCGATGACCATCATCGTCAACGCGATCAGCGTCCACAGGATCGCCAGTCCGGTTTGCACCAGCACGCTGTCGAACATCGCATCCCCGTCCCAGGCGACGCCCGCCAGATGATGTGCCGCGCGCAGCCAGACGGTGTTGATTGCGACGAAGGCGAGGCCGGCCAGGCCGCCAAGACTGCCGGGACCGTGCAGCACCGCCACGCCGCGTGGCGCCGGATCGGCGGTCGTTACCGTTCGACGCCACAAAGCGAGCGTGAAGATTGCCAGACCGATCGACAGGTCCACGGGGTTGATCAGCGGGACATAGGGCAGGGGCGCGGCATTGCCGGACGAGAACACCGCCACCAGAAAGGCGTCGGCGAAGGACAGTACGGCCAGCGGGACTGCGGAATACCAGGCATAGTCCGTCGCATGCGTGTCGAGCGGCCAGCGCCCGCCCTTGCCGATCGCCCGCCCGGCCCAGCCGGTGAGGATCGCGAGGATCGCAACGAGGCTGGCGAGGAAGGACACCATCGCCCATGCCGATTGCCACAGGTGAAGCCGGTCCACCGCGACCCACAGGCAATCCGCCAGAAGCAGCGTGCCGACCCAGACTCCGCCGATATGCGCCAAGTGCAGCGCCGCTGTCTGCCACGGTTCTTTCCCGTCGCGATCGTTCCGATAGGTCAGGTGCAAATGCAGCGCGACCGCCGCGATCCAGATCGCCCAGGCGGGCGACGACAGGACGTGCGTGGACGAACCGATCGTCGCGAGGACGCCGATCGCCAGCGCGGCGACGCTGGTGAAGCTCGGCCAACGCGCGACCGACCAGCCGGTACGCCTGGCGACATGCTGGCCGAGCCAGGCGCTGGCGATATATGCCAGCATCGTCAGCAAGGCCTGCGTTCCGTCGCTAAAGACTGCCGTCGGCATACGTCCGGCATAGGCTTGCGGTGAGGATCGGTACGCTTCGGCGGCGAAGGCCAGGACCCAGAAGACGAAGCCGAACAGGAACGCCGGTGCGGCAAGCCCCGCCTCGACCTGCCAATAGGTGCGACCGATCCGCGAGTCTGCGGCGGGCATCGGGCGGCGCATCCACCACGCGGTGATCAACGCGGCGAGGGCGACGATCATCGCGCCGACGAAGCCGGGATTGGCGATCGGCAGCGCGGCGACGTTGTCGTGCAGCCCGCCGAGATACAGGATCGCCGCGATCAACTGCAACGCGAGGCCGAACATGCGGGGCATCCAGCGTGCCTGTCGCATGCCGACCCAGAATGCGCCCGCACCCTCCAGTGCCCATGCGGCGGAGGTCCAGCGCGCATCCAGCGCGAGCGGGACGGCGAGCGTCACGAAGCCGATGCCGATCGCCAGCATCGTCTCGTTCATCACGCGGAGCCGTTCGGGGTCCTTGCGCATCGTGACGGTCGTGATGCCAAGATACAGCGCGGCAAAGCCGAGCGCGGCGAAGGCGCTGCCGAATGCACGGTCGTGGACCAACGCCACCTGCAACCCGAACCCGGCAATGGCCGGTCCGAACAGCAATGTCGTATCGACCATACCGCCGAGCTTTGCCGGCGTTGACCGTGCGAACAGGATCGCGGTCGCGACGTAGATCAACACCGAGGCGATCAGGAAGATCTGCGTCGGCCAGAAGTCCGTCGCGGCATAGCCAGTCGCCTGCCACAGCGTGGCGAAGCCGAACGTCGCGAAGAACCCCGTCAGGTTCAGGCCGCGCCACGTCTGGCGCTGCGCGATGAACAGGATCGCCAGGTTCAGGACCGTATAATAGGCGAAGACGCCGGAGATGCTGCCGCCGCCGTCGCTCAGCAGCAAGGGGACCGCGAATCCGCCGAGGAAGGACGTGACGGCCAGTGCCTGCGATCGTTGCAGCAAAGCGAGGGCGCAGCCGAGTGCGCAGACCATGATCATCAGCACGAAGGCCGCGGCCATCGGAACGGTGTCGTAGAGGCGGGCCGCCGCGAACAGGGTAAGGTAGATCGTCGCGATTCCCCCGCCCTGCAATGCGAGACCGAAGCCGGGGCGGCGTTCCCGTGTGCGGAATCCGACGACCAGCAGGACGATGCCGAAGGCCGCGACGAAGCTGAGCCGGACTTCGATCGGGAGGATGCCGGACGCGGCGGCGTAGCGCGCCAGGAACGACAGGCCGATGAACAGGACGACCAGTCCGACACGGACGATCGTATTGCCACCCAGCAGCCAGTTCCGCGCGGCGGCGAATGCGATCTCCAGGATATTGGGTCGCGGCGGTGTGCGCTCGATCTCGACGGCCGGGGGTATGTATGCGGGCGCGGGGGCGGGATGTCGGTTGCCGGCACGATCGAGACCGGCGGTTCGGACACCACCCGCGCAGCTGCACGGGGTGTCTGGGGAATGACGGGATCGGCGGGCGCGAAGGTGCGTTCGTCCGCCGCAACGGGCGCGGACCGGGTGGCCAGCATCGTTTCGATTTCGGCACGCAGGCTCGCAGTGGCGGCGGCGACCTCCGCGCGGATGGTCCGTCGCATCAGCCAGCCGACCACCAGCCCGACCAGTCCGCCGATCACGAAACCGTAGGATCTCGAAGCCGCTCCACAGCCATCCGACCAACGCAGCGATGATCGCGACCGATAGCACCATCTTCGCTTCCCCCTGTAACGTGCCGGGCACGATGGCGCATTTGCCGCGACGGGTCGAGGCGGATCAACGGTTCACGTATCGACACGTGCGGAGAACCGATTGCTGCATACCAAAGCGGAAGGCGAGACTGATAATTGGTATGCGCATTCGGTTGACAATATTCCAAGCCCTTGCAACGATACGCGAAACAAGAATCGTATCAGGGAGGATGTTCGGATGGGGGCGACCTATCGCTGCGGCAATCGCCGTTGGCACCGCACGGCCTATGCCGCGACTTTGCTGGGCGCCGTGTCGCTCGGCAGCATGGCATCGGCGCAGGTCGCGCCTCCGGTAGAACCGGCACAGGGCGAACAACCGTCGCCGACCGGCGTCGCGGAGGACCAGACGGCGGACATCGTCGTCACCGGCATCCGCAGTTCGCTCGCCAGCGCGCTGGCCGAGAAACGCAGTTCCGACAATCTGATCGAAGTAATCCAGGCCGAGGATATCGGCAAGCTGCCCGACCAGAACCTTGCCGAAGTGCTGGAAAACGTGACCGGCTTGCAGATCACGCGTCAGGCCGGTGTCGGCAATGCGGTGCAGATCCGCGGTACCGATGCCAACCGGACCGAGATCAACGGCGTGTCCACGGTCGGGTCCGGCGCAGGCCGTTCGGGGATCAGCTTCGAGGATTTGCCCGCCGCATTGATCGCGTCGGTCGAGGTGACCAAGGTGCCGACCGCGCAGACGATCGAAGGATCGGTCGGCGGCACGATCAACCTGCGCACGATCCGTCCGCTCGGGCTGAAGGGCCCGTTGATCGCGGCACGCGCGCAGGTCGAGAATAGCGACCTGTCCAAATCCACCTTACCGCGCCTGTCCGCGACGGTCGGCAACAACTGGAGCACGGGGCTGGGCGAGATCGGCGTGGTGCTGAGCGGCAGCTATGCGCGTCTGGACGTGGCCAATTTCGCGCCGCGCGTCGACCGCGATGCCGTCGTCCTGCCGGGCACCAGCGCGAGTTCGCAGGCGTTTCCGTTCCTGCGTATCCAGTTCCTGCAACAGGGTTTGGATAATTACGAATATGAGACGTATAACGGCACTGCGGCACTCGAATGGAAGCCCAGCGACACGCTGAAGCTGTATTTCGATGCGACGCTGAACAACCAGCGGCGCACGCAGGAAAGCCACCGCATCCAGGTGTCCGGCACCGCCACGCCGTCCGTGGTCGATGCGATGAACAACACCGCGTATGAGACAGTGAACTTCGGTACGCTGGATGGCCCGAACGGTTCGATCGATCTGGGCAGCGTTCAGGCGGCGCTGGCCGGGACGATCGGGATTGGCGGCGCGACGGGGCAGGTGATCGACCCCAATTTGCGCATGTCGAGCGACACCGGCGCGCGCGTGACGCGCAGCCGCGTGTTCGATATCGGCGCGGAATGGGATGCCACCGACGACCTGAAGCTTCGCGCGGAAGGATCGCTATCGACGTCGAAATCCCGATTCCCGAACTTCTCGACCACGCTCGACTTCATCAATCCGAAGGGGCCGCAGCCGGTCATCGGACGGAGCATCGACAATGGCACGCCGCTCGAATTCGACCTGCGCAACGGCACGCTGCAATTCGGCATCGATCAATCGAGCCCCTTCGCCCCGACCAAGGCGCAATTGCTCGATCCCGCCAACTATAAACTCCAGCAAGTCACGCAGGGTGCGAACTCGACCGACAACCAGGAACGCGCCGCGCGTTTCGACCTGACCTACGATACGTCGAAGCTGGTGTCGTTCCTGACCTCGGTCGATGCGGGCTATCGCTGGAACCGGACGTCGGCGGAGAATGGCGAATTCTCGAACAACGTCACCTATACGAACACGACGACCGCGTTCAATCGACCGTCCGGCAATCTGTTCGCCGACATCCTGGTTCCGGGGCCGAGCAACTTCAACGCGGCCGACGGGCGCAGGCTGTATTTCCCCGATTTCCTGCTGATCGACGGCGAGCGGTCGTTCAACGATCCGGCAGGCGTGCTGAACGCGCTGAACACCGCGATCGCCGCGAGCAATGCCGCGCGCACCGTAGGCCCGGCAATCCCATTGCTGACCACGCCGACGGAATCCTTCGCCGGCTTCTTCAGCATCCGCGAGACGACCAACGCCGCATATGTGCAGGCGAACATGGCGACGGACATCGGCGACGTGACGGTGCGCGGCAATGCCGGCGTGCGGTGGCTGAGCACGCGCCTGTCCTCCATCGGCAACAATATCGCGAACGGATCGGTCACCGGCCAGACGGTAGCGAAGAGTTCGTACAAATTCTGGCTGCCACGCTTCAGCCTGGTCGTCGAACCGGCGGAGAAGGTGCTGGTGCGCGCCGGCATCGCGCGCGACATAAGGCGGCCGAATTTCGACACGCTGTCGACGTCCTTCTCCTTCGGCACCGGCGCGAACACGCCCGTCGCGGTCGGCAATCCCGATCTCGTGCCCGAAGCGGTCTGGTCGTACGATCTGTCGGCCGAATATTATTTCGCGCCGTCCAGCCTGGTCAGCGTCGGTTTCTTCCACAAGAGCCGCACCAACCTGTTCGCGCAGCGCCAGCAGGATCCCGCGCCCAATCTGGATGCGCAGGGCAATCTGAACATCGATATCACGCCGCCGTGCGAGAATGGCGGCATCTACAACCCGATCGCCAATCGCAACGTGAACAACCCCGTTCAGGGCACGGGCATCTGCGTGCCGATCAGTTCGACGTTCAACGTGCCGGGAACGACGACGCAGACGGGCATCGAGGTCGCGCTGCAATACAATTTGTCGCAGTGGGAAAGCAGCCTGGGCTTTGCGTCCGGCTTCGGCTTCATCGGGAACTTCACGTACCAGAAGACGGGCGGATCGGCGCGGGAATATCGTTCGGCTGACGGGCCGCGCACCGTGTTCTCCCTGCTCGGCAAGCCGAATTCGCAGGATCTGATCACGCTGACGAACCTGTCCAAATATTCCTACAACACCACGTTGTTCTACGACAAATACGGGCTGAACGCGCGCCTGCGCTACACGTGGCGGTCGAGCTACGTTTCCAACGATCCGTTCTTCTTCGGCCTGCCACGGATCAACGGCTCGCGTGGGCAGCTGAATGCCAGCCTGAACTACGACGTCACCGACAACATCAACATCGGTGTCGAGGGCATCAACCTGCTGCGTGGCGACCAGAACCAGTATTGCGTCAACGACCGCGCATTGCTGTGCTTCCAGGGGCTGACCGACCGGCGATTGACGGCGGGGATCAGCGTCAAGTTCTGACGGGCGGTTGCGGCCAAGTTGCATACCAGTTTGATTTACTGGTTGTAACCACGATCCAAAATCCGTAGTCCAGTTGAAGAGAGGCAGCCTGTGAGAGCGAGCATCGATGCATAACAAGGCGAGGATCATCGCGTTCGCGCTGTGCGGTCTGGCATCGACGGAATGTCTTGCGCGGACGTTCCCGGTCGCGACGCAGCCTGCCTACCGTGCGGCGATGCAGGCGGCAAAGGCGGGCGATACGATCCTGCTGGCGGACGGCGTCTGGCGTGATTTCGAAATGGTGGTGGATGGGCGCGGCGCGCCCGGCCGCCCGATCACGATCGCCGCGCGAACGCCGGGCAAGGTGATCCTGTCCGGGGCATCCAATCTGCGGATCGGCGGCGAGCATCTGGTCGTTTCCGGCCTCGTCTTCCGCGACGGCGCGTCGCCGACGAAGGAGGTCATATCGTTCCGCCGCGATGCGAAATCGGTCGCGTCGAACGTGCGCCTGACTGAAGTCGTGATCGATCGGTTCAACAAGCCGGACCGGCGCGCGGAGGATGTGTGGGTCGCGATCTACGGTCAGGACAATCGCGTCGATCACAGCTGGTTCGCGGGTAAGGGCAATGCGGGCGTAACGCTCGCCGTGATCCGGCCCAAGGGGCAGCCGCAGGAAAACCGCGCGCGCATCGACCACAATTATTTCGGCCCCCGTCCGCCGCTCGGCAGCAATGGCGGCGAGACGATCCGCATCGGCACCAGCGAGGAATCGCTGTCGGATCTCGAAGACGATCGTGGAGCGCAATTACTTCGACCGGTGCGACGGCGAGGTCGAGATCATCTCGGTCAAATCGGGCGGCAACGTCATTCGCGAGAATACGATCTTCCAGTCGCAGGGGTCGATCGTGCTGCGGCACGGCAACGGCAATCTCGTCAGCCGCAACGTCATCCTGGCGGGCGGCAAGGCATCGACCGGCGGCATCCGCGTCATCAACCGCGACCAGATCGTGCGCGACAATTATATCGAGGCGAACCGCGGCACCGATTTTACGTCGGCAATCGCGGTGATGAACGGCGTGCCGAATTCCGCGATCAACCGCTACACGCAGGTCGAGAATGCCGTGATCGAACGCAACACGATCATCGATCCCGCGCGCATCCTGTTCGGGGCGGGCAACGATGCGGAGCGTACAGCGCCGCCGATCAAAAGCCGGTTCGCCGACAATCTGATCGCCGCGCAGAAGGACCCGTTCCGCAGCGAAGGCGACGTGTCGGGGATCGCGCTGTCCGGCAACGTGATCGATTTCGCGTCATCGACCGCGGGTCTGACGCGCCGCGCGCTGAAACTCACGCGCGCCGGAAACGGCCTGCTTTATGCGGCGGGCGTCGAAGCCGGTGCGCCGCGCGATCTGGCGCCAGTGACGAAGGCGGAGGTCGGGCCGGCCTGGTATCCAAAGACCGAGCTGGCGTCGGGGTTCGGGACCGGGCGCACGCATGCGGTTCGGCCCGGCGGGCTGGCCCGGGCGAGCGCCGTCGCCGGGGCAGGGGACGTTCTTCGTTTAAGCCCTGGGGCCTATGCCGTGTCCGCGCCAATCCGCGTCTCGAAACCGCTGACGATCACCGGCCCCGCCACCGCGCGCATCACCTATTCGACGCCGGTCCTGTTCCAGTTGGCGGAGGGCGGCAGTGTTAGGATCGAAGGGACGACGATCAGCGGCAACGGAGCCGTGGTCCGGTCCGCGCCGACATCGACAATCGCGAGCTATGCGGTCGAACTGGTCGGCACGGCGTTCCGGAACATCGACGGCGACGTGATCGCCACGACGCCGGCGACGCTTGCAGATCACGTCACGATCGATCGCGCCAGTTTCGACACCGTGTCGGGGACGGTCGTCGCGGCGGCGGCGGAGACGACGAAGCTCGGCCATTATCCGATCGAGCGCACCGTCATCACCGACAGCCGGTTCGCCGGTGTCGGGCGCATCGCCGATGTCGCGCGGCTCGGCACCGACGAAAGCACGTTCGGGCCAAGCTTCACGATGACGGGATCGACCGTGGCCGGCGGCGGGACGCCCGCAATCACCTTGTCCGGCGTCCAGTCCACGACGATCGCGCGCAATGGTTTCGACCGCACCGGGGGGATCGAGATCGCGCACAGCGTCGGCGCGCCGGACACGATCATCACCGGCAACCGCTTCGCCGGTACGCCCGCGCCGAAGATCGCGAGCCTCTATCGCCAGGGCACGCCGCGCGTGACGCTGAGCGACAATATCGGAATTGCCCAATGATCCGTACGCTCGCGCTCGCCGCATTCGTCGTCGCCGCGCCGGCCTTCGCGCAGGATGCGAAGCCCGTGCTGAACGATCCCGCGGTGCTGGCGGAAATGGGGCGCGAGGCGGCGCGATTGCCGTTGCTGGCCAGCGATCTGGCGCGGACGCGCGCGCAACTGGACGCATCGATCCGCGACGGCGTCAACGTGCCCGTGCCAAAGGATCCGGGCGGCGGCGCGACGCATGAGCAGCATCGCCGCAACTATCAGGCGATCTATGGTGGCGGGTTGCTGTACCGCATCACCGGCGAGCGGAAATATGCCGATCACGCGCGCGCGCTGCTGCTCGCCTATGCCAAGCTGTATCCGACGCTCGGCAAGCATCCCGCGGCGTCGAACCAGGTGCCGGGGCGGCTGTTCTGGCAGAGCCTGAACGACAGCGTGTGGCTGGTCTATGCCGCGCAAGGGTATGACGCGATCCGCGATACGCTGTCCCCGGCGGATCGCGCGACGATCGATGCCGACGTGTTCCGGCGGATGGCCGATTTCCTGTCGGTTGAGACCGCGGCGAGTTTCGACCGGATCCACAATCACGCGACCTGGGCGGCCGCCGGGGTCGGGATGACGGGGTATGTTCTGCGGGATCCGAAGCTCGTCACGCGCGCGCTGAAGGGCAGCGACGGCAGCGGCAAGGCCGGGTTCCTGCGGCAGCTGGACCTGCTGTTTTCGCCCGACGGTTATTATGCGGAAGGGCCCTATTATCAGCGCTACGCCCTGCAACCGTTCGTTATGTTTGCCAATGCGATCGCGAAGAACGATCCGGCGCAGAAGATCTTCCAGTATCGCGGCGGGATCGTGCTGAAGGCGGTCACGACGGCGATCCAGCTGACGTATGACGGCTATTTCTTCCCGATCAACGACGCGATGCCGGACAAGAGCCTGAAGACCGACGAACTGTATCAGGCAGTCGCGATCGGTTATGCCGCGACGCGCGATCCGGCGTTGCTGGATATCGCCAAGTGGCAGGGGCGGACGGTGCTGACCGATGACGGTCTGGCGGTCGCGCGCGATGTCGCGGCGGGGAAGGCGAAGGCGTTTCCGTTCGCGTCCAAGCTGTTCCGCGACGGGCCGGACGGCGATCAGGGTGCGCTGGCGGTGTTGCGCGACGGACCGGGCGACGATGCGCAGGTGCTGGTCGCGAAGAACACCGCGCAGGGCATGGGGCATGGCCATTTCGACAAGCTCAACTGGCTGCTCTACGATCACGGCCAGGCGATCGTCACCGATTACGGTGCGGCGCGGTTCCTGAATATCGAGGCGAAATCGGGCGGGCGCTATCTGCCCGAGAACGACAGTTGGGCGCAGCATACGATCGCGCACAACACGCTGGTGGTGAACGAGACGAGCCACTTCGCCGCCAAGCTGAAACCGGCTGAGGCGGTTGCGCCGAAGCAACTGTATTTCAGCGGTACCGGCGACACGCAGGCGTCGATCGGCGAGATGACCGGCGCCTATCCCGGCGTCACGTTCCGCCGCACGTTGGCGCAGGTGCGCGTGCGCGGGCTGGGCAGTCCGATCGTCGTCGACGTGCTGAAGGTGAAGGGCAATGCGCCGGCCCGGTACGACCTGCCGCTGCACTATAACGGGCATTTGATCGACACGGGCTTCGCGCTGAAATCGAACGTCACGACGCGTCCGGTGATGGGTGCGAAGAAGGGCTATCAGCATCTGTGGGTCGATGCGACTGGCACACCGGATGCGACCAACGGGCGGGTCACGTGGATGACCGCCGGGCGGTTCTACAGCTACCGCATGGCGACGCCGGGGGTGCAGGTGATCCTGGCCGAAAGCGGCGCGAACGATCCGAAATTCAACCTGCGCCGCGAACCCGCGATCATCCAGCGGCTGGACGGGGCGAAGGACGCGACGTTCGTCAGTCTGCTGGAGGCGCATGGCCGCTACGACCCGTCCACCGAAATGGTTTCGGGCAGCGCGAGCGCGGTGGCGAGCGTGACGCAGGCCCGCGCCGGCGATGCCGATATCGTCACGATCACGTTGGTCGACGGCCGCCGCGTGATCCTGGCCGTTGCCGACGACGCCAGCCCCGGCGGCAAGCATTCCGCAACCGTCGCGGGGCGCGCGTTCGACTGGACCGGGCCGATCGGACGCATGGATCGCGAGGCAGGCAAATGAAGAGCGGCGAACAGAGGTCCGGCCTGCGCTGGGCAGTGATCGCGATGATCGCCGCGGCGACCGTGATCAACTATATCGACCGCAACGCGCTGGCCGTGATGTGGCCGCAAGTGTCGAAGGACATCGGCGCGGACAAGTCGGACTATGCGCTGCTGGTCACCGTCTTCATGCTCGCTTATGCGTTCGGCCAGGCGCTGTTCGGGCGGATCTTCGATGTCGTCGGCACGCGGATGGGGTTCGCGATCGCGATCGTCATCTGGTCGGTGTCGATCGGCCTGCATTCGGTCGCGCGGACGCTGGGCGTGTTCGCCGTGCTGCGCGTCACGCTCGGCATCGGCGAGGCGGGCAACTGGCCCGGTGCCGCCAAGGCCAACGCCTTGTGGTTCCCGGCCAAGGAACGCGCCTTCGCACAGGGGATATTCAATGCGGGCGCGTCGCTCGGCGGGATCATCTCCGCGCCGTTCGTCGCCTTGCTGTTCGCCGGGTTCGGCTGGCAGGGGACGTTCCTGATCATCGCCGCCTTCGGCCTGTTGTGGCTGTTGCCGTGGCTGTGGCTGTATCGCAGCGATCCGGCGACGCATCCCTGGCTGAGCGAGAACGAGCGCGCGCACATATTGGGCGGAAGCGGCGCGGAGGATATCGCCGCCACCGCCGCGATCACCGGCTATTCGCCCAACTTCCGCGAGATGCTGTCGCACAAGCAAAGCTGGGCAGTGATCGTCAGCCGCTTCTTCCTCGATCCGGTCTGGTGGCTGTTCGTGTCTTGGCTGCCGATCTACCTCGCCGAGACGTTCGGGTTCGACGTCAAGCAGATCGGCTATTTCGCGTGGGTGCCGTTCGTCGGCGCGATGCTGGGCAGCCTTTCGGGCGGATGGATGTCGGGCGCGTTGATCGGGCGTGGCTGGAGCGCACTGAACGCGCGGCGCGTGATGATCACCGCAGGCGGCGTCATCATGATGCCCGCCTTGCTGCTGACGATGGGCGCGGCGGATCCGCTTTATGCGGTGCTGCTGATCGCGGTCGTGCTGTTCGGGTTTCAGGTCGCGATCAACAATATCCAGACGCTGCCCGCCGATTTCTTCGGCGGCGGCACGGTGGGATCGCTGGCCGGGATCAGCGGTGCGGCGGCAGTGGCGGGTACGCTGATCACGACGTGGCTCGTCCCCGAACTCACCAAGGTCAGCTTCGCGCCGATCTTCGCGATCGCCGCGGGGCTGGTGCCGATCGCCATCCTGTCGGTGTGGCTGCTCGGCGGCCGCACCGCCCCCATCCAATCCAGAACTCATTCCAATCAACAAGGGTAAGCTCATGAAATTCGCAGGCAAGGTCGCTCTGGTCACCGGTGGCGGACGCGATATCGGCAAATCGGTTTCGGAAAAGCTCGCCGCCGGCGGCGCGCGCGTGATCGTCAATTATCGCAGCGACGAGGCGGCCGCGCAGGCGACCGTGGACGGCATCCTGGCCGCAGGCGGCGACGCGGTGCTGCACCGTGCCGACGTGACCAAGGCGTCCGAAGTCGCGGGTCTGGTCGAGGCAGCGGGCGAGCGGATCGATATCCTCGTCAACCTGGCGGGCGGCATGGTCGCACGCAAGACGCTGGCCGAAATGGACGAGGCGTTCTTCGACCAGGTGATGGAGTTGAACCTGAAATCGGCCTTCCTCGTCACCAAGGCGGCATTGCCGAAGCTTGGCAAGGGATCGGCGATCGTCAACGTCGCGTCGCTCGCGGGTCGTGACGGGGGCGGTCCGGGCGCGTCGATCTATGCCACGTCCAAGGGCGCGTTGATGACGCTGACCCGGTCCTGGGCGAAGGAAATGGGGCCGCAGGGGATCCGCGTGAATGCGGTGTGCCCGGGGCTGATCGGCACCAGCTTCCACGACATCTTCTCCAAGCCGGAAGGGCGCGCGGCCGTCGCGGGCAACACCCCGCTGCGTCGCGAAGGCCATCCGGACGATGTCGCCGACCTGATCGCGTATCTCGCCTCCGACGAAGCATCGTTCCTGACGGGGACGTGCGTCGACATCAATGGCGGGCTGGGCTTCTCGTGAGGGGCGCGCTGTTCGTCGCCGCATGCGTCGCGGCATTGCCTGCCGCCGCTCAGCAGAAACCCGCGCGGACGGACGCGGCGAAGCTGGACGCGTACAAGATCGTGCTGGTCGGGGATTCGACGATGGCGCCGATATCCGGCTGGGCATCGATGTTCTGCGCGCATCACGTGAAGGCGACGGTCGCGTGCCTGAACGTCGGTCGGGGCGGCCGTTCGACGCGCAGTTACCGGCAGGAAGGATCGTGGGATACCGCGATCGCGGAGGCGCGCGTGCCGGGATACAAGGCGACATACGTCCTGATCCAGTTCGGGCATAACGACCAGTCGAGCGTTGCCGAACGCTGGACCGACCTCGCGACCGAGTTCGGGCCGAACCTGACCCGCATGGTGCAGGAGGTTCGCACGGCGGGGGCGATCCCGGTACTGCTGACGCCGCTGACGCGGCGCGAATTCAAGCAGGGCAAGCTGAACAATACGCTGGAGCCGTGGTCCGCCGCCGTCCGCAAGGTCGCGACGGAATTGAAGGTGCCGTTGATCGATCTGAACATGAGAAGCGCGGCACTGGTCCAGCAACTCGGCGCGGAGAAGGCGACGCAACTCGCGCAGGCCGCGCCGACGGCAGAGGAACTTGTCGCGGCGAAGGCCGGAACGACGCTGAAACCGCGCAGCGCGGAGGAAGCGCGGTTGCCCGACGTGCCGACCACGGCCACCGGCCCGCGCGGCCAGTTCACACGCAAGTTCGACTACACGCATGTCGGCGACATCGGCGCGACCGTCTTTGCAAAACTGGTCGCCAACGACCTGGCGGTCGCGGTTCCAGACCTGCGGAACCAAATCGCCCCGTAACTGGTAAGACAATATCATATACCAATTGGTTGACACGCACGCATAAATTGGTGAGGGAGAAGCGATAAAGCGGAATCGCTAGGGAGAGGATTTATGTTGGGTCGCAATCACTTGTCGCGGAGCGTTCGCGTCGCTCTGCTCGCCACAGCGGCGACACCTTTCCTGATCGCCGGGCCTGCATTCGCACAGGATGCGGCCGCCCCCGCGCCACAGGCCGCGGAAGACGAAGCGGCGCAGGACATCGTCGTGACGGGCATCCGCCAGACGCTGCAAACCTCGATCCAGCAGAAGAAGACCGAGACAGCGATCGTCGACACCTTGTCCTCGACCGAGATCGGCGACCTTCCCGCTTTGTCGGTCGGCGAGGCTATCCAGACGATCACCGGCGCCACGACGCACCGTGAAAAGGGCGGGGCGTCGGAAATCGCGTTGCGCGGTCTCGGATCGTTCCTGTCCAACACCACGTTCAACGGGCGCGACGCGTCGAACGGATCGGGCGACCGTGCGGTCAATTTCAACCAGTTCCCGTCGGAACTGATCAACGGCATCAAGATCTACAAGTCGCAACAGGCCAATCTGGTCGAGGGCGGCGTCGCCGGTACGATCGAACTGGAAACGCTGAAGCCGCTCGACTTCAAGCGCCGCCGTCTGCAAGCGGAGATCAAGACCAATTACAGCCCGTATCAGGACCGCATCGTCGGTTCGAGCGCGTGGGGCTGGCGCGGAACGCTCAGCTATGTCGATCAGTTCGATGCAGGCGATCTAGGGCGGATCGGCATCACCTTCGGAGCGCAGCGCAACAAGACGAACAATCCGGAGGAGACGGTCGCGGCGTCTTCGACCTGGGTCGCGTGCAACCCCGCGATCGTCGCCGCCGCCGCGAATTGCACCGAAGTGACGCGTCAGCAGGCGGCCGGCGGCACGCCCTTCTATCTGCAGCCCAACGCGATCACGTTCCGCCAGATCAGCGAGCGCGACAAGCGTGACGCCGTGTTCGGCGCGATCCAGTGGCAGCCGTCGCCGACGCTGGATATCAATCTGGACCTGCAATATTCGAAGCGCGACTATACCGAGGAACGGTCGGACCTGAACCTGTCCGAGACGCGCTATGGCCTGCGCAACGTCGTCTATGACGCGAACCATGTGGTGCAGAGCTTTACCGGCCTGACCTCGCTGGAATCGGTCAGCACCATCCTGCAGCGTGACGAGGAATATATCGGTGGCGGCGGCAACGTGGAATGGCGTGCGACCGATCGCCTGACGTTGACCGCGGACGCGTCCTATTCGCGCACGATCCGCACCGACGTCGAACGCTCGGTCCGCCTGCGCACCGATCCGTTCGACATCTTCAACGTCCGCACGCCGATCAACAACCAGCGCGTGCCGTATACGTATGAAGTGAAGCCGGGCAATTTCGCGCCGACGATCACGATCGATCCGCGCTTCAACCTCAACGATCCGACATTGTACAGCGACGACGCCCGTTTCCGGCGCGACGAACTCCAGCGCCGCAACGAGATTTTCGGCGCGCGTTTCGACGCCGCCTACAAGCTGGACGGGTTCCTCAGCAGCATCTCGCTCGGCGGGCGGTTCTCGCGGCTGACGTATAACGACTATGACGACCGGGTGGAGCGCACGCAGGACGACCGCTCGCTGGACGCCGCGGTCAATATCGCGTGTCGCAACAACGGCTTCCCGCAGACGGACTATCTGAAGGCGGCGCGTGGGAACACGATCAACAGCTGGGCGACGTTCGACCTGAATTGCCAGTTCGCGAACTATCCGACTGCCCCGCAGGCGCGCAACGCCGACCTGCGCAACGTCGCCAATCGCGACGTGACCGAGAATACCTATGCCGGTTATATCATGGGCGAATATCGCGGCGATCTGGGCAGCATGCCGGTGCGCGGCAATTTCGGCCTGCGCGTCGTGAGGACCGACGTCGTGTCGAACGGGCTGCGCAGCGACCTGAACGTCGTGAACAATCCGGACGGGTCGATCCGGCTGGTCCAGACGGCCAACTTTCAGACCGTCACGATCGAGAACAACACGACGCGTTTCCTGCCCAGCATCAACGCGGTGTTCGAACCGCGCCCCGACGTGCAGGTTCGACTTGCGGGCTATCGTGGCATGTCGAAGCCGGCCCCGTCCGCGCTCGGCGCGGGGCGGACGATCCAACTCGACGACGGTACGGGTTTCAGCGACGTCGCCGATGCGATCGCGCTGATCACCGCCAACGGATCGCCGCGCCTGAAGCCGCTCATGTCGTGGAACGTCGACGCGGCGCTGGAATGGTATCCCAACCGGGACTCGATCGTCGCCGCCACCATCTACAAGAAGTGGTTCACCGGTGGCTTCATCCCGGTCGTGCTGAACGAGGACTTCACGATCGGCGGCAATGCGGTCAGCGTGCCGGTCGTCCAGACGCAGAACAGCCCGGACAAGAGCAGCGTGTACGGCCTGGAACTGACGCTCGCCAACCGCTTCTCCTGGCTGCCCGCGCCGCTGGACGGCTTCGGCGGGAAGGTCAGCTACAATTACGCGATCTCGGATTTCGAGAATGAGGATATCCGTCTGGGCGACGTGCTGGATCCGACCACCGGCGTGATCTCGCAGGGGTTGATCGGGCCTGCCAACCTGTCAGGCTATTCCAAGCACGTCGTGTCGGCGCAGCTTTACTATCAGCTGGGCGGGCTGAACGTGCAGGGCGTCTACAATTACCGCTCGAACTATTATCAGGATTTCGTCGGCGGCAATTCGCAGTTGCGCTACGTGCGCGGCAACGAGACGTTCGATCTGCGCGCCTCCTACGACCTGAGCAAGGCGGTGCGGATGCAAGTGGAGGCGATCAACATCTTCGATGCGCCCAAGGTGACCGACATGCCGGTGGTCGGCAGCCAGCGCCAATATCACTATTACGGTGCGCGCTACTTCCTGGGGCTGCGCGTCCGGTTATGAAGGGTCATGCCCGCTTGTCATGACCGGCAAGCGGGCTAGTGTCGTCGTCCTTCGCCAGTGGGGAGCGCCTGTGTCCGATCGCCTGTTCCAGAGTATCGCCGAACAGATTACCGACCTGATCCGGGACGGCGAGTTCGCGCCCGGATCGCGCCTGCCGGGCGAGCGCGAACTGGCCGAGCGCTTCGGTGTCAGCCGCGTGACGATCCGCGAGGCGGAGATCGCGTTGCAGGCGGTCGGCGTGATCCGCATCAAGACCGGGTCCGGCGTCTATGTTTCGGACACCGCGCTGGCGGATGCCGCGCGCCTGCCGAACGTCAGCGCGTTTGAGGTGACCGAAGCGCGTGCCTTGTTCGAAAGCGAGGCCGCCGCGCTCGCCGCGCCGATCATGTCGGACGGCGATCTCGCCAAGCTGGACAATCTGCTCGCCGTCATGGCCGAGGAAACCGACCCCGAAAGCGAACGCGCGAGCGCCGCCGACCGGGAATTCCACCTGACCATCGCCGCTGCCTCCGGCAACCGTGCGATCATCCATGTCATCGGCGAATTGTGGCGCCTTCGGAACGAGTTACCGGAAGTACGCACGACGCACGAAGCGGTCTGCCAGAAGGACAGCTCGACCCGTCACGCCGAACATCTCCGCGTCGTGGACGCACTCCGCGCGCACGACCCAAAGGCTGCGCGCCTGGCGATGCGCCAGCATTTCCACCGCCTGCAACAGGCGATGCTCGACGTGACCGAAGAACGCGACCTGACCGAATTGAAGCGCAAATCCGCCGAAAGCCGCGAACGCTTTTTGATGAGCGTGCGAATCTGACGGGGGTGGGACGGCTGTTTGCGCAGTCTGACCCGGCAAGTGATTTTGACGCCTTGGCCGCCGAACGGAAGGAAAAGCAGCGGAAAAATTATCGCTCGCCGGAGATTGCTCGCCCGTAGCGACGCGAAGCCTACCTATAACGTCGCCGGGTTACTGGGGCGCAGCAGACTCTGCGGCACATATCGTCTGGATCTTTTCAGCGACTTCTCGACCGCCATCATCGTTGTAAAGCCATCGACGCAACGGCAGCAGTCCCAGGCCACGGGCCGCGCCAGATCATGCAACCACGAGCTCCGGTTCATAGCGCCAGCCTGAGCGTGCCGATTGTGGCCAGGTCAGCCGTTGTTCAGCATATCTCTTAGTTGTGTGGCCAATCTGCCGCCTGTATGCGATCTGCACATGTTGGGGGTTGAAATGACGTTAGGTAAGCGCTTCGACGCCTGCAAAGGGGTTGGTCCGGGGTTCGATCATCTTCGTGTCGGCCTTTCTCTGGCGATACTGTTTTGGCATAGTTTTGGCTTGGCCTACGGCATGGAATGGACGAGGAGCCTGCCGGTATGGCCGTTCAAACCATTGCTCGCGGCTCTACTTCCGATGTTTTTTGCCTTAAGCGGAATTCTGGTGATCGGTAGTGCAATCCGGTTACGCAACCTTAGAACATTCATCACCTTTCGTGTACTACGCATTCTTCCCGCATTGTTTACTGAGGTTTCTCTTTCGGCGTTGGTTTTCGGCCCGCTTCTTACGGCTGTGCCGCTTGCTACTTATTTTACGAGTTCAGAATTCTACGAATACTTCGGGTCGTTCATCGGCCGGGTGCGGTACGTTCTGCCTGGACTTTTTCTGACCAACCCCGTTCCGAGAGTCGTCAATGGTGCGCTTTGGACGGTTGGCCCAGAAATATTGTGTTACCTGTTACTTTCTATCCTGATCCTAACGAGAGCCTACAATAAGCCAAGGTGGATGCTTTTTCTTACGGCTTGTTTCGCCGCGACTTGTATGGCCTTTGATCCCTTTGAGCCCGGCGTAATTCGTGAAATTTTGCCAACGCGAGCACTTATCCTAGCGTTCCTTTCAGGAAACCTAATCTTTCTTTTTCGCGACAAGCTTCCCTTTTCTCGACCTCTCGCCGCTGTCGTTTTCGGGGTTTGCGTGCTTGCTATCAGCGTCACGCAAACCACTGAGGGGTACCTGTTCCTGATCTATCCGGCCGCGGCCTGCTTGGCCTATGTGGTTGCTGTGATAGGGTTCAGTGGCCTGCCGCCACTCCCGTTCTTCCATCGTGGCGATTATAGCTACGGGATTTATATCTACGGCTACCCGATTCAGCAGGCTATCGTTCACTTCCTGCCGGCGTACAGGAACGGCTGGTTCGTGTTCGCCGCCGCGCTGCCTGTCACCCTGCTATGCGCCATTGCGTCATGGCACTTGATCGAAAAACCGGTTCTCGGCTGGCGGAAACGGCTTTTGCCGGCACAAAGCGCGCCAAGTCAGTCCATTGGTCCAGTAATTTGGGACCGTCGTAGAGTTGCGGCGATTGCTGGTCTTGGCGCCTATGCGCTGTTTGTGGTATTTGCGGCCAATATATTTCCAGTCAGAAAGGCGGCTAAATGGATGTTGGGCCGACCTGACGCTCCGATTGAAAACGTCCGCCCGCAGTTTTGAGCCTTAGATTACATAGCCTATATCATGCTCCGCGCGGCAAACCTGATCCCCGCCCATAAATCGAGCGGGGATTTGGATGAGGGCTTCTCGTTGCCACTAATGCAACAGGCAGCCTGAATGCGAGGCATGTTGCTGCATCTATTGCATGCCGCCGCAATTTTCTTGAGCGTTGGCGTGTCAAAGCAAAGCAGGATCCAGCGAGACCATGGGAACGGCGGGCGGTGCCGGCTGTGTAGCGAAAAGTTCGCGCCGGATATGTTCACTTGCAACGATCGTGACGACCAGATGCAGTGGTAGGGCGATAAGCCTATAGCGCCCCTATTAGTCGAGAAACCGCTGGCCGGAAGGCCGATGGCCGTTTCGGAGGCCACCTCGACGAGCGAAGACAAGTTTGCCCGCGGTCAACCGCCGCGTCGCTCAAGTCTCAACCTTTTCTCCCTGTTCATTCACGTGGAGTGCACCAGCGCCTTCGCAATGAGGGCATAGATGTCGATTGTTGCTTGAACGATCAGCGATGTCGACTGTGGCTTCCTGGTCGACATGACCCCGCCCGCGACACGTATCGCACTCCACGGTGTAAATCACCGGCCTCTCCTGCTTGGCGCGAACTTGTTCGTTTGCGTCGGGCGGCATTGGGACATGAATCGAGCCGCATGTCTACGTCCCTCGGCACGCCAATTTTGGGACGGTTCAACGTCTACGAAGGAAACGGACGATAGTCCGGGCGGAGCGGTTGAAGATTGGTCTGCATGGAAGGCCAACCGAAATCCGTCAGGACGTTGCGGCCGAACACGGTGAAACGCTCGCCAATCCATCCCGCTTCGATCGACATGGTTCGCCACCACGGCAAGTGCGCAGGTGCCGTGATGATCGAGAAGGGAGCCTTCGCCAGAATGACCAAGGGCAAAATCGTGCCGGTAGCGGAGCAACCGGTAAATCCGGTCTGGCGAAGAACGCTGATTTCTGCGGCTGGTGACCCCTACGGGAATCGAACCCGTGCTTACGCCGTGAGAGGGCGTCGTCCTAACCGCTAGACGAAGGGGCCGTGCGGGGAAGGGGGCGCTCTACGGGGCGGGGTGTCGGGCGTCAAGCGGATTGGCTCGATGTGCGGAACCCAAACGCGGTTGAACACGTTTTTCCTGCCTATAACGCCTTGGTTTTCAATAGTGTAGCCGTCTCGATGAGGCGGGGATTATAGCGGAAGGACGCTTCATGCTCTGGACAATCGCGATTATCCTGCTGGTGCTTTGGGCGCTGGGCTTTGGTGTCTTCCACGTGGCTGGCGGACTCATCCACCTATTGCTCGTGATCGCGGTCGTGGTGGTGCTGTTCCGCCTGATCACCGGGCGACGCGCGGTTTAGCGGTCAGAGGAAGCCGAGGTTCCAGGTCGACGGGTTGTAGTTGCCGATGTTCGGCAGCACCGTCGACATGTTGCCGGGCGTCACGCCGAACCAGCCGGCCAGCGTCGCGGCATATTGATCGACCGACATGGTCGGCAGCAAGCGACCCTGGCCCACGTCGTCGGGCGTGTTGTTGCCGATCGCCGGCGGCGTGCCATAGAAGCGCTGTCCGTTGACTGCGCCGCCCGTGACGAAGTGCATCCCGCCCCATCCGTGGTCCGACCCGTCGTCGTTGGATTGCAGCGTGCGGCCGAAATCGGATGCGGTGAAGCTGGTCACTTTGTCGGCTACGCCCATCGCCACCGTCGTGTCGTAGAATGCCTTGATCGCGTTCGCGACCATGCCGATCCGCGTCGGATGGTCCGCGACCAGCCGGTCGTGCATGTCGAACCCGCCGAGCGAGACGAAGAATACCTGCCGCTTGGCACCCAGTTCCTGCGAGACGGAGATCATCCGCGCGACGATCTTCAGCTGGTCCGCCAGACTGTTGCCCGTCGGGAACAGCGGGAAGTTCGCGGCCGGAGCGCCGGCGAGCGCGCCGTTGACCTGTGCGTAGGTGTCGAGCGCTCGCTTGCTGACCTTGGCGTGTTCGTTCGCGAGCAGATTGCTGGAATTGCCGGTCATCAGGCTGCGCAGGGTACTTGCCGCCGTGGCGGATCCGTAGAGCGACGTCGCATTGTTGAGCAACGGCACGGGGCCGCCCGTACCGATCGCGTATTGCACGGCGGTCTTGCCCGTCAGGTACACCGCATTGCCGCTCGCGTTGATGCAGGTCAGCGTGGAGCTGCCGTTACCGCTCTGGAACAGGTCGCCGATCCGTCCGCCCCATCCTGACGTTGCGCCTTCCGGATTGCTCGCCTGGAAATAGCTCTGCTGGTCGTTGTGGCTGAACAGCTTCGGCGGCAGCTTCACCGCGTTCGATGTGAACTGCGCCTTGGTAGTCGGTTGGACGAGCGTGCCGACGTTCAGCATCACCGCCGTCTTTCCGGCCGCGAACAATTGCGCCAGCGGCCCCATCGTCGGTGCCATCGCATATTGGCGGCCCCCGGGCAGCGCGACGCTGGGCGTGAGCACCGTCGCTGCCAGCGACTCCCGCGTGTGCGCGATGTTGGAGCGGGCGGCGAGATATTGCGCGTAGCTGGCGGCGTCGTATGGCGGCAGTGTGTTGGCGTAATCGTTTCCGCCGTACAGGAAGATGCAGACCAGCGCCTTGTAATCGCTCGCGGTCGCCGCCGCCGCTTCGCCGATCGCGCCGAGGCTGGTGACGAACGGGGTGGCGACGCCCGCAAGGCCAAGGGCGGAGGAGCGCTTCAGGAAGGCGCGGCGCGATTCATCGTGGCTCATGCTCACGTCCTTCACTTCAACGTCAGATAGTCGGTCGACGCGAGCGTCGTCAGGATGGCGGTATAGACGCGGTTGAGCTGTCCCGCCGCGGTCGCGGAGGAGATGCTGTCGACGGCGGCGCGGATCGCCGTGACCGTCGCGCCGGTCAATTGCCCCGCCGCGAGGACGAGGTTGATCTCATCCACCAAGGCGGCGCTGTCTGTCGCCTTGGTCAGGATCGTCGTGTAATCCGCCTTCGTGTCGCCCGCGCCATTGGCGATCAGGCTGGACATATAGTTGATATACGCCACGACGGAGAGTTCGTTGGTAATCTGGAACTCCGGCGCGACCAGTCCGGCGGTGGAGACGGCGGTATTGGGCGGCGAATATCCGGGGCGGAAATAGTTAAACACCGTCTGGCTGCGCCCGATCGACTGGCCCAGCCGGTTGGCCGTGCTGCTCGTATCGCCGATCGCCCAGGCATTGGACGGCGAATTCACGCCGAAGGCGCGTGCCCAGCCGGTCAGCCGCGTCACCGGTTCGCGCAATTTGCCTGCGCTCGTATTGGTCAGCGCCGCGTCGCTGCGCGCTTCGGTGTCGAGCAGGATCGCCCGGATCACCGCTTTCATGTCGCCGCGTACGCCCGCGCCATTGTCGGCAAAGGCATTGGCGACACGCCCGACATAGGCCGGGGAGGGGTTGCTGGTGACGAGATGCTGGATCATCTGCTTGGACACGAACGGCGGCAGATTGGGGTGCGCGAAGATCGCATCGAGCGCGGCCTTGATCGCGGCCATGCCGCCCCCGCTGACGGTCTTGCCCAGGAAGGTCGCGCTGCCCGTTTCGTTGATCGCGGCATTCATCACCAGCGGCACGCGGTACCGGTCGGGCGTGGTCGCGACGTTGGTCGCCAGGCTCAACCCGGTAAAAACGCGCGCCAATTGAGTCACGTCGTTGGGGGTATAGGTTTCCATCGGCGCGCCCGCCGACATCTTCACGCTGCCGTCGATGTTGAGTTGTACCAAGCCGAGCGTGAACAACTGCATCAGTTCGCGCGCGTAATTCTCATCCGGTTGCGCGCCGGTAGTCGGATTGGCCTTGCGGTTGCCGAGGAACGTCAGGAACGATGCCATCGCGGCATTGGTGGTGATCGCGTCCAGCAGGGTACGGTAATTGCCGAACGCATTGTCGAGCAGCACGTCCATATAGGCAGCGGCGGCGAATTGACGCCAGTTGGTCGTGATGCCGTCGATCCCGATGACGAGCATGTCGAGCAATGCGAGGCCGACGCGCTGGCGCAACTGGTCCGGCTCGACGATCGCCTGCCGCCAGACGGTCTGGTCGAAACCGTTGGTGCCGTTCATGTTGGCCGCGTCGCTATAGCCGTTCGCGACGAGCCAGTCCCAATGCTTGATCGCGCGGGGCATGGCGATCTGCGCATCGATCCAGCCGCTATAGCCTGCCGTCACGACATCGGCGATTGTCGCCTGCGTGGCGCCCATCGTCGATTGCGCGAGGAACCGGCTGGCCTGTGCCGGCGTGATCGCGACCGGGGCGGGTGAGGGGCGGCCGCGGGCGTTGCGGTGGGGGTGGACGAACCATCGCCGCCTCCGCATGCCGCCAACGTCGCCGCACCCGCGACGATCGTCCCAATGTCCCGCGCGACCGATGCCGGGTCGCGCGGCGCGTCCCCGCCAATCACTGGCACGTCCACCATTGGCCGCTCGAAAGTCTCAAGCTGTTGCATTTGCCCGTCCCCGATACCCGAATATCATAGGCGGAAAATCATTAACAACCTCAGCTTCTTGGTAGTTAAATCGGTCCTGCGGACGATACCGTTCAGTCGAATTTTGTCGGTACGCGAATGTAACGGAAAAAAGGGACGGCCATTCAACCCAATGACCGCCCTTGTTGCTATTGCGCGCCGGAAAGGGATTTAGCGCGGGTGAGCGCGGAATGGTTCTAGGCCGCCACGCGGCGCCGTTCCGCCATCTCGACGTTCAGCATTTCCGCCAGCAGGAACGCCATTTCCAGGCTCTGCCCGGCATTCAGCCGCGGATCGCAATGCGTGTGATAGCGATCGGCCAGCGCGTGTTCGGTGACGTCCACCGCGCCCCCGGTGCATTCGGTGACATTCTGCCCGGTCATCTCCGCATGGATGCCGCCCGCTATGCTGCCCTCCGCACGGTGAACCGCGAAGAAGCCCCGAACCTCGGCCAGGATGCGTTCGAACGGGCGCGTCTTGTAGCCGTTCGCCGCCTTGACGACGTTGCCGTGCATCGGATCGCAACTCCACACGACCGGATGTCCCTCGCGCAGCACCGCGCGGACCAGCTTGGGCAGGCCGGCCTCGATCTTGTCATGGCCGTAGCGCGTGATCAGCGTCATCCGCCCCGGAACGCGATCGGGGTTCAGCGTGTCGAGCAGGCGCAACAACGCGTCCGGCTCCAGCGTCGGGCCGCACTTCATTCCGATCGGATTGCCGATGCCGCGCAGGAATTCGACATGCGCCGACCCTTCGAACCGCGTGCGATCGCCGATCCACAGCATGTGCGCGGACGTGTCGTACCAGTCGCCAGTCAGCGAATCCTGCCGCGTCAGCGCCTGTTCGTACTGCAACAGCAGCGCCTCGTGGCTGGTATAGAATTGCGTCTGGCTTAGTTGCGGCACCGTCTCCGGGCTGATCCCGCAGGCCTCCATGAAGTCGAGGGCCTCGCCGATCCGGTCAGCCGTCTCGGTATATTTCTTCGTCCAGGGCGACCGGCCCATAAAGTCGTGCGTCCAGCGATGCACCTGGTGCAGGTTCGCATAGCCGCCCGTCGCGAATGCGCGCAGCAGGTTCAGCGTCGCGGCCGACTGGCTGTACGCGCGGATCATGCGCTGCGGATCGGGGGTGCGGCCCTCCGGCGTGAAGGCGATGTCGTTGACGATGTCGCCACGATAGCTCGGCAGCTCGACGCCGCCTTCCATCTCCATGTCGGCGGACCGCGGCTTGGCGAACTGACCCGCCATCCGGCCCAGTTTCACCACCGGCAGCTTCGACGCATAGGTCAGCACGACCGCCATCTGCAGCAGCACGCGGAACGTGTCGCGAATGTTGTTCGCGCTATGCTCGGCGAAACTCTCCGCACAGTCGCCGCCCTGCAACAGGAACGCTTCGCCGCGCGAAACCTTGGCGAGGTCCGCCGTCAGGTTGCGCGCTTCGCCCGCGAAGACGAGCGGCGGGTAGGAGGCGAGCGCGTCCGTCGCGGTGCCGAGCGCCTGTGCGTCGGGATAGGTCGGCAGCTGTCGCGCCTCGGCCTTAGTCCAGCTATCGGGGGCCCAGCTGCTCATGTCATTCTCCGTGCGGATGGTGATGTACCAGTCGGCGTGGCTCGCGATGCCGTTCGCCGCGATCTGGTTGACGACGGGGGAATTGGCGCGCTTGCCGTCCTCCTCCCAGCCCTGCACCGTCGATCCGGGCGCATCGTACCACGCGCCGAATGCTGCCCGGCTGAGGGTCCGTTCCTCGCGGAAACGCTTGATCTTGATGCCTGCCAACGTCGTCATGGCGCGGCTCTTACCCAGCGCGGGTAAGGAGAGCAAGCGGTGTTTTCCCGGATGGGGTAAATGGGATAAGCAACACTCTCCCAAATCCCGTTCGTGCTGGGCCGGTCGAAGCGCTGGTCCTGAGTTGCCCGCCCTTCGACAAGCTCAGGACGAACGGTGGAAGTGGACGGCCAAGGTAATGGGGGCCCCCTTCGCCCGTATCGCGCGTCAATACCCGGCGTCGAGATCCACCACGTTCTTCATCTCCGCGCCCGAGAGAAACGCGCGCAGGTTTTCCAGGAACAACGTGCCCGCCCGCATGAACATCTTCGTCTGGCTGCGGCCCGACAGGTGCATCGAATGGATCGCGTTCGGCGCGGACCATAAGGGATGATCGTCCGGCAGTGGTTCCGGATGGACGGTGTCCAGGAAAGCACCCGCGATCGACCGCGTCTCCAATGCTGAGATCAGCGCGTCCTGATCGACCATGTCGCCGCGCGCGATGTTGATCAGCCAGGCGGTCGGCTTCATCGTCGCCAGTTCGTCCGCGCCGATCAACGCCTTGGTCTCGTCCGTGGAGGGCGCGGCCAAGATCACCCAGTCGAACTCGCCGACCCGCGCCTGCCATGCATCCGGCGTCAGCGTGCCGTTGCGGCCGCTGCGCGTCACGCCCGTCACGCGCACGCCGAACGCCGCGAGCCGATCGGCGATCATCTGCCCGATCGTTCCCATCCCGACGATCAGCGCCGTCGTGTCGAACAATTCGACCTTGCCGGGCGCATCGGATGGCCATTGCTTGCGGTCCGCGATCCGCACCACCTCGTCGAAGCGCTTGGCGGCGGCGAGCATCCCCATCACCGTATATTCGGCGACCGCGATGGCATTGATACCCGCCCCGTTGGTCAGGATCGTCCCGCGTGCCTTCAGGTCCGCGATCGGGAAGGAATCGACCCCGGCATAGATCGTGCTCAGCCATTTCAGCTTCGTGCCTCGCCCGATCGTCTCGGCGGTCCATTCGGGGCGCATCTGGTCCACCCAGGCGATCTCCGCATCGGCGACCAGCGCGTTCGCTTCCTCATGATCGGCGAACCACGACACGTCGAGGCCATCGGGCAGATGCGGTTCGAGCAGCGGACGCGCGGTGGCGGGGAATAATGCTTTCATTCCGGAAGGCTAAGCGCAGCGGGACCGGACGTCCAGCGTGCACGGGCAAGAGGGTCGCGTCGTCGCCCAGATGCCCGAAGTTCACAGAAGGTCACACGATCTGCGCCTGATCGTGGCGGGCGCGGCAGGCGTTCCAGCAATGTGAAAGAACGGTAACGAGGGTAGTGGAGTGGCGGCATGTAGGACAGGTGCCGCGTCGGTATCGGGGCTAGGGGTGCCGCACGGCGGCGAGCAGCGCCTCCCGACCGACTTTCTTGTTCAGGAAGACGTCGGCCCCTGCTTTATAGCAGGCTTCCTCGATTTCGTTCGTATCCAGAACGGTGAGCGCCACGATCCGGATAGCGTTGGTATCCTGACGCGCCTTGAGCGTGCTGATAATCTCGCGGCCATCGAGATGGACCAGCCGAATGTCCGTGATGATAACATCCGGTCGGATCTTGGCCGCCTCAAGATAGGCCAGTCGCTCGTCGGCAACCGAATGGACGGTGTGCCCGTCCAATTGCAGCCAGATCGTGTAGAGCTTCCGATGCAGCGGCTCATCCTCGATCAACATTACCTGCTTCGACATGCAATTGCGCCCCGCCCGACTGACCGGCCCGCGATCGGCGTCAAACGCCAGTCGTGAACAGCGGCGTGGTACACGGCTGGGGGCGAAGCGCAACGTGCGCGTGAAGGGTCTGCGCTCACTGCGCGGCTGCTTTTTGGCGGTAAGCGGATCGCGCGACGAAAAGCCACACGTCGTGGCGTGGTGGTGTATGGCCCGGGTCGCTTTCAAGCAGCATCGAAGCAGCCCGGGATTGGTCGATCGTTCGGGAACGGGCTCTACGATTTAGCCAGTGAACGGAGTCGATTGAGCGTCAGCGGCCAGCGCCTGCGGTGCCCCTCTACGCCCTAACGCGCCGCTTGGCTGCGTGCACCAGAACGGCGGTCGACAGCAGGATGCCGGACACAAGAATTCCTACGGACAGCAATCCGACGTTGGTTACCTTCACATCGAGGCTCGCGTTTCGCCCGATCCTCATCGCGACCTCCGCGTCGGGAAGGTCATGAGCGTCATCCCGCCCGGTGTGATCAAGGTGCATCATGCGCGAAGGCTGGACCTCGGGCGGACGAAACGCAACCAACGCTGCATGAATGTCCGCTGATGGTGGTTCGATGCAGCCTGCCGTCGGACGGTTAACCGACACATAAAAAACCGCCGCCCGGTTACCCGGACGGCGGCTCTTTTCGTTCAACGCTTCCCCCGAGAGGGAAGGGGCGATCACTCCTTGATCAGGTAATCGCCCGCATCGGCGTCGGTGCCGGTGCCGCTGGTCGTCACAGCGCCCAGTGCGTCGTCACCCGTATCGTCCGCGACGTTGCGCAGCTTTTCGGCGGCGCGTTCTTCGGCGGCCGAATTGGCCATGGCGATCGACACTTCGGCCATCTTGCGCTGCGACACGCGCATGGCGGCGTCGCGGCTGGAGGCGGCGATGCGCATGCGGCCCATGCCCGCGCCGGTACCGGCGGGGATCAGGCGACCCACGATCACGTTCTCCTTGAGACCGGTCAGCGTGTCCTTCTTGCCCTGCACCGATGCTTCGGTGAGGACGCGGGTGGTCTCCTGGAACGACGCCGCCGAGATGAAGCTGCGGGTCTGCAGCGACGCCTTGGTAATGCCGAGCAGGACGGGCTTGCCCTGTGCACGGACCTGCTTCTTCTCGAGCTTCTCGTTGATCTCGTCCATTTCTGCACGATCGACCTGCTCGCCGGCCAGCAAGGTGGTGTCGCCACCGTCGGTGATCTCGACCTTCTGCAGCATCTGACGAACGATCGTCTCGATGTGCTTGTCGTTGATCTTCACGCCCTGCAACCGGTACACTTCCTGGATTTCGCTGACCAGATATTCGGCCAGCGGCTCGATGCCGAGCACTTCCAGAATGTCGTGCGGATCCGGCGAACCACCGATCAGGTTGTCGCCGCGCTTGACGTAATCGCCTTCCTGCACGTCGATGACCTTCGACTTCGGCACCAGATATTCCACGACCTCGCCGCCATCCTCGGGCTGGATACCGATCTTGCGCTTGGCCTTGTAATCCTTGCCGAACACGACGCGGCCGGAGACCTTTGCGATGATCGCATTCTCCTTCGGCTTGCGCGCTTCGAACAGCTCGGCAACACGCGGCAGACCGCCCGTGATGTCGCGCGTCTTGGCGCTTTCGCGGCTGACACGGGCCAGAACGTCACCGCCCTGAACCGTGGCACCATCCTCGACCGACAGGGTCGCACCCGCTACCAGCATGTACCGGCCGGCCTCTTCCGCACTGTCCCCGGTCAGGGTCAGGCGCGGACGGAGATCTTCCTTCTTGCTGGCGACGCCGCGGTTTTCGGTCACGACACGCTGCGAGATACCGGTCGCTTCGTCGGCCTGTTCGGTGAGCGTCTTGCCCTCGATCAGATCGACATACTTCACGATGCCCGGGTTTTCCGTGATCACCGGCATGGTGAACGGATCCCATTCGGCCATCCGGTCGCCCTTGCTGACGATGTGACCGTCGTCGAACAGCACGTATGCGCCGTACGGGATACGGTGCACCGCGCGCTCGCGGCCGTCCATGTCCACGATCGCCACTTCGCCCGAACGGCTCAGCACGACGCGACGGCCGCGCTGGTCGACGATCACGCGCAGGTCACGATATTCCATCGTGCCGTCGGCGACCGCTTCCAGGTTGGACGTTTCGTTCAGCTGTGCCGCGCCACCGATGTGGAACGTACGCATCGTCAGCTGCGTGCCCGGCTCGCCGATCGACTGTGCGGCGATGACGCCGACAGCCTCGCCGATGTTCACCGGCGTACCGCGGGCGAGATCGCGCCCGTAGCACTTGCCGCATACGCCGATCTTCGTTTCGCAGACCAGCGGGCTGCGGATCTTGCACGACTGGGTACCCAGCGCCTCGATCTGCAGGATCATCGGTTCGTCGAGCAACGTGCCCTTCGGAATGACGACCGCATTGGTCTTCGGATCGATGATGTCCTCGGCCGTGGTGCGGCCCAGGATACGCTCGCCGAGCGAGGCGATGGTGGAACCGCCCTGAACGATCGCGCGCATTTCCAGCGCCCGTTCCGTACCGCAATCCAATTCGATGATGACGCAATCCTGCGACACGTCGACCAGACGGCGGGTCAGGTAGCCCGAGTTCGCCGTCTTCAAAGCCGTATCCGCCAGACCCTTACGGGCACCGTGGGTGGAGTTGAAGTATTCGAGGACGGTCAGGCCTTCCTTGAAGTTCGAGATGATCGGCGTTTCGATGATCTCGCCCGACGGCTTGGCCATCAGGCCGCGCATGCCGGCAAGCTGCTTGATCTGCGCCTGCGAACCACGCGCACCGGAATGCGCCATCATGTAGATCGAGTTGATCGGCTTCTCGCGGCCTTCGTTCGGGCCATCGGTGTACTTCTTGACCGACTTGATCTCGTCCATCATCGCGTTCGCCACCTGGTCGCCGCAACGGCTCCAGGCGTCGATCACCTTGTTGTACTTCTCCTGCTGCGTGATCAGGCCGTCCTGATACTGCTGCTCGAAGTCCTTCACGAGCGCCTTGGTCTCGTCGACCAGACCGATCTTCGCGTCCGGGATGATCATGTCGTCCTTGCCGAACGAGATGCCCGCCTTGAACGCGTGCTTGAAGCCGAGCGCCATGATCGCGTCGGCGAACAGCACGGTCTCCTTCTGGCCGGTGTGACGATAGACCTCGTCGATCACGTCGCCCACGTCCTTCTTGGTCAGCAGGCGGTTGACGGTGTCGAACGGAACCTTCGACGACTGCGGCAGGCACTCGCCGAGCAGCATGCGACCGGGGGTGGTCTCATAGCGCTTGAGGTAGGGCTTGCCCGCCTCGTCGGTCTGCGGCACGCGGCTGATGATCTTGGTGTGCAGCGTGACCGCGCCGGCTTCCAGTGCGTGATGAACCTCCTGCATGTCGGAGATCATCATGCCTTCGCCCGGCTCGCCTTCCTTCAGCATCGACAGGTAATACAGGCCCAGCACCATGTCCTGCGACGGCACGATGATCGGCTTGCCGTTCGCCGGCGACAGGATGTTGTTGGTCGACATCATCAGGACGCGCGCTTCCAACTGGGCCTCGAGGCTCAGCGGGACGTGCACGGCCATCTGGTCGCCGTCGAAATCGGCGTTGAACGCCGAGCAGACCAGCGGGTGAAGCTGGATCGCCTTGCCTTCGATCAGAACCGGTTCGAACGCCTGGATGCCCAGACGGTGCAGGGTAGGGGCGCGGTTCAGCATCACGGGATGCTCGCGGATCACCTCGTCCAGGATGTCCCAGACTTCCTTGCGCTCCTTCTCGACCCACTTCTTCGCCTGCTTGAGCGTCATGCTCAGGCCCTTGGCGTCGAGGCGCGCGTAGATGAACGGCTTGAACAGCTCGAGCGCCATCTTCTTCGGCAGGCCGCACTGGTGCAGCTTCAGTTCCGGACCGGTCACGATGACCGAACGGCCCGAATAATCGACGCGCTTGCCGAGAAGGTTCTGGCGGAAGCGGCCCTGCTTGCCCTTCAGCATGTCGGACAGCGACTTCAGCGGACGCTTGTTGGCACCCGTGATCGTGCGACCGCGACGGCCGTTGTCGAACAGCGCATCGACCGCTTCCTGCAACATGCGCTTTTCGTTGCGGACGATGATGTCCGGCGCACGCAGCTCCATCAGGCGCTTCAGGCGGTTGTTGCGGTTGATCACGCGGCGATACAGATCGTTCAGGTCCGACGTCGCGAAGCGGCCGCCATCCAGCGGCACCAGCGGACGCAGTTCCGGCGGGATGACCGGCACGACTTCCAGGATCATCCATTCCGGGCGGTTGCCGGAATCGATGAAGCTTTCCACGACCTTCAGGCGCTTGATGATCTTCTTGGGCTTCAGCTCGGACTTGGTGACCGCCAGTTCTTCCAGCAGCTCCTTGCGCTCGCCCTCCAGATCGAGGTCCTGCAGCATGATGCGCACGGCTTCCGCGCCGATCCCGGCGGTGAAGGCGTCCTCACCATATTCGTCCTGCGCGTCGAGGAGTTCGTCCTCGGTCATCAGCTGGTACTTTTCGAGCGGGGTGATGCCCGGCTCGATCACGATATACGCCTCGAAATACAGCACGCGTTCCAGCTGCTTCAACTGCATGTCGAGCAGCAGGCCAATGCGCGACGGCAGCGACTTCAGGAACCAGATGTGCGCGACCGGCGCGGCCAGCTCGATATGGCCCATACGCTCGCGGCGGACCTTCGACACGGTGACTTCCACGCCGCACTTTTCGCAGACGATGCCCTTGTACTTCATGCGCTTGTACTTGCCGCACAGGCATTCGTAATCCTTGATCGGACCGAAGATGCGCGCGCAGAACAGGCCGTCACGCTCGGGCTTGAACGTGCGATAGTTGATGGTTTCCGGCTTCTTGATCTCGCCGAACGACCACGAACGGATCTTGTCCGGGGACGCGATGCCGATCTGGATCTGGTCGAACGTTTCCGGCTTGGCGACCGGATTGGCGAAGTTGGTCAGTTCGTTCATTCTGATTCTCCAGTTCCCCTGCCGCTTTCGCGAGGGGCCCTTAACTCCCCTCCCGCTTGCGGGAGGGGTTGGGGGAGGGGATGTCTTGGGGGAGTGCCTGACGATCAGACCCTCCCCCGACCCCTCCCGCAAGCGGGAGGGGGGAAGAAAGTGGCTTACTCCGCCGCGATCGCGACGCCGTCGGTGTCGAACTGCTCGACCGTCGTCAGCTCCACGTTCAGGCCCAGCGAGCGCATTTCCTTGACGAGAACGTTGAAGCTCTCCGGAATGCCCGCCTCGAACGTGTCGTCGCCCTTGACGATCGCCTCGTAGACCTTCGTGCGGCCGACCACGTCGTCCGACTTGACCGTCAGCATTTCCTGCAGGGTGTACGCCGCGCCGTAGGCCTGGAGTGCCCAGACCTCCATCTCGCCGAACCGCTGACCGCCGAACTGTGCCTTACCACCCAGCGGCTGCTGCGTGACGAGCGAGTACGGCCCGATCGACCGGGCGTGGATCTTGTCGTCCACGAGGTGATGCAGCTTGAGCATGTAGATGATGCCCACCGTCACCTTGCGGTCGAACTTGTCGCCCGTGCGGCCGTCATACAGGTCCGACTGGCCCGACGTGTCGAGCCCGGCAAGGCTCAGCATGTTGGACACGTCGGCCTCGCGCGCGCCGTCGAACACGGGAGTACCCATCGGCACGCCGGTCTTCAGGTTGGACGCGAGCTCGATGATCTGGTCGCTGCTACGCGCCTCGATCTCCGCCGCATAATGGTCGCCATACACTTCCAGCAGGCGCGACTTGACCGCGTCCGGCATCTCGCCACCCTTGGCGTCCGGATTGGCTTCGCGCCAATCCTCGAGCGCGGTGTGGATCTGCTGCCCGAGGTTGCGGGCAGCCCAGCCGAGATGCGTCTCGAAGATCTGACCGACGTTCATGCGCGACGGCACGCCCAGCGGGTTGAGCACGAGATCGACCGGCGTCCCGTCGGCGAGGAACGGCATGTCCTCCGCCGGCAGGATGCGGCTGATGACGCCCTTGTTGCCGTGACGGCCGGCCATCTTGTCGCCCGGCTGCAGCTTGCGCTTCACCGCGACGAACACCTTGACCATCTTCAGCACGCCTGGCGGCAACTCGTCGCCACGCTCCAGCTTCTCGCGGCGATCCTGGAACTTGTCCACGATCACCTTGACGGCGTCGTCATACTGAACCTTGACCGCTTCCAGATCGCTCTGGACCTTGTCGTCGGCCACCGCGAACTTCCACCATTCGTGGCGATCCACGCTGTCCAGCACGTCGCTGTCGATCACGACGCCCTTTTTCGGGCCATTCTTGGGCACGGCGGTCGCGGTCTGCCCTTCCAGCATCTCGCGCAGCCGGCTCCAGGTCGCACGGTTCAGGATCGAACGTTCGTCGTCCGAATCCTTCTTCAAGCGCTCGATCTCCTCGCGCTCGATCGCCATCGCACGCTCGTCCTTGTCGATGCCGTGGCGGTTAAACACGCGGACCTCGACGACGGTGCCTGCGACGCCCGGCGGCAGGCGCAGCGACGTGTCGCGCACGTCGGACGCCTTTTCACCGAAGATCGCGCGGAGCAGCTTCTCTTCCGGCGTCATCGGGCTTTCGCCCTTCGGCGTGATCTTGCCGGCGAGGATATCGCCCGGCTCGACCTCTGCACCGATATACACGATGCCCGCTTCGTCGAGGTTGCGAAGCGCTTCCTCGCCAACGTTCGGGATGTCGCGCGTGATGTCTTCCGGCCCGAGCTTCGTATCGCGCGCCATGACTTCGAATTCCTCGATATGGATCGAGGTGAAGACGTCGTCCTTCACGATACGCTCGGAAATGAGGATCGAATCCTCATAATTATAGCCATTCCACGGCATGAACGCGACCAGGCTGTTGCGGCCCAGTGCCAGTTCGCCGAACTCCGTCGACGGACCGTCGGCGAGCACGTCGCCCGCACGGATCACGTCGCCCACCTTCACCAGCGGACGCTGGTTGATGCAGGTCGACTGGTTCGAGCGCTGGAACTTCATCAGCGTGTAGATGTCCACGCCCGACTTGCCGGCATCGACCTCACCCGTGGCACGGATGACGATACGCGTCGCATCGACCTGATCGACGATACCCGCACGCTTGGCCGAGATCGCCGCGCCGGAATCCCGGGCGACCGTCTCTTCCATGCCGGTGCCGACGAACGGCGCCTCGGCCTGTACCAACGGCACGGCCTGACGCTGCATGTTCGATCCCATCAGCGCGCGGTTGGCGTCATCGTTTTCCAGGAACGGAATGAGCGATGCCGCGACCGAGACGAGCTGCTTCGGGCTGACGTCCATCAACGTGATGTTGTCCGGGATCGCCATCAGGAATTCGCCCGCCTGACGCGACGAGACGAGGTCCTCGGTGAAGCCGTTGTCGCCCGCCAGATCGGCGTTGGCCTGCGCGATCGTGTGCTTGGCCTCTTCCATCGCCGACAGATACACCACGTCGTCGGTGACCTTGTGGTCCACGACCTTGCGGTACGGCGTCTCGATGAAGCCGTACTTGTTGACGCGGCTGAACGATGCCAGCGAGTTGATCAGACCGATGTTCGGGCCTTCCGGCGTTTCGATCGGGCAGATGCGGCCGTAATGCGTCGGGTGAACGTCGCGGACTTCGAAGCCCGCACGCTCACGCGTCAGACCGCCCGGCCCGAGCGCTGAGACGCGACGCTTGTGCGTCACTTCGGACAGCGGGTTGGTCTGATCCATGAACTGCGACAGCTGCGAGGAGCCGAAGAATTCACGCACCGCGGCAACCGCCGGCTTGGCGTTGATCAGGTCGTTCGGCATCACCGTCGACACGTCGACCGACGACATGCGCTCCTTCACGGCGCGCTCCATGCGGAGCAGGCCGACGCGGTACTGGTTCTCGAGCAATTCGCCCACCGAACGCACGCGGCGGTTGCCGAGATTGTCGATGTCGTCGATCTCGCCCTTGCCGTCCTTCAGGTCGACCAAGGTCTTGATCACGGCGAGGATATCCTCGCTGCGCAGCGTCGTCACGGTATCCTCGGCATCGAGGTCGAGACGCATGTTCAGCTTCACGCGACCGACGGCCGACAGGTCGTACCGGTCCGGATCGAAGAACAGGCCGCTGAACAGCGACTCCGCGGTCTCCAGCGTCGGCGGCTCGCCGGGGCGCATCACGCGGTAGATGTCGGACAGTGCCTGCTCGCGCTCTTCGGCCTTGTCGACCTTCAGCGTGTTGCGGATCCACGCGCCCGTCGCGACGTGATCGATGTCGAGCAGTTCGATCCGGTCGATCCCGGCCTTGTCGAGCAGCTCGAGGTTCTCGGCCGAGACTTCGTCGCCGGCTTCGATATAGATCTGGCCCGTCGTCTCGTTGATCAGGTCGTACGCGCTGTAGCGGCCGAAGATTTCCTCGGTCGGGATCAGCAGGTCGGTCAGGCCGTCCTTCGCCGACTTGTTCGCGGCGCGGGGGAAATCTTCTGGCCCGACGGGAACACGACTTCGCCGGTCTTCGCATCGATGATGTCGAACATCGGCTTCTGGCCACGCCAGTTCTCGGCCTGGAACGGGATGATCCAGCCACCCTGGCCGCGCACGAACGTGACCCGGTTGTAGAAGTGGTTGAGGATTTCCTCGCCGGTCATGCCCAGCGCGTACAGCAATGCCGTCACCGGCAGCTTGCGCTTGCGGTCGATACGGACGTTGACGATGTCCTTGGCGTCGAATTCGAAATCGAGCCACGACCCGCGATACGGGATCACGCGCGCCGCGAACAGATACTTGCCCGATGCGTGCGTCTTGCCGCGGTCATGATCGAACAGGACGCCCGGCGAACGGTGCATCTGGCTGACGATCACGCGTTCCGTGCCGTTGATGATAAAGGTGCCGTTGCCCGTCATCAGGGGCATGTCGCCCATGTAGACGTCCTGCTCCTTGATATCGAGCACCGAGCGGGCATCCGTATCGGCGTCCACCTCGAACACGATCAGGCGCAACGTGACGCGCATCGGCGCCGCATAGGTGATGCCGCGCTGACGGCACTCGTCGGTGTCGAACTTCGGCGGTTCGAGTTCGTAATTGACGAAGTCGAGTTCGGCCGTGCCGGCGAAATCGCGGATCGGGAATACCGACCGCAGCGTCTTTTCCAGCCCGGAGACATAGCCGATCGACGGGTCGGAGCGCAGGAACTGCTCGTAGGATTCGCGCTGAACCTCGATCAGGTTCGGCATCTGCACGACTTCGTGGATGTTGCCGAACACCTTGCGGATGCGACGCTTCAGCGTCCCGCCGTCATATGCCTTGGTTGCCATAGTGGTCTTGCCCTCGGTCTTGGCCCACATGAGGGGCCGAAATTAGGTGCCCGGTTCGCCCGGGCGGGCACGCGGAAACGCAAAAAGCCGCATGTCGTCCGGTGTCGGATAACAGCAGCTTTCAGCGTCCTGGATACCGCCGGATCCCAATTCGATCGACATGCTGCGCGACGGCACGTCATTTCCCGAAACCCGTGGTGAGCGCCGGATATAGGCAAGCTGTTGGATTTAGTCAACGGAAGCGGGGGAAGGACGAAGGCATGGCGCTTGCATCGCACGTCGGCCCGCGCCGGCTTGCCGCGGTCGCGCTGCCGGTCGTATGGCGTTCATATTTCCTGCGATAAGGCGCTTTTGTGCGACATTTGACGATTCCGACCGCCCTGCGGCTCGCCCTTTCACGATGCTCGGCCTGTCCGGCACGGCGCTGGCGCAGAACGAGGCGACGCCGCTGATCCCCAATCTCGACGGTTTCTCGCTGCCCGCAAGCCGCCCGACGACGCTGCCGACTCCGCTCGCGTCGCCGACACCCGTCCCGATCCTGCCGCCGGCCCCCGCACCGACCGTGACGCCGCAGCCGCAAACGCCCCGCGCCACGCCGACGCCGCGCGCGACCGCGACCGCGACGCCGTCTCCGCGCCCCTCGGCCGCAGTGCCGGCTGAGGTCATACCGACGCCGACCCCGGTCCCCACGCCGGCCACCGCTCCTGCGGCAACCCCGACCGCCGCGCCGTCGCCGCTCGCGACTCCAACGCCGGAGGCGACACCGGCCCCGGTCGCTGCGGCACCGACGGATGACCCCGACCGCACCTGGCTGTGGCTGGCACTTGGTCTGGCGGCGCTCGCGGTCGCGGGTTTCGCCGTGTTCCGTCTCCGCTCACGCGAGCGCGACGACGACGAAATCGAGGACGCCTACGAGCCCGTTGATCCGGCGTTCCCGGCTCCGGTCCCCTCGGTGCAGGCTGAGCCGGAACCCGCCCCTCCACCGGCCCCCGCCGCGCCGGTGCCGCCGATCGCCGCCACCGCACCGTCCGCCGGCCCCGAACAACGCGCGCAGATCGACGTCGAGATGCGTCCGCTGCGCGCCGGCACCAACCTGACCGGCGGTGCGGTCGATTACGAGATCACGCTGCGCAATTCGGGCGAGATCGCCGCGAACGACGTCCGCGTTGATATCCGGGTGATGAACGCCAGCAACGATCAGGATGCGATGCTGAAGGCTTTGTTCGGGCATTTCATCGACAAGCCGATCGTCGCCAAGTTCGGTCTGGACGCGGGAGAGTCGCTGTCGCTGGGCGGAATGGCGATGATGCCCAACGAGGCGGTGGTGCCGCTCAACATCGGCGGGCGTCCGTTCTTCGTTCCGGTGTTCACGGTCAACGTCCTGTATCGATGGGGCTCGACCGATCACGGCCAGACCGCCGCTGCCTGGGTGATCGGGATCGAGCGGGAACCCGGCGCGAAGATGGCGCCGTTCCGCCTGGATGCAGGGCCGCGCATGTACGACACGGTCGGCCAGCGACCGCAGGGGCTGACGATCATCCGCTGAGTGTATGGCGATTGATCTTGGGCAGGGTCGCGCGCACTATCCGGTCACATAAATCGATCCAGTCTTCCGTAATCACAGGGAGTTGCCCCAGCTATGAAGATCCTTCTCGCGCCCGCCGCGGCGGCGATGGCCGTTGCCGGCCTCGCGGTATCCGCGCCGGCCCAGCAAGCTCCGACCAAAAGCGCGGATGTCGCGCCTCCGGTCGGCGGCGACATTCCCGCAAAGTTCACTCCGCCCTCCACCGCCAACGATTACACCCGTCGCGAGGTCATGATCCCGATGCGCGACGGAACGAAATTGTTCACCGTCATCGTCGTCGCGAAGAACGTGCAGAATGCGCCGATCGTGCTGACGCGCACGCCCTATGACGCCGGAAGCCGTGCCAAGCGGACGACCAGTTCCAGCATGCTGTCCACGCTGCCGCTCGCGGACGAGATGTTCGTCCGTGGCGGCTATATCCGCGTCTATCAGGACATTCGCGGCAAATACGGATCGGAGGGCGAGTATGTCGTGACGCGCCCCGTCATCGGCCCGCTCAACAAGACCAAGGTCGATCACGTCACCGACGCCTATGACACGATCGACTGGCTGGTGAACAAGGCGAACCTGCCGGAATCGAACGGTCGCGTCGGGATGATCGGTTCGTCCTACGAAGGCTTCACCGTTGCGATGGCGCTGCTGAACCCGCACCCCGCGCTGAAGGTCGCGGTGCCAGAAAGCCCGATGATCGACGGCTGGATGGGGGACGACTGGTTCCATTACGGCGCGTTCCGGCTCGCCAACATCGCCTGGCTCGGCGGGCAGACCGGCTACAAGGCGAAGGGCAGCGTTCCGCCGACCGGCGGCTATGACGATTACGACAATTTCCGCGAGATCGGATCGGCCGGCGCCTGGGCGGACAAGTCGGGCTATTCGCAACTGCCCTATTGGCAGCGCATGGTTTCGCATCCCGCTTATGACGAGTTCTGGCAGGGCCAGGCACTCGACCGTCTGCTCGCCGCGAACCCCTCCAACGTGCCCACGATCTGGGAACAGGGGCTGTGGGACCAGGAGGACATGTACGGCGCGATCACCGCATGGGAGGCGCTGGCGGCCAAGGGCAAGACCGGCAACAACTTCCTCGTTATGGGCCCGTGGCGGCACAGCCAGATCAACCGCGAGGGGCGCAGCCTGGGGCCGTTCCAGTGGCGCGGCGACACGGCCGAACAGTTTCGCGAGGAAATGGTCCTGCCGATGTTCGACCATTATCTGAAGGACGGCCCGGCCTTCACGCTGCCCGCCGCGACGATCTACAATACCGGCGAGAACCATTGGGACCGCTTCACCCAATGGCCGCTGGCATGTGAAAAGGGGTGCCCGTCGCCGCTCAAGCCGATCTACCTCCAGTCCGCCGGTGGTTTAGGCTTCGACCCAAGCGGGGCAGGTGGTGACAGCTACGTGTCCGATCCCGCAAAGCCCGTCCCGCATCTGCCGCGCCCGGTGAACTTCAACGACGGACGCTGGGGCGACTGGCTCGTCAGCGACCAGCGCGGCGTCGATGGCCGTCCCGACGTGATAACCTACGAAACGCCCGTCCTGACCCAGGCCGTCCGCGTTTCCGGCGCGCCGATCGCGGACATCTACGCGAAGACCACGGGGACGGACGGCGACTTCGTGGTGAAGGTGATCGACGTCTATCCGGACGAGAATGCCACCGATCCGAAGATGGGCGGCTATCAATTGCCGATCAGCCTCGACATCTTCCGCGGCCGGTATCGCGACAGCTTCGCCAGGCCGACGGCGATCCCGGCGGGCAAGGTGCAACGCTACAAGTTCCGCCTGCCGACCGTGAACCACGTGTTCAAGCCCGGCCACCGCATCATGGTGCAGGTCCAGTCCAGCCTGTTCCCACTTTACGATCGCAACCCGCAGAAGTTCGTCCCCAACATCTTCCTCGCGAAGAAGACGGATTATACCAAGGCGACCGTGACGATCGAACGCGGCGGCGCGAACGCCAGCGCCGTGTGGTTGCCGGTCGTGCCGGTCGACCAGTCCGCGGTGATGGCGAAGTAACCCTTCCCGATTGACCTTATCGAAAAACGATAATATCGTTTTTCGATAAGGAGTCGGTGATGAAGGATCGCATTCTCGGTATTTCCAGCGTCGTCCTGGCCGGGGCGAACGTGTTGAACTGGGTGTGCGTCGGGCTGGGCATCGCTGCGTTCGTGCTGTCCTACGCCTTCGCGCCTATGGCGCTCGGCCATCTTGCGGGCAAATACCCGAACCAGCCGGTCGAGCCGATCCTAAATACCATCCGCGTGCTTTTCACACTCGGCGTACTCGCAGGGTATCCGATCCATGTCGTCTTCAGCCGGCTTCGCGCGATCGTCGGTTCCGCGCAGGCGGGCGATCCGTTCATCGCCGCAAATGCGAACCGGCTGAAGGCGGTGGGCTGGGCCCTGCTGGCGATCCAGATGCTCGACCTCGTTCTCGGGATCATCACGATTGCGCTGACAAGCCGCCATGTGGACACGGCGGGCTGGTTGCCATCGGTTGGCGGATGGTTTTCCGTGCTGATGGTCTTCGTTCTCGCACGCGTATTCGCCACCGGAACGCAAATGCGCGACGATCTCGAAATGACCGTCTGATGCCCGTCACCGTCAAGCTCGACGCGATGCTCGCCGCGCGGTCGATGACGCTGACGGAGCTTGCCACGACGATCGATATCACGCTGGCGAACCTGTCGATCCTCAAGACCGGCAAGGCGAAGGCGATCCGTTTTTCGACGCTGGAGGCGCTGTGCACCGCGCTGGAATGCCAGCCGGGCGATCTGTTGCAGTTCGAGGACTGAGTTCAAGCAAGGGGAAGACTGATGAAAAATGGTGTTGCCGCCCGGCCGGGCGGTGCGGTGTCGGCGTTCGTCAGTGCGATACGCGGGACGGTACGGGGGATCTACGATACGTATCGGCTGGGCGGGCGCACGATGGTCGCGGCCCCCGCGATCGTCGCGATCGCGATCCTGCCCGAACTTGCGCAGCACGTCGTCGAAATTTCGCTCGGCATGTTCACGTCGATGGCGGACTTTCGCGCGCATTCCGCCGATCCGCTCCGCATGGGCTTCGGCTATGCCAAGGTCGCCGGCCTGCTGATCGCCGTGCTGCTGACTGCGCGCTTCTGGGCGCTGGGATCGCTGCGCGCTGCGGTGTCGATCGGCGCGATGACGATCCTGCGCGTCGTGCTCGCGGTGGCACTGACGACGATTGCGGCCTTCGCGATCGAGGCGCTGGAAGCGCGGGTCGCGTCGCCGATCGCGGTCCTGCTGTCGATCGGCTCGATCCTGCTGCAGGCAGGCCTCACCTTGTACGCCGTCGGAGCATTGCTGGAGGACCGCTCCATGACACTGGCAGAGGTTTTCAGTCGCTATTGGCCGACCGCGATCGTCATGACGATCCTGCTGGCCGCCGCGTTCGGCCCGGCACAGGCGTTGCACATGGCGAACCATAAACTGGCGATCGGGCAGCCGGCGATCATCGTCTGGGGACTGATGGCATTCGACGGCGTCTTCGTCGGGCTGTTCGCCGCCTTGCTCGGTGCGGCGTTGTACGTCGGCCACGCATCGGGCGCGACGTGGCAGGGCTGGGGCGGGGCAGGGGGATCCCCGCGGACATCCGGGGTCGCGTCATATCGCCAAGGCGCGGGAGGCCGATCATGCCGTATAAGGCGCTGGCGATCGTCGCGCTGGTCGTCTTCGTGCTGGCAATCGTCGGCTTGCCGGCGGCGGTGGCGATGATCCGCAACCATCCGGAACGGCGCCTGATCTACAAGCTGACGCCGCTGACGGCGCTGTCGTTCATCCTGTGGGGCGTCCTGCTGGCATGGGCGATCACCGGCATACGCGACGATGCCGTCATGTCGCGCCTGTTCGCGCGCGCGCGACGCAGCCGCTATCTGCCGACGATGATCGGCGGGCTCGTGCTCGTCGGAATGGTCGGCACCGCCCTGACCCTGTGACGGCGATCCCGTCGCGATCCGCTATAACGAAAAAGGGCGACCCCATCGCTGGGGCCGCCCTTTTCTAGCTGCGGCCAGCATGGGCAAAGCCCATGCTCGTCGGACGCGGCATGCCGCGCCGGCCGGCCTTGCGGGAGTGCGGGCCGATATGGCCCGCACTCCCGCTGCGGCTTACTTGATCTCGACAGTCGCGCCGGCTTCTTCCAGCTGCTTCTTGATCTTTTCTGCTTCGTCCTTCGAAATGCCTTCCTTGACGGCCTTCGGGGCGGACTCGACCAGCGTCTTGGCTTCGGTCAGGCCGAGCGAAGTGATCGCGCGGACTTCCTTGATGACGTTGATCTTCTTGCCGCCGTCGCCCGTCAGGATGACGTCGAATTCGGTCTGCTCTTCTGCGGCCGGAGCGGCTGCGCCGCCGCCAGCTGCCGGAGCTGCTGCAACCGCTGCTGCGGCCGAAACGCCCCACTTCTCTTCGAGCATCTTCGAAAGCTCAGCGGCTTCGAGGACGGTCAGTTCGCTCAGGCTGTCTACCAGCGCGTTCAGGTCTGCCATGTGTAGTCTCCATTGTCGGGGCGAGTTCGCCCCCTCGGGTTCAGTTCAATCGAAATAGTCTCGAAAAGCCCTGAGCATGCGCTCAGGCTGCTTCCTTCTCCGCATAGGCGGACAGGACGCGCGCGATCTGCGCTGCCGGAGCCTGCGTGATGGTCGCCAGCTTCGTTGCCGGGGCAACGATGAGGCCGACGATCTTGGCACGCAGTTCATCCAGCGACGGCATCGTCGCGAGCGCCTTGACGCCTTCTACGTCGAGGGCAGTCGCACCCATCGCCCCACCGACGATTTCGAACTTGTCGTTCGTCTTCGCGAAATCGACAGCCACCTTGGCGGCTGCGACCGGGTCGATCGAGGTGGCAAGGCCTACCGGACCGGTGAGCATGTCGCCCAGCGAGAGGTAGTCGGTGCCGTCCAGTGCGATCTTGGCAAGCTTGTTCTTCGAGACCTTGTAGGTCGCCCCTGCGTCACGCATCGCGTTACGCAGCTTGGTCGACTGCGCCACCGTCATGCCGAGGTTGCGGGTGACGACCACCACGCCGACTTCGGCAAACGTCTGGTTCAGTTCGGCGACGAGCTCGGTCTTTTGAGCACGATCCATGCCATTCTCCACGTGTCTGACCCTTCGGCATGCACCGAAAGGCCGGTTGAAACCGGACACGCGCCAAACCGCGCATCCGGGTTGTCCGTCGATTGGGGCATGGGACAGGGACGCCATGTGTGGCGGACCAAAGCAGATCGCGCAGGCGCGATCTTGAATTTCCATTCCCCGTCTAGGCAGGATATTAAGCCGGAAGCCGGCCCCTGCTGTCTCGGACGGTTTTCCGTCCCGGGCGAACCCGAAGCGGAAGAGGGTGCGCCATTACCGTGATCCGCCGGCAAGTCAAGCCGAGCTACGGCGACACGCAGACAGCGCCGCGTTCACATCTTCTTGGTTATCGCAGTCTTATGTTGATTTCGGTTGGCGTATCCGTCAGATGGTATGTCGTTTTCTTACAAATCCCGGGCCATCCGGGACATGATGAGAGGGCGAAGCCGGGGGCGGCTGTAAATCCGTTGCAATGTACGCAGCGGGGCAGGGGGGTCTGAGTGGGGGTTGATGGTTCGAAGCCGACCGGCGCGCGCGGTCGGCGGGGTGTCGCGCATCCGATAGCGGAAGACTGGATAGAGGGTGGTACCAACATGCCGGGTGTCGAACCCGCCGTGTTCGCAATGCCGCCCGGCCTGACGATTCGATACGATCAGCCGGCGACCGAACTGGCCGACTATATCACCGGCTATCATGTCTACACCGCGCGCGGGGAGCATGCGCGAAACCAGGTCAACTGGTTCCTGCCGGGCACCGCGAACGTGCGGATCGCGCTGGACGCTGAACCCTTTTCCGTCGGCATCGGCAGCGGGGTGTTCGATCCCGTCCCCGAAGTCAGCCTGTTCGGACCGACCAAACACGCTATCCGCGCGACCACCAATGGCGGCGTGCTCGTCGGCTTCGGTGTCAGCGCACTCGGCTGGAGCCGGTTGTTCAAGAGCAATGCCGCCGATGTCCGGGACCGCGTCGTGCCGCTGGCACAGGCGATGAAGGGAGATTTCCCCGCCCGCTTGCTCGCCGCACTCTATGCCTGCGACCGCGAGGCGGAAGTCGCGCCGACGCTCGACCGGCTGCTCGCCGCGGAACTTGGCCCGCCGAGCCCGGACGAACCGTTCATCCGAAGCCTGACCGCGCTGATCGCGCGCGACGGCCCGGTCGACATCGCCGCCGCCGCCGCCGAAATCGGGCTCGAACAGCATTCCATGCGGCGCCTGGCCATTCGCCATTTCGGTTTCCCGCCGAAGCTGTTGCTCCGCCGCGCGCGGTTCCTGCGCTCCTTCCTCAGGATCAGCGCCTCACGCGACGTCGCGGACTATTCGCTGCTGGACGACAGCTATTTCGACGTCTCGCATTTCCTGCGCGACGCGAACGCCTTCCTCGGCATGACCCCGCGGCGCTTTGTCAGCCTTAACACGCCCTTCCTCGACGCCAGCCTGCGCGCGCGGCAAGCGGTGCTCGGCACGGCGACGCAGGTCCTGCACGATCCGGATGCGGTTCCACACGTTGGGTAAAGGGGGCAAGCGCGCATGGCCAATCCGCCCGGCGCGGTATATCTTTCGGCAGCGTTCAACCGATGCGAGGGCCAGACATGTCTCCGACGACGTTACTCCTTCCGACCTACAAGCAGATGCTGCGGACGTTGACCGGGTTGCTCGACAAGGCCGAGGCACAGCAGCCGGATAGGGCCGAACAGCTTTTGTCGGCGTCGATCGCCTCGGACATGTATCCACTGGCGACGCAATTACGGTTTGCAGCCTTTCAGGCGCAGGAGGCGGTGTTCAGGCTTCTTGGCGAGCCGGTGCCTGAAGCCTTGCTGGCCGTCGCGGCCGAGGCGCGTGATGCCGGCGATGCGCCCGGTTCGATCGCCGACGCCCGCGTGCGGATCGATCAGGCGCTGGCGTTTCTGGATACGCTGCCCGACGATTGTCTGGACGAGAGTGGCACGACACCGATCACAATCGATGCTCCCGGCCGCGGCATATTCGACCTGACTGGCGCGGAGTACGTGAGGGACTGGGCATTGCCTCAATTCTACTTCCACGTGTTGATGGCCTATGCGATCCTTCGTGGCGAAGGCGTCGACATCGGCAAGGCCGACTATGTGCCGCACATGTTCGCCTATCTTCGTCCGGAAACGGGCATCCCCGCCTGAGAGCCGGGACGCTTAAACTGATCGAGCCCATTCCGAACGAGTTGGTTCGATCTTAGGCCGTCATGCTCTGGTAAAGGGCACAAAAAAAAGGGCCAGGATCGCTCCCGGCCCTCTTCATATTCGCTTGGCTTGACGCCTCAGGCGGCGGCGACTTCGGCCACGTCGACCTTGATGCCTGCGCCCATGGTCGAGCTGACGGCGACCTTGCGGACATACTTGCCCTTGGCGCCCGCCGGCTTCGCCTTGACGATCGCATCGACCAGCGCGTCGAAGTTCGCGCGCAGGTCTTCGGCCGGGAACGATGCCTTGCCGATGCCGCTATGGATGATACCGGCCTTCTCGACGCGATATTCGATCTGGCCGCCCTTGGCTGCCTTTACGGCCTCGCCGACGTTCATCGTCACGGTGCCGAGCTTCGGGTTCGGCATCATGCCCTTCGGACCCAGGATCTTGCCCAGGCGACCGACGACGCCCATCATGTCCGGGGTCGCGATGCAGCGATCGAAATCGATCGTGCCACCCTGGACGAGCTCCATCAGGTCTTCCGCACCGACCACGTCGGCGCCGGCTTCGCGTGCCTCATCGGCCTTCGCACCCTTGGCGAACACGCCGACACGCACCGTCTTGCCGGTGCCCTTGGGCAGCGTCACGACGCCGCGAACCATCTGGTCAGCGTGACGCGGATCGACGCCCAGGTTCAGCGCGACTTCGATCGTCTCGTCGAACTTGCTGGTCGCACCCGAACGGGCGAGGGCGATCGCCTCGTCCACCGAATGCAGCTTCTCGCGGTCGATCGTGATCGCCTTCTGCTTCTTGCTTACGAATGCCATTATATCAGCCCTCCACCACTTCGAGGCCCATCGCGCGGGCGGAACCTTCGATGATGCGGGTCGCCGCTTCGATATCGTTGGCGTTCAGATCCTTCATCTTCGCGGTGGCGATATCCGCCAGCTGCGACCGCTTGATCTTCGCGGCGACGACCTTGCCCGGCTCCTTGGAGCCCGACTTCAGGTTCGCGGCCTTCTTGATCAGATACGATGCCGGCGGCGTCTTCGTCTCGAACGAGAACGAACGGTCGGCATAGACGGTGATCACGGTCGGCAGCGGCGTGCCCTTTTCCTGGTCGCCGGTCGATGCGTTGAACGCCTTGCAGAATTCCATGATGTTCACGCCGCGCTGGCCCAATGCCGGGCCGATCGGGGGCGACGGATTTGCGGAGCCGGCCGGCACCTGCAGCTTGATATAGCCGGTAATTTTTTTAGCCATCTTCACTCACTCTGTCATGGGAACGCCGATATGGCGTCGCCCGGTTCAAGTTTAGCGGTACAGACGGGCACGACCGCGCCCTCCCGCAATTCCACAGCGATAGCGTTGGAAGCGCGCGCCATTAAAGCACGGCGCGCCGAAATGCAATGCCGCGCGCAGCCCCGAATGGGCCACGCGCGGCATGTTTTTTAGCTGCGATCAGAAGGTGAAGCGCAAGCCTGCGCCGAAGCTGTTGGTGCGGATCTTGCCGATGTCGAATCCGGAGACTGCGTCATAGGTGATCCGCGAGCCCTTGGCTTCCCGGTGGCGATAGTCGAGCGTGATACCGACGGTAGGCGACACGGCGATATGGACGCCTGCGCCCAGCTGCCATGCGAAGCGTGCCTTGCCTTCGCCGTCCAGTTCGAACCCGGCAATGCCGATGCCGCCGCCGGCATAGGGGGTCACGACCTTGCCGAGCGGCAGATCGACCCACACGTTGCCGAGTGCGGACAACTGGCGCACCTTCGGACCGTCGGAGAAGGTGAAGCTGTTACCGCTGCCCGGGCACGTCGTGACTTCGAGATAGTCGCAGACGTCGGCGCGATCGGCCGCGGTCAGCGTCGTTGCGGCGCCGTTGACGCGCTCGATCGCGAGACCCGAGATACGGTTGCGCGAGTAAGCGATCTCGATGTCGCTGCGGATCATGCCGAAATCATAGCCGATCGTCCCGCCGAACTGCGCACTCTTCTTCAGATCGGCCTTGAAGTCCGCCCGATCCGTCGCGCCGGTGCCGCCGAACGTGCCGCCTTCGTCGTAATAGCTGATCGTCGTGTCCTGGACGGAGGCGACTGCGCCCGACAGACCGATATAGAAGCCCTTCGTGCTATCTTCGTCGGCTTCCTGTGCGCTGGCGGTCGATGCGCCCGCGAGGAATGCGGCCACGATGCCCGCCGTGATGACCTGATGCTTGAAATTCATTGATATTCTCCCCTGAAATGGCGGGGTCGCTTTACGGGGGTGTGCAAGCGCCCGCATCCCCCGCGCGGGGGATCAGCGCCGCAATCCGGCGACAAGCGCGATAAGGTCGGCTTCCCGCCCGCAGCCGGTTTTCTGGTAAATCGCCTTGATCTGCGATTTCAGCGTTTCGGGCGTCACGCCACGGCCCGCGGCGATCGCTTCGCGTTCCATGCCCGCGATCAACATTCCGGCGACCTGCGCTTCGGCAGGGGAAAGGCCGAACTCCTGTGTGACGCTGTCCACCTCGGCCGCAATGTCCGCACGCGTGTCGCGCAGGATCACGATCGCCTGCGGACAAAAGCTCAGCACCCAGTCGCGACGCGCCAGCGCAAACATGTCCAGCCGTCTGCCTTCCCCGAGCGGGACTCGCGTCGGCGTTCGATCGGTCAGCACCGTGTGCAGAGCCTGCCCGATCCGGCGGATAGTGGCCGGTGTCGTACCGTTCAGCGAGCCGTCCACGATGCGGACATACTGCCCGGCCGCGACGGCCTGCTCGGCACCCGGCGTCATCGCGCCAATATGTCCGAACCCGTCGATCAGGAAGCAATTTGCCGCCATCGCCTCCAGCGTATTCCTGACGAGTTCGATACCCTGGTGCTCGATCGCGCGTTGAAGCCGAACGGCGGCTCTCGCCCCTGCCGATGCACGCGCGAACTCGTCCCGCTGCGCCTGCGTGGTTAGTCCGTCGCGTTCCGTCCGCAACACTGCCAGCCCTACCAACGCGCGATCCTCGGCGATCAGTGCCGTCTGACACCCGTGCGGAATTTCGGCATCGCGACAATAATCGACATAAGTGTCATTCGACAGTCGCCCGATTGCGCGGCGGTAATCCGGTTCGTGCACGATCGAGGATGGGGCGGCTTCCCTGTTGGCGGCGATACGATAATTGATCGATGGCGATGCGCCACCCATCCGCAGGAACTCGATCGTGTCGGTCTCGCTGAAGCCATTGGCCCAGTTGAACGGTATCGCGCTGGTTCCCCCAACGCCAATCAACTGGCCCCGCGCGGATCCGGTCGCATCCGCCATTTCCTGCAATGCCGGAAGCCACTCGCACGGTTCGATCGCCGCCTGCTGGAAGCGCGCGCCCCAATCTATGTTATGCTCACCCATCGAATTCCCCCGGGAATTTCTTTGCAGCACGACACGCCCGGATCAAGCGATTGTCGCGCCTCACCGGAAGAAAAAGGCAATGAACTCAGAGAAGTTTTTTACCGAACTTCTCGGCGTTCTGACACGAAGCCAAGATCGCCCGGCCTGATAGCAAGAAACGGTGGGGATCTATTGGAGGGGTAGTGCCGCGACGTCTTGCAATGACATCGGAAGCGGCAACCATGTCAATGGGATGATGGAGAACGTCAGTCGTGGACGTTCGGCGCCACAAGGCCGCGAAGGTTGATCGTAAGCTGCACGCTGAGCGCGTGATCCATCTGCGGGCGGGCGCCGCCGCGGCCGAACCGGTACTGGTTCAGATATCCGATATCCGCCGACATCGCTTTCCCGATCGGCACCGCAACTCCGACGAGGTTACGCATTCGTTCATAGCCGCTGCGTTGCCCCCAACTCGTCGTGTTCGGCAGAAAGAAGCTTTCGTGGCTGACGAACAGCGCCACGCCCTTCTTGCCGATCTTGTGATTGTAACGGACCAGCTGGCGGATCCGGAATCCGATTTCGCTGCCACGCGGATTGAAGCGTTCGTCGACGCGGAACCGCGTGGTGACGGGGCCGAACGTCGCGACGACCTGCTGTCGGATGCGGTTCTCGTTCGCACCGGTATTGCCGTTATGCGCCCCGACCCAGCGATAGCCGAAGCCAAGCTCGACATTGTCCGCGACCCGGTAGCCGAGCAATCCGCCGAGCTCGCTTTGATACAAACCCTTCTGCCGGTCACTGAACCGCGCGATCTGCTCGAGCGTGATGCGCAATTTATCGGCGAGCGGGACGTTCGTGTTCGCCTGAAGCCATAACTGACCGTCCTCCTGCTGCGCGCGCGCCGGGGCGGCCGACACAATCGCGGCGACCAGGGTGGCGGAGGAAAGGACAGGGCGACAAGCGCCGAGACGCGGGCGACGGGGAATGCGGAAGGTCATGCGCCTATCCTTCGATCGGCCCCCGTTGCGGGGAATGCCCCAGCTTACGCCGAAGTCGATATCTTGAAAGGGTGGCGCATCCGTTTCGACGGTATCGAAAGGCTTATGATCGACCACCAAGGCGGCGGCGCGGGGCGATCTCGCCGACCACGCGCCGCTCGCAAATTACTTGGCGCGTTCGACCTGTTCGAATTCCAGTTCGACCGGCGTCGCACGTCCGAAGATCGACACCGAAACCTTGACGCGGCTGCGGTCGAAATCGAGTTCTTCGACGATGCCGTTGAAGCTCGCGAACGGGCCGTCCAGCACCTTCACCGAATCGCCGATTTCGTAATCGACCTTCATCTTCTGCTTCGGCGCGGCGGCGGCCTCTTCCTTGCTGTTCAGCATGCGCGCGGCTTCCGCCTCGCTGATCGGCTGCGGCTTGCCCATGCTGCCCAGGAAGCCGGTGACCTTCGGCGTGTTCTTCACCAGATGGTACACGTCGTCGTTCATGTTCAGCTTGGCGAGGACGTAGCCCGGCATGAACTTGCGCTCGACCGCGATCTTCTTGCCACGGCGGGCCTCGGTCACGGTCTCGGTGGGGACTTCGATCTGCTCGACCAGCTGTTCGAGACCCATGCGGGTCGCCTCCGACATGATCGAATCGCGGACCTTGCCCTCGAAACCCGAATAGGCGTGAATGATGTACCAGCGCGACATGTTCTCAACCCTTGGCAGCGAGGGACAGCAGCAGCGTGACCAGCGTGTGGAACAGCTTGTCCACGCCGAAGAAGAACACCGCGAGCACGGTCGTCATGATCATGACCATCACGCCGGTCATGATCGTCTCCTTGCGCGACGGCCAGACGACCTTCTTGGTCTCTGCCTGAACCTGGCGGATGAACTCGATCGGGGTCGTTTTCGCCACTGTGCTGTGAATCCGTTTCAAGAAAAAGCCCGGCAACAAAGCAGAGAGCGCCGCCCGGTTCCTGTCGGAACCGGCGCAGTCTCATCCTCGCTGTCGGATGGGCGCTGCATCTAGCGATTCGTACCGTCGAACGCAAGCGACGCGGGTTGCGGCGGCGCCGGGCGGACAATTCGGAGTGTTGGCTGCAAGATCAATTGCTATCGCGCTTCGCGCCACGCAAGCGATCCCAGCCCGAAGCGCCGGCCGAGCAGGATCGAGCCACTTCGACTAAGATGCGTGCCGTCGCGGTAAAGAGACTGGCCATCTATCTGAGTTCTACAGATTTCGTTCGGGCAGACCATTCGATCCAGCCTGATGACTGGCGTGCCCGAGGCCAATATTCGAGGGAACATATCCTGCATCTCGGATTCCCCCGATTGGCGATCGCCAGGGGTCAATGCGCAATCGGGGCGGGCGGATCGTGTCATCAGGCCCATCAACGCACGCTCTTGGCACGACGCTATGCTATACTTTGCCTGGGGCGGAGGCGTGATCAGCACGACTCGTTTGCCGGCCATTCTCAACGCTTTCGTCGTCTGGAGCTGAGCCGCAGCCAATTCCTCGAAAGTTGCTGGCGCCGTTGAACCATTCGACCGCAGGGCCGAGGTCCCGGCCTGCGCATATCTGAGATAGGCTCCGGTCAGAACGACCACGCGAATGCTCGGTGTCTTGATGGCATATTCGAGAACGCTCTTATTGTGCGCGATGCATTCCAAGGCATAGGGCTTCGGGGAGTCGGCATCCACGGGCGCGATATCGAGCAGCGGCGCGCATTGGCCCATGCTGGCTTGAGCGATCGGCTCATCGGTGGAAGCGTCCATACCCGGCGTTATGGCCTGCGACAGAGAATCTCCCCAGATCAACATTTTCGGCGTTTTGCTTTGAACGCAGCCGCCCTTGAACGGGGTTTCTACGCTGTTGCATGCAGCGACCGACAAACCTGTCACAGGTGCCAAATCGAGCGCCGGCCGTCGCGATTGAGCGTACAAGGAGCCAAGCCCCCCGATAATAGCAAGAAGGGAGGTCCCTGCGATCCACATTAGCCGAACATTTCTGGCTGACATGTGGCTGCGACGAAGCGGTTCCTCCACAAAAGAGTATAGCGTCATCGCCAACGTCACGGTCAACACCAGTAAAGACAGGACGAGCCAGAGCGGCAGAGGAAGCGCCAAATAGACATTGCGCGCCAACGCAAATATTGGCCAGTGAACAAGGTAGAGCGAGTAGGAACGATCTCCAAGCCATCCAAGTGATTTCTGTAGGAGCATCGGCCGCCGCGGCGTGATGTCGGCATACAGTATTGCTGCCGTTCCGACCGTAATAGGGAGGGCGAGCAGGTGGGGCGGAATGCCACCCAACCCGGCAAAAGGTATCACGCACAGCAATATCGCGGCGACGAACGCTGCCACACCGCGTGCTGGGATCGCTTTTTTCAAAGGAGGCAGGAGAGCGACGACCGCCCCGATGCCGATCTCCCATGCTCGCGTCGGAAGCAGATAAAAAGCTGCGCCGGGCGAATGCGAATATAGAAGAATGTACGCGGTGAGGCTGCTTACTGTCAGCACCGCGACCATGGATGGCCAAAAGCGAGCTGGTATTAGTCGCAGCAGGATCGGCAGCAAAAAGTAATATTGTTCCTCAACCGCCAAAGACCACATATGCAGGAGCGGTTCCAACTCCGCTGCAGCTTTGAAATAGTTTATCTGCTGCCATAGAACGACATTCGTGGCGAACGCCAGCGCTCCGTAAAACTGTGGCGCAAAGTTAATCCAAGCGCTTGTCGTGAGCAAAAAAATACTAGCAGTGACCGTTACTAGCAGGGTGACGAAAGTTGCCGGAAAAAGGCGCTTCGCACGTCGAAGATAGAAATCGACAATACTGAAGCCACCATCTCGAATGCCTCTGCTGATGATACCAGTAATCAGGTAACCCGAGATGACGAAAAACGTATCGACCCCGAGGAAACCAAAAGGCACCAAGCCGAGATTGGTGTGATACAGGATGACGACAAGCACCGCGTAGCCACGCAACGCTTGGATATCGTGTCGGGTACGACGCTGCCCGCTATCTATCACGTTCAATGTCGACAGCCCCGAAATCACGAAATTGAACAAGAGCCGAGCATGCGGCGGCGCCGGACTTAGGAGGCGAGCGGATTATTGTGAAGCGGATTAATGATGCAGGTGGGTACGGTATGGCCTGAGCTACGACGATGCATAGCGACCGCAAGTGCATCACTTTGCCCTGGTGCCGCGATCGGCTCGTGAATCGAAGGGTCGACAGGAGGCTCTCTAGAAAAGCGTCGGATTTGATCCACCGTTGCATCTATGAATGCAGACTAGGCACCATCCAACTGTCGGTCCCGCTCGTCTCAAACGTCAGATTACCGCGCGATATACGGGTTTTGATTTCGCAGCGGAGGACGTTCCAAAAGTATCAAGCAGCCGACCGTCGGCCGTAGCCGACTATGTCGGCAATATCGTCCTGTTATGGCAGGGGAGCACGGACTCGAACCGTGGGCCTTCGGTTTTGGAGACCGACGCTCTAACCAACTGAGCTACACCCCTATCAAGCGGGGGCCATAAATTCATATTCGGGGCAGGGCAAGACCGTAATGCCGGATCATGCCGCCGCGGCGTCGTCATATCTCCGATTGGCCAGCGCGCGGGCTTCGTCGACGGGGAGGGGGCGGCCGAAATAATAGCCCTGCACCTTGGTGCAGCCGAGATCCTGTACCATGCGGTGTTCGGCCTCGGTCTCGACGCCTTCCGCGGTCGTCGCCATATCGAGGCTCTGCGCGAGTGCGACGACAGCGCGGATGATCGCGATCGCTTCGCGGACGCCCTTCGATGCCTGCGTGACGAAGCTGCGATCGATCTTGATCGAGGAGAATCGCGTCCGGCTGAGATAGCCGAGCGAGGAATAGCCCGTTCCGAAATCGTCGAGGCTCAGGCGCACGCCGAGATCGAGTATCTTCTCCAGCACCTGCACCGCGCACGTGCCCTCCTTCATGAACACGCTTTCGGTCACTTCCAGCTCGAGCCGGTCGGCGGGCAGCCCACTGTTCGACAGCGCGGATGCGACGACGGTGACGAAGTTCGGATTGTGTAGTTGTTCCGGCGAGACGTTGACCGCGACGCGGACCGGGTTGGCCCAGCGCGCCGCTTCCTCGCATGCGGTGCGCAGAACCCACTCGCCGATCGGCGCGATCATCCGCGCATCCTCGGCGAGCGGGATGAACTTTGCCGGCGACACGTTACCAAGTTGCGGATGGCTCCAGCGCAACAGCGCCTCGAACCCCATCAGCCCGCCCGTCCCCGCCGAGACGACCGGCTGATAGTTCAAATGCATCTCCCCATTCGTAAGAGCCTGACGCAGTGCCATTTCCAGCACGCGCCGTTCCTCGGCCGCGACGTGCAATTGTGGCTCGTAGGTGTGGAACGTACCGCCGCCAGCATCCTTCGACCGGTACAAGGCGAGGTCCGCCGACCGGATCAGCGTCTCGGCGGTGCGGCCGTCGCGTGGCCCGATCGCGATGCCGATGCTCGCGCCGATGAAGAGTGTATGCGCGTCGAGTTCGTATGGCCGCGACAATGTCTCGACGATCGACCGCGCGAGCTGTTCGACGCGGTTGTGATCGCTCGCATCGCGCACGACGACGGCGAATTCGTCGCCGCCCAGCCGGCCGATCATCTCGTTATCCGTGATCAACTGGCCCAGCCGTTCCGAAACGCGCCCCAGCAGCCGGTCGCCGATCGGGTGGCCGAGCGTGTCGTTGACCGCCTTGAACCGGTCCAGATCGATCATCATGAACGCGCAGCGGCTGTTCCATTTGTCCGCCTCGGTCATCGCGCGGCCCAGCGTCTCGTGGATCAGCAGGCGGTTGGGCAGGCCGGTCAGCGTATCGAAACGCGCCATCCGGTTGATCTTGTCCGACGATGCGCGTTGTTCCGTGACGTCCGATCCGACGCCGCGAAATCCGATGAACGTGCCGCGATCGTCGTAACGCGGGCTGGCGGAGATCTCCCACCACCGTTCCTCGTCCTTCACCGATACCGGCAGCACGATGTCGCGAAACGCCTCGCGCGCCTTCAGCTTCTCCGCCAGCTCGCGCAGGGCCGGAGTGAAGTTCCCCGAATCCCAGGTCGGGCCCGCCAGCAGTTGCAGGAACGGCATCTGGTTGACAGTGATCGGATCCAGCCCGACCGAATGCGCGAAGCGCGGCGATGCGCGGACGATCCGGCGCTGCGGATCGATTTCCCACAGCCAGTCGGCATTGGTTTCCTCGAATTCGCGCAGCAACAGGCTGACCGTCTCGTCGCGTTCGGCTAGCGCGATCTCGCCGGCGCGGATCAGCACCAGCGCGCGCCCGCGGGCGAAGCAGCCGATCATCAGCAGGGACGAGAACAGCAGGGTCGCGGCGGCGAAGAGCGGCCCATCGACCGACCACAACATGATCGCGATCGACAGTCCCAAAATGCCGAGGAAACTCATCGTCGCGAGCGGCAGCGCAGCCATTGCGATGGCGGAGGCGGACATCAGGATCGATACGACGATCCATAGCCCCAGCGCCGCCGTCGCATCCGTTTTCAGCGCGAAAGTCAGCGGTGGAACCGACCAGATCGCCGCAAGTGCGATTCCGTCCATCACCGTCCCGCGCACGTCGCGCAAATCCGCCGTGGTCTGCGTCCGGTGCCGCGAGGCCAGCCGGCGCAAGGCGACGGCCACGGCCACCGCCGCGGTCAGCCCGCTCCACATGGCCAGCTGCCACAACGGTACCAGCCGCGCGAGGATCAGCGTCACGATCGCCGCGCCGACGACGTTCGCGGCGAGCAGGAACAGCGCCAACTGGCTGCCCGCATGCAACTGCGCCGCGCGGATCGGGCCCCAGTCCGTCGAGTCGGCCGGGTCGTACAGGCCGAGCAAAGCGCGTGCGTCGATACGCCGCGCGGCGAACTGGGATGATGGCTTGGTATTCACGCCTGCCAGCGTAGCGGCGCGGAGGTTAGAATATGGTTATGATCCGGGTGCTTGGTGCGCTGGGGCAGGGAAGTCGTCGGCGCCTGACGCGGCGGTTTGCAGATACGCATGCGCACCCGGAAACACCGCCAACCGTATTGAGGCCGACCGACTCTCGGCGCCGTCGCCAATCACCCCCCGTTCGTCCTGAGCCTGTCGAAGGGCGGAAAGAGCGACAGGTGCTTCGACAAGCTCAGCACGAACGGACGGGCTAAAAGCACGTCGGCGAGCGCATCCAAAGCCCGGCACGCCCATCCTGTCAGCGGACCAAAAGTCCTGAAAACCCCTTCAGGCCGCCAGATCGTACGGCTTGATGTCGCCAGACAGATACAGGTTCCGCGCCTTGGCCCGGCTCAGCTTGCCCGACGACGTCCGGGGCAGGGTGCGCGGCGGGATCAGTTCGATGACGCAGTTCATGCCGGTAACCGAGCGTACGCGCTCGCGGATTTCCTCGCGCAGGCGAACGCGCTCGGCATCGTCGGAACTCCGGCACTGGACCAAGACGGCGGGGGTTTCCTCGCCGCCCGGCGTCGTGATCGCGAAGGCGGCGATATCGCCGGCCTTGAAGCCGGGCAGTTGCTCGACCGCCCATTCGATGTCCTGCGGCCAATGGTTGCGGCCGTTGACGATGATCATGTCCTTCGCCCGGCCGACGATGTAGATATAGCCGTCGCTCAGATACCCCATGTCGCCGGTATCGAGCCAGCCGTCCGCCATGCATGCAGCGGTCGCCGCCTCGTCGCGGAAATATCCGACCATGAGCGACGGGCCGGTGCACCATACCTTGCCGATCGCGCGCTCGGGCAGGGGGGGTGCCGTCCTCCTCGCGAATTTCGATCTTCATGTCGCGCGCGGCCTTGCCGCAATTGACGATCGCGCGGAACCGCTGCGGGCGATCCTGACCGGCGGCGACGCCCGACAATTGCGTTTCCTCGACCAGTTCGACGCGAATGCCTTCGCCCGGCGGCATGATCGACACGGCCAACGTCGCTTCGGCCAAGCCATAGCTCGGCAGGAACGCGCTCGCCTTGAAGCCCGCATCGGCGAATGCATCGACGAAATTCTGCATCACGTCCGGACGGATCATGTCCGCGCCATTCCCCGCGACGCGCCAGCGCGACAGGTCGAACCGGTCCGCCGCCTTGATCTGCGTCGAGATACGGCGCGCGCAGATGTCATAGCCGAAGGTCGGCGAATAGCTGAGCGTCGTGCCTTCGTTGCGGCTGATCAGGTCGAGCCAGGCGAGCGGACGACGGGCGAAGTCCTCCGTCTTCAGATAATCGGTCGATACCTGGTTCGCGACCGGCGAAAGGAAGCAGCCGACCAGACCCATGTCGTGATACCAGGGCAGCCACGACACGCAGCGGTCGCTGTCCATCACGTTCATGCCGTGGCTGTGCGCCGCCAGATTGTTGAGCAGCGCGTGATGCGTGATCGCGACACCATGCGGGAACCGCGTCGATCCGCTGGAATATTGCAGATACGCCACGTCGTCGCCGCGCGCGCGGGGCAGCGCCATGTCGGGCGCGGCGCGCGTCTGGAATTCCGACCAGTCGATCCCTTCGACGCCCGCGATCCGGGCGGCCTCGCCCGCCATTTCGGCGAGTTCGGGCGGATAGACGAGCATCGTCGGGTCGCAGCTGGAAAGCTGAACGCGCAACTGCTCGATATAGGAATCGCGCCCGCCGAACGATGTGGGCAAGGGCAGTGGCACCGGCCAGGCACCGGCATAGACGACGCCGAAGAACAAAGCGGCGAATTCCGGTCCGGTTTCGGCGACCAGGGCGATCCGGTCCTGCGGCGTGACGCCGGCCGCGATCAGACGCTGTGCCGTGAGGATCGCGTCGGCGCGCATCTCGGAAAAAGGATAGGGGCGGGTCAGCGTGCCGCGGGCATCATGGAAATTCAGACCGCGCGCTCCGCTGGCGGCGTAATCAAGCGCGTCGCCCAGCGTTTCGAAATCGGCGAAACGGCGTGGCAACGCATCCGTGGTCGGCGTCGGCGCGATTGCCTTGGCCACCTGATCGTCCTGCTGCAAAACATCCGTCGTCATTACGTCGCGCCCTAAGATGGCGGCGAAAGGTGCCGCTCTTGTGGAGGCATATCGATTAACCAGCCCAAGCGTTCAAAATCCGTTCCGACTGTGGCACAATGATGGCGCATGGCCAGACCCACCGCAAAACGAGAGCGTCGCCCGCCGCCGCCATTGGACGAAGCCGCGATGGAACGGCTTGCGCTCCGCTATGTCGAACGTTTCGCGACGACGCGGGGGCGGCTGGTCGACTATCTCCGCCGCAAGATCCGCGAACGCGGATGGGAGGGTGCCGATGCCGATCCGGCCGCGCTGGCGGAAAAGCTCGCGGACCTCGGCTATATCGACGATCGCGCATTCGGCGAGGCGCGGGCCTCGGCGATGGCGCGGCGCGGGCTCGGGCAGCGCCGCGTGAACGGCGCGCTGCGTCAGGCGGGCATCGGCGAGGACGACGCCGAGGCGCTCGCCTCCGCGATCGAGGACCGCGCAATGGCCGCTGCGCTGACCTTCGCCCGAAAAAAGCGCATCGGGCCATATGCTGTCGAGGCAGCCGATCGTGTCCTCAGGGAGAAACAGATCGGTGCCATGATCCGGGGAGGACACGATTTTTCGCTCGCACGACGTATTGCCGGCATGTCGCCGGGCGAGGATCCCGAAATTTTGTTACAATAAAATTGGTCGAAGATGTGTTTTGCAATTTGTCGGCCATGCTAAGAGGCGCGCGGAGGACGTAACGCATGCGTATCGAAACGCACTTTATTGCTGACGATCGGCACGATCCGGAACCACGTCGATCCGACGGCGGCGTGTCGTCGGACGGGAAAGTGTATTCCGGCGTTCTCAAATGGTTCGACGTTACGCGCGGCTTCGGCTTCGTCGTCAGCGACGATCCTGCCATCGGCGATATCCTGATCCACTTTTCGGTGTTGCAGCCGCACGGTCGGCGCAGCCTGCCGGAGGGCGCGCGCGTGGATTGCTATGCGTCGAAGCGCGACCGTGGTCTCCAAGCGACGGAGATAATTGCGATCGACCTGACCAATGCGGTCGAAATCGTCCCGCGCGCCCGGTCCAGTGACCGCGCCGATACGTCCGCGCTTGCCGGCGACGCCGGGCCATTCGAACCCGTGACGGTTAAATGGTTCAATCGGTTGAAGGGCTATGGTTTTCTCGTGCGTGGCAGCGACAGTGCGGATATATTCGTTCATATGGAAACGCTGCGCCGTGCCGGGGTGATCGAGGTCGAACCCGACCAGCGTCTGCGCGCACGTGTCGTCGACGGGCAGAAAGGCCCGCTGGCGGTCGAGGTCGAAAAGGACTGACGATGGGTTTGCGTATTGTGTATCTCGCCGCCGCACTCGGCCTTTCCGCGCTGACCGGGGCGTGCGCTTCGGGTGATGCGGCACCGGGTGCCGCCGAGGCGAAGGCCACGAAGATCCCCGTCACCGTCCAGAGCACGAATGGATCGCACGTGTTCAAGGCCGAGGTCGCGAAGTCCCCGGCGGAACAGGAGCGTGGCCTGATGTTCCGCACCAACATCCCGAAGGATGAAGGGATGATCTTCACGCCCTATCCGGCGGAGGGCGGCCCGCCGCGCGAGGCGAACTTCTGGATGAAGAACACGCCGAGTGCGCTCGACATCATCTTCATCCGGCCCGACGGCACGATCGCCCGCATCGCCGAAAATGCCGTGCCCTTTTCCGAAGCGCCGATCCCCTCGGGCGAGCCGGTCGCGGCGGTGTTCGAGATCAATGGCGGTCGCGCGAGCGAACTGGGCATAGCCGAGGGCGACAAGGTGACGTGGCCCAACTGATCGCCTCCTGCGCATCGCGGCTATTCATCCCTGTTGAAGCAGGGCGGTTGCGCGGCTAAGCGTTTTTCATGGGCATCAATCTCAATCCTTTCACCTGGTGGAACGGCGCCACCATCGGCACGTGGTTTGGCTTGCGCGGCAAGACCCGCGTCGGCGAAGACGCGCTCGGCAACGTCTATTATCAGGGCGGCAGCGACACCGCGGGCAACCCGCGCCGCTGGGTGATCTATAACGGGTCCAACGATTCCAGCCGCGTTGCGCCGGAATGGTTTAGCTGGTTGCATCATCAGGTCGACGATCTTCCCGATCGCTCTCTTCCCGCCCGGCGCGACTGGCAACGCCCGCCCGAGCCAAATCTGACCGGCACGATGCTCGCTTATCGTCCGGCGGGCGCACTCGAAAAAGGCGGCAAGCGTGCCGCTGCGACCGGCGATTATGAAGCCTGGACGCCTGACGCGTGAACGCACGCCGCTGGCTGGGCGTGACGGCGCTGGCCGCGGGAATCGGCGCGGGCGGTTGGTTCGGTTATGAACAGTGGCAGGCCAGCCGGACGGTAGCGCCGACCGAGCAAAAGGCCGAGATCAAGACCGCGCTGGACGAAGAACCGGTGCAGACCGATATCACGACCGTCGACGTATCGGGCGGGGTGGACCCGTCGTTTGGCGCGACCCCGATGGCGGAACGCGTCGCGGTGCTGGGCGTGCTGAACAAGCGTAACGGCACCTCGCGCGACGTCACGCTGAAGCCGGGCCGCGGCGTTCGCGTGGGCGACGTCGTCGTCCGTCTCCGCGCGTGCGAGCGCACCGCCCCGTGGGAGCAGCAGCCCTATACCGGCGCTTTCGTGCAGGTCGACGTGCAGGGCAGCGACCGGCAGTTCCGCCGCGTCTTCTCCGGCTGGCTGTATAAGGAACGCCCCGGCCTGAACGTCGTGCTTCACCCCATCTACGACGTCTGGGTCAAAAGCTGTGCGATGACTTTCCCCGAAGGTGGCCCCAACTCCGTCAGCGGCGGTGGCGCGAGCGGAGAGGGTGCCGCGCCATCCAAAGCGAAGAAGTCCCCGACCGAATCCAGCGATACCGATCCGGAGACGCCCACCACCCCGGCGATCGCGGCGGACAGCAACGCGATATAACGGTCGCGCGGGATTTCCACCGCGCCCAGCGACGCGAGGTGGTCCGTCATGAACTGGCAATCCAGCAGCGTGAACTCGCCCACCCGCAACCGCGCGACGAGCCAGGCGATCGCAACCTTGGATGCATCGCGCGCCCGGCTGACCATCGATTCCCCGAAGAACGCCCGCCCGAGCGCCAGCCCGTATAGCCCGCCGACCAGCGCGTCGCCGTCCCACACCTCGATCGAATGCGCAAAACCGCGACGATGCAGTTCGATAAAGGCCGTCTCGATCTGGCCGTTGATCCACGTGTCCGGCCGGTCCGACGCGCTTTCGGCACACAGGCGAATGATCCGCTCGAACGCAGCGTCGGCCGTGACGCGGTAGCGATCCTGCGCCAGCGTCTTGCGTAGCGACCGGGACAGATGGAACCCGTCGAGCGGCAGGATCGCGCGCTCCTTCGGCTCCACCCAATACACGCTGTCCGCATCGCGCGCGTCGGCCATCGGGAACACGCCCACCGCATAGGCCCCCAGCACCATATTCGGATCGAGCCGCGCCAAACCCGCGTCCGGCGCGCCGTCGGCTTCCCGCATCAGCGCGCCAGCCGTTTCTCGATCGCCTGCCACAAGTGCGCGAACGCCTGCCCGCCCGGCGATTTCGCGGCGAACGTCCCCACCGGCGCGCGCCGCACGGTCATCGATCCGATCAGACTCGCCATCGGGACGACCGGCCAGTCGGGGTGCAGCGCCAGCGCGTCGGCATGCAGCTTGCGACGGCGGTCCACCATCGAATGCACCGGCATCACTTCCGCCTTGTTCCCCAGGTGCCGCACGACCTCGCCATAAGCACGCTCGGACAGCGGGGAGGGGATTACCGGCACGACGATCAGATCGGCGGCGCGCATCACCTGGTCGCTCGTATCGGTCAGCCCCGGCGGGCAATCGAGCAGGATCCGGTCATAGGATTTCCGTAGCCCGGTCAACAGTTTCTGCAGGCGTTTCTTCTTGTCCATCTGATGGAACAGCAGGTCCAGCCCGCGCAGCGACGCGTCCGCCGGCAACAGGTCGAGCCGATCGACCCCTGTCTTGTGGATCAACCGGGCAGGCTCGACGTCCTTCGAAAACACTGCCTGCGCATGATCCTTCGCCGCCGGATCGCCGAGCAGATAACTGGACGCCGCCTGCGGATCGAGGTCCCATAACAACGTGCGGCGCGCCGACAGGCTCGCCGCGCACCAGGCGAGATTGACCGCCAGCGTCGTCTTTCCGACGCCACCCTTCAGGCTGTAGATCGCGATCGTGGACATGGGGCCATCGTGGCGCACTTAGGTTACGCCTGCAAGGCAGCGCCTCGTGTCACGCGGCGCTTGCCCGCCGCGCACCATGGAAAAGGCCGGCGAGTCTCCCCGCCGGCCGTCTTCGTCTCTGGTCGTCGGCCTCAGGCCCGAAGCGTCATGCCTTGCAGGTCAGCTTGCCCTTGCCCGGCAGGGTCAGCGTGGCGCCCTTCGGCGTGCCGCTCAATTCGTAGCCGCCTTCTGCCGTGAAGGGCTGGCCGGCTTCCGCCGCGACCAGCTTGGTCGGCGTGCCGGTCTTCTCGGTCTTGACCAACACCTGCTTGTCGCCGTCGAAGAAGGTGACGAAGGCGAGGCTGTTGCCGGGGTTGCAGCGGAACGTGACGTCCGCCTTGATCGCGGGCGGCAGTTCGACCGGCGCACGCTTGGCGATTTCCGCTGCCTGCGGATCGGCGGAGACGCTGGAGACGACCTCCGGTTCTTTCTTGTTGTCACAAGCCGTCAGCGCCAGAAGCGCGACAGCGGCGAGGCTGGGGAGAATGATTTTCATATCTTGGGTTGCTTCGCGCACGCGAAAGAATTCGTCAAGCGCCTAGTCCCGCTGCGGGCCACCGGATTGCGCGCCGCAACAAAAACGTCATTTCGTTGCGTAGTGCCAGGCGCGCGACGGGGCGAAGCGTTGCGATGCGGCAACGATAAAATCCGCGGTAAATCTGGAAATTCATCGCCGGGAAGGGTTTGCGCTGCTATAAGACCGGTCGTGAGCCAAGCCATCCCCCATATTTTCCCGATCGGGATCGACCCCGCCGACATCGACTTCATGGGTCATGTCAACAATGCGTCCTACCTGAAATGGGTGCAGGATGCCGTGGTCAGCCACTGGCAGCGATTCGCCCCTGCCGAGGCGATCGCCGCGAACCTGTGGGTCGCGCTCAAGCATGAGATCACGTACCGCAAGCCGACCTTCCTCGACGACGAGGTGATCGCCACCGTCCTGCTCGAAAAAGTGCAGGGCGCACGCGCTTTCTACCAGACAATCATCAAGCGCGGCGAAGAGGTGCTCGCCGAGGTACAATCCAGCTGGTGCTGCGTCGACGCCGTCACGCACCGCCCCGCCCGGATCGCGCAAAGCGTAGCGGACCTGTTCTTCCACAAGGACTGATCGCGACGAGGCGCGCCGAGCGCAACGAAAGCAACGCCAGCCGTCATCCCCGCGAAGGCGGGGATGTGGATTCACGTTTGAAGTGCACCGTTTGAGAGAGCGATGAATGCCTCGGCGGGTGTCTGGAAGTCGAGGCATTTTCTGGGGGTATTGTTGAGGCGCTCGGCATAGGCACGGAGTTGCCGGTGGGTGATCGTGTCGAGGTCGGTCTTGCGGGGCAGGACGCGGCGCAGCCGGCCGATGGTATTTTCGACCCCGCCTTTTTGCCAGGGGCTGCGGACATCGCAGAAGAAGGTGGCGACGCCGAGACGATCGTGCAGGCGATAATGCTCGGCGAACTCGGTGCCGTTATCGAAGCTGATGGTGCGCCGCATGTCGCGGGGGATGGCGCGCAGGTGCGCTGCGATACGGCTGGCGGTCAAGGCGGCTTTGCGGTGCGGTGGCTTGTCGAGAATGGTGAAGCGGGTCTGTCGTTCGTGCAGGACGAGGATGTTGTGACCGTATCGGGCGAACAGCATGTAGTCGGCCTCCCAGTGGCCCGGCTGGTCGCGCCGGTCGGCCTCTGCGGGCCGTTCGGACAGGGGTATACGGTGCTGGATGAAGCTGGCCGGACTGCCGCCGCGGCGTGCATATCGCCCGCGCCTGAACTTCGCGCGGGGCAGCAGGCGGTGCCAATGGTCTTTCTGCGCCGAGCGGTGATAGACGTAGCGATAGATTGACTCATGGCTGATCACGGTGCGACCAGCATCACGCGCCAGCCGGCCGGCGATCTGTTCGGGGGAATGTCCCATCGCAAGGCCTTTCCTCACGATCTCTCGCAGGTCCGGCTGGCGTACCAGCTTGAAGCGACCGTCCCAGCGCCGCCGCCGTGCCGCCAGCGCATGCGCCCGCGCCGGGGCATAGCCCCCATCCCAGACCTTCGTCCGCTGGCTATTGCGCCGCCGCTCGCGACCGATCGTCGTATGATCCCGGCCGATCGCCGCCGCTATCGCACGATCCGACAGCCCGGCGGCATGCAACCGCGCAATCTCGATCCGCTCGTCTAGGCTGAGCTGCCTGTATCTTCGCCCCATCGCACTACCACCCTAGCAGTGGTGCACTTCTTTCGTGAGTCCAGGGGATCCATAATCACGGCGGTATGGAATAGAGCGTCAGGCGTCAGCCAGTATGGATTCCCGCCTGCGCGGGAATGACGGGTTCGGGCTGGGGGAAAGACTCACTCCCCCTACCGCAAATATTCGCCAAGCGCCGCCCAGGCGGGCCGCTTCGCCTCGAACCCGACAGTATGCAGCGGGCTGCTCGAGGGCAGCGGCACCAAAGCGATGCCGACACTGCCCAACTGCCGGCTACCATGTCGATACGCCGTCGCCCCGTTGAACCCGATCGCGCGAAGCCGCGGCAGCGTCGCCGCCAGACCCGCAATATCGTTCTCCGCCATATCCCGGATCGCCGCATCGGTACTGCCCGGCCGCGTCGCGCTTGCCACCACATCCCACAACCCGACGCCCGCCTTCGACAAGACCGCCAACCGCGCGTCATACTCGAGCGATGCGACATCCCGGCCGATCGTCGCGGAGATCAGGCGCCAGAACTGGTTCTGCGGATGCGCATAATAGCGCGCTGCCGCCAGCGACCGATCGCCCGGCAGGCTGCCGAGTATCATCAGTCGCGTGTCCGCATCGACGATCGGTGGAAAGCTTCGCTTAATCATGTTGCCGCACGGATCGTTAAAGCGTCGCGGGCTAATGCGGAAGCATGCTCAAATTCCTCGCCGCCTCGATCCTGATGCTCGCTCTGGTCGATATCGGCGTGACGCGTGGCGAACATGTCCACGGAGTCGTCGGCGTGCTCAAGCAATTGTTCGGCTTCGTGCTGCACATGGGCAACGGATCGCTCTTCAGCTGGTGATGGCAGGCTGGTAATTTCCATCGCCGTCGCGCTCGCGAAAACGCCTGCCAACATCCTCGACCGATAGCTTCTTCTCGGGCGTCCCAAAATTCCTTGGATTGCCGGATCGCGCGCGCGCCCTATCTAGGGGGCATGCATACAGCTTCCGACACGCCCCCTTCGGTCATCCCCAATACGCTCGCGTTGATCGGTAATACCCCACTCGTACGGCTTGCCGGGCCGAGCGAGGCCAGCGGCTGCGACATCTTCGCCAAGTGCGAATTCGCCAATCCCGGTGCCTCGGTGAAGGATCGCGCAGCGCTGTCGATCGTCGAGGATGCGGAGGCGCGTGGTGCGATCCAGCCCGGCGGCACGATCGTCGAGGGCACGGCGGGCAACACGGGCATCGGTCTCGCGCTCGTCGCCAATGCGAAGGGCTACAAGACGATCATCGTCATGCCGGAGACGCAGAGCCGCGAGAAGATGGACACGCTTCGCGCGCTCGGCGCGGAACTCGTATTGGTCCCCGCCGCCGCCTACTCCAATCCCGGCCATTTCGTACACACCTCGCGCCGCATCGCGGAGGAAACGCCGAACGCCATCTGGGCCAACCAGTTCGACAATATCGCCAATCGCCGCGCGCACATCACCGGCACCGCGGAGGAGATCTGGCGCCAGCTCGATGGCCGGGTCGATGGCTTCACCTGCGCGGCGGGCACGGGCGGGACGATCGCCGGGGTCGGGCTCGGCCTGAAGGCGAAGGACGAATCGATCTGCATCGCGCTCAGCGATCCGCACGGCGCCGCGCTGTACGAATATTACGCCAATGGCGAACTCAAGTCGGAAGGTTCCTCGGTCGCCGAAGGGATCGGGCAGGGGCGGATCACCGCCAATCTGGAAGGCGCACCGATCGATACGCAGTTTCGCATTTCGGATGCGGACGGCATGGAATGGGTGACGCGTCTGTTGGCGGAGGAGGGGCTGTGCCTCGGCCTGTCGTCGGGCATCAACGTCGCGGGAGCTGTGCAACTCGGTCGCCATCTCGGGCCGGGCAAGCGAATCGTCACGATCCTGTGCGATACCGGCTTCAGGTATCTCTCAACGCTGTATAATTCGCAGTGGTTGAAGGCGAAGGGCCTGCCGATTCCGCCCTGGTTGGCCCAGGGTTGAGCGGTGGCATCGACAAGACGAGCCGTTTACGTTACATTTATGCCACAGGCATGATGACATCTCAGGACCCAAACCTAGATCGAGCCCAGACCACGCAACGCGTGAAGGTGGGAATGATCGGCCTCGCTGCCGTGCTGCTGCTGATCGGTCTGGCCGCGGCGATCTTCTCGACCGCGAGCCGCGAACGCGCCGTGGCCGGTGGAGCGAACCCTGACGTCGTCGCCAATCTCACGATCGGCAACGACCTGGCGGCGATCGGCGACGGCAGCGAACCCCTTGCCGATCTCGGCGTGACGCCCAGCACCGCGATCACCAATTCCGGCGCGGTCGCGTCGAATGTGAACACGCCTGCAAGACCGTGAGTCGGCAGGCGGATCGACCTGCCCCCTTAACCGTGATTGGCAAGAACATGCCGTTGGCTGATCGCGCGCATCGGTTTAACCCCGCGTTCGTCATGCCCGCGCAGTAGGGATGATAAGCTTCGGGCATACGATGTCTTTTTGAAACTGATAGTTTTTCCACCGATCATAGGTCCCGTGCGACCCCATGCGCGCCAGCCAAAAGCCAATTTCCCCGACTTTCCCCGACCAACCCAAACCATGTTGGGAACGTAAGTAGAACGCCCCATTTCGGTTTCGAAAAATAGCGTTTAATGCGCAACAGATAGGGTGAAATCCCCGGCTTTCCCCGGCATTCCCCTTGTATCCCCGCCGCACCCAAGGTAACCATAGTTACATAGAGGGGCATACTCTTTCGCCTGCGCCAGTCAGGAGCCGGAATGCGATTCAGGGTCGTTTTCGGGAACGATGAGTCATGCCGTCTGATGTGGGGTAAGCGTGGCCGAACGGGTGGATTATCAGGGAGATGGCATTGGCCTTGTCGACGACAAGGGCCGGTGCGCTATTCCTGCTTCCCTTCGCCAAGCGCTTGCCGCGAACAGTCCCCGTGCGGACGGCAAGGATGGCGGCACCGTCATCGTCGGCGTTCACCCCAAGCAGACCTGCCTTCGCGCCTACGACCCCGCTTATGTCGCCATCCTGAAGGCGCAGCTCGACGCGCGCGAGGCGCTGCACACGGGCGAGGACGGCGAACCGAATTATAACTTCAAGCGTCGCGGCGCGAGCGGCGAGGCCGTGCCGTTCGATGGCAGCGGCCGTTTCATCATGCCCGGATTTCCGCGCGATTATGCCGGGATCGAGGAGACTGCGTTCTTCTGGGGCACGATGGACTGGATCGAGATCTGGGATCCAAAGACGCTGATGGCGGCGACCGATGTCGATCCGGTGATGCAGGCGGCGTGCCGCTACCATTGCAAGCAGAAGGGGATCGTCCTGTGATCCCTTCGTCTGCGCCCACTGCCGACGCGCCGCACGTTCCGGTGCTGCTCACCGAAGTCCTCGACGCACTGGCCATCGCCCCCGGCTCGGTACATGTCGACGCGACGTTCGGTGCGGGCGGCTATACGCGTGCGATGCTCGGCGCGGGTGCCAGCGTGTTCGCCTTCGATCGCGATCCTGACGCGATTTTGGCCGGTCGCGCGCTGGAAGCGGACTGTGATGCGCTGACCCTCGTTCCCGCGACCTTTTCGGCGATGGAGGCGGAGCTCGCCGCGCGCGACGCGGTGCCGGTCGATGGCGTGACGATGGATATCGGCGTATCCTCGATGCAGCTCGACCAGGCGGAGCGCGGGTTCAGCTTTCAGGCCGATGGCCCGCTCGACATGCGGATGAGCCAGGAAGGGCCGACCGCGGCGGATTTTGTCAACACCGCGGACGAAAGCGATATCGCCGACGTTCTGTACGAATATGGCGACGAGCCGCGGTCGCGCCGGGTCGCGCAGTTCATCGTCGCGGCGCGCCCGATCACGCGCACGTCCGAGCTGGCGCACGTCGTCCGCCGCGCGCTCGGCTACAAGCCGCACGACAAGAAGGACCCGGCGACGCGGACCTTCCAGGCGCTCCGGATCGAGGTGAATCGCGAACTCGGCGAACTCGCCGATGGTCTTGCGGCCGCCGAACGGGTGCTGAAACCGGGTGGAACGCTGGCCGTCATCACCTTCCATTCGGGAGAAGACCGTCTCGTGAAGCGTTTCCTGAAGGAGCGCAGCGGCGGTTTGCCTTCGGGGTCGCGGCACATGCCGGAAGTGAAGGCAGTCGCCGCACCAAGTTTCGAACAGGTTGCTCGCGCGGTGCGCGCGGGCGAAGAAGAAATCGCGCGTAATCCACGGGCTAGGTCGGCGACGCTTCGGGTGGCGAAGCGGACGTCGGCGGCACCGTGGACCAGTAAGGGAGTATTGAAATGATCGCGCTCGCGTGGAAGATGCTGGTCTGGTTCGGAGTCGGGGTGGCCTTGGCGCTCGGCGTTCTGATCGTACCGCTGCATGTCGCTGCCGAGCGTAAGAAGCTGGATGCGACGACCACTCAGGTCGCCCAGGCCGAACGGGATATCCGCGCGTTGGAAACCGAATTCGAGACCCGCGCCAATATCGCGCAACTGGAAAAGTGGAACGGCGACACGCTGCGTCTCGCGGCACCGGTCGCGGGCCAGTATCTGCGTGACGAAGCGGCCCTGGCTTCGCTCGACTTCCACGCGCCGCTGAGTGCTGGCGGTGCCGATGTCCAGATGGCGGCGGCGATCGTCCCGCAGCAGGCCGTGGCTCCAACAGCGTCTCCGGCGGCGAATCCAACAGCGCCGGTCGCGATGGCCGCGCTCAACAATAGCGTTTCCGCGGCACCTTCGCCAACGTCCGCAACGATCACCCACGCCCCCGCCGTCCGCGCCACGGCCCCGGTCCGCACCGCCGCCGTCGTCGCGCGGCCCCGCGCGCAAGCCGTCGCGATGCTCGACCGCAAGCTGCTGAGCGACACGATGCTCGGCGATCTCACCAGCGGCGCCAGCGCGGAAGCAAGGCGCCTGCGTTGAGCATCGTCGTCGCTCGTCCGATGCCGGGGCGCCGGCCCGCGGGTCAGCGACATGCGCTGATCCAGACGGCACATATGCGCCTGATGATCCTGCTGCTGCTGTTCACGGCGGCGATCATGGTCGTGCTGATCCGGCTCGCCGCGCTGGCCTTTGCGTCGGATACGGGCAGCACGCGTACGGCAATGATCGGTGAGAACTGGTCGCGCGCGGATATCGTCGATCGCAATGGAGAGCCGCTTGCCCGCACGATCGAGGCTTGGGGCATCGGCGTGCACCCCGGCAAGATCCTCGGCGACAAGCGCGACCTCGCCAACCGTCTCGCCGTATTGATGCCCGCACACGACGCGGAGTATTTCTACCAGCGCCTGACGATGGACGTGAATTTCACGTACCTCGAACACCACGCATCCCCGTCGCTAGTAACGCAGGTGCACGCGATCGGCGAACCTGCGCTGACGTTCGAGAAGGAGGCCGAGCGGCTGTATCCGCAATCGACGATGGCCGCCCACGTTCTCGGCTTTCTCGGCCATAATAAAAATGACGCGCGGATCATTGAAGGCCAGGGCGGTATCGAACGTGCGTTCGAGGATCGCCTGACCAATCCAGCCGAACGCGGCACGCCGCTCGCGCTGTCGCTCGATTATCGGGTGCAGGCGGCAATGGAGAGCGAACTCGGCGCTTCCATGACGGCATTCCAGGCCAAGGGTGCGACCGGCGTCGTGCTGGATGTCGCGACTGGAGAGGTGATCGCGATGGCGTCGCTTCCGGTGTTCAATCCGAACAAGGTTGCGGGCGCGGATCGCGAGTCTCTCCGCAACAACGTGACCCAAAGCGTGTACGAGCTCGGTTCTACGTTCAAACCGATTACGATGGCGGCTGCAATGGAGAGCGGCACTGTCACGTCGATGGCGCGACGGTTCGATGCGACGAAGCCGATGAAAGTCGGACGCTTCACGATCCACGACGATCGCGGTCACGAACAGAATCGCTGGCTGAACATCCCCGAAACCCTGATCTATTCGTCGAACATCTCGACTGCGCGGATCGCGAAGGAAATCGGCGTGCCACGGATGCAGGCGATGTTCCGTCGCCTCGGGTTCGACACCAAGCCAGATATCGAACTGCGCGAAAAAGGACGTCCGATCTGGCCGAAATACTGGGGCGATACCACGGTGATGACCACGGCCTATGGCCACGGCATCGCGGTTACGCCGCTGCAGCTCGCCAATGCCTACGCGACCCTCGTAAACGGCGGGATCTGGCGGCCGACGACGTTGCTGAAGGTCGCGCCGGACAAGGCACCGGCCGGGCGGCGCGTCCTGTCGGAAGCGACCAGCGTGCGGATGCGTCAGCTTTTGCGGCTGATCGTGCTGCGCGGTACGGGCCGTAAGGGCGAAGCCCCTGGCTACCGCGTGGGCGGGAAGACCGGCACGGCGGAAGTGCCGGGTGCGGGCGGCTATTCCAAGACGGCCAATGTTTCGACCTTCGCCGCCGCATTCCCAATGGATAATCCTCGTTATGTCGTGGTCACGATGATGGACAGCCCCAAGCGCGTGAAGGAGAACCAGTTTCAGACGACGGCGGCTTACACGGCGGCGCCGGTGGTCAGCAGGGTCGTCACCCGCGTGGGTGCGATGCTCGGCGTGATGCCCGATAACGGCAAGGACGTGGACGAATCCGATCTCCTCCCGCTGCTTTGGCAGGCGCCCGGAGAGACGCGGGCAGACGCGGAATGAAGGCGATACGATGAAATTGGGTACGCTGACCGGAGGACAAGAAACGGCGACGGTCAGCGGCTTCGCGATCGATCACCGCAAGGTCGCGGACGGATGCATTTTCGGCGCATTCGAAGGTGCGAGGGTGAATGGCGAGGATTATATCGCCGCTGCGATCGCCGCCGGCGCCGTTGCAGTCGTCGCTCGCCCGGAGGCTGTCGTAGACGGGGCGGTGCATATCGCGGACGCCAACCCGCGCGCCGCGTTCGCGCGACTGGCCGCGCGGTTCTTTGCGCCGTTTCCCGAGGTCGCGGTGGCGGTGACGGGGACGAACGGTAAAACATCTACGGTCGAGATGACGCGTCAGTTGTGGCGGATGGCCGGTCATCACGCGGCGTCGATCGGTACGCTCGGCGTGACGACGGGGGATGACCGCGTGTCGACCGGGCTGACGACGCCGGACGTGGTGACGTTCCTGTCCAACGCCGCCGGTCTGGCGCGCGAGGGCGTGACACATCTGGCGTTCGAGGCGTCGTCGCATGGGCTTTCGCAATATCGGACCGAAGGCTTGCCCGTCGTCGCGGCGGCCTTCACGAACCTCAGCCGCGATCACCTGGATTATCACGGCACGATGGAGGCGTATTTCGACGTCAAGATGCGGTTGTTTTCCGATGTCGTCGTGGACGGTGGGGCCGCTGTGATATGGGCGGATGATCCGTTGGCGGCGGACGTTGAAGGGATCGCCGCAAAGCGGGGGTTGCGGGTGTTGAGCGTCGGAACGCGGGGGGAGGCTTTAAGGCTGGTATCGCGTGAGCCGACCTTGCTGGGGCAGGGGCTGGTGATCGAGGCGGAGGGCAAGTCCCACACGGTTAACCTGCCGCTGATCGGGGCATATCAGGCTGCGAACGCACTGGTTTCCGCGGGACTCGTGATTGCGACGGGCGGCGAGGTCGCGGCGACGCTGGCGGCGCTGGCGCGGTTGCAGCCAGTACGCGGGCGGCTGGAGCGGGCGGTCATCTGCCGGTCGGGAGCGCCCGTCTACGTCGATTATGCGCACACTCCGGATGCGTTAGAGGCGGCAATATCGGCGTTACAGGCGCATGCGTCGGGAAAGTTGATCGTCATCATCGGCGCAGGCGGCGATCGCGATCAGGGCAAGCGCGCACCGATGGGCGCGATCGCCGCTGCGATGGCCGACGTCGTGATCGTCACCGACGACAATCCGCGCGGGGAAGATGCCGCCGCGATCCGCGCGATGGTGATGGAAGGTGCGCCCGGCGCGACCGAGATCGCATCGCGGCGCGAGGCGATCGGCGCGGCGATCGCGATGGCGGGGCCGACCGACATCGTTCTGATCGCGGGCAAGGGACACGAACAGGGGCAGATTGTGGGCGATCTGGTGCTGCCGTTCGACGACGTATCGGTCACGCGTGAGATGGCGGCATGACGAGTTTTCCGATCGCCAACTACGCCGTTCGTGCTGAGCTTGTCGAAGCACGTGAGCCGGGTACGTCGGTCCTTGGGGCACGCCCTTCGACAGGCTCAGGACGAACGGATTTGGGGTGCTGCGGCAATGACTGACGCTCTCTGGACCTCCGACGCTATCGCAGCGGCGACGGGCGGGGCGGCGTCCGCTGCGTTCGAGGCGGACGGCGTGACGTTCGATTCGCGCGAGGTCGGGCCGGGCGACCTGTTCATCGCGCTGACGGGCGAAGCGACGGACGGCCACCGGTTCCTGACGCAGGCGTTCGAGCGCGGCGCGGCGGGGGCGGTCGTGAGCGAGGATAGCGGGAATCCGCAGGTTCGCGTCGGCGATACGATGGCGGCGCTGGAGGCGCTGGCTGTAGCGTCGCGCGAGCGGACGGCGGCGCGGATCATCGGCGTGACCGGATCGGTCGGCAAGACGAGCACCAAAGAGGCACTGTTCGCGGCGCTGGATCGGCCCGATCCTGGTTCGGCGCACCGGTCGGTCAAAAGCTATAACAATCATACCGGCGTTCCGCTGAGCCTCGCGCGGATGCCCGCCGGGTCGAAATATGGCGTGCTGGAAATGGGCATGAACCATGCCGGCGAACTGGCGCATCTGACGACATTGGTGCGGCCGCATGTCGCATTGGTGACCGCGATCGCGCCCGCACATACGGCGTTCTTCCCCGACGAGTCGGCGATCGCGGACGCCAAGGGCGAGATCTTCGCGGGGCTCGAGCCGGGCGGCGTGGCGATCGTACCCTTCGACAGCCCGCATCGGGACCGGCTGATCGCGGCGGCGCGGCCCCATGCGTCCGAGATCGTGACGTTCGGCCTGCAAGCCGGGGCGGATGTTCGCGCGATCGAATCGATGCGGCTGGCGACGGGAGCGACGTTCGTCACCGCGCGGCTCGGCGAGCGCGAATTGAGTTTCACGATGGCGCAGCCGGGCATGCACTGGGTGTCCAATGCCCTGGCGGTGCTGGCGGCGGTGGATGCGGTCGGCGGCGATCTGGGCATGGCGGGCCTTGCGCTCGCCGAGATGGGCGGGCTTCAGGGGCGCGGCGCGCGCTTCATGGCGCCTGTTGGTGGCGGTGAAGCCTTGGTCATCGACGAAAGCTATAATGCGAATCCCGCATCGATGCGCGCGACGCTGGCGGTGCTGGGCGCCGAGGATGCCACGCGCAAGATCGCCGTGCTGGGCGAGATGCGCGAACTGGGTGACGCGAGCGGCGCGTATCACGCGGCGCTGGCGGAGCCGATCGCGGCGGCAGGGGTATCGCAACTCGTCCTTGTCGGCACCGAGATGCTGCATCTGGCGGAAGCGCTTGAGGGTCGCGTGCAATTCGTCCATGTGGCCGACGCCGCGACCGCCGGTGAACGTCTGGCCGAGATACTGGCCCCGGGCGATGCGGTGCTCATCAAGGGGTCGAACGGCGTGGGGCTGTCCACGCTGGTCGCCCGCCTAAAGACCCCCGCGACCGGGAACGGGACAGCTTCATGCTCTATGTGATCGCCGAACATCTGGGTTTCCCCGGACTGCTGAACCTGATTCGATACCAGTCGGTGCGGACCGGCGGTGCGGTGACGATGGCGCTGGTCATCGGGCTGATCATCGGGCCGCGCTTCATCGGATGGCTGCGCGTGCGGCAGGGCAAGGGCCAGCCGATCCGCGCCGACGGCCCGCAGACCCACCTTGCCAAGCGCGGCACGCCGACGATGGGCGGGCTGATGATCCTGACGAGCATGAGCTTGTCGATCCTGATCTTCATGGACATGCGCAACCCGTTCGTCTGGGCATGTCTGTGCGTGACGCTCGGCTTCGGTGCGATCGGCTTCATGGACGATTACGACAAGGTGCGGAAAGCGAGCACGGCGGGTGTTTCCGGCCGGACCCGGCTGATCCTGGAATTCTTGATCGCAGGCGTCGCAAGCTGGATCATCGTCGGGGAAAATGGAACGCACCTGTATCTGCCGTTCTTCAGCAGCGTGTCGATCGACCTCGGCTATTTCTACATCCTGTTCGCGGCCTTCACGATCGTGTCGTTCGGCAATGCCGTGAACCTAACGGACGGGCTGGACGGGCTGGCGACGATGCCGGTGATCATCGCGTCGGTCGCCTTCATGATCATCGTCTATCTGGCCGGTAACGTGAAGTTCGCAGCGTATCTGGGGATTCCGCATGTGCCGGGCGCGGGCGAACTGGCGATCTTCTGCGGCGCGATCGTAGGCGCGGGGCTGGCGTTCCTGTGGTTCAACGCACCACCTGCTGCGGTCTTCATGGGCGATACGGGCAGCCTCGCGCTTGGCGGCGCGCTGGGCGCGATCTCTGTCGTCGCGCATCACGAGATCGTGCTGGGCATCATCGGCGGCCTGTTCGTGATGGAGGCGCTGAGCGTCATCATCCAGGTGTTCTTCTACAAGCGCACCGGCAAGCGCGTGTTCCGCATGGCGCCGATCCACCACCATTTCGAACAATTGGGCTGGGCCGAGGCGACGGTCGTGATCCGGTTCTGGATCATCGCGTTCGTGCTGGCGCTGGCTGGTCTGTCTACGTTGAAGCTGCGGTGATTTCTTCCGATGCCTGGGCAGGCAAGCGCTTTGCGGTGCTGGGGCTGGCGCGGTCCGGTGCGGCGACTGTGCGTGCGCTGGTGGCCGGCGGGGCGAGCGTAGTGGCGTGGGATTCGGATGCGGGACGGCGGGATGCTTTAGCTCCCTCTCCCCGCAAGCGGGGAGAGGGTTGGGGAGAGGGGCAGTCGGAAGTCCCTTCGCTCGACACTGCCCCTCTACCAACCCTCTCCCCGCAAGCGGGGAGAGGGCTTTAGAAGTTGGTGATCCGGAAGTGATCGACCTCGCTGGCTTCCACGCGCTGGTCGTGTCGCCGGGGGTGCCGTTGAACCGGCATCCGGTGGCGGCGAAGGCTCGGGCGGCGGGGGTGCCGATCATTGGGGATATCGAACTGTTCGCGCAGGCGCAGACCGGATTGCCTGCGCACAAGGTGGTCGGCGTCACGGGGACGAACGGTAAGTCGACGACGGTGTCGTTGATCCACCATATCCTGCGCACCGCGGAGGTGCCGTCGCGGCTGGGCGGGAATATCGGGTTGCCGATCCTGGAGCAGGAGCCGCTGCCGGAGGGTGGCGTCTATGTGCTGGAACTGTCGAGCTATCAGATCGACCTGACGCAGACGTTGGATTGCGATGTCGCGGTGTTGCTGAACGTGACGCCGGATCATCTCGACCGGTATGACGGGCTGGCGGATTATGCGGCGTCGAAGGCGCGGCTGATCGCGATGCAGTCGGCCGAGATGCTTGCCGTGCTGGATGGCGCCGCGCTGGCGGAGTTCGCCATTCTGGACGATTGGGAAAGCCCGACGGTCGAGATCATCGGCGACGTGGCGGTCGGCGATCAAAGCGAGTGGCCGAACTTGCAGGGACCGCATAACCGGTCGAACGTGCAGGCGGCGGTTGCGGTGGCGCGTCGGCTGGGCGTTGCGGAGGACGTGATCGCAGCGGCGTTGCGCACCTTCACCGGTTTGCCGCACCGGATGGAACTGGTCGCGACCAGGAACAATGTCGCGTTCGTCAACGACAGCAAGGCGACCAATCCGGAAGCCGTCGCGCCGGCGCTGGCGGCGTTCGACCGGGTCCACTGGATCCTTGGCGGGCAATCGAAGAGCGACGATCTCGACGCCTGCGCGCCGAGTTTCGGGCATGTCGTGCGCGCCTATACGATCGGGTCTTCGGGGGCGAAGTTCGCCGACATCCTCAAGGATCATATGCCGGTCGAGCAGAGCGGCACGCTGTCCGCGGCGGTCACCAGCGCCGCGGGCGCAGGCGCAGCCGGGCGAGACGGTGCTGCTGTCGCCGGCCTGCGCGTCGTTCGACCAGTTTCGCGATTTCGAGGATCGCGGCGACCAGTTCCGGCAGGCGGTGGAGGCCTTGGCATGACCGATGTTCGCGCGCCCCAGAAAGCCGGCCTGATCAGCCGGATGAAGAATCGCGGTGGGCGGGGCGACCGATCCGCGCTCGGCATGTGGTTCTGGGATATCGACCGCGTTCTGCTGTTGCTGACGATGTTGCTGATCGCGGTCGGGCTGGTCGCGGTCGGCGCGGCGAGCCCATCGGCGGCGCAGCGTTATTCGGACGACAAGCATCATATCCCTGCTTTGTATTATCTGTGGTGGCAGCTGGGCTGGGTCGGCGTGTCGCTGCCCGTCCTGTTCGTGACGTCGATGTTGCCGGTGCCGATGGCGCGGCGGATGGCGTTGATCGGAACGGCGGTCTGCCTGGCGATGCTGATCGCGGTGCCGTTCATCGGCGTGACGCGCAACGGTGCGACGCGCTGGCTGGATTTCGGCCTGTCGCTGTTGCAGCCGTCCGAATTCCTGAAACCGTGTTTCATTGTCACGACCGCGTGGCTGTTGTCCTTGCGCGCGCAGGACAGTGAACTGCCCGTCGTCGTCATCACCGGTGCCTTGACCGCGTTCGTCGCGATGCTGCTGATGCTGCAACCCGATTTCGGCCAGACGGTGGTGTTCTGTTCGGTGTGGATCGCGTTGCTGATGATATCGGGCACGCCGGTGAAGATCATGGCGGCGCTGATCGGGTGCGTGCCGATCGGGCTGGTCGCGGCGTATCTGTTCTACGACACGGCGCGGGTGCGCATCGATGCGTTCCTGTTCCCGGGCGTGGGCGAGGGGGCGTCGGACAATTTCCAGACCAATGCGGCGCACAATGCGATCACCGCGGGCGGATGGCGCGGGACCGGGCCGGGCGGCGGGACGATGAAGTTCCGCCTACCGGAGGGCCATACCGATTACATCTATTCGGTGATCGGCGAGGAGTTCGGGCTGATCGCGTGCGCGGTGATCGCCATCCTGTTCCTGGCGGTGGTGGTGCGCGTGTTCGTGAAGCTGCTGGACGAGCAGGACGAGTTCCGTCTGTACGCGGCGGCGGGGCTGGCGACCCAATTCGGGGCACAGGCGCTGATCAGCATGGCGGTAAATACGGGCATGGCGCCGAGCAAGGGCATGACGTTGCCGTTCATTTCTTACGGCGGATCTTCGTTGATCGCGCTGTCGATCGGGATGGGATTGCTGCTTGCATTCACGCGGCGGAACCCGTTCGTATCGCGCTCCCCCTATATCGCGCGGTGGAGCGGCGAATGAGGTTCGTTCGATGAGTGGACAGAAGCATTACGTACTCGCGGCGGGCGGCACCGGCGGGCACATGGTGCCGGCGGCGTCGCTGGCAGCGGAGCTGGGGCGGCGCGGTCATCATGTATCGCTGATCAGCGACGATCGCGGCGTGCGGTTTCCGGGGCTGTTCGACAAGGTGCAGACCCATGTTCTGCCGGCCGGGCGGCTGGCGGGCGGGCCGATCGGCTGGGCGAAGGCGGCACGCGCGATGATCGCGGGGCGCGCGCAGGCGATCGAGCTGTATCGTCACCAGAAGCCTGCGGCGGTGATCGGCTTCGGCGGATATCCCGCGCTGCCCGCGCTGCTGGCGGCGTTCAAGGCGGGCATACCGACCGCCGTGCACGAACAGAATGCGGTGCTGGGGCGGGTCAACCGGCTCGTCGCTGGGCGGGTGGATGCGATCGCGACCTCCTATGCCAATGTCGCGCGACTAAAGGAGAAGTATCGCGGCAAGGCGCATCTGGTCGGCAATCCGGTGCGGGATGCGGTGCTGGCGCTGCGATCGCAGCCCTATCCGCTGCTGGAGGAAGACGGGATCTTTCGCGTGCTGGTCACGGGCGGCAGCCAGGGCGCGAGCGTGCTGAGCCAGGTCGTGCCGGATGGCCTGTCGCTGTTGCCGATCGCGTTCCGGCGGCGGTTGCAGGTGACTCATCAGGCGCGGATCGAGGATATCGATGCGGCGCGGGCCAAATATGCCGACCTGTCGATCGCGGCGGAACTGGCGACCTATCTGCCGGATATGCCGGAGCAATTGGCCTGGGCGCATCTGGTGATCGCGCGGGCGGGGGCGTCGACGCTGGCGGAACTGACCTGTGCCGGACGGCCCGCGATCCTGGTGCCGCTGCCATCCGCGACCGACGATCACCAGACGGCGAACGCGAAGGAGATGACCGACGCGGGCGGCGCGCGGACGATCGCGCAAACCGCCTTCACGCCGGTCGAACTCGCCAAGCAGATGCAGCGGCTGGGGCTCGACCCGGCGGCGCTGCAGAATGCCGCGGGGCGCGCGCGCAGTTGCGGACGGCCGGATGCGGCGCGCGATCTGGCGGATCTGGTGGAAAACCTGGACGCGCCGCTGGGCGACATGCCGATCGGCGTGTCGCTGCCCAATAGAAAGCCGAGCTTCGCATGACGGGACTGAACAGATGAGGGGTGTCGCAACCGATATCGGGACGATCCATTTCGTCGGCATCGGCGGGATCGGCATGTCCGGCATCGCTGAGGTGATGAAGAACCTCGGCTATGACGTGCAGGGGTCGGACGTAGCGGAGGGCTATGTCGTGCAGGGATTGCGCGACAAGGGCATCCGCGTCGCGATCGGCCATGCTGCGGAGAATGTCGGCGATGCGGCGGTGGTGGTCACCTCGACCGCGATCGTGCGCTCCAATCCGGAAGTCGAGATCGCGCTGGAGCGGCGCATCCCGGTGGTGCGGCGCGCGGAGATGCTGGCCGAACTGATGCGGCTGAAATCGACCGTCGCGGTGGCGGGGACGCACGGCAAGACGACGACGACGAGCATGATCGCGGCGCTGCTGGACGCGGGCGGGGTGGATCCGACCGTCATCAACGGCGGGATTATCAACAGCTACGGCTCCAACGCGCGGCTGGGCGCGAGCGACTGGATGGTGGTCGAGGCGGACGAAAGCGATGGCAGCTTCCTGCGGCTGGACGGGACGATCGCGGTCGTCACGAATATCGACCCCGAGCATCTGGACCATTACGGATCGTTCGATGCGGTGAAGGATGCGTTCGTCGAGTTCGTCGAGAACGTGCCCTTTTACGGCGCGGCGTTGCTGTGCCTCGATCATCCCGAGGTGCAGGCGATCATTCCGCGCGTGCGCGACCGACGCGTCGTGACGTACGGGTTCGCCGCGCAGGCGGACGTGCGCGGCGTGAACGTGACGCCGATCCCGGGCGGCAACCGGTTCGAGTGCTTGGTGCGCAGCCGCGACGGCACGGTCCGCTCGATCGAGGGGATCGAATTGCCGATGCCCGGCCGGCACAACGTGCAGAACGCGCTGTCGGCGATCGGCGTCGCGCTGGAGATGGGGATTCCCGACGACACGATCCGCACCGGTTTCGCCAAGTTCGGCGGCGTGAAGCGGCGCTTCACCAAGGTGGGTGAAGTGGCCCTCGAAAATGGGGGGCGCGCGACGATCATCGACGATTACGGACACCACCCGGTCGAGATCAAGGCAGTGCTGGCGGCGGCGCGCGAGGGCGTGGAGAACCGCGTGATCGCGGTGGTGCAGCCGCATCGTTTTACCCGGCTGGGCAATCTGATGGAGGAATTCCAGCAGGCGTTCAACGACGCCGACATGGTGCTGGTGACGCCGGTCTATGCCGCGGGTGAACAGCCGATCGAGGGCGTTTCTGCGGAGGCTCTGGTCGAGGGATTGAAGCGGCGCGGGCACCGGTCGGCGATGACGGTGGCGGATGCGGGCGCGCTGGCCGAAACGCTGGCGGGCGTGGTGCAGTCGGGCGACATGGTCGTGTGCCTGGGCGCGGGCGACATCACGAAATGGGCCGCGGGCCTGGCTGATGCGATCGAGGCCGCGCGGTGAACGACGGCGCGCCTTCTTCTTCCCCCTCCCCTTAAGGGGAGGGGCCGGGGGTGGGGGGCTTGCCTCATTCTGCTGCGTCGGCATCTGCGGAACGGCCCCACCCCAACCCAGTGCCGGGTCGGTCAGGCTCCCAGCCTGACCTGAATAGCCCGGGGGCTATTCACCCGGCACTCCTAAAGGGGAGGGGCTTAGAGAGGTGCGTGGCCGGTTAACGGCGAATGCGCCGCTGGCGCCGCTCGTCTGGTTCAAATCGGGCGGGGCGGCGGAGTGGTTATTCGAACCGAAGGACGAGGACGACCTTAGCGCGTTCCTACGCGGTCTGGATCCGGCCGTGCCGGTCATGGCGCTGGGGCTGGGATCGAACCTGATCGTGCGCGACGGCGGGGTGCCGGGCGTGGTCGTGCGGCTGGGCAAGGCGTTCGCACAGGTCGATCGGCTGGACGAAGTGACCTTGCGCTGCGGCGGCGGGGCATCAGGAATACTGGTATCGTCCAAGGCGCGGGACGCGGGCATTGGCGCGTTCGAATTCCTGCGATCGATCCCCGGCACGGTCGGCGGTTTCGTGCGGATGAACGGCGGCGCGTATGGGCGCGAGGTGAAGGACGTTCTGGTCGAGTGCGACGTCGTGTTGCGATCGGGCGACTGTGTCACGTTGGACGTCGGGGCGCTCGGCTACACGTATCGCCACAGTGCGCTGCCCGACGGCGCGATCGTGGTCTGCGCGACGTTCCGGGGGCATGCCGAGGACCCGGCGACGATCCAGGCGGAGATGGATCGAATCTCGTCCGAGCGCGAAGCGTCGCAACCGTTGCGGTCGCGCACCGGCGGATCGACGTTCAAGAATCCGGACGGGCACAAGGCCTGGGCCTTGGTCGATGCGGCGGGATGCCGGGGGCTGACGCGTGGCGATGCGCAGGTATCGGAGAAACATTGTAACTTTTTGCTCAACCTTGGATCGGCGACGAGTGCCGAGATCGAGGCGCTGGGCGAGGACGTCCGGGCGCGGGTGCGGGCGCAATCCGGGGTGGAACTGGAATGGGAAATCCAGCGCGTCGGCCGGGCGGCCGATGATGCGGCCCCCGACCATATCGAGGTGAAGACGTGAGCAAGCTGCATATCGCCGTGCTGATGGGGGGCTGGTCCGCCGAGCGTGAGGTTTCGCTGCTGTCGGGCGCGGGCGTCGCGGATGCGCTGGAATCGCTCGACCACCGGGTGACGCGCGTCGACATGGACCGCGACGTCGCCACGCGGCTGAAGGAGATCGCGCCGGATATCGTCTTCAACGCGCTGCACGGTACGCCGGGCGAGGACGGGTCGGTGCAGGGTCTGCTCGACCTGATGGGTCTGAAATACACGCATAGCGGCCTCGCGACCTCGGTCATCGCGATCGACAAGGTGCTGACGAAACAGGCGCTGGTGCCGCACGGCATCCCGATGCCCGGCGGGCGGATCGTGAAGACCGAAACGCTGTTCGAGGCCGATCCGCTGCCGCGCCCGTATGTGCTGAAGCCGGTCAACGAAGGATCGTCGGTCGGCGTCGCGATCGTCACGGATCAGGGGAACTATGGCAATCCGATCGCCGCAGCATCGGTGGGGCCGTGGCAGGAATTCGACGAACTGCTGGCCGAACCCTTCATCCGGGGGCGCGAACTGACCACGGCGGTGCTGGGCAACGAAGCGCTGGGCGTGACCGAGTTGAAGCCCAAGAGCGGCTTTTACGATTATGAATCCAAATATACCGACGGCCTGACCGAACATATCTATCCCGCCGACGTGCCGGACGAGATTACCGAAGCGTGCAAGGCGCTGGCGGTGGAAGCGCACCGGTTGCTGGGGTGCAAGGGATGTTCGCGGGCGGATTTCCGGTGGGATGACGAGCGCGGTGTGGACGGATTGTTCCTGCTGGAGGTGAACACGCAGCCGGGCATGACGGCGCTGAGCCTGGTGCCGGAACAGGCGCGGCACAACGGAATGAGCTATCCCGAACTGGTGCAGCGGATCGTGGACGAGGCTCTGGCGTGATGGGGGTGATTGCACTCCTTCGGTTGTCGTCATCCCCGCGCAGGCGGGGATCCATAGTGGCTGGCGTTGGTGGTCGATCACGACTGGCGGGGCTTATGGATCCCCGCCTTCGCGGGGACGACGGCGTTCGGGGCGGAGTGCGCGAGCGATGAGCAGCCGTACGCTCAAGCGGAGCACGCCGGGACGGCCGGTGCAGAAGCGCAAGGCGGCGCGCGTGTCGATGATCGACCGGATCATCGCCGCCCTGCCGATCAGCGAAGTCGCTTTGCACCGGATCGCGACCTGGACGATTACCGGCGCGGTGATCGCTGGCCTCGGAACGCTGGCGGTATGGGCGGGGGTTCCCGCCGCGATCGGCACGGCGCTGGCCGAAGGCGTCGGACGCGCGGGTTTCCGTGTCGAGCAGATCGAGGTGACGGGGCTGAGCCGGATGGACCGGATGTCGGTCTATGCCGTCGCGCTGGACCAGAAATCGCGTGCGATGCCGTTGGTCAGCTTGCAGGACACGCGCGCCAAGCTGCTGCAATATGGCTGGATCGAAGACGCGCACGTCTCGCGCCGGCTGCCCGACACTCTGCTGGTGCACATCGTCGAGCGGAAGCCGACGGCGGTGTGGCAGGATCATGGGCAATTGTCGCTGATCGGGTCGAACGGCGTGTGGCTGGAACGCGTCAGCGCGGATGCGATGCCCGATCTGCCGCTGGTTATCGGGCCGGGTGCGAATACGCAGGAAGCGGCGTACCAGAAGCTGCTGACTGCGGCTCCCGCACTGCGGCCGAGCGTCAAGGCGGCGACCTGGGTCGGCAACCGGCGCTGGAACCTGACGTTCGAAAGCGGCGAGACTTTGGCCCTGCCGGAGGGCGAAGGTGCGGCGGCGCGGGCACTGGTGAAGTTCGCCGAACTGGACGGCGTGAAGCCGTTGCTGGGCAAAGGCTGGCTGCGGTTCGACATGCGCGACCCGAGCCGGTTGGTCGCGCGGCGCCCGGGCGAAGCGGAAGGACGCGCGATAACGGACCCGAACGACAAGGATTCCGCTACGAAACCGGCTGTGATAGAGGCGAAGAAGACGATCGTCCGTAGTGGCGCTTCGGGGCAGGGGTAACAGGCATGGCGAAGGTAGCACCAGAGGGGCTGATCACGGCGCTCGACATCGGGTCGTCCAAGGTTTCGGCGATGATCGCGCAAAAGGGCGATGGCGGCGAATTGATCGTGCTCGGCACGGGGCAGCGCGAGAGCCGGGGCGTCAAGCGCGGCTATATCGCCGATGCGGACGCGACCGAGGCGGCGGTGCGCGAGGCGGTCGAGCAGGCGGAACGGATCGCGGGCGTCAACATCCAGAACGTGTGGGTCAGCTTTTCCGCTGGCGGGTTGGTGAGCGACGTCGCGTCGATCGAGTTCGAACTGGGCGGTCACCGCGTCGAGCAATCCGATATCGACGCGTTGCTGCATGCCGGGCGGGAATCGATCGATCCCGCGGGCCGGATGGTGCTGCACGCGCAGCCGGCCTTGTACACGCTGGACGGGCTGACGGGGGTGAAGAAGCCGCTGGGCCTGCATGCCGACCGGCTGGGCGTGCACATCCACGTCGTCGCGGCGGACGGATCGCCGGTGCGCAACCTGGGGCTGTGCGTCGCCAATGCGCATCTGGAAGTGAAGTCGATCATCGCCGCACCGGTCGCGACCGGCATGGCATGCCTGAGCGACGAGGAACGCGAACTGGGCGTCGCGCTGATCGAGATGGGCGCGGGGATCACCAACGTTTCGCTGTTCGCCGGTGGCATGCTGGTCGGGCTGACCTCGATCCCGTACGGCGCGCAGGACATTACCGACGATATCGCCAGCGCATTCGGCACGAGCCGCGCGCAGGCGGAGCGGCTGAAATGCTTCTACGGTTCCGCCAACGCATCGCCACGCGACAATCACGACATGATCGATGTCGCGCCGATAAGCGAGGACGGCCAGGCCGAGGGTAGCCGCATCACGCGCGCGCAATTGATCGCGGTGATCCGCCAGCGGCTCGATCATCTGATCGGCGAAGTGCAGAAGGCGCTGACGGAGTTGAAGTTTTCCGGGCCGGTCGGGCGTCAGGTGGTGCTGACCGGTGGCGGCGCGGAATTGAAGGGCGTGGCGGATTATGCGCAACAGGCGCTCGGCCGGTCGGTGCGCGTCGGGCGTCCGCGCGGGCTGACCGCCCTGCCGGATGCGCATTCGGGCCCCGCCTTCGCGACGCTGGCAGGACTGGCTTTCTATGCCGCGTCCGATCCGGTCGATCTCCGCTCGCTGTCGACCAAGCATCAGACGGTGCATCGGCCGAAGGGCCTGGGTGCGATCCGCCGGCTGATCGCGATGGCACGGGCGAATTATTGAAGAATTACGACATCCCGTTGCTTTCGCGCTGGCACGTGCATGAGTGTTGGTGCAGAACGACTATCATGAAACCTATCGCGCCGGGGTGTGGGCGCGCGTTGGAGACCTTAGCATGAGCATCGAATTTCTCGCCCCGGAAGTCGACGAATTGACCCCGCGCATCGCGGTGATCGGCGTGGGCGGCGCGGGCGGCAACGCGATCGCCAACATGATCCGCGCCGAGGTTCAGGGTGTCGATTTCCTTGTCGCGAACACCGACGCGCAGGCGTTGAAGCAGTCGAGCGCGTCGCAGCGCATCCAGCTTGGCGCGAAGATCACGCAGGGGCTTGGCGCCGGTAGTCGGCCCGAGATCGGCCGCGCCGCCGCCGAGGAAACGATCGACCAGCTCGCCAAGACGCTGGAGGGCAGCCACATGGTCTTCATCGCCGCCGGCATGGGTGGCGGTACGGGCACGGGCGCCGCTCCGGTCATCGCCAAGGCCGCGCGCGACATGGGCATCCTGACCGTCGGCGTGGTGACCAAGCCGTTCGCGTTCGAGGGCAGCCGCCGCGCCAAGAGCGCAGAGGCGGGCATCGAGGAACTGCAGAAGTTCGTCGACACGCTGATCGTCATTCCGAACCAGAACCTGTTCCTGGTCGCCAATGCGAACACTACCTTCAAGGAGGCGTTCCAGATGGCGGACGAGGTGCTGCAGCAGGGCGTGCGCGGCATCACCGACCTGATGGTCATGCCCGGCCTGATCAACCTGGATTTCGCCGACGTCCGTTCCGTGATGCAGGAAATGGGCAAGGCGATGATGGGCACCGGCGAAGCGACCGGCGACAATCGCGCGATCGAGGCGGCGTCGAAGGCGATCGCCAACCCGCTGCTCGACGGCGTGTCGATGAAGGGTGCGAAGGGCGTCATCGTCTCGATCACCGGCGGCGACGATATGCGCCTGCTGGAAGTCGACGAGGCCGCGAACCACATCCGTGAGCTGGTCGACGAAGATGCGAACATCATCTGGGGTTCGGCGTTCAATCCTGAGCTGGAAGGCAAGATCCGCGTGTCGGTCGTCGCGACCGGTATAGAGGCTACGGCGCGTCCGCCGGAAGCGATGCCGTCGTCGCGCGCGTTCAGCTTCGGTTCGCCGCGCAAGCCCGAAGAGCCGGCACCCGTCGCGGTTGCGCCTTTGGTCGAGCCCGCGCCGACAATGGAAGATGCGTCGGGTTCCGCGCCCGAGCCGGAAACCGTCGCGCAGCCGGCGATGCAGGACGATACGGACGAGCTGGTGCTGGGCAGCGATGTCGAGGCACCGCCAGTCACGACCGCACCTGCGCCCGCGATGAAGACGCCGATCACGTTCGGGGACGAACCTGCTGCGCCTGCGCAGGACGTGGGTGATGGCGGTGCGCGTCGCCGCTGGTTGTCGCCGGGTGCCGCCGCCGATGCCGCGACGCCGGAAGCGCCGGCCGAGCCGGTCGCGCCCGCACCGCGCGTCAAGCTGGGCGGGACGTTGTTCGAACGCATGTCGGGTGCGACGCGCGGCGCCGCACGCGATGACGAGGGCGAGCAGGGCGACAAGGGTGCCCTGGATATCCCGCGTTTCCTGCATCGCCAGAACAATCAGTGATTCGAGTGGGATCGGCGGGATTTCCGCCGATCCCTTCGCGATCGCGCCGGGGTTTCGCGGTCGAGATCGGTCGCGGTTGAATGGGCAAGGTTTGCGGGACGCGGGCGTCGTGCTGCGCCGCTGTCGCCCGACCCGAACTGTGCGAGGATTGGTTGCTTGACCGCTACGCCCGTTGCGGCGCCTGTTTGTCGCCGATGTACGTCGTCTGGTCGCGCAGGGATCGCGTCGGACATTGCCGGTTCAGCCAAGCTGGCGTCTAGGCTTTACCGCTCATGAAACAGAAAGTCCTGACGTCTGCCGCCGCGATCGCCATCGGCATGGTCGTATCCATTCCCGCCGCCGACGCGCAAGTGCCGTACGTCCAGCAGATTTCGCCGGCGGATCAGCTGGCCAGCGAAATGCGCTCGCTCGCGGCGAACCCGACGGACGTGCTGGCGATGGTGCGCGCGGGCGAACTGACGCTGAAGCTGGACGATACGACGGCGGCGGCGGGCTTCTTCGCGCGGGCGGAACGGATCGATCCGAACAATGCGCGGATCAAGGCGGGCAAGGGGGTTATACTGCTCCGCGCCGGGCGTCCGGGCGAGGCGCTGCGCCGGTTCGTCGAGGCGGAACAGCTGCGCGGCGACGTGCGGACTTTCGCGGCGGACCGCGGTCTCGCCTACGATCTGATCGGCGAGCAGGAGCGGGCGCAGCGTGATTATAGGCTGGCGCTGAAATCGGGCAGTCTGAGTGCGGTGGGGATCGACGAGACGACGCGCCGCTACGCGCTGTCGCTGGGAATTTCGGGCAAGAAGGACCAGGCGCTGGCGCAGATCGATCCGCTGCTGCGGCGCAGCGACCGGGGTGCGTGGCGCGCGCGCGCCTTCATCCTGGCGATGACCGGCGACGGGCGCGGGGCGGAGAAGATCGCGCAGAGCATGATGCCGGGCGGGCTGAGCCAGGGGCTGCAACCGTTCTTCGAGAAGCTGCCGACGTTGCGCCCGGCCGATCGCGCGTTCGCGGTGCATTTCGGCGAGGTCCGGACGACGCCGATGCGGCTGGCGGATGCGCGGATGGCGCCTGCGCTCGGCGTGTTGCCGCCGGATCCGGACAAGCCCGTCGCGCTCGCTTCGGTGACGCCGCAGCCGGCGGCGGATACGTCCGGCAGGAACAACAAGCGCGATCGCAAGCGGAACAAGCGGGACAAGGTGAACGTCGCGGTAGCGCAGGCGGCACCCGTTCCGCTGCCGCCGCCGCCCGCCTATCAGGGGGCGGCGGTGGCGATGGTGCAGCCCTTGCCCAACCGCCCGACCTATTCCGCGCCCGTGAATACGGCGCCGTCCTATTCCGCCCCGACGCAAGTCGCGCCCGCACGGACGAATCCGTCGGTTGCGCTGGCGTCGAACCGGGGCAGCCTGCCGAGTGCATTGCCGGTTCCACGTCGCGAGGTGCAACCCAATCGCGCGGCGGCGGAGACGGATGTTCGCGTCGCGGCGGGTCGCACGGTCGCGCCGTCCGCGCGGCCGCAGGTGCTGGAGGAAGCGGCTGGCCCGTATGAGCCGATCGGCCGGCAGGTGGTGGCGTCCTCACCGTCTGCCACGGTCGCGACGGCGCCTAACGCTACGACCACGCCTGCCACGATGGCCCCGGCCCCGGCCCCGATTACTTCCCCGGCAACGGTGGCAGCCGCCCCGACGATCAGTTCGTCGCGACTAAGCGGAGAGGGGGCTTATCCGTCGCCGGTCGTGACCGCGGCAGCGCCGACCGCCAGCACGATCAAGCCGCTTCCGCCCGTCCCCGGCCCGGTGAAGGGCGAGGATCCGATCCTGGCGGCGATCATCGCCAACATCACGGTGCCGGGATCGGAACTGGAAGTGTCGCAGCCGGCATCCGAACCCGAGCCGGTGCGGATTGCCGAGGCAAGGCCGATCCGGCCGATCGCACGTGCTCCGGTCCGTACCGAACCGGACACGGCGGCGCTTCAGGCAAAGGCGCTGGCTGACAAGACGGCTGCCGATAAGGCAGCAGCGGATAAGAGGCTTGCCGACAAGAAGCTCGCGGATAAAAAGCTGGCCGACAAGAAATTGGCCGACAAGAAGATCGCCGATGCGAAGAAGCTTGCCGATGCCAAGAAGGCGGCGGAGGACCTGAAGAAGAAAAACGATCCCAAGCTGCTGGAGCCGTCGCGTATCTGGGTGCAGGTGGCGGGCGGCGCGAACGAGGGCGACCTGCCGAAGGAATGGTCGAAGGTGCGTGAGAAGGCGCCCGCTGCGTTCAAGGGCAAGAGCGGCTGGATGACGCCGTTGCGCGCGACCAACCGCGTGCTGACCGGGCCATTCAAGACCGATGCGGAGGCACGCTCGTTCGTCAACACGCTGGCGAAGGAAGGTGTGTCCGGATTCGCGTTCACCAGCGAGGCGGGGCAGAAGGTCACCCGGTTGGCCGGCAAGTGAGGGCCCTGACCGCGAGCGCGCCGCGCGCGTGATCATGCCTGCGCGCTGGGCCTCCGACCCGGATCATAGCCGGGGCCGGCTGCATGCCGAACGCACGGGCTCGGTGCGCGGGCCGCGCGACGCGTTTCAGCGCGACCGCGACCGGATCATCCACTCGATCAGTTTTCGCCGGTTGCGGCACAAGACGCAGGTGTTCCTGGCGCCGGACGGCGACCATTTCCGCGTTCGACTGACGCACAGTCTGGAGGTCGCGCAGATCGGACGGACGATCGCGCGCGCGCTGGGGCTGAACGAGGATCTGACCGAGGCATTGTGCCTGGCGCACGATATCGGCCATCCTCCGTTCGGCCATGCGGGCGAGGATGCGTTGCAGGCGGCGCTGGCCGGGCGGGGCGGCTTCGACCATAACGGCAACACGCTGCGCGCTCTGATGACGATCGATTCCCCCTATCCGCGCTGGCCCGGGTTGAACCTGACCTGGGAAACGCTGGAGGGATTGGCGAAGCATAACGGCCCGATCGCGGCACCGGGCTGGGCGCTGGCCGAGGCGGATGCGGCGTTCCCGCTGGATCTGGGGCGCTGGCCCAGCCTGGAGGCTCAAGTCGCGGCGATCGCGGACGATATCGCATACGACAATCACGATATCGACGACGGGTTGCGTGCCGGGCTGTTGACGGTCGATCAGATGATGGCGGTCGGTTTCGTCGCGCGCGGCTGGCACCAGACTTGTTCCGACAATGACGATATCCGGCCCGAACGGCTGGTCGGCGAGCTGATCCGCGCGCAGATCGGCGCGATGGTCAACGACGTGATCGCCGAAACCTGGCGACGGCTGGCCGAGGCGCGGATCGAGACCGCGGAAGACGTTCGCGCGGCGGGGCAGCTGGTCGGATTTTCGGACGGGATGCGCGAGGACGAGCGTGAGTTGAAACGCTTCATGTACGCGAACCTGTATCATCATCCGCGCCAACTGGCGGCGGCGGAGGCGGCGCACGGCGTCGTCGCGGGGTTGTTCGCGGCCTATCATGCCGATCCGGGGTTGATGCCGGGCGAATGGTCGCGGCGGCTACCGGCGGGTGAGCCGGGGCGGAGCCGGCATATCGCGGATTTCATCGCAGGGATGACGGACCGATATGCGGTGACGCGCTATTGCGAGGCGATCGGCCCGGTGGATCTGCCCGAGGGGTTTTGAGGCTGCGTTGTTAGGGTGGTTGGGTCCGGGAGGCAGGTGCTTCGACAGGCTCAGCACGAACGGGGGGTTGATGGGAATCCCTCATTTTCCGTTCGTTTCGAGCGTAGTCGAGAAACCTTTGCGACGGAGCGCGGGGTTTGTTTCTCGACTTCGCTCGAAACGAACGGGGGGTGAGAGGTTGGGGTGAGCGGTTGGGGGAGCGACCGGGTAGGGAGGTGCTTCGACAAGCTCAGCACGAACGGTTTGGAATAAGGTCCCTACGCTTTTTCGCGCTGGACCCCATATTCCCGTTCGTGCTGAGCCTGTCGAAGCACCTGTCCCTCAAGCCCGCCCGTCTCGTTTCGACCGCGCGAAGGTCACATAAAATTCGCGGCTTCCCCGCCCCGTCAGATCGCGCCGCTGAACGTATCGCACTGGCGCGGGTCGCCGCTGTCGAGACCGCGCTTGAGCCAGGCCTGGCGCTGTTGCGAAGATCCGTGCGTGAAGCTGTCGGGGACGACGCGGCCCTGCGATTTCTGTTGCAGCGTGTCGTCGCCGATCGCGTGGGCGGCGGTCATGCCTTCTTCCAGATCGCCGGGTTCCATCCGGTCGCGGTTCTGCGCGGCCCAGACGCCGGCGAAGCAATCCGCCTGCAGTTCGAGGCGGACGGATAGTGCGTTGCCCTCCGTGCGGCTCGATTGCGCCTGTTGCTGCTGGACCTGTGTCGACGTGCCGAGCAGGTTCTGAACGTGATGGCCGAATTCGTGCGCGATCACATAGTCCTGCGCGAAATCGCCTTTCGCGCCGAAGCGGGTGGCGAGTTCGTTGAAGAAGTTGGTGTCGAGATAGATGCCCTGATCGCTCGGGCAATAGAATGGCCCCATCGCGCTTTGCGCCGCACCGCAGCCGGATTGTCCGCCCTGCGAGCCGAAGAAAACGAGTTTTGGCGCGCGGAATTCGGACCCGAGCAATTGCTTCCACGTCTTGTCTGCCGAACTGAAGGCGTTGCACGCCGCCTTGCTTTCGTCATTCAGGGTGCAGCTGCTCGCGGTGTCGGTGCCCGCCTGCCGTTCGCTCGATTGGCCGACGCGCGACGTAGGGGCGGGGCCGCCGCCGCCGCCCAGGATCGATCCGAACCCGCCGAACACCGCCAGACCGATCAGCAGGATGGCGACTCCGCCGCAGCCGAAGCGGCTGAAGACCATCGGCAGCAGCCCGAGCAACATGCCGCCGCCCCCGCCGCCAAACCCGCCGCCGCTGGCACCGCGCTGGTCCTCGACATTGATATTGGGATCGAAATCGTCGAGCCGCATTGCCGGGCGCCTTAAATCGTTGTCGTTGCGGTATGAATGATCAGTCGGCGGTGTTGTTGCAAGCGGCGGTTGAATTTGTCGGAACGCGCGGCGATCGACGTGGCCGTTGATCCCGGCGCGCGGCTGGCCCATGACCCATATCAATGGCCGATGTCGAACCCCAGCCCCGATCCGGGCGCCGCCGCCGCGCGAAATCGCTTCCGCTCCCCGATTGCGTGGCGCTCGTCCTGCAAGGCGGTGGCGCGCTGGGCAGTTATCAGGCGGGCGTGATCGAGGGGCTGGCGGGCAGCGGGATCGATGTCGACTGGGTGGCGGGCATCTCGATCGGGGCGGTGAATGCGGCGCTGTATGCTGGCAATCCGGCAGACTTGCGCGTCGAACGGCTGCACGCCTTCTGGAACAAGGTGACGGGTGCGCTTCCGAGTTTTCCGATCTTTCCCAACGACATGGTGCGCGAATTCGTCCACGAATGGTCGGCGGGCTTCGTGATGATGGCAGGCGTCCCGGGCTTCTTCTCGCCGCGCATGGTGCCGCCCGTCTTCGCCGCGCCTGGATCGATGGAGGCGATGAGCTTCTACGATTCCGCGCCGTTACAGGCGACGTTGGACGAACTGGTCGACTGGGACCGGCTGAACAATGGCGACGTGCGGTTGTCGGTCGGCGCGGTGGATGTCGAGAACGGGAACTTCCGCTATTTCGATACGACCGAGACGCGGATCGACGCGCGGCACATCATGGCGTCGGGCGCGTTGCCGCCGGGATTGCCGCCGGTGGAGATCGACGGGCGGCTGTATTGGGACGGCGGGCTGGTATCGAACACGCCGCTGACGCATGTGCTGGATCATCAGCAGGGCGATCTGCTGGCGTTCCAAGTCGATCTGTTTGCAGCGGCGGCGGATCGCCCACGCACGATCATGGACGTCGCGGCGCGGCAGAAGGAAATCCTGTTCTCCAGCAGGACGCGCCAGGTGTCGGATCAGGTGATGCGCGTACGGCAGGACCGCGAAGCGATGCGCCGCGTGCTCGACAAACTGCCGGCGGCGATGCTGGACGATCCCGACGTGCAGGCGCTCGCCGCACGATCGGCGGAGGATGCGGTCAACCTCGTCCAGCTCGTCTACCGCGCCAATGCGTGGGAAGGCGGCAGTCGCGACTTCGAATTCTCCACGCGAACGATGCGCGAGCATTGGGCGGCAGGGCTGGAAGCGGTTGCCGAGACGATGGCCAATGCGCAAGTGGTGGCGGCCAATATCGAGACGGGCAAGAGCGCCGCCTTCGATCTGGTGCGCAAGCCGGTATCAATCGAACAGCAGGTATAAGGAGTTTCAGCGATGTTCCTGAAGGGCAAGAGCGCGATCGTCACGGGATCGACGTCGGGCATCGGGCTGGCTTATGCCAAGGCGTTCGCGGCCGAAGGCGCCAGCGTGGTGATCAACGGGTTCGGCGATGCGGCCGGGATCGAGAAGGAGCGGGCCGCGCTCGCCGAGACGAGCGGGGCGAAGGCGCTATACGATGCGGCGGACATGACCAAGCCGGGCGAGATCGCGGCGATGGTCGCGCGGTGCCATGCCGAGCTGGGCGGGCCGGACATCATCGTCAACAATGCCGGTATCCAGCATGTCGCGCCGATTGAGGACTTTCCGGCGGACAAGTTCGAAGCGATCATGAAGATCAACCTGACCTCCGCCTGGTATCTGATGCAGGCGGCGGTGCCATTGATGAAGGCGGCGAAATGGGGGCGGATCATCTCCACCGCGTCGGCGCATTCGCTCGTCGCCAGCCCGAACAAGTCGGCGTACGTGATGGCGAAGCACGGGATCGCCGGGCTGACCAAGACCATCGCGCTGGAAACGGCGACGTTCCGGATCACGGTGAATTGCATTTCGCCGGGCTATGTCTGGACGCCGTTGGTCGAGGGGCAGATTCCGGACACGATGAAGGCGCGCGGGCTGACGCGCGAGCAGGTCGTCAACGACGTTCTCCTGTCCGCGCAGCCGACCAAGGAATTCGTCACGGCGGAACAGGTCGCGGCGATGGCGGTGTATCTGTGCGGCGATGCGGCGAAATCGATTACCGGCGCGAACCTGTCGATGGACGGGGGCTGGACGGCGGCCTGATCCGGCGGCGACCAAGGGGGCTTTCCCGCAACGGGTTGGCAACCCTTTACGGGCATGGTTAAACCCATGTCCATAATCGGAATTGGTCGCACATGAAATCGATGTCGGGATTCGCGCTCGCCGCCTGTGCGGCGCTGGCGGCATGCGGGGGTGGCGACCGCCCCGCGCGGGCCTCCGTCAAGGCCGGGACGAGCGCCGCGCTGGACTGGCGGCAGGTGGCGACGCGCGCTGATCGCGACCGGTTGCGCAACTGGCGGACATCCTGGGTAGCCGCGATCGACAAGGCGCGCGCGTCTGGCAACGGCGCGGCGCTGGCGGCGGAAAGCAAGCTGTTCGAACCCGATCGCGCGCTGTCCGGCGCGGTGCCCCCGCCGGGGGCGTATCGCTGCCGCGTGTTCAAGATCGGCGCGAACGGGACGGCGGCGCGCGATTTCACCGCCTATCCGTATTTCGACTGCCGGATAGAGGCGGAGGGGGACGTTTCCAGTTTCTTCAAGACGGGCGGATCGCAGCGCCCGGTCGGCCTTGCCTTTCCGGACAGCGACACGCGCGCGGTGTTCCTCGGTACGATGATGATCGGGGACGAGAAGGCGGCGCTGCAATATGGCCGCGACGCCGAACGCGACATGGCCGGGATTGTGCAGCGCGTGGACGAGAAGGTGTGGCGGATCGCCTTGCCGCAGCCGCGGTTCGAATCGATGCTGGACGTGGTGGAGATCGTGCCGGTCAAGTGACGGGGGGTATCGCCGCCGGTTTGAAGACAGCGGCATTCTCGCGCTTTTCGGGGCGGATGTAGATCGAGGACAGCATTGGTTCGGCGACGCGCAGATCGTCCTCAATGCGTTCGATCAGGCTTTCCGCCTCGCCCATCGTCAGCAAGTCATCGAAATCCGCGCTGATCGCGACGAAGATGCTGTCGGGCGCGGTGTGGATCGTGCGGACGTGATTGACGGACGTGATCGCGGCGTGGCGATCGACCACGGCGCGGACCTTGGCGACGACCTTCGGGTCCGCGCCTTCGCCGATCAGCAAGCCCTTCGCCTCCCGCGCAAGCAGCATCGCGACCAGAGCCAGGATCAGGCCGATCGCGATCGAGGCGACGCCGTCGATCCGCGCGTCGGCGTAAGCGTGGCTCGCCCACACGCCGATCGCGGCGATGACGAGCCCGCCGAGCGCGGCGCTATCCTCGAACAGGACGATGAAGCCGGCCGGGTCCTTCGACCGGCGAACGGCCTGCCACCATCCGTCATCGCCCTTGGCGCGTGCGAATTCGCGCATCGCCAATACCCAGGACGTGCCCTCCATCGCGAACGCGACGCCAAGGACGATATAGTTGATCAGCGGATCGCGCAGCGGTTCGGGTTCGAGGATGTGGGTATAGCCTTCGTAGATCGACACGCCCGCGCCGACCGCAAAGATCAGGATCGCGACGACGAACGCCCAGAAATACAGTTCGCGGCCATAACCGAACGGATGCGCCTCATCGGGCGCGCGCTTTCCGCGATGCTGGCCGTACAGCAGCAGCACCTGGTTGAGGCTGTCGACGACCGAGTGGAACCCCTCGGTCAGCATCGAGGACGATCCCGAAATCCCGGCGGCGATGAACTTCGCCACGGCGATACCGAGATTGGCCGCCAGCGCGGCGAAGATGACGAGGTTCGATCCGTCGTGTTTCGATGCCGCCATTATCCAAACATCCCAAATGCATGCTCCTGCGGCTTATGGCTGCGTGCAGGTCGCGTCCAGCGCGGTTGTGATATGAAGGCGTTTCGTGTTATAACGTCTGTATGAACATGTTGTCGCGTATCTTCAAACCGTTGAAGCTCATTAAGATCGGTAACTCGGTCGGCGTAATCCTTTCCAAGGACGTGCTGGCCAAGTTGCGCGTTTCGCAGGGCGAAACATTGTACCTGAGCGAAACGCCGACCGGCTACACATTGTCCGCGACCAATCCCGAGTTCGTCGATGCGATGAAAAAGGCGGAGGAGATCATGCGGGAGGATCGCGACATCCTTGCCGTGCTTGCGAAATAGCGAGCGAACGACATCCGCTTCATCGAGACCGAGATTGCCGTCGCCGTGCATGAACGGCAATTGGCGGAGCATGGCGGACTGAGCGGGACGAAGGATATCGGCCTGCTGGAATCTGCGATGGGCCGCCCGCTCAACAAGCATTCTTACGGCGAGACGGACCTGTGCGCGCTTGCTGCTGCCTATGCCTTTGGCATCGCGCGCAACCATCCGTTCAACGATGGGAACAAGCGCACTGCGTGGGTAATCGCGCGATTGTTTCTGCGGTTGAACGACGTGTCCATTGCGTTCGAAAAGACGGACGCGATCGAGACGGTGCTCGCACTTGCCGCCGGCCAATTGCCGGAGGAGCGACTAACCGAATGGTTCGGATCAAAGATCGTTTAGACACAAGAAAATGCCCGCCGAGACGTGCTCGGCGGGCATCCTTTCCTCCCCAGGAACGTGTGCGGGGCGGCGGTGCAAACCCTTTACAGGTTCCTGCGTCGCGTCGCGTCGCGCCGCGCTTCGCTGACGGTGTAAAGCCACGATATCGTTGTGTTCCGCCAGCTTCCGCCTTGGCCGGTCGCGGTCAAGATGTCGTCGGACATGCCGGGCATCATTGTCCTGTTGTAAATAGATGACAAATTAGGTCATGGGGCGGGGCGTTATCCGAACCAGTAACGCCACGGGGGATCAGGATCATGGCCGATCGCAAATTGTTCGCGGGGCATGCGGTGCGGCGGTTGCGGCGTCAGGTGGGGCTGACGCAGGCGGCGATGGCCGAAGCGCTGACCATCTCGCCCAGCTACCTCAACTTGGTGGAGAAGAACCAGCGGCCATTATCGGCGGCGTTGCTGGTCAAGCTGGCGGAATCGTTCGATTTCGATCCGCGGTCATTGGCGGCCGGGGAGCCGGGCGGGGGCGAGGCGGCGATCCGGCGGCGGCTTGCCGATCCGCTCTTCGCCGATCTGGAAATCGACCGGAACGAGATCGAGGAATGGCTGGCCGGCGCGCCCGGCGGCGCGGAGGCGTTCGCGCGGGCATATGACCGGGCAGGCGCGGGTGGCGGCGATACGACGGAGGGAGTAGCCGATCCGGTCGCGGAGGTGCGGCGCGAGATCGAGCGATGGCGCGGGCACTTCGCCGATCTGGACACGATGGCGGAGGCGCTGGCCGATGAATTGCGACTTGGCGCGGGCGACCTGTACGGCGCGATCGCTGAGCGGTTGCGGGTCAAGCATCAACTGACGATCCGTGTGCTGCCGGTCGATGTCATGCCCGATCTGTTGCGCCGCACCGATCTGCATGCGCGGCAGTTGCAGTTGAGCGAGACGCTGGACCCCGCGTCGCGGACGTTCGCCGCGGCATTCCAGCTGGCGCAGATCGAGGCGCGAGGCGAGATCGAGGCGCTGGCAAAGGGGGCGGGTTTCGCCGATCGCGCGGCGGAGCGGATGTACCGGCGCCACCTTGCCAGCTATTTCGCGGCTGCCGTGATGATGCCGTACGCCCGCTTCCTGCGCGGCTGCGAGGCGACGGGATACGATCTCGAACTGTTGCAGCGTCGCTTCGGCGCGGGCTTCGAACAGGTCGCGCATCGCCTGACCACGCTGCAACGCGTCGGCGCGCGCGGCCTTCCGTTTTTCATGGTGCGGATCGACCGGGCGGGTCAGGCATCGAAGCGCTTTTCGGGCGCGAGTGGCGCTGCCTTGGCGGAGGCGGAGCGGCGCTGCCCGTTATGGCGCATCCACCACGCGTTCGACCGGCCGGGTGCGCTTGCCGTGCAACTGGTTGAACTGGAGGACGAGACACGCTGGCTGACGTTGGCCCGGACGGTGGCCCCGCAAGGGCGGCGATACGGCGCGGTCCGGGCGGAATTCGCGGTCGGCCTTGGCGTGGCGAGCGAGCATGCCGGCACGCTGGCCGCGGCGCGCGGGATCGATCTTCGCGGGGAAGCGACTCCGATCGGTCTGGGGTGCCGCGCCTGCCTGCGCAGCGACTGTCCACAGCGATCGATGCCGCCTGCGGGTCGGGTGCTGTCGATCAACGATCGGGAGCGCGGGCTGAGCGCCTTCACTTTCGCTGGCGACTGATCGGAGATCGGGTTTCTCATTTTGCCTGATCACGCCGTGGAAGTGCGCGACCGGCTATGTCGTCGCTTCGGTCAGCAGCGCATGATGCAGTCGCCCCGTTTCCCGCCAGTTGAACGTCTCGGCATAGGCGCGGGTCTTCGCCCGATCGGGCGGATCGGCAATGAGGTGGGCGATGGCATCCGCGATCGCGGTGTCCGAACGGTCGCGCGCCAGCATTCCGGCCTCGGCGCACGATACGACCTCCGGCGATCCCCAGACGGGCGTCGCGACCAAAGGGGTTCCGCACGCCAGCGCTTCCAGCAGGACGTTTGAAATCCCTTCGCGCGCGGAGCAATTCGCGACGATGTCGGCCGCGCCGTACAATTCGGGCAGCGATTGCTGATCGACATGGCCGAGGAAATTGACCCGATCGCGCACGCCTAGCGACTCTGCCAGCGCCGTCAGCGCGGTGGCACAGGGGCCGGTCCCCGCGATCATCAGCCGGACGCCGGACAGGAGGGCGATCGCGCGGATCGCCAGATCGATACCCTTGTTTTCGACCAGATAGCCGACGCACATCACGGTCGGTCCGGCCATACCGAGCCGTGCGCGTAGTGCGGCGCGGTCGGGCGGCGGACTGAACAGGTCGAGATCCACGCCGTGCAGCACCACGCTGATATTGTCCGGCCGTGCGCCGAGCGTGAGCAGTTGATCGCGCAGCGCGCCCGCGACGGTCGTGACCGCCGCCGCCCGCCGCGTCGCGGACAGGATCATGTGCCGGGCGGAGGCCGATTCCGGAATCTGCGTCACGTCGCTGCCCAGCGCCGTCATCGTGAACGGCACGTCCAACCATTTGGCGAGCAACGCCGCCGCGACCCCGTCGGGATAGAGATAATATGAATCGATCACGTCGAATTCGAACCTCCGGCGCAGCTTCGCCAGCACGGGATACAGCGCCGCCGCCATCAGCATCGGTGCCAGCGTCATCCCCACTTTCGGGATGACGGGATAGCGCGGATAGATGACCGCAACGCCGCGGCGCGTCGTCGCCTTCGGGATGCGCGTCAGGGCGGCGTAGTGGCCGAACCGGGGGTTGCTGCTCGGGAACCACGGGACCGGTGCGACGACCTGGATCTCGTCACCGGCGCGCGCGAGATGCGCGACGCGATGTTCGATGAAGATCCCGTGGCGCGGCTGTACGTCGTTTGGGAACAGGCTGGAGAGGACCAGGATTTTCAACGTCGTTCGGTCCCGGTGCGCGGCATAGCCTGAAGGGTTTACGACAAAGGCGGCTAAATTTGCATTAAGTGTTCCGGATGACGGGGCGGGTGGGGAATGTACGTCCGTGATCGAGGACCGGGGCGGTTGGCGCCACGAGCGAACGAACCACACCACGCCGCCCCGTCGTCGCCCTTTGATCGGCGCCCGCACGCCTGCTAGGCAGTCTTCATGCCGACAGACGTCAAAGACCCGGAAGATCCCTTCAACGCCATCGTGGACGCGCCGTTCGACAGCGCGTTGAGCGACCGGTATCTGGTCTATGCGCTGTCGACGATCACGGCGCGGTCGCTACCCGACCTTCGCGACGGGTTGAAACCGGTCCATCGCCGGCTGCTCTGGGCGATGCGGCTGCTCAAGCTGGATCCGGCGCAGGGCTACAAGAAATGCGCGCGCGTCGTCGGCGACGTGATCGGCAAATACCATCCGCATGGCGACCAGTCGGTCTACGACGCGATGGTGCGGTTGGCGCAGGGGTTCGCGATGCGATATCCCCTGGTCGACGGTCAGGGGAATTTCGGGAATATCGACGGCGATAATGCCGCCGCCTATCGCTATACCGAGGCGCGGCTGACGCAGGTCGCGATCGATATGATGGACGGGCTGGACGAGGACGCCGTCGATTATCGCCCGACCTACAATAACGAGGATCACGAGCCGGAACTGTTTCCCGGCCTCTTCCCCAACCTGCTGGCCAATGGCGCGGCGGGGATCGCGGTCGGCATGGCGACGAGCATTCCGCCGCACAACGCCGCCGAACTGTTCGACGCCGCGATCCTGCTGATCGAGCAGCCGGATGCCGGCGATGCGCAGATGCTCGAGTTCATCAAGGGGCCGGATTTCCCGACCGGCGGGCTGGTGGTGGATTCGCCGGCCGCGATCGCCGAGGCCTATGCCACCGGGCGCGGCGGCTTTCGCGTGCGTGCGCGCTGGTCGGTCGAGCGGGAGAAGGGCGGCACCTGGAATGCGGTGATCACCGAAATTCCGTACGGCGTGCAGAAGGGCAAGCTGATCGAGCAGATCGCCGGGCTGATCAACGACAAGAAGCTGCCGATCCTGGCCGATGTGCGCGACGAATCCGACAGCGAAATCCGCATCGTCATCGAACCGCGCAGCCGCAGTGTGGATGCGGACATGCTGATGGAAAGCCTGTTCCGGATGACCGATCTGGAAAATCGGGTCAGTCTGAACCTCAACGTGCTCGACAAGACGCGGACGCCGCGCGTGATGAGCTTGCGCGATGCGTTGAAGGGCTGGGTCGATCACCAGTTCGTCGTGTTGCAGCGGCGGTCGCAATACCGGCTCGACAAGATCGCCGACCGGGTCGAGCTGCTCGACGGTTATCTGATCGCCTATCTCAATCTCGACCGTGTGATCGAGATCATCCGCAGCGAGGATGAGCCGAAGCCGATCATGATCGCCGAATTCGGCCTGACCGACCGGCAGGCGGAAGCGATCCTCGACATGCGGCTGCGGCGGTTGCGGAAGCTGGAGGAGATGCAGATCCGCAAGGAGCGTGAGGGTCTGGAGGCGGAGAAGTCCTCGCTGGAGGCGCTGCTGGGCAGCGACGCGCGGCAGCGGACCCGGTTGAAGCGCGACATGGCGAAGCTGCGCGATCGCTACGGCCCCGAAACGCCGCTGGGCAAGCGGCGGACGACCGTGGCGGAGGCTGCACCGGCGCGGGAAATTCCGCTGGAACTGATGATCGAGCGCGAGCCCATCACCGTGATCCTGTCCGAACGCGGCTGGATCCGCGCGATGAAGGGGCATGCCGACGATGCCGCGATCGCCGCACTGAAGTTCAAGGAAGGTGACGGGCCGGCCTTCGCCTTCACCGCGCAGACGACGGACAAGATCCTGCTGGCGGCGGAGAACGGGCGCTTCTTCACGCTCGCGGCGGACAAATTGCCTGGAGGGCGCGGGTTCGGCGAGCCGGTGCGCCTGTTGATCGATCTGGACGGCGAGGTCGGGATCGTCGCCTTGCTTCCCGCCAGCCGCGCGAAGAAGCTGCTCGTCGCAGCATCGGACGGGCGCGGCTTCATCGTGCAGACCGCCGATACGATCGCGGAGACGCGCAAGGGCAAGACGGTGGTCACGCCGCGGATCGGGGCGAAGCTGAAACTGGTCAAGCCGGTGGAGCCGAATGCGGATTACGTCGCGGCGATCGGCGACAATCGCCGGTTGCTCGTCTTCCCTTTGTCCGAACTGGCGGAACTGTCGAAAGGGCAGGGGTGCAGCTGCAACGCTATGGCGATGGCGGCCTGTCGGATGCGATCACGTTCGTCTACGCCGACGGTCTCAGCTGGCGGATGGGCGGCGAAACCGGGCGGACGCGGACCGAATCCGATCTGTCGCAGTGGCGAGTTGCGCGGGGTGCGGCGGGGCGGATGCCGCCGACCGGATTCCCGCGCGATAACAAGTTCTGATCGGTACCGGTCGTTGGGATAGCGGAATGAACCGGGCTTTAGCGGGCCTTAACTAAGTTAGCTTACCGCTCAAGTGTAATGGTGACGCCAAGGCCACTGAACCTGTTCCGCAAGAAGCTGCCCACGCCCGTGGACGGCCCGGCGCCCTATGCGCCCGATCAGGCGATCTCCACGGCGACGATCAACTTGCTGCCGATCCCCGCGGCGATCATTACCCATGTCGATCAGGTCTTTGTCCTGCACGCGCATAACGACCGGTTCCGGCTGGCGGGACTTGGCGTGTCTTCGGATCAGTCGCCGTTCATCGAGATTTTCGGGGCCGAGATCGCCGACTTCCTGGACAGCGACTCGCTGCAACGGGAATGCGACTGGGCGTTCGGCGAGAGTATCGACTGCCGGCATTACCGCGTCACGATCGCGCGGGTGCAGCGGAACGAGCTGCGCCGGTGCCTGGTGACCTTCGTCGATCACACGTCCGAACTGCGCACCGAACACAATCTTCGCCGCGAGATGATGACGGACAGCCTGACCGGGCTGCCGAACCGCGCCGGGTTCTCCGATCGGCTCGAGGGGCTGATGGCGGTTCCGGCCGAACGTGCCTCCTATGCGGTGATGGTGCTGGATCTCGATCGCTTCAGCCGCGTCAATGCGTGCCTGGGGTCGATGGCGGGGGACGAATTGCTCATCACGCTCGCGCGCCGGCTGAAGGGGGCCTTGCGCGCCCACGATGTGCTGGCGCGGACGGGGGGCGATGAATTCGGCATCCTGCTGACGCTGGAGGACGGGCCGGGCGATGCGCAGCATGTCGCCAAGCGGATCGAAGGCGCGCTGGCCACGCCCTTCCGCCTGACGGATTTCGAGATCAAGGTGTCCTGTTCGATCGGGATCGCGTTCGGATCGACCGAGATGGACGATGCTGAGGAATTGATCCGGCACGCGCAGTTTGCAGTGAAACGCTCGAAGATCAGCGGTCGCCCCGAAGCCTATCAGATCCAGCAATTCGATATCGCGCGCGAACAGTTCGGCATGGAAACCGCGCTGCGCCGCGCGATCGAGAACGGGATGATGCGGCTGACCTACCAGCCGATCTGCGATCTCGCGACGGGGCGAATCGTCGCATTCGAATCGCTCGCGCGCTGGACCGACGAGGATGGACGCGCGCATTCCCCGAACGATTTCATTCCCGTGGCCGAAGAATCGGGGCTGATCGTACCGCTCGGGCGCTGGGCGATCGACGAGGCGGCGACGACGCTGGCTGGTTGGGATACCAGATTCGGCGGCGATTGCGGCGTGAAGCTGGCCGTCAATTTGTCCGCGATCCAGTTGCAGCGTGATCGCATTCCGATCCTGGTTGAGCGTGCGCTGAGCGCGAACGGTCTCGACGGGCGGCGCTTCACGCTGGAACTGACCGAAAGCGCGCTGGTGACTGACCCGGATCGCATCGCGGCGATCATGCATGCGCTGAAGGGGCTGGGCACGACGATCGCGATGGACGATTTCGGCACCGGTTATTCGAACCTCGCCTATCTCCAGAAGCTGCCGATCGACGTGCTGAAGATCGATCGCAGCTTCATCACCGGCATGCTGGCCGATCGCGACAAGGTGTCGATCGTCCGCGCGATCCTGAGCCTCGCATCCGCCCTGGGCATGAAGACCACGGCGGAGGGGATCGAGACGAACGAACTCGCCCAGACGCTCGCCGCGCTCGGCTGCACCTACGGACAGGGCTATAGTTTCGCGCGACCGCTGGAGGCGGACGCTGCCTACACCTACCTGCTCGCCACCAACCACTGAGCGACCGCCGCGTCGGCAATCGCGTTGGTCCGTTCGGCATCGGGAAAGCCCTCGGCAACCCACTGGCTTTCCACCACGCGCAACAGGCGCGCCACGTCCGGCCCCTTGCCGACCCCGCGCGCGACGAGGTCGCCGCCCTTGATCGGGAAGTTCTGCGTGGTGAACCCGGTCAGCGCGCGGGCGTCGTCGATCGGGCGATCGGACAGCAGCAGACGATCCGCCGCCAACGTCTCGCCCAGCCGATAGTGCAGCGCGCGGGCCTCGTCCCCCGCATCCGGTTCGGTAGCGGCGATCAAGCGACGACGGTCCACGTTCGACAGCCGCAGCCGCGCACCGACATCCTCCGCCAGAGCGGCATCGCGCGGCAGCAACGCGGCGAGGCGGCGGATCGGATCGGGCGCGATCCCGGCCTCCGCCTCCCGCGCTGCCAGCGCGACCAGACGATCGGCTGTGTCGATCTCGGGCAATACGGGGCGGAAGATGCCGGAATCGATCATCAGCGCCACGACGCGCGGCGCATGTTTCGCGACGAGCAGTTTCAGCAGTTCGGCCGCGATCCGTTCGCGCGACAGTGCCATCAGATCGTTGGCGCGGTCCCGACAGGCGGCCAGACCCTCGGCATCGGGCACGTCGCCGAAACGCGCATGGAAGCGGAAGAAGCGCAGGATGCGCAGATGATCCTCCGCGATACGCTGTAAGGGATCGCCGATGAAACGCACCCGGCCCGCCGCGAGGTCGTCCAGGCCGCCGAAATAATCGATCACTTTCAGCGATACCGGATCGGCGTATAGCGCGTTGATCGTGAAATCCCGCCGTGCGGCATCCTCGCGCCAGTCGTCGGTGAAGGCGACGATCGCATGACGGCCATCGGTCGATACGTCGCGGCGCAGCGTCGTCACCTCGACCGGGCCGGACGGCAGGATCGCGGTCACCGTGCCGTGCGCGAGGCCGGTCGGCACGACCTTGATCCCGGCGCGCTTCACCGCGTGGATCACGTCCTCCGGCTGATGCACCGTCGCCAGATCGACATCCGCCGCGTCGATCCCGATCAGCGTATCGCGCACGATTCCGCCGACGAACCGCACCTCGCCACGCGCCGCGCCGAGCGCCTCGGTCAGCGCGGAAAGGCCATCGCGGTGCAGGAATGCGGCATCGGCGGAAATCAACTGGTCCATCGTAGCCGCCGCGAAAGGTTGACGATCATCGCTGCAGTCGCGCCCCAGATGCGGTGCCCGCCCCATAGTATCTCGTAATAGTGCCGGTTACGGCCCTGAAACTCCACCGAAGCCTCGAGATGATTCGCGCCGTCGAGGATGAAGTCCAGCGGCACTTCGAACACCGCCGCCACCTCGGCCTCGCTTGGCGTCAGCACCAGATCGGGCGGGATCACGCCGACAACGGGCGTCACCTCGAACCCGGTGATCGTGCGATAGCGATCCGCGATGCCGACGACCGTCACCGCTTCGACCGGGAGTGCGATCTCCTCCTCCGCCTCGCGCAGCGCGGCGGCGACCGGTCCGCTATCGCCGGGGTCGATCCGCCCGCCCGGAAAGGCGACCTGTCCGGGATGCTTGCTCAGCGTATCGGTACGCCGTGTCAGAAGGACACCCGGATTGGCGCGATCCGTCACCGCGATCAGCACGGCGGCCTGCATCGGCGCGTCCATCACCGCATCCCCGTCGACATGATCGCCGGTAAGCAGAACGGGGTCGGCAGCATTCCCGGTTTCCAGTGCGTGAAACAGCCGTTCGGCCAGCGTCACGCCTTATTTTCCAGCGGGAAGAAGGCGCCCGCACTCCAGATGCCGGGCGGTTGATCGTCGCCGGCCAGCGCCAGCGTGGCGAGTTCGTAATAGACCGGCCGCGCGACCAATGCCTCCAGCCCGCCGCGGACGTGCAGATAGGGGCGGGGGCCTTCGTCGGTCGATTCGAAGCGCAGCGGATGCTCGGCGCCGGCGGTCACGATGTCGCCGGTGTTCAGGCGGAAGGCGAGCGTGGTGCCTTGGCCCTCGCCCTCGATCTTCACCTCGACGGCCTGAAACGGCGCATCCTCGACGGCGATATCCAGTTTCTCGACCGGCGTGACGAGCACGTAGCCGCCATCGGGTTCGCGCCGCAGGATCGTCGAGAACAATCGGACCATCGCCGGGCGCCCGATCGGCGATCCCTGGTGAAACCATGTGCCGTCGCGCGCGATCCGCATTTCGCTGTCACCGCAATGCGTGGGATTCCAGCGTTCTACCGGCGGTAGGCGATTCTCCTCCGCCAGCCGGGCAATGTCGGCGAGCGAAAGGGAGGACAGATCGGGAAGGGGGGGCATCGGCATATCGAACCGGTAGGCGCGGTGCCGCCAGGCCGCAAGAGTCGCCAAAGGGTGACGACGGTCGCGGCGTGTCAGGTACAGGCCGGAACGCGTGGCCCCAGCATACCGGCGGCATCGGGCACATCCGCTCCGCGCGCGAGCAAGCGGTGGCGTTCGACCGGGCCGGGAACGCGCCACGCGGCGGTCGCCGTCGCCGTGAAACCGAAGAAGCGTCCGTAATATTCGGGATCGCCGATCAGCATGACCGCGGGCGCGGCGCTGTCCGCATCGATCGCGGCGAGCGCATGCGCGGTCAACGACCGGCCAAGCCCACCCTGTTGACGCAGCGGCTCGATCGCCACCGGGCCGAGCATGATCAGCGGAAGGCTTCGTCCGTCATCCGTATCGAGCGCGATCGGCCAGCATTGGATCGTCCCGATCAGCGTTCCGTCCTCGACCCCGGCAAAGCTGAACGCCGGCAGCGCGTCCATGCCCTCGCGGATGCGATACGCGGTGCGGGCGCGGCGGGCGGAACCGAAGGCGCGATCCAGCAACTGTTCGACCGCATCCGCGGACACATCGGCAATCGGCACGATCTGCACGGCAAACCCTTCGCGTTCCGCACAGCCGAACGCCGCGCGGGATGCGCGATTTAGGAGGGTGTGGGGGGAGAGGCCAAGCGGAATGGCACCCGCAGGCCCGCGGTGCGCCTTTCCCGCGGCCGCGCTTCTGCTATGGCGCGGCTTTGACGGTCCCGGCCCGCACAGGCGGCGCGGGCGGGGCGATTGCGAAAGGAATATCCGGGTTTGGACGACAGTCTCACGCTCGAAGTGCACGATCTCGAAGTCCAGGTGCTCACCGGAATTTATTCCGAGGAAACGCATCTGCCGCAGCCGTTGCGCATATCGATCACGCTGGGGATGACCTGCCCGGACCGATTCGCGCCGGATACGCCGCTGTCCGCGTCGAAAAACTATCTCGATCTGAAACACTCGGCGACGACCGCGCTTCCCGAGGGCGTGCATTTCACGCTGATCGAGGGCGTCGCCGATCATATCTGCGAGACGTTGTTCCTGCAGGACGATCGCGTGACGTGGGTCGAGGTGAAGATCGTCAAGCTGGCCATTTCCGAAGCGGGCGAGGCGATCGGAATGACGTTGCGCCGCCACCGGCGATGACGCTGGCGGACCTGATGGCCGAGGCGTTCGCGCGCGATGAAGGCGTGGCGATCGTTTACATGACGGACGGGCCGGCATCCGCGATCGACCGAGTCCGCGAGGGAACGAAGGCGTTTACGCTGGTGGTCGTGGATAGCACCTCCGCATCCGTCGACCGGGCGATGATGCTCGCCGCAATCGGTGCGCTCGCGATCGAACTCGGGCCGGAGCGGCGAATCGGGGCGCTGGACGTGGGTATCGATGGTGCGCCAGCAGACAGTGTATCGGCCGCGCGGTTCCTCGCTGGCGCCGGATCGACCACTGGCCAGATCCTGGCGCTGACCGCGAACGGTCAGGCCGGGGGGCTTCCCCGGTCGCAGGAGCCGAGCGAGTCGAGCACGAAGCGATAATCCTCCGCCGCCTGCGGTTCCGCCGTGCCGGGCAAAGCGGGCGGCAGGAAGCAGGCGAGGCGATACCATAACAAGGTGTCGCGTTCCGGTGGCCGCGCCGCCTGGTCCACCACGTCGCTGAGCGAGACGACCCAGCGCTTCGTTCCCGCGGGTTGCGTGACGATGCTGAGCGAAACCGGGCGCGCATCGGCCGTGATCAGGAAGATCTGCGTCTCGCCTTCGCCGGGCAGCGCGCCGGGCGTGTGGAAGCTGTTGCCAAGCCCTGTGATGCTTGGCGGCGCGTCGGCCGCCAGCACTTCGGTCGTGATCCGGCGGGTGAGCGCGTCCGCGGCGGGGGTCCAGTCGCGCTGCGCATCCGGGCGGATCAACTGGATCTGCGCATCGTTCCCCGCCACCGGGCGGGCGAACAGCAGCACGCGCAGCTTGCGGAGATTGGGCAGCCGCCCGCGCGCATCGGGGCGGACGTCGAGCAGATAACCGATGCGCAGCGGCATCGCGGCGGGGCCACGAATCAGCGACTGGATATCGGCCTCGACATACAGACGCGCCAGGCCGGGGGGGACGTTCGCGGCCTCGGGACCCTTGATTCGCGTGGTGCTGCGAATCGCCGCATCGACGATGACCGGCGCGTCGAGCACCAGATCGGCGAACGGTGCATATGGCGGCGGGGGCAGGGGGGCGGCGAGCTGCGGACCGGATTGGGCCTGCGACTGCACCGCCGGTTGCGCACCAATTGGTGTTGCAAAGGCCAGCGTGGCGGTTGCAACGGCCAGCATTTTTCGGATCGACTGCATGCCCCGCAGGTTACGCGATCGTGCCAGGGTTAAACAGAAATAATTCTGCCACCTCGCGATTGTACGTTTGTTGCGTCCGACAAAGCGTTTGCGTCGTAGTTTACGCCGCGATAGAGGTTTGGGCTCTGTCCGAGGATACACTAGCCCATGGCAGGCGGAATCATGGTCAATAGGCCGGTGCCGGGGTTGCCGTGATTGAGGAGTGTCGTTTCTGAATGGCTTACGCTGACCAAAAGATGAGCGGTGGTAAGGTGGTCGCGATCGTTATCGTCGCGCTCATCCACGCCGTTATTGGATATGCCTTCGTCACCGGGCTCGCGTACAAGTACGTGAAGAAGGCGACGGAGAAGATGGATGTGTTCGACGTGGAGGAGCCACCTCCCCCCGCCGCCGGATGAACCCCCACCCCCGCCGCCGCCAGACCAGCCGCTGCCTCCGCCGCCGGTGGTTTCCCCGCCGCCGATCGTGAACACGCCGCGTCCGCCGGTCGTGATGCAGACGGTTACGACGCCGCCGCCGGCTGCGCCGATGGTGCCGATCGCGGCGCCGCCGGCTCCGCCAGCACCGCCGGCTCCGCCGACGGTCATCAGCAAGGCGGCTGGTATCAAGGGTAATCCGCAGTCGTGGATTACGGATGACGACTATCCGCCGTCGTCCGTGCGTGATCAGGAACAGGGCGTCAGCGGCCTGACCTTCGAGGTCAACGCACAGGGTCGTATCGAGAATTGTCGCGTCAGCTCCAGTTCCGGTTCGTCGACGCTCGACCGTACGGCATGCTCGCTCGTGACGCGTCGTGGTCGGTACACCCCGGCATTGAACGCCGCGGGCCAGCCGGTTCCGGGTGGTACGAAGACGCTGCGCTTCACCTGGAAGCTTCCGGAATGACGAATTCAGCCGGAGCCCGCCGGGCTCCAGCCATCCATATGCTGCTATCTAAGAGGGATTTACCGCAATGATGACCACCATTCTCGCCGCCGGTGCGGCACCCGCCGCCGGCTCGAACCCGTACGGTTTCTGGGAAGCACTCGAACAGGGCGGCGTTATCGCCTGGACCGTGTTCTGCATCCTGGCGTTCATGTCGATCGTGTCGTTCTACATCATGTTCACCAAGTTGTTCGAACAGCAGAAGGTGATGAACCAGGCCAAGCGCGTGCGTCAGACGTTCTGGAGCTCGCCTAACCTGAAGGAAGGCGCTGCCAAGCTCGAGAAGAACTCGGCCTATCGCCAGATCGTCGACGACGGCCTCGCCGCTCAGGAACAGCACACGCAGCTGACCGATCCGGTCGAAGCGCATGACTGGCTGCACGGTTCGCTCGCGCGTTCGGAAGCAACGATCAACTCGAAGCTGGGTGGCGGTCTCGCCTTCCTCGCGACGGTGGGTTCGGTCGCTCCGTTCGTCGGTCTGTTCGGTACGGTTATCGGCATCTACCGCGCACTGATCAAGATCGGTGCGGCTGGTCAGGCATCGATCGACGCCGTTGCCGGCCCGGTCGGTGAAGCACTGATCATGACCGCACTCGGCCTCGCCGTCGCCGTTCCGGCCGTGCTTGCCTATAACTGGCTGCAGCGTCGCAACAAGTCGATCGCGGAAGACCTCGCCGCCTTCTCGAACGACGTGCTCGGCTTCCTGGCATCGAACGGTGCGGTTCGTCCGACGGCTCGCAAGGCGGCTCCTGCCGCTGCGGTGAAGCCTGCTGCGACGACCACGACCGCCGGCACCACGCCGCGCGCATAATTGAAGGACACGGGGTTGCGGGCGTCCGCCCGCATCCCGGTCCCCCGCTGCAGGACCCGGTCCGGCAGCGCGATTGAACACATAGGGATAGCCCTCAATGGCAATAAGTGCTGGCGGTGATACCGAAAAACCAATGTCGGACATCAACACGACCCCGTTGGTCGATGTTATGCTCGTCCTGCTGATCATCTTCCTGATCGCGGTTCCGGTCGCGATCCAGGCCGTCAAGGTCAAGCTTCCCAGCGTGAAGTACGATCCGACGACGACCAAGCCGGAAAACGTGTCGCTGTCGATCACGACCGATAAAGAAGGCAAGTGCGCAATCTACTGGAACATGACGCGGGTGACGCATCAGGAACTGCTGGATCGCGCCGTAACGAAGCTGAAGGCGGAAATCGATCGGCAGGGCGGCGTAGGCAATCCTGCGCTCGAACTGCCGGAAGCGCATATCCGCGGTGACGTAGCGACGCCCTACCAGTGTATCGGTGGCGCGATCTACACGATGCAGATGGCAGGTTTCGCGAAGGTCGGGTTCATTTCCGAACCACCTCCGGGCGAAGCGACTGCCCGTCTGTAACGAACCGCGCAAGACTCAGGAGTAATTGATATGGCAATGGCTGGCGGTTCCGACGACGGTGAACCGATGATGGAAATGAACATGACGCCGTTGATCGACGTCCTGCTCGTTCTCCTCATCATGTTCATCATCACCATCCCGATCCAGACTCACGCGGTGAAGGTCGATCTTCCGGTCAACGACCCGAACAACAAGACGCAGGTCATCGATCCGCAGAAGAACAAGGTCGTCATCGATCCTGCGGGCACGATCTCGTGGAATGGTGCACCAGTCGACGGCGTGACGCTTCAGCAGTATCTGGAGCAGACCACGCAGATCAAGCCTGAGCCCGAGCTGCACTTCCAGCCCGATCCGCAGGCGCGGTATGCCCGCGTCGACGAGGTGCTGGCCGTGATCAAGCGTTCGGGCGTGACGAAGCTGGGCTTCATCGGCAACGAGCAATACCGCAACGACTTCTGATCCCGGATCATCGTCGTTGACGCCGATAAGGGCGGTCCCAAAAGGGGCCGCCCTTTTGCGTTGGGGCCAATTCATCTGCTCTTGCTTCCGTTACACAAAAGTGACACAAGGATGTCACAAAACTGAAACCTTCGGATAAGCGAAGGCGGTAACGGGAGATCGAGCATGCGGACGTTTGCTGCCACCCTGGTCGTTCTGGGCGCTATGGCGCTACCGGCGACGGCGCTCGCGCAGGATCATACCGGCTATCGCCAGATCGCGACCGGTGACTATGCCCGTGCCGAGCGGTCGCTGGCATCGCAGCTCAAAGCCTATCCGGAACGTCCCGAACTGATGCTTAACCTCGCAGCCGTCTATCGCCACACGGATCGGCAGCAGCAGGCACGCGCGGCTTATGAAGCCGTCCTGGCGCAGCCGAACGTGCTGATGGACCTGTCGGGCGAGAAGACTGCCTGGTCCCACAATTTGGCGCGTGCCGGCCTCGGGAAATTGGTTGGCGTCCAGCTTTCGTCGCGCTGACCGGAACTCGTCCTGTCGCACGGCCGCTTGGGTTCTGGTCCCTGCAATAACGGCGCGGGCCTACACGGCTGGGCCTCAACGTGAGCCAGTCCTGCACGGTTTCGTTCCTGGGCGCTTTCGGGTAATCTGGCGTCGCGCCGTCCAGGCCGTTCGCACCGAATACCGCAAGGGCAGGCAGGACGTCCCCGGCGGTTCGCTCAGCATCGCGGCGGGTGTGCCACCGTGTTGCTGGAACCAACCGACCTGCCGGTCCTCGGACTGAATTGCTCCAGCGATCCCGCCACCCCGGAAAGAGCCACGGGCGATAATGGCTTCCGGCTTCACGATCTTTTCGCGAGGCCCTCTTAACTCCCTCCCGCTTGCGGGAGGGGCTGGGTAGGGGCTGTTCTGGCGAATTGCCTGAACCCCCAGACCCTCCCCCGACTCCTACCGCAAGCGGGAGGGGGGAAGAGAGTGGCTGGCTCAGGATCGCGATGCCGCCGGTTTCAAGCCTCGACCGTCGTCAGTATGACGTTCCGGTCCGGCAAGCGCATTTCGCACGGAATTCCCGTTCGAACACCGCATGGTCCGTCAGCCACGATCTGTTCCGGGGACTATACTCACCCGAATCCCGCGCTGACGGGAGCGGCGGTCCAGCAAGCACGATCGGATTGCCGTCATCGGACGCCCGCTCGATACGGGCAAAGCCTGCCCAATCCGACTCTATTGAAAGCGCGATAGTTTCTCGAAGCCGGTATTGGTCTTCGTCATCTTGATCACCTTGCGCAGGCAGGCTCGGACTTCGCGTTCGAAGCGGCGGTCGTCATGGATGCCCGGCCGGCGATATTCATCCTGCGCCAACAGCGTCTTCAGCAGCGCCTCGAACCGCTTAGGATCGTCAGCAGCGTCGCCCCGGCCGGCCGCGCGGCAGACCCATTCCTCGGCCGCGGCCTTGTCGTAATCATCTTCGTGACCGCGCCCGTTCCTGTCTGCACGGGCCTGTTCGGCGAGCGATGCCTCGATCCGGCGATCGAGCCATGTGCGGACTCGCCCGCCATCCCAGCTATCGATAGGTTCGCTCATTCCGCCCCGCCACTCCATATCCCCGGACGACCGCTCAAAGCTTCGGCAAGGTCACCCCGCGCTGGCCCATATATTTGCCCGCCCGGTCGGCATAGCTGACCTCGCACGGCTCGTTCCCTTGCAGGAACAGGAACTGGCACGCGCCTTCATTGGCGTAGATCTTCGCGGGCAGGGGCGTGGTGTTCGAGAATTCCAGCGTAACATGCCCCTCCCAACCGGGTTCCAGCGGCGTGACGTTCACGATGATCCCGCAGCGCGCATAGGTCGATTTGCCGAGGCAGATGACCAGCACGTCGCGGGGCACGCGGAAATATTCGACCGTGCGGGCCAGCGCGAAGCTGTTCGGCGGGATGATGCAGACATCGGTCTTGCGATCGACGAAGCTGTTGGCGGCAAAGTCCTTCGGATCGACCATCGCGCTGTCTATATTGGTGAAGATCTTGAATTCGTCCGACACCCGCGCGTCATAGCCATAGGAGGACAGGCCATAGCTGATGCAGCCGTCGCGTTGCTGCCTATCGACGAACGGCTCGATCATACCGGTGGCGAGCGCCTGCTCGCGGATCCAGCGGTCGGACAGGATAGACATGGCGATTCCCCTTTTCCGTGTCTTCGCGGGATCGGGCCAAGGAGGCAAGCGCGCGTTCCACTCGGGGCGTCGCGGGCTCAGGCCCGAGGCAAAGCGTGCTTCTCGTCACTGCGGAGCGTCAGCACCTCGACACCGTGCCGAGTCACCGCGACGGTATGTTCGAACTGCGCGGAAAGCTTGCCGTCGTCGGTCACCACGGTCCAGCCATCCGCCTCGGTCGAGACGCGGCGCGTGCCCTGATTGACCATCGGTTCGATCGTGAAGACCATGCCTTCGCGTAATTTCAGGCCGGATCCGGCACGCCCGAAATTCAGCACCGCCGGTTCCTCGTGCATCTCGCGGCCGATGCCGTGGCCGCAATATTCGCGCACCACCGAATAGCCGTGGCGTTTCGCATGCTTGTCGATCGCGAAGCCGATATCGCCCAGATGCGCGCCCGCCCGGACCTGGCCGATGCCCTTCCACATCGCCTCCTGCGCCACGCGGACGAGGGCGCCGCGCGGCGGGCGTCGCCTCGCCGACCAGATAGGTCTTGCTCGAATCGGCGATGAAGCCGTTCTTTTCCAGCGTGATATCCAGGTTGATGATGTCGCCGTCGCGGACGATCCGGTTCGCGTCGGGCACGCCGTGGCAGACGACATTGTTGATCGAACAGTTCAGCACGAAGCCGTAATCATACTGCCCCTTGCTTGCCGGGCGCGCGGCGAGATCGACGGTGATGAACCGGTCGACCAGATCGTTGATCTCCAACGTGGACAGGCCCGCCAGTTGCTGCCGATCCAGCATCTCGAACACGGACGCGAGCAGTTTGCCCGATACGCGCATCAGCGCCAGTTCGTCGGGCGTCTTGACCATGTCAGGCGGCTGCGAGTTCGGGGCCGAGTTCCGGCAGGCGGACGTTGGCGGCGGCAAGCTGCATCCGCATGATCTGGGCGAACGACAGCGCCGGATTCGCCTCCGCCAGCATGCCGATCCTGATCCAGTATTCGGCCTGCGCATTGATCGAGCGGCACATCGCGCCGCTCGCCCGGCGCACGTCGGCATGCAGTTCGTCGTCGATCTTCACGATGCCCAAAATACGTCTCGCAATGCGGTCGATATACGAAACGTATACGATCCGTATCGCGACCCGTCAACGCGGGGGCGTGCTGATCCCCAGATCCGCCGGGCCGAAAGCGTGCGGAAGCAGTTCCGACAGCATGTGCCGGTCGACCTGCGCGCCGGTCGCGCTGCCGCACCAGACGACGATGTCGCGTCCGCCGATCTGCGCGGCTTCGTTGATCACTTGGCGACACCGGCCGCACGGGCCGACCGGCGTGTCCCCGGTCACTGCGCCGTCACGGATCGCGCCGCCGATCACACCGACCGCGACGACGTCCGCCAATCGGCCCGCGCTGTTGGCGGTGGCGAGCGCGACGGTTTCCGCACAGAGCGACAGGCCGTAACTGGCATTCTCGAAATTGGCCCCGGTCACGATGCTGCCATCGGTCAGCAGCAAGGCCGCGCCGACGCCGAAGTTCGAATAGGGGGCATGCGCGCGGGTGGCGGCGTCGCGCGCGGCGGCGATCAGCGTGTCGCGCACGGTGTCGTCCAGCGTGAAGTCAGGCATCACAATCTCCAGATACGTCACGGGGCCACCACGTTCCAGCGCACTGGACCGTTCACGCCATCGATATGCCGAATGTCGCTGGCCTGCCACATGCGCCACGGGCGGGCGGCGTAGTTCGGTGGAATGAAGTTGCGCATGCTCCACAACGGGCGCTGGATCGCGGCGGAAAGTTCGTACTGCGTCTCGACCGGCGCGGCGATCTTCAACAGGATCGGCGTGCCCGTATGCGCCTCGACCATCGACGCGAACCGGTCGATCTCCGCGATCAGCGCAGCGCGGTCCGGCTGGACGGTGCATCCCGGCGAGACCTGGATCAGGACGGCGGCGGGCAGGGCGTCGTCGACGCGCGGCACGGTGGTATTGAAATTGTTCGCCTGATCTGCGGCCGGCTTGCAGAAGGACCAGATGTGCAACGCGCCCCGCCGCATCCCGGCGGCATGCACGTCCGCCCAGTTCGTCGCGAAGCGCGAATCGCGGCCATCGGCGCCCATCGTCGCGCGGACATAGGCGAAATCGGCGCCCCCCGCGGCGATCGTCGGCCAGCGGATCGCGCCTTGCTCGTCCGAAACGTCGATCCCCTGGAAGACATAGGTCTTGCGCGACGGGTGCCACCCGGTGACGACCCACCAGCCGAGCACGCCGATCAGCGCGAGGATCACCGCGCCGATCGCGACACGCCCGGTGCCGCTGGCAAGAAACCGCAAACTCACCGCCTCAACCCTTGATGTGCAACACGCAGATCAGCGTGAACAGGCGGCGGGCGGTGTCGAAATCGATCTCGATCTTGCCCTCCAGCCGTTCCTTCAGCAGTTCCGCCGCCTCGTTGTGGATGCCGCGCCGCGCCATGTCGACCGTCTCGATCTGCGCCGGCGTCGCGTTGCGGATGGCGGCGTAATAGCTGTCGCAGATCGCGAAATAGTCCTTGATCGGCCGCCGGAAGCGCCCCAGCCCGAGGACATAGGTCTCCAGATGCGTATCGTCCGCGCGGTTGATCGCGATGCCCAGCCGCCCTTCCTCGACGCTCAGCGCGATCTTGTACGGCCCGGCATAGCCGTCGGGATGCACGCGTTGCGGCGCGAAGTGATTGCCCTCGATCAGATCGAAGATCGCGATCCGCCGTTCCTGTTCGATATCCGCCGAGCGCCACAGGATGGTGCGCTCGTCCAGCGTGACATCGATGATCCGGGGGTCGGCCATCGTCACGCCCTATAAGGGATGCGAAGCCGGGACAATGCATCGATCTGCAATACGGTCGCGCAGATTGCACGTGCCGCCCGCCCGCCGGCGCTGGTTCCCTCCTATGATGCCTCGGCATGGTCGCTCGTGATCCGCTTGAGCGGCAGGTGAAAGGTACGTCCGGGATGAAAATACGCAGCCTCATTGCAGGCGCGGCCGCAGCGTTGGTCGTCCTGCTCATCGTGGCGGCGGCGACGGTGTGGCTGGTGGTCGAGCAGATCAAGATGGGTGGCCCGCTACAGGTGCAGTCGCAACACGCGTCCGATTACATCGCCGACATCCTGCCGCCGCCCGAATATATCATCGAACCGTATCTGGAAGCGACACTGGTCCTGGCGCATCCGGCGGAGGTCGCGGCGCGGAGCGAGCGGCTCGCGGCACTGCATCGCAGCTATGACGAACGCCACGAATATTGGCTCGTCACGACGATGGACGCGAAGCTGCGCGATCAACTGACCATCACCACGAACGCCCCGGCACAGCAATTCTGGAAGGAACTGGAAACGCGCTTCCTACCCGCGATCAAGGCGGGGCGGACGGAGGAGGCGGGGGCAAGCTATCGCCGCCTCGCCTCGGCCTATGATCGCCACCGTGCGGCGATCGACGTTGCCGTGACGTCCGCTACCGAATTCCAGACGGCGCTGAAGGCCAGTTCCGCGCGGTCGGTCCGTAACGCGCAAATCGCCGCGGCGGGGGCGGCGATCGCTCTGCTCGCGGGCCTGGTCGGCTTCCTGTGGATGATCAACCGGCGGGCGATCGCACCGCTGAGCGTGGCGGCATCGAACATGCAGCGTCTGTCGGCGGGCGACTACACGGCGGCGACATCGGTGGGCACGCGGCGGGACGAGATCGGCGCGCTGAATGCGGGTCTGGAGACCTTCCGCCTTGCCGCAATCGCCAAGCGAGACGCGGAGAATGCCAAGATCAGTGCCGATCGCGAACAGAAACACGTCGTCGATACCGTGTCTCGCCATCTGGCGGATCTGGCCGGGGGCGACATGACCGCGACGATCCACGAACAGTTTCCGCCGGACTATTCGGTCCTGCGATCCAATTTCAACGACGCCTTGGACAAGTTGCGCACCCTGATCGGATCGGTCGGCGACAGTGCGGCGGCGATCCGGCTGGGATCGGGCGAGATCGCGCAGGCATCGGAGGATCTGGCACGCCGTACGGAAGGCAGCGCCGCGTCGCTGGAACAGGCGGCAGGCTCGCTGTCCGCGGTGGACGATCGCATCAAGGCGTCGGCGGACGTCGCCTCGCAAACCGTCGCGCGCGCGGATCAGGCGATCGCCACGGTCGGCGGCGGACGATCGAAGGCGAGCGAGGCGCGGCAGGCGATGGACCGCGTCAGCGGCAGCGCGCGGGGTATCGACGACGTCATCGAAGGGCTCGACAAGATCGCCTTCCAGACGCGCGTTCTGGCGATGAACGCCGCGGTCGAGGCGGGGCGCGCAGGCGATGCCGGACGCGGCTTCGCTGTGGTCGCGGATCTCGTCTCCGCACTGGCGATGCGCGCGGAAGAGGAAGCGAAGCGCGCCCGCGACCAGTTGACCGTGACGCAGGCGGACATCATCACCGCCGTAGATGCGGTGACGCTGGTGGACGAGGCGCTATCGGACATATCCTCGGACGTCGGGCACGTGCATCAATTGCTGGCGACGATGGCAAGCGACAACCGGATACAGTCCGCCGCGATATCCGAGATCGCCGCGGCGGTCGGCCTGATGGACCGGTCGACGCAGCAGAATGCGGCGATGGTCGAACAGACATCCGCCGCCGCGCGCAATCTGGCGAACGAGGTCGGCGGCCTGACGCAGCAGGCGAGCCGGTTCAAGCTGGGCAGGGACGGGGGTGGGGCCGGGGCTGGGGCTGGTTCCGGGACCGGCTCGGGGCGGCGGGCGTCGGCGGCGCACTTCGATCTCGCCGAGGCCTGCTGAGCGATACCCGATCATCCGGCACGTGGGAGCGACGCGACCCCGAGCCTCGAAGCAGCACCGCCGCCCCCACCGTTCGTCCTGAGCCCGTCGAAGGGCGTGCGCCACGCACAGGTGCTTCGACAAGCTCGGCACGAACGGTGGGATTGGAAACCCTGTTGGCCTTCGAGAACCCGGCCCGACGCAGGCTGTCCTACACGGACGCTGCCGACTATCTTCCTTGCCGCTACTAATCCCGCTCTTTCAAATCGTCGCCCAACAATGATCCTTTGCCCAGCCAATCGCGCGCCGTGCAGGACCCGATATCGTGTGAACTTGTGTGAACTTCGGCATACACGATCGGCCGCGATAGTGTGACCCTGATGTGACCCTAATGCGATTTTTCGTCCCGCTCTTCCCGGCTCGGCGCCGGTCAGAACCGCATCGCGAACGACACGCCGCCGCCCTTGCTGTCGCCAAAGGGTAGCAACCGAACGGAAGAATTCCGCTTCCGTGTCAGCAGCAACCCGCTTCCCGTTCCGATCGCCGCACCGGCAACGACGTCATACCAGCGATGCTTGCGCGCGGTCAGGCGGCTGGCGCCGACGAAGGTCGCGACGGCGAAAGCCGGAACGCCGACTTTCCAGCCATAGCGATTGTCGAGCGTCGCGGCGGCGGCAAACGCGGTCGTCGCATGACCCGATGGAAAGCTGCGCGAATCGCTTCCGTCCGGGCGCCCGGACGGGATGATCCGCTTGAGGCCGTAAGTGATCCCGCTGCCGACCAGGATGCTGCCCCCGGCCTGCAAGCCGCCCTGCCAGTCGCCCTTGATCACGGGTATCCCGAGCGCCGCCCCGACCAGCACGTTGCGCCCGATATCCCCCGCCATATCCCAGCCTTCCGCATGCGCCGCACCGGGCATCGCCGCCGTAAGCGCGATCGTTCCGACCAAGATCAGGCGACGGGAAGAAGAAGGGGTATGCATAGGTGATCCCGCACGATTTCCGCCTTGGTGGCCCGATCCTTCACTTTGCGCAATGACATGAAGCAACCACGCGCCTGCCTGTCGTGGGGCGATGCAGCGATCCGGTTGAAATAATTTAATACTTAATATGAAATCCAGGATCTTTCAGAACTTGAAAGTTAATCGAGGGCACCGGCTAGAGAGCACACGTATAGGGGTGTAAGAGAAACTTACATTAACTATCGCCTCCAAGCGTGTTTACCATCGCGATGGCACGAAAGCCGCCATTGGCACGGCAATTGCTCTGATGTCCCCGTAGGCACATCGCCATCATCGAGACACAGGATTTTTGCCATGAAGAAGTTCAACAGCCTGCTCGCCGCTACGCTTCTGTCCGCAACCGCATTCGGCGCCGCACCTGCGATGGCCTCGGTGGTTTTCGACAACCAGGTCGGATCGAACGTCGCGGGCGGTAATAACCCTCAAGCTCTGGATAATTGGGTTGCCCAGGATTTCGTGCTGAGTGAAGCGACGGCGCTGACCAGCTTCACGTTCAACGCTTTCACAAGGCAAACGACGGTGCCAACGTCGGCAATCCGCCTGAACATCTATGAAGGCGGCAATAGCGGACCCGGCGCGATGCTGTATTCGGGGTCCTTCGGGGTCGCATCGACCGCCGACACCGACATGCAATGGGGCTACACTTTACGCGACTTTACGGCAGACTTGCCGAACTGGAACCTGGGCGCGGGGGCCTATTATCTGGCACTGAACGTCCAGCCATCGCAGTATGACATGCACTGGTCGATTCCGAACACGCCGACGCTCGATGGAAATAGCTGGATCAGCACGACCGGCGCGGCCGGCTCGTTCAACGGCTACTCGTTCGATCATTCGTTTCAATTGAACGGCAACGTCGCAGCGGTGCCGGAACCGGCAACCTGGGCGATGATGATCGCCGGCTTCGGGATGGTCGGCTTCGCCATGCGTCGCCGCGCGAAGGTTTCGACCGCCGTCGCCTACGCCTGAGCGGTTCGACCCTGACCGACGGGAAGCCGCTGGCCGATGGGCTGACGGCTTTTCGTCATGTGGTCCGTCCCCGCAATCCACAGCCCGTTCGGCGCAAACGGGTTGAGGGATGGACCGGCAGGGTTATGAGCGGGGCATGGCCACTATCATCCCCATTTCGCCCGTCACCGAATCGACCAGCCTGCCGCAGAACGTGGAGGCCGAGGCGGCGATGCTCGGCGCGATGATGATCGACAACCGGCTGGCGGACGATCTGATCGACAAGCTGGAACCGGAGCATTTCTTCGAGCCGTTGCACGGCCGCATCTTCGCCGCGATCAAGACCGCGCGTGCCGCCGACATGCTGGCCACCCCGGTGACGCTGCGCCCGATGTTCGAAAGCGACGCGGGGATGCGCGAGCTGGGCGGGCCGGCCTATCTCGCGCAATTGACCGGCAGCGGCGCGGGCCTGATCGGTGCGCGCCAGTTCGCGCAGCAGATCTACGACCTCGCCATGCTGCGCACGCTGGTGACGGTCGGCCGCGGGCTGGTCGAACGTGCGATGGACACGTCCGAGGAGGTCAATCCGCGTGCTCAGATCGAGGCGGCGGAAGAGGAATTGTTCAAGGTCGCGGCGGATGGCGGCACCGAAAGCGCGGTCAAGACCTTCGCCCAGGCGACGACGATGGCCGTGAAGATGGCGCAGCGTGCGCTCAATTCCGGCGGTCATCTGTCCGGCATCACGACCGGTCTGGACAGCGTCAATTCCAAGATCGGTGGCATGCACAATTCGGATCTTATGATCCTCGCCGGACGTCCGGGCATGGGGAAGACGTCGCTTGCCACCAACATCGCGTTCAACGCGGCGCAGCGCTACATGCGGGATCGGGCGGACGGCATCGAGCACAGCGCGTCGATGGGCGCGAAGGTCGCGTTCTTCAGCCTCGAAATGTCCGCCGACCAGCTCGCGACGCGTATCCTGGCCGAGCAGGCGCGGATCAGTTCCGAGGCGCTGCGCATGGGCAAGATCAGCCGCGCGGAATTCAACCAGCTGGCGGCGGCGGCGGCGGACCTCGAAAATTTGCCCCTGTTCATCGACGACACGGCCGGCCTGACGATCGGCGGCCTGCACACCCGCATGCGTCGTCTGCAGCGGCGGCATAATAACGAGATCGGGCTGGTGATCATCGATTACCTCCAGCTGCTGACCGGGTCGGCCAAGGCGTCGGGCGACGGACGCGTGCAGGAAATCTCCGAGATTTCCCGCGGGTTGAAGACGCTGGCCAAGGACATGAACGTGCCCGTGATGGCACTGTCGCAGCTCAGCCGTCAGGTCGAAAGCCGCGAGGACAAGCGTCCGCAGCTGTCGGATCTGCGTGAATCGGGATCGATCGAGCAGGACGCGGATATCGTGATGTTCGTGTTCCGCGAGGATTATTACGTCGCGGCGAAGGAGCCGAAGCGCCCGACCGAGGGCGACAATGCCAAGACGTTCGAGGATCACGCACAATGGGCGACGGACATGGAGCGCGTCTTCGGTCTGGCCGAACTGATCATCGCCAAGCAGCGTCACGGCGCGACCGGCAAGGTGCTGCTCAAGTTCGAGCCGAGCGTGACGCGCTTCTCCGATCTGGACGTTGCGGGGTATTGATCGCACACCCTTGCACATGAAGACGCTGATCGATCCCGATCTGGCGCTGGCCCCTGGGCTGGCGGCGATCCGTGCGCAATTTTCCGTCCCCACCGGCTTTTCGCCCGAAGTGCTGGCGGCGGCGGAAGCGGCGGCGGCGCGACCGCTGAGCGAACATGCCGATCGCACCGACATGCCGTTCGTCACGCTGGACCCGGCGAGTTCGACCGACCTGGATCAGGCGTTCACGATCGAGCGGAGCGGCAACGACCTGGTGTTGCGCTATGCGATCGCGGATGTCGCGTGGTTCGTCGACGATGGCGGCGCGATCGATATCGAGGCTTGGAAGCGCGGCACGACGCTGTACCTGCCGGACGGCAAGGCCAGCCTGTACCCGCCGGTTCTATCCGAGAAAGCGGCAAGCCTGTTGCCCAAGGGGCCACGCGCCGCGGTGATCTTCACCGTGCGCGTCGGACCGGACGGCACGAGTCTGCTGGACGGCGCCGAACGGGCCGTGATCCGCAACCGGGCTAAACTCGCCTATGACAGCGTACAGGCTGCCGATCTGCCGCCTGATTTCGCCGCATTCTCCGTGCGTATGGCCGAGGCGGAGGCGCGCCGCGGGGCGAGCCGCGTCGATCCGCCGCAACAGGAGGTCGAGGCGGTGGCGGGCGGCGGGTATCGCCTGACGTTCGCACCCCGGCTTGCGTCGGAGGACAGCAACGCCGCCTTGTCGCTGGCCACCAACCTGGCGGTCGCGACGGCCTTGCAGGAGCATCATACGGGACTGTTCCGGGTGATGGCCGGGCCGGACGATCGCGCGGTGGCGCGGCTGCGTCAGATGGCGCGCGGCCTCGGACTGACCTGGCCGGACGCACTGGCGCTTACCGCATTCGAACCGACGCTCGATGCGGCGGACCCGGCGCAGGCGGCGTTCATGGTCGCGCTGCGCCGGGCAGGCAGCGGCGCTTCGTACATGCCGTATCACGAGCGCGTCGTGCCGTGGCACGCGGCGATGGCGGCGACCTATGCGCACGCCACCGCGCCGCTCCGCCGGCTCGCCGATCGCTATGTCGTACAGGCGGCGCTGGCGATCGCCAACGGGCAGGCGGTGCCGGATGTGGTGACGCAGGCGTTCGAGACGCTGCCGCCGGTCATGGCACGCGCGGATGCGATCGGCGGCCGGATCGACCGTGCGGTGATCGACCTTGCCGAGGCGGTGATGCTGCACGGTCGGGAAGGGGAGGTCTTCCCGGCGGTGATCGTCGATGCCGACGACCGCGGCGCGCACATCCAGTTGCGCGACCTTGCTGTATTGGCGAGCGCGAAGGTGACCGGACGACCGGGCGATGTGGTGGACGTGCGGCTGGTGAAGGCGGATGTGGAAGCGCGGACGCTCGGTTTCGAGGCGGCGTAGCGTGCGATGACGTTCAAAGGACCCGTTCGTGCTGAGCCTGTCGAAGCACCTGTCCCGGGCTGCCTGCCCTTCGACAATCTCGGACGAACGGTAGAGGTGGACCGACCTTATGTCATCCTGCTCGAGCGCCCTGGGGCTCGGTTATGCTACTTGCCTGCCCTATACCCCGTTCGTTTCGAGCGAAGTCGAGAAACAGGCCTGGGGGACTGTCCGAAGGGTTTCTCGACTTCGCTCGAAACGAACGGAGGGAAGGGACGGTGCCATATCACGTAGCGCCGGCAGCACCCCACTACCTCAATTGCGCTTTCACCTTCAGAAAACCGGTTCTTCGCCCGGTTTCTCGGCGACGTGGATGCCGCATTCCACCTTGTCCCACCCGCGCCAGCGGCCAGCGCGCGGGTCTTCGCCCGGACGGACCTTCGACGTGCAGGGTGCGCAGCCGATCGAGGGATAGCCCTCCGCTTCCAACGGATGACGCGGCAGCTCGTGGACGGCGAAATAAGTGTTTAGCCGCTCCTTGTCCCAATCCGCGAGCGGGTTGAGCTTCAAACGACCCTCGTCTTCCTCGAAACGCGGCATCAACTGGCGTGTACCGGCCTGGAAGCCCTTGCGCCCCGAAATCCATGCGTCGAACGGCGCGAGCGCACGGCGCAGCGGTTCGACCTTGCGCATCTCGCAGCACCCGTCGGGATCGTAGTTCCAGCGCAGCCCGGTCGTGTCCTTTGCGGCGAGGATACGCGGATCGGGGCGGAACACGCGCAGGTCGGTCAGGCCCAGCCGTTCCGACAGTTCGTCGCGATATTGCAGCGTCTGTCCGAAGATCTTCTGCGTGTTGATGAAGATGACCGGCACGTCCTTGTCGATCTGCGCGACCATGTGCAGCAACACCGCGCTCTCCGCCCCGAACGAGGATACGGCGGCGATCCGGCCGCGCAATTCGCCGGCCAGCAGGTCGGCGAGCATGTCATGCGTCGACACCCCCTCGAACCGCGCATTCATCTCCGCCGCATCGACCTTCGTGAACGGCGTGACGTTGATCTCGTCGAGTACGCGCGCTGCCTCACCCATGACGCTTCTTCCAGATCGGGACGGCGCCGTCGGCGGCGGTCTGATAGTAGTTTTCGTACCGCGACAGGCTGGCCTCGGCCGTCGCGGCGTCGATCTCCGCCTCGGGCGCGAAACTGTCGAAACCGCACCGGCGCATCGGCAGCAACTGATCGACCAGCACGTCGCCCTGCGCGCGCAATTCGCCGGTATAGCCCGCCTCGCGCAGGATCCGCGCGACGGAATAGCCTCGCCCGTCGCGGAAGCTGGGGAAGCTGACCTCGACCAGAGCGATCTGTTCGAGATGCGGGATCAGTGCGCGCGCATCGTCACCCGCCTCGATCCGGACGGCGGTGGCGTTGCTTTGGCCCAGAAAGGACTCGAGCGTCACGGCGGGTTCGTCGTGCGGCGCGTCGTCGCGGAAGCGCAGCTTTACCTCCCGGTCCTGGGAGGAAGCAGACGGAGACTTATCCATAGATCGCCTCCTTGAACGGCGCCATGCCGACGCGGCGATAGGTGTCGATGAAGCGTTCGCCGTCTTCCCGTACCACCAGATACTTGTCCGTCACGCGTTCGATCGCATCGACCACGCCGTCCTCGTCGAAGCCGGGGCCGGTGATCTTGCCGAGGCTGACATCCTCCGCGCCCGATCCGCCGAGCAGCAGCTGGTAATTCTCAGTGCCTTTCTTATCAACGCCAAGAATGCCGATATGTCCTGCATGGTGATGGCCACATGCGTTGATGCACCCGCTGATCTTCAGCTTCAGTTCGCCGATGTCGCGCTGCTTCGCCGGATCCGAATACCGTTCAGTTATCTTCTGCGCGAGCGGGATGGAGCGCGCATTGGCAAGGCTGCAATAATCGAGACCGGGGCAGGCGATGATGTCACTGATCAGGTCCAGATTGGCAGGCGCCAGACCGGCCTCGTCGAGCCGCTGCCAGATCGCGTGCAGGTCGGCGCTTCGCACGTGCGGCAGGACGACGTTCTGCGCATGCGTGATGCGTAACTCGTCGAAGCTGTATCGTTCGGCAAGATCGGCCATCAGGTCGATCTGTGCCGATGTCGCGTCGCCCGGAATGCCGCCGGTGGGCTTCAGGCTGATGTTGACGATCGCATATCCGGCTTGCTTGTGCGGCTTGACGTTCTGGTCGAGCCAGAGCGCGAAATCCGGATCGCTGCGGTCGAGTTCGGTGGGTGCATCCGCCTCGAACGCGGGCGGGGCGAACATCGCGGCGATGCGGTCGAACTCGGCCTTTGGCGGATCGATGCCGAGTGCCTTCACATGCGCGAACTCCTGTTCGACCTGTTCGCGATACGCATCCGCGCCGATCTCGTGGAGCAGGATCTTGATCCGCGCCTTGTAGATATTGTCGCGCCGGCCATAGCGATTGTAGACGCGCAGGCACGCCTCGACGTAGCTGAGCAGATCGTCGGCGGTGACGAAATCCCTGATCTCGTGCGCGATCATCGGCGTACGGCCCATGCCGCCGCCGACGAAGATCTTGCCGCCGAGCACACCGTCGCGCTCGACCAACTGGATGCCAATGTCATGTAGGCGCATCGCCGCGCGATCCTCGCCCGAGGCGATCACGGCGATCTTGAACTTGCGCGGAAGATAGCTGAATTCGGGGTGGAACGTGCTCCACTGACGCAACAATTCGGCCCAGACGCGCGGATCGGCGACCTCGTCCGCGGCGGCACCGGCATATTGATCGGACGAAATATTCCGGATGCAGTTTCCGCTCGTCTGGATCGCGTGCATCTCGACCGTCGCCAGTTCGGCGAGGATGTCCGGCGTATCCTCCAGCTTGATCCAGTTGAATTGCAGGTTCTGGCGAGTCGTGAAGTGGCCGTAATCGCGGTCGTATTTGCGGGCGATATGGGCGAGCATCCGCATCTGGCGGCTGTCGAGCGTGCCGTAGGGGATCGCCACGCGCAGCATGTAGGCGTGCAACTGCAGGTAGAGGCCGTTCATCAGCCGCAGCGGCTTGAACTGATCCTCCGTGATCTGACCGGATAGCCGGCGCTTCACCTGGTCACGGAATTCCTCGACGCGATTGTCGACCATCTGCTGGTCGTATTGATCGTATTTATACATAAAACTCTTTCGATCCCGTCATACGACGACGGATAGGCATGGCGCTCATATAACCCAGCTTCCCGCCTCTGGATCGGCGGGCTTGAGTGTCAGATCGGGGCGCACCGTTGGTCCGAGAGCGCGGATCCGGTCTTTGATATGGGCGGGGCGGGGGCCGTCGGCGGTGATCTTCGCGTCGATCACATATGGTCCGGTGACGTGCTGAACGCTTTCCTCCGCGCGACCGATCGCCTCGCCACGATCGGCGACGTCGCCCGCATCCTCAATATGGCGGGACCAGCCGCTGCCGGTCCACCAGATGACGTCGCCGGTTGGCAGATCGTTTCCGGTCAGCAGCTTCATGCCGCAGCCTCCGCGATACGTGCCCAGCGGGCCAGCTTGTCCTCGGCGTCGCTGAGATCGACAACCTCTCCGACGACGATGATCGCCGGGCTGGCAACCTTCTCGCGCGCGACCATCTGTCCGAGATCGGCGAGCAATGTCTTGATCGCGCGGTGCCCGGCGAGGGTCCCTCGTTCCAGCACGGCGACGGGCATGTCGGGTGCGACGCCGTCCGCCATCAGCTTGTCGGCGATATCGTTCGCGGTCGCGACGCCCATATAGATGACCAACGTCCGGCCCTGTCCGGCGAGACCCGACCAGTCCTGATCGGCCAGTCCCTTGCACTGCCCCGCAACGAAACTGACCGCGCTGCTGTGATCGCGGTGCGTGAGCGGGAGCATCGCCTCCGCTGCGCAGCCGAGTGCGGCCGATACGCCGGGAATCACCTCGACCGGCAGCCCGGCGGCCCGGACGGCCTCGACCTCTTCGCCACCGCGCCCGAAGATGAACGGGTCGCCGCCCTTCAGACGGATGACGATCGCGCCGGTCTTCACATGCGCGACGATCAACGCATTGATCGCTTCCTGCGACAGCGTGTGGCGCGCGCGCTGTTTGGCGACCGATATCCGCTGTGCGGACGGCGGTGCGATGTCGAGTACACGTGGATCGATCAGCCCGTCGTGAACGACGATGTCGGCCTGTTTCAGCGCCTCCACCGCGCGGACGGTGAGAAGGCCGGGATCGCCCGGTCCCGCGCCGACGAGGATGACGCGCCCGCGGGCGGTGGGATCGAGGAGATTTGCCATGTGATTGATCTGGTCGCGGACACGCGGTTTCGCAACGGACGCTTGCTTTGTCAGTGGGTAGCGAATCTTTTTTGGTCGGGCATGTGATGCCCCGAACTCACCGCGACCGGCGCTCCGGCTTCTTGATAAGCCACGGCTTGACCAGCCCAGTCGGCTTTGCCGGACCGTCGAGCCGCTTCGCGCTGAGGATGCGGATCGGCCGGATCAGCATCTGCCCGCCCATCCGTCCGCCGGTCGCGCCATCGTGGATCTTCTTCACGACCGCCAGGCCGCCGATGACGTGGCCGAACGCGGCATAGCCGGGGAACGTGCCCTTCGCGTCGAAACTCGGCAGCGCGCCCAGCGTGATGAAGAAGTTTCCACCGGCCGAATTCGGTTCCGTACGACGCGCCATCGATATCGTACCATCGGTATGGCGAACGCCCGTCTGGTCGGTCCGCTCATGCTTGAACGGAGGAAGGATGCGGCGGGCGTCTGTGCGGATGCCGCCCTGGATGAAGCCGTATTGGGTCGCGTTCTTCGTCTTCGCCGATCGATAGATCACCGCGCCGTCGAAGCGCCCGTCATCGACATAGGCGAGAAAGTTCTTGGTCGTTTCCGGCGCGCGGCGAGTTTCCAGCGCGAGCGTGATCGGGCCCTGATCGGTGACGATCTGCACCCGCACGAGACCCGCCGGGGGGCGGGACGGCTTCTTCTGTGCGATGGCTGGCGTTGCGAGGGAGAGAGCGGCGAGGACGAGGAGTGTTGAGCGCATGCCATCGAGCTAAGGTGTCGCGCGCCGGATCGCAACTTGCACCTGACGGACGCTCGGTCAGCCGTCGCGCAGACCGATGCCGATCGTGGCGCGTGCTTGGTCCGCTTCGTTGCTGACGACTGGATAGGCGCAGTAATCCGCCGCATAATAGGCGCTCGGCCTGTGATTGCCGGACCAGCCGATCCCGCCGAACGGTGCGCCGGACGAGGCACCGTTGGTCGGTTTGTTCCAGTTGACGATCCCCGCCCGCGCATTCGCCCAGAAGCGGTCGTACAATTCCGGATTCTGGCTCAGCAACGACGCGGACAGGCCATACCGGGTGTTGTTCGCCTCCGCGATCGCATCGTCGAACGTCTCGGCACGGATAACCTGCAGCACCGGGCCGAACAGTTCGATATCCGGACGATCCCTGATATCGGTCGTGTCGATCAGGCCGGGCGTCAGGAACGGGCGTTCCGTGATCGGCCGCTCGGGATGGCGGATCGGCCGACCGCCGCGCATCATCAATTCTAGGAAGCTTTCCGTCAGCATGTCGGCGGAATCGTTGTCGATCACGCAGCCCATGAACGGGGCGGGCGTTGCGTGCGGTTCGTCGACGATCAGCTTGCCGCACAGTTTGACGACCTGCTCGACGACCTGATCGTAGACGCGCGTATCGACAATCAGCCGGCGCGCGGCGGTGCAGCGTTGCCCGGCGGTCGTAAACGCGCTTTGCACGATCAACGCCGCGGTCGAGTGGACGTCGGGCGATTCCCAGACGATGATCGGATTGTTGCCGCCCATCTCCAGCGCCAGAATCTTCTCCGGCTTCGTCGCGAATGCGCGGTTCAGCGCGGTGCCGGTCGATGCCGACCCGGTGAACAGCAGCCCATCGATCCCGTCATGCGCGGCCAGCGCCTTGCCCTCCGCCGGACCGCCGATGACGACGCGGACGCACCCCTCCGGTATACCTGCCGCGTGAAAGCATTCGACCAGAAACGCGCCGGTCGCCGGCGTCTTTTCGGACGGCTTGAACACCACCGCATTACCGGCGAGCAGCGCCGGCACGATGTGCCCGTTCGGCAGGTGCGCCGGGAAGTTGTATGGACCCAGCACCGCCAGCACGCCGTGCGGCTTGTGGCGCAGCGCCATGCGGCTGCCCATCGGAGAATCCAGCCGGCGTTGTGACGTCCGTTCGGCATAGGCCTTTACCGAGATGTCGACCTTGGCGATCACCGTCTCGACTTCGGTCCGCGCTTCCCACAGGGGCTTGCCGGTTTCGCGCGCGATCAGATCGGCGAAGGGTTCAAGCCGGGCGCGCACGACGTTGCCGAAACGGCGCAACGCCTCGATCCGGTTCGTCAGCGGCTGCGCGGCCCAACCGGCCCAGCTTGCACGTGCGGCTGCCACTTCGGCATCGACATCGCCGACCGCCCCGCGCCACAAAAGCGCACCGGTCGCGGGTTCATAGGACAGGAGTTCGGAGGCGGACATGTCGGGTGTTTGCCTTAGATTTCAGGACTGGTCTACAGCGGTTCAGGGCAGCGCTTCGCCCATGCCTCGTATGCGCGCGACCTTGGCGTAGAGCGGCGCCCAGTCGTCGCGTTCGTCGATCGCCGACCAGATCGCCTCGACCTCGTCGATCAGCATCGAACAGGGCTCGCCCGTCCAATAGTCGCTGCGCACCTTGCGCGGCGTATAGGTGTCGAGCATCGCACGCGCGGCGACGAAGGCGGGGCCGTAGCTGTCCGGAATGCCAATTGCGAAACAATCGTGGAAGAAGCGGTCGACCTGCACCCCCGTTTCACGCAGCGCGGGTTCGATCGCTTGGATCAGCGCGAGGTCCTCGGCCGGGTTCTTGGGTGAGAACCCCAGCCGCCACAGGATCGCGGACGAGACGGCGGGCTGGTAATAGTCGGCAAAGGTTTCCAGCACGTCGATTAAAGGTTGCGCCTCGCTGACGGTGCGTAATGATACCGCAAGCTGCATCGCGTCCCAGTGGATCGCCTCCGGTTGCCGCCCGAAGGCGTACAGGCCCTGATGGTCGAAATAGGCCGCGGTGAAGGCCGGGTCCCATGTCGGGTTGAAACGCCACGGCCCGTAATCGAAGCTCTCGCCCGTGACATTGATATTGTCGCTGTTCAGCACGCCGTGGACGAACCCTGCTGCCATGTAGCTGGCGGCCAACCTTGCGGTACGTTGCACCACATGGGCGAGCAGGCGCTGCGGCGCATCGTCGCCTGCCTCTTCGCCGTAATAGGTGCGCAAGACATAGGCGATCAGCCGGGTCATGTCCGCGTCGTCGCGCAGATAGGCAAGCCGCTGGAACGTCCCGATCCGGATATGACCGTGGCTCAGGCGGACCATGACGGCCGAGCGTGTGGGGGAGGGTTCGTCGCCGCGCGTCAACGCCTCGCCCGTTTCGACCAGCGAGAAGGTCCGCGAGGTTTCGACCCCCAATGCCTCCAGCATTTCGGTCGCGAGGATTTCGCGCACACCGCCTTTCAACGTGAGGCGACCGTCGCCCGACCGGCTCCACGGCGTCGGGCCGGTGCCCTTGGTGCCGAGATCCATCAGCCGATCGCGCCCGTCGCGCATCTGCGCGAACAGGAATCCGCGACCGTCGCCGATATCGGGATTGTACACGCGGAACTGATGCCCGTGATAGCGCAGCGCCAGCGGGCGTTCGAGATTGTCCGGCAGCGGTTCGAACCGCCCGAAATGCCGTATCCATTCCGCGTCGTTCAGCGCGTCCAGCCCGACCTGCGCGGCGGCGCGGTCGTTGCGATAGCGCAGTATCGTTTGTGGAAAATCCGCCGCGGCGACGGGATCGTAGAACGCGTCGCCGAGTTCGAGAATGCGCGGGTCGGGTCGATATGCTTGCGGGGAGGGGGCCATGCGGCAATATGGTGGCTCCCAACCGCAGGACGCAAGCATGGCCGCCTATGAGAATAAATATTGGTGGTCCCGCGACGAGGTGCGGTTGCATTACCGCGATTATCCCGGCCCCGCCGACAAGCCGCCGATCCTGTGCATTCCCGGGCTGACGCGCAACGCGCGGGACTTTGCCGATGTTGCGGAAAGGCTTGCGAGGGATTGGCGCGTCATCGCGATCGACCTGCGCGGGCGGGGCGAGAGCGGCTATGCCAAGGATCCGATGAGCTACGTACCGCTCACCTATGTGCAGGATGTCGAGGCGTTGCTCGGCGAACTCGGCGTCGTGTCCTATGTCGCGTTCGGCACGTCGCTCGGCGGGATCGTGACGATGCTGCTTGCCGGCACCGCGCGCGAACGGCTGGCGGGTGTGTTGCTCAACGATGTCGGGCCGGAGATCGAGACGGCGGGGCTCAGCCGCATCCGCAGCTATGTCGGCAAATCGAACACCTGGCCGACCTGGATGCACGCAGCGCGTGCGGTCGCGGAGGCGAATGGCGACGTCTATCCGGGCTATGACATCGAGGATTGGCTGGCGATGGCGAAGCGGCTGTACCGGTTGAACTCTGCAGGACGCATCGTGCTGGATTACGACATGAAGATCGCGGAGCCGTTCCGCGTGCCCGGGAACGAGGCGGGGCCGGACATGTGGCGTGCGCTGGACTCACTCTCGGGTATTCCCACCCTGCTGATCAGGGGGAGCGGTCGGATGTCCTGGGTGCGAAGATCGCGGGGAAGATGATAGAGAAGCTGCCGGGTGCGGAACTCGTTACCGTCGCGGGCACCGGACATACGCCGACGCTCAGTGAGCCGGAGGTGCAGGCCGCGATCGACCGTCTGCTGGTGCGGGTGAGCAACTGAACTCTTCTTACGCCAAGTCCCTGTCGCGGCAGTGGAACCTCTTTCCGGCGCAGGCGTCTGCTCTGCTCAGCAGGAGACGCATATGACGCAAGCAGCCGACGCCCATACCGAGATGCCAAGCCTGAAGGGCAAGCGCGCGATCATCACCGGCGGGACGACCGGCATCGGCCGCGCGATCGCGGTGTTGCTCGCGTCAGAGGGCGTGAACGTCTTCATCTGCGGCCGCGACCCGGATCATCTGGCTGACGCGCTCGCGCGGATCCGCGAGGTCGGCGAAGGCGACGGCATGACGATCGATCTGGCCGAGCCGGATGCGAGCAAGGCGTTCGTCGATGCGGGCGTCCGTGCGCTGGGCGGGCTGGACATTGCGGTGGTCAACGCCGCGATCGCAGCCAAGGGCCTGAGCGAGATGAGCGAGGAGGAACTGCGCTATGCCATCGCCACCGACTTCACCGCCTATCTGCTGACGGCGCATGCGGCCGCGACGGCGCTGGTCGATCGCGGCGACATCGTGCTGATCGGATCGATGAGCGCGCATGTGCTCGGACCGCATTCGACCGTCTATGCCGGTATCAAATACGGCATCCAGGGCTTTACCGAGGCGCTGCGCCGCGAACTCGGGCCGAAGGGCATCCGGGTGGCGAATGTCGAACCGGGCAAGACCGGATCGGACATGCAGGAACCCGACATCTCGCCGGAAGAGCAGCGCGAGGCGATCGGCAAGGACGAGATGCTGCGTGCAGAGGACATTGCAGTCGGCGTGCATTATCTGCTCACCCAACCGCGACGCGCGGTGGTGCAGCAATTGACGATCACGCCGCGCGCCGAAGCCGCCGAGTAATCGCGACAAAACGGACGGAAACCCCATGACCTTCGCTTTCGACCAGCTCGTCTTCACCCCCGCCGACGTCGACCTTTCCCGGTCGCCATTGGCGGGGAAGCTGGGGGCGGAGACTTACATACTCGGCGCGTTCAACCCGGGCATGACGCGGCTGCCGAACGGCAATCTGCTGTTGATGGTGCGCGTGGCCGAGGCGTTGAAGCATCCGGTGCACGACCATCACATCCATGCGATCCGCTGGTCCGAAGATGGCGGCTACACGCTCGACCCGTGGCCGCTGGAACATGTCGATACCAAAGATCCGCGCAAGTTCATGATGCGGAGCGCGGGGTGGAAGGTGATGGCGCTGACGTCGCTGTCCTGGCTGCTGCCCGTCGAACTGTCCGCCGACGGTCGTTCGGTGGTGACGGTGCATTACGACAAGGCGATCGAACCGCGCCGCGATTATCAATGTTACGGTGTCGAGGATGCGCGGATCAGCAAGGTCGGCGATCGCTATCTGATGACGACTTGCTCCGTCAGCCCCGAACGGCATTCGACGACGCTCTACACGTCCGACGACGCGATGGATTGGACGCTGGAGGGGATCGTGCTGGATCACCAGAACAAGGACATGCTGATCTTCGAGGGCAAGATCGCAGACAAGTATTTCGCCCAGACCCGTCCGCTCGGCGACCTGTACTTCGCCTATCCGCCGGGCAGCGAATGGCGCGCGGGGCCGTCGATCAATCTGGCGAGTTCGCCCGACGCGTTGCACTGGAAGCCCTATGACAGGCCCGGCATCCGGCCGCATGCCGCGACGATGGCGACCGCGCGCATGGGTGGCGGGGCACCGCCCGTCCTGACCGACGAAGGCTGGTTGACGCTGTGGCACGGCGTCGAGCCTTACGGGGTCGTCGGCATCTATCGCACCTATTGGTCGATTCTGGACCGCAACGATCCAAGCGTGGTCGTCAAGACGAGCCATCAGGCGGTCCTCGAACCCGCGCCCGAACTGACCGATCCGATCCGCGACCAGATGTATCTCGACAACGTCGTCTTCACGACCGGCATCGCCGATGCCGGGGACCATTGGGTCGTCGCCAGTGGGGAGGCCGATCTCGCCTGCCGGGTCACCTGGGTCGACAAGTCGGCGCTGATTTAAATCAGGGAATTTGGTCCGGTTCGGAACCCATTTTCCTATCCCGGGTTATTCCAGCCAGACGACCATGAGGCGGTCGCCACAGGAGATTTCAGATGGGTGAGTTCACCGATAAGCTCGACGCAGCAGGCAACAAGATCGCAGGCAAGGCGAAGGAATTGTACGGCGACGCGACCGACAACACCGAGCTGGAAGCCGAAGGCAAGGCGCAGCAGCTGAAGGGCAGCGCGCAGGACGTCAAGGGCGACGTCAAGGGCAAGCTGAACGACCTCTAAGGTCTTTCCTACCCACAAGAACGAGCCGCCGCGGAGCCTCTCCGCGGCGGCTTTTTCATGTCCCCGCAATCCGCGCATGACCGGCACGTATTTCAGCGCTAATCCACGCCACATGGCCCAGCCCGTCAATATCCTCCACCTGCATTCGACGTTCAACTTGGGCGGCAAGGAAGCGCGCGCCGTCCGGCTGATGAACGCGTTCGGCGATCGCGCCCGGCACACGATCGTATCGGGCATGCCGGACCAGCTGAGCGCACGCGACGCCATCGCTCGCACCACGCGGTACGAGATCGCGCAGGATCCGCCGCCGCTGACCGGGCGCCCGTCCGTCGCGCGGTTCGAGGCCATTGCGCGGTACATGCGGCGGTTCGATCTGGTGCTGACGTACAATTGGGGCGCGATCGACGGCGTGATGGCGAAACGCGTGTTCGGCAAGGACACGCCGCCGCTCGTGCATCACGAGGACGGGTTCAACTCGGACGAAGCCACCGGTCTGAAGCGCGAGCGGAATTACTATCGTCGCTTCGCCTTGTCCGCGGCGCATGCGCTGGCGGTGCCATCGGAGGTGCTGCACCGCATCGCGCTCGACATCTGGAGACAGCCTGACGCGCGCGTTCACCGGATCGTCAACGGCATCGCGACGCAGGCCTATGCCGACAAATGCGATCCGAAGGCGATCCCCGGTTTCCGACGCAAGCCCGGCGAGATCGTCGTCGGCACGCTGGCGGGCCTGCGCGACGTGAAGGACCTGCCGATGCTGGTCCGTGCGGTCGGCGGATGTTCGTCGCGCGTGCGGCTGGTGATCGTCGGCGAGGGGCCGGAGCGCGAACGGATTACCGATACGGCGGAGAATATGGGCATCGCCGACAAGGTGCTGCTGCCCGGCTTCCTGCCCGAACCGCACACATTCGTCGGCCTGTTCGACATCATGGCGATGTCGTCGAAAAGCGAACAGTTCCCGATTTCCGTCATCGAAGGCATGGCCGCCGGTCTGCCGATCGTCGCCCCGGCGGTGGGCGACGTGCCGTACATGGTATCGCCTGAAAATGCGGACTTCATTCCGCGATTGAAGGGGGAAGTGCCGTTGCGCGACGCAATCGAGACGCTTGCGCGCGACGCCACGCTTCGGGCAAGTATCGGGACCGCGAACCGCGCCAAAGCCGTAGCGGAATATGACGAGGGAATCATGATCGCACGCTATGCGAAGCTGTACGAAGCTGCGATGGGGCGGCCCGATTGCCTTGTTTGAGTCGTAATTCGCTCGCGCGCAGGCATCCTTTGGCTATATCGAACGTATGTTAATCCGGAGAATTTGGTGTTCAAAGGTCTGAAGCCCATCGTCTATAACGGCCGCGAAGTCTGGCCGATCGTCGAAGGCGGCAAGGGCGTCGCCGCGACCAATCACGCCTCGGCCGGGGCGTGGGCGGCGGCGGGCGGGATCGGCACCGTATCGGCGGTCAATGCCGACAGCTACGATCCCGAAGGCAAGATCATCCCGCAGGTCTACAAGGCACTGACGCGCCGGGAACGGCATGAAGAACTGATCGACTATGCCATCGAAGGCGCGGTGCAGCAGGTCGAGAAAGCGTATGAGATTTCCGACGGCAAGGGCGCCGTCAACATCAACGTTTTGTGGGAAATGGGCGGTGCGCAGCGCATCCTGCATGGCGTGCTGGAGCGCACCAAGGGCAAGGTTGCGGGCGTCACCTGTGGCGCGGGCATGCCGTACAAGCTGAGCGAGATCGCCGCCTCCTACAACGTCACCTATCTGCCGATCGTCAGCTCCGGCCGTGCGTTCCGCGCATTGTGGAAGCGGGCCTATTCGAAGGCGGCCGAGTATCTGTCCGCCGTGGTCTACGAGGATCCGTGGCTCGCCGGCGGGCATAACGGCCTGTCCAACGCCGAAGACCCGTTGAAGCCGCAGGATCCCTATCCGCGCGTGAAGGAATTGCGCGACGTCATGCGCGAGGGCGGCATTTCCGACGACGTTCCGATCGTGATGGCGGGCGGCGTATGGTTCCTGCGCGACTGGGACAATTGGATCGACAATCCGGAACTGGGCGCGATCGCATTCCAGTTCGGCACGCGTCCGTTGCTGACGCAGGAGAGCCCGATCCCCGAGGGGTGGAAGAGCAAGCTGATGAACATCGAGCCGGGCGAGGTGCTGCTGCATCGCTTCAGCCCGACCGGTTTCTATTCGAGCGCGGTCAAGAACCCGTTCCTCCGCCAGTTGGAGGCCCGCTCCGAACGCCAGATCGCATTCTCGACGCAGGAAGCCGGCGACCATGTCTTCCAGCTGGACGTGGGCGTGAAGGGCAAGAACTTCTGGGTCACGCGCAACGATCTGCTGCGCGCGCGCCAATGGTTCGGCGAAGGGCATACCGATGCGCTGAAGACGCCGGACAACACGCTCGTCTTCGTTTCGCCGGAGGAGAAGGGCGTGATCCGCAAGGATCAGGCGGATTGCATGGGTTGCCTCAGCCAGTGTGCCTTCTCATCCTGGGCCGATAGCGAGACGAACTCGACCGGGCGCCTCGCCGATCCGCGCAGTTTCTGCATCCAGAAGACGTTGCAGGATATCGCGCATGGTGGGCCGACCGACGAGAATCTGATGTTCGCGGGTCATGGGGCGTATAATTTCAAGAAGGATCCGTTCTATTCGAACGGGTTCGTGCCGACCGTGAAGCAGTTGGTGGATCGGATCCTGACCGGCGACTGATCCCGCACCTGGGCGGAGGTTCGGTGGAACCCGCGCACCGCTACGAATGTTCGCCAACCGATACAGATCAGGGAGATTGAGCATGCGTACGATATTGATCGCAGGGGCGGCGTTGACGACATTGGCACTCTCCGCGTGCGACAAGAGCGACATGGCGGTCGGCGCACCCGTTGCGGGCGGTGCGCGGGCGAGTGCGATGCTGCGGACCGCGACCGGCGCGGACGTCGGCACGGCGACCGCCAGCGAGGTTGCGGGCGGGCTGCGCTTCACCGTCGATGTGAAGAACATGCCCGCCGGGACGCATGGCGCGCATGTCCACACGACCGGTCGGTGCGATGCACCGGACTTCGCGACGGCGGGGCCGCACTGGAATCCGACATCGATGAAGCACGGATCGATGAACCCGCAGGGGCCGCATGAGGGCGATCTTCCGAACTTGATCATCGGGACGGACGGCCGCGGGACGATCGGCATCACGGTGCCGGGCGCGACGATGGCCGGATTGCTCGACGCCGATGGCGGGGCGATGGTGGTGCATGCCGGGCCGGACGATCTGATGACCGATCCTTCCGGCAATAGCGGTGGCCGGATCGCTTGCGGTGTGTTCACCGCGGCCTGAGCGCCTGCTGGCCTGTCGAACTCAGTCGCGGGGGAAATCGCCAATAGGTGACGGCGGTTACGGCGGCGTACGTTCGCGCCAAGTGACCGCCGGAATGTAACGAAATGTTGCTTCCGCCATTTCACCCCAATTCGCTTGAAAACTGCCGTCCTCAGGCCGATATTCCACGTATCCGGCATAGAGCCGGGCAAAGGAGTTACTTCGCAATGGCTAACTGGTCTGACCCACGGTCGAATGGCGCGACCTTCGCGACATCGACGGGTGCGCGTACGGAAGCGTACGACGCGGGCCTCCGGTCCTATATGCTGTCGGTCTACAATTACATGACGTCGGGCATCCTGCTGACGGGCATCGTCGCGTTGCTGTTCGCGACGTCCGGCTATGCCGAGCAGGTGTTCTTCAGCGGCGGTCTGCTGAAATACGTCATCATGCTGGCGCCTTTGGGCTTCGTATTAGGCATGAGCTTCGGCCAGGGCCGCATGTCGTTCGGTACGCTCCAGGCGATGTTCTGGGGCTTCGCGGTGGCGATGGGTCTGTCGCTGTCCACGGTGTTCCTGCAGTATAGCGGTACATCGGTCGCGCAGGCGTTCTTCGCGACGGCTGCGGCATTCGGTGCTCTGTCGCTCTACGGCTACACCACGAAGCGTGATCTGTCGGCCATCGGTACGTTCCTGATCATGGGTCTGGTCGGCCTGATCGTCGCCAGCCTGCTGAACCTCTGGTTCCAGTCGGGCGTGATGGCACTGGTGATCAGCATCGTCGGCGTGGTCCTGTTCGCAGGCCTCACCGCCTATGACACGCAGCGCACGAAGAGCATGTACGCCCATGTCGCCGGCACGGCCGACGAAGGACGCACGGTCATCATGTCGGCGCTGTCGCTGTACCTCGACTTCATCAACATGTTCCTGTTCATCCTGCGCATCTTCGGTTCCAGCCGGAACTAAGTCGCAGTACAGGTCTTATGGCGAAGGCCCGGCAGGGAGACCTGCCGGGCCTTTTCTTTTGCCCGCGGCCGGAGCCGGTGCGCGGTCTCTCCGTCTCCGTTACCATCTCAAATCCTGAGGAATACCCATGCGCCTGTCGATCGACGTGACGCTCGACTATAATATCGACGACAGCGCCGAGATCCTGTTGCAGGTCGAGGCTGCGGCGATGGTCGACCAGCATCTGGAACACCAGGACATGCGCGTCTTTTCGGCCGACCCGATCCGCGCGGTGCCTGGCGAGGATGCGATCGGGCAGCGGACCTGGGCGCGCGGCACCGGGCATTTCCGCGTCGAATACAACGCGATCGTCGCGATCGACCGCGCGTCGATCGACTTTGCGGAACTGCCCGCGACGCCGTTGTGGCAATTGCCTGGCGACGCGGTGCCGTATCTGATGCCCAGCCGTTACTGCGAATCCGACCGGTTCGAGGGCTTCGTGCACGCCGAATTCGGTGACCTGACTGGCGGCGCGCTCGCGGCCGCGATCGGGAAATGGGTGCAGGGGAACCTGACGTACAAATCGGGCTCCAGCGCGGGCGAGACGACCGCGCTGCGTACCTTTGCCGACCGGCGCGGCGTCTGCCGGGATTACGCGCATCTCGTCGTCGCGCTTGCCCGCGCCGGGGGCATTCCCGCCCGCTGCGTCGCCGCCTACGCGCCCGGCGTCGATCCGCCCGATTTCCACGCGGTGGCGGAAGTCTGGCTGGACGGCGGCTGGCATCTGATCGATGCGACCGGGATGGCGGCCTGTGGCGACCTTGCGCGCGTCGCGGTCGGTCGCGATGCTACCGACATCGCCTTCATGACGGTCTTCGGCACCGCATGGATGAACCATCAGAAAGTCGTTGTTAAACGGCTGGATTGATCCGGATCAGTCCTTGGACCGGCCGACGCGCGGAACGCCTTGGGTACGGCTTCGTTCTACTAGCGGAACAGCCTTGAGAGGATTGGCGATGACGAACAGTATCGACGAAAGGGCGCTGGACAGCCTGTCGGTTGCACCGAGCGAGGACGACGCCAAGGGCGGGCGGGATCCGCGTCAGGATGCCGGCCAGGACAAGTCGATCGCCGAGCGGCTGGAGCGTGATCCGGAAAACAGCGAGGCGCGGCTGGATGCCGGGCTGGACGAGTCGATGGATGCATCGGACCCGCCATCCGCGACCCAGCCGATCCATAACACCAAGCCAGCCGAGTCGTCAGGCTATGACGCAGACGCCGAGGCCGCGCTGAAGGCGGATCGCTGAAACGATCCTGTTACTCGATCGAAGATGGCCCGTCCCCGGCAGGGGGCGGGCCTTTTTGATGTCCATAAGCAAAAGCGCTTGGCCCAGATACCCGGTCTATCGTTTGCCCGATCCCCTCCATTCGTCGCAACCCGTGTTGCACTGCACAACATTCTGTGATGCCTTGCCATTACCGGCCCGAAAACGCGTTAAGGAATGCGTTAACCAACATGGCGCATGATCGGTACGGTAGAGACTCGGTTCCACGATAGCGGGGTGGGGTGACGATATGGCTTCCAGAATGAAACAGGCCAACGGGGCGATGTCCCTGGCGGAAATGAAGGAATTTGCGAGCTTTCCGGCGGCAACGCAGCGCTACGTGCGGCGTTCGCTGGACATCGGGCTGGACCGTGACGATGCGATGACGCGTTGGTCGCGCGATGTTGTCGAGGCGGCGAGCATCCGCGCGCAGGCCCGGCTCTACACACGCCTTCCCGACATTCGCGCAACGGTGCCCGACGATAGCGGGCTGGACTCGGTCGAGCCGTTCCTGGCCCCGTTGATGACGGTTACCGCCTTCGATCTGGGGCAGGGGCGGCTGACGACCTTTTCCGCCTATCGCTTCCTCTACGAACGGTTGATCGGCGCGGACGTCCGTCCGTGGTTGCCGGCGGCATTCTGCTCGTCGGCGGCGCTGCCGCATCTCCATCCCGATCTGCGCCGCAAGTTGCTGCAGTCGATCAGCGAAGCCGCGGCGACCGCATCCGGCTGGTCGAACCGAGCACCGGCATTCTTTCCCAAATGGGTCGAAAAGGTCGACGCGACCGCGCTGCCGCACTGATCGGACGGGCGGGCAACGGATGATCGCGTGGGGGCGCGATCATCGGCATGCCCGCCAGCCCATCTGGCCACGTTCCGCCTGATCGAGATGCAGGTGATCGCGGTGCGCGGCATTGTATTCGGGGCTAAGCACGGTGGCATACAGGTCGCATGCGCCATTGCGCACCGTGCGCAGGAACGTGCCCTTGTCGCCACTATCCTTCCAGTCGGCGATAATGCTCACCCGCGTTCCATCTTCCAGCCGAAACCCGGCCACATCGATCGCGTCGGCGGTGGCGTGTTCGCTGAAATCGCCTTGCGTCCGGCCATACATGCGTCGGCAGTTATAGCTGCCCAGATGCTCGATCGCGACCACGCGCTGCCCGAAATATCGTCGCGCCGCCGGTTGCACGACTTCCCATTCCCACACCGAAATCGCCGCCGCGACCGGGCATGCCATGCCGAGATTGGCGGGCGACAACGCTAATCGCCGTGCGCCGCCAGCAGTCAGCCGAACCCCATCGGCATAGCCGCACTGGCCCGAACTGACGCGCGGCAGGACGGTATAATTCACCCCAGCGCGATCGAGCAGCCTGCGGCATTTCGGGGAAATCCTGCGTCAGCCCAATCAGCTTCCGCCCGGTGAACATGCCGACGGGTTGCGACAGGTCGAGCGGTGTCCACGGAAGATCCTGCGGCCGGCCGCGCGACAATGCGAACAGCAACACGGCAGCGATCGCGACCGCTGCCAACACCACCACCCAGCCGACGATACGGCGCACGGCGCGCATCAGCCGCGCATCGCGCTCTTCATCGCCTCCGACGTGACCGGATAGCCAAGATCGGTCGGGATACAGAGATGGTCGACGCCATCCCTTTGCTCGACCCACGGGGTGACCGCACGGATGTCGTGCCGCCTTGCGTCCGCCACCGCCTCGTCGAAGTCGCCGAACCGTGCCAACCGTTCGAGGTTGCGCCGCGTCGGGAAGATGATGTGCGCTTCGCCCGCATCCGCCGCGTCGAGTATCCCCTGCGCAGACGACCAGGTCAGCCGCACATTCTCCGTCGCATCGACCTCCGCTTCCGGTGCGTCGACCGGCAGGCGGGCGAGGTAGAACAGCGTGTCGAAGATCCGCATATGCGCATGCGCCGGCAGCCAGCGCGCGAACGGGACCAGCGCGTAGAGGTCGAGCCCCAGACCGTGCGCCGCGAGCGCTTCACCGAAGGACGACCCGGCGTGCAGCGCGGAGCGCACCGCCGCAAGCGTTGCCGCATCCGGTACGGGTGTCAGCCCGATGGGCAGGCCGACCTCCTCCAGCGTCTCGCGGATCGCGGCGATCCGCGCGGCGGTATCGTCTCGCGGATCGCCGATCGCCTCCGCCAGCACATAGTCGCCGGGATCGATCCGCCCGCCCGGAAACACCAGAGCGCCGCCCGCAAAGACCATCGCCTTGGCGCGTTCCACCAGCAGCAGATCGGGCGGGCCGTCCGCCCGGTCGCGAAACAGGACGAGGGTAGCGGCTGGGATCGGCGTCTGTGTCTCGGTCATCGGCTGGATGTAGGGGGCGCGACCGTCGGTGGATAGGTGCCGTCCGCCGCCGCATGCAGCACGGACCAGCCGACCGGCAAATAATCGACCGACATGTAGAAGTAGAAGGCGCACGATCCGTCCCCGCGATAACTGCCGCCTTTCAGGATGCCGAATGCGGTCGTCCCGCTGAACACCGGAGATCCGCTGTCCCCGCCCTTGCACGTCGGGCCGGACACGGTGACCCAGGTCGGCAGGCACGCCCCGCCGCAGATATCGCCCGCAGGCGCGAAATCGGTCAGTTCGACCAAGGCGCAGCTATAGCCCGTCCGCTCGCCCCGGTGGCAGACGAAGTCGCCCGCGCGCGTCGCTGCGCGTGTCCGCTGGCCGGTGATCGGGCGCAGCCGGGTCTTGGCGGTGTCCGTATAGATGGCCGGGGGCAGGGGGGCGGTGCTGCCGTGGATCTGCACGTCGCGATATCCCCAGCCCCATTGCCCGACGAAATCCAGCGGCACGACGTCGCGGTTCGTGTCGCGAAAGTTCATCCCGTCGAGGCAATGCGCGGCGGTGGTGATCGCGGTGCGCGTCCCGTCGCCGATCGTGAAACCGGATGTGCAGATATAGCGCTTGCCGTCGACCGGACTGATCCCGTCCATCCGCGCGCCGCCTGCTACCTCCAGATTGCGGTCGGTCTGGTTCAGGATGCGCAACTGCACCGGGACTTCGGCGATCGTTTCCAGTTTCGCCTTCAACGCAGCACCGTCGTCCTGCACCGACGACCGACCGATGATGACGACGAGTTCGCCGGTGCGCGGGTCCAGACCGATTCCTGGAGGACGGGGCAGGGCGGCGCGGATATCCCGCTGATGCCAGGTCATCGCCCACACCACCCGGTCCCGCGTCGCCCGTGCGCCCGTCTGGAACACGACCGGAACGGTAAGGTCCCCCGCCTTGAAGCGCCGCTCCCGAACCGGCTCGTCACCCGTCAGGTGTACGACGATGCGGTAATCCGGAACATGATCGATCGCGATCCCGGCCAGCCGGTCGCGATACTGGTCGGCAATCTTCTCGGTTACCTGCACGCTCGATTGCTGCGCCACCAACCGCTGGATCGCCACTGCGACCGGCACGGAAAACTGTTTGGCATACTCCACCGCATCCTGCGCGACGGCATCGGCGGGGGTTTCGAGCGTGACCGTCGGCCTCGCCACCGTTGTCGCCGCGGGACCCTGCGCGGCGCCAACTACCGGCGCACCGAGACACGCCAGGATTGCCAATGCTCCAAAATTGCTACGCACGGGCGACGATTAGCACCGCGGCCGATAGGGGGCGAGCGTGAAGGCGGGGTAACCCGACCAGCGGAGCACCCCGTCCGGCGAACGGCGGCGATTTCGGTACCCGAAAGCCTGGTGGAGCTGAGGGGAATCGAACCCCTGACCTCTGCAGTGCGATTGCAGCGCTCTCCCATCTGAGCTACAGCCCCGCTCCGGACTTCGCGCGTTTTATCCCGCCTCTTTGGGCGATGCAACGGCTCTCCGGTATCTCCGATACGGGTTCCCGATGATCGCTTGCGGCCAAGCGCCGCGATCAAGCGACGACGCACGACGTCTGGCCGAAATGGCCGGAACATACTGCACGGGAATGATTTGTATCAGCGACGAGCGGGCAGCGCGACGACTGCCGGCCGCCGCAGGAGCGCAATCAGGAGACTCTATCATGGGCTATGAACGCAACGACAATGCCGGTTCGCAAGGCGAGTATTTCGGCGCACGCGAGCCGTGGGACACCGATCACATGGGCCATCGGCAGACCAACGGCAATTACTCCAGCGCGGAGGATTATGCCGCGGCAGGGCAGTATGGCGGCGGCGGTCAGCAGGGCGATCGCGGCGGATATGGTCGCGGATCCTATGGCGGCGGATCCTATAGTGGCGGACGGGGCGGATCGGGCCGCGACGATTACGGTCACAACGATCGCGGACAAAGCCAAGGCGGATATGGCCGCGAGAGCTATGGCCAAGGCTCCGGGCAGGGCCGTTCCGGCGGCAGCGATTACGGTCGCGGCGAATATGGCAACGCCCGTTACGGCCAGCGCGAGCAGCAGAATGCCGGGCGCAATTTCCAGAACCGCTCTGGTGGCTCGTCGCAGCCTTATTATGGCAGCTATGCGCATGACGGGCATCGTTTCACCGACGAAGGCGGCAACGACCGCGGCGACCGCAGCACCTATTACCGGCCCGATCGCAATTACGGCCCGTCGCAGCAACAGGGTCGCGGATCGCAGGGCTATGGCCGCCAGCCGCAGGGTTACGACTATGAGGATCGCGGCTTCTTCGCACGCGCGGGTGACGAGGTCCGCTCCTGGTTCGGCGATGACGAGGCGGAACGCCGCCGCGACATGGACGCGCGCTATGACGAGCGTCAGTACGGCCAGTCGAACTATGGACAGTCCGGCCGGGCGAACCACGACGACGACTATCATCACTGGCGCAAGGGCCAGATTGATGCGCTGGACCGCGACTATCACGAGTATCGCCAGGAAAATCGAGACCGGTTCTCGAACGAATTCAACACGTTCCGTAGCGAGCGCCAGACGCAGCGCGGATCGTTGTCGAAGGTGACGGAGCATATGGAAGTCGTCGGTTCGGACGGCGAGCATATCGGCACGGTCGACAAGGTGCGCGGCGATCGCATCCTGCTGACCAAGAACGATGCCGATGCCGGCGGCCGTCACCACTCGATCCCGTCGCGCTGGATCGACAGCGTCGACGACAAGGTCAAGGTCCGCAAGACCGCCGAGGAAGCCAAGTCGCATTGGCGCGACGAGGAAAACAACCAGGCGTTCTTCGGCGATAACCAGCGCTCTGGGCAGTCCGGTAGTCAGTCGGGCGAGCAGGGTCGTCAGCAGTCGGGTGAAGGCTCGGACGACAAGTCGGGCGCGCACATCCTGAACCGGAGCTTCTCGGGCACCTATTGAGGGTCGATCCGATTGGCGGGAAAGGGCCTCCTCCGGTAACGGAGGGGGCCTTTTTTATCGCGTGTTGCGGCAGGCGGCGTGTCAGGCACGGTGAAGCGCCTCGAGATCGGGACATATAAAAGGGCATCCCGACCTTTGCCGGGATGCCCTTAATCGATGGCCTGTTCTCAGGCGGAGATTACGACTTCTTTTTCGCCGTCGTCTTGTTGGGCGTACCATCCTCGGCGAACAGCTTGCTGACCCCGAATGCGGCACCTGCCACGGCGGCGGCTGCACCGGCGGCGATCGCTGCTGCGGCGGCGGGATTGTCCTTCGCTGCGGCAACGGTGTTTTCGATCGCAGCGGTCACGGCTTCCTGCGCCTGCTCGAAGAACGACTTGTCGATCCCGAGGCCCTTTGCGGCGCCGGATGCGGCCTGCTTCACGTCGTCGGCCAGGGTATCGGTATTGGTGCGGGCGTCGGTCATCGGAAATGCTCCTTATGGCAAGTTGGTCTCGTTACGAAAACGCAACACTCGGCCCGCCGTTCCGTAACTGCGCCATATTCGGGCGCAGGCACGGAGCGATTTGGCTTACAGACCGCCGAGCATGTGTTCCGCGGACGATACGTTGAATTCGCCGGGGGCCTCGACGTTCAACTGTTCGACCACGCCATCATTGACGATCATCGAGTAACGCTGGCTGCGCTCGCCCATTCCGAATTGCGATCCGTCGAAGCTCAGGCCCACCGCCTTCGCGAATTCGGCATTGCCGTCCGCCAGCATCGTGATGTCGCCGGCATCGCTCGCCTTGCCCCATGCGCCCATGACGAACGGATCGTTGACCGACGTGAAGGCGATCTCGTCCACGCCCTTCGCCTTGATCTCGCTCGCCTTGTCGACGAAGCCGGGCAGGTGGCGGGCGGAGCAGGTCGGCGTGAATGCGCCGGGAACCGCGACCAAAGCGACCTTGCGGCCCTTGAAGAATTCGTCGGAGCTGACCTGATCGGGGCCGTTTTCGGTAACCTTGGTGATCGTGGTGGACGGAATACGGTCGCCGACGCTGATGGTCATGGGAATGCTCTCCTGTTCGCCGCAGCAGGGCTTGTGCGGCGTCGCGCTCCATCTCGTACGCGGCTGCACTGATTTCAAGCATGGTATGCCGGGGCGGGGGCAGCTAAGTCTGTCCATCATGGAAAATGCGCGATTTCTGACCGGCCAGTTTCTGCTCGCAATGCCCGGCATCGGCGATCCGCGCTTCGATCGCGCGGCGATCGCGATCTGCGCGCACGATGCGAACGGCGCGGTCGGCATCGGGCTGGGCGACGTGATCGAGGGGCTGGGGCTGCACACTCTACTCGAACAGTTCAAGATCGATCCCGGCAAGGCGCCCGACGCTCCCGTCCATCTTGGCGGTCCGGTCGAGCCGCGGCGCGGGTTCGTCATTCACTCGACCGACTGGGGCGGGCAGGACACGATCGACGTCGCCGGGCGCTGGTCGCTGTCCGGAACGGTCGACGTATTGCGCGCCATAGCCGCAGGGACGGGGCCCGCGCGGTTCGTCGTCGCACTTGGCTATGCCGGATGGGGCGGGGGGCAACTGGACGAGGAACTGACCCGCCACGGTTGGTTCAACGTTCCCGGGGACCTCGGCCTGCTCTACGACACGCCCGCCGCCGAACGCTGGGAACGCGGCTTTGCGGAAGCGGGCATCGACTCCCGTCTGCTCGCGAGCGGGGCTGGCAACGCCTAGCCTGCCGCGGTGCTGCGCGATCGAATGACGATCAGCGCGTAATGCACCACGATCAACGCGACAACCGCGACCCCCATCCCGATCAGGATATCGGCGAGATAATGCGTCCCCTCGACCGGCGTGGACAACAGCATCGCGCCGTTCACCGCCAGCAATGGCCAGCGCAAGCGCGCCACGCGCCACGCGGCAGCGGCATACAGGATCGCGGCGCAGGCGTGGAAGCTTGGCGCCGACACCAGACCGCGCAGATGCCCGAGATCCACGACATGGACGAGGTGCGCGCGCAGTTGCGGGATCAGGTCCGGCTGCCACAACTCGCTTTCGGGCATGTACGTGATGGGGGCGTGCCACAGATAGGAAAACGGCCCGACGGCGGGCATGAACTTGAACAGTATCAGCGTGACGATCGCCGCGAACCAGAAGGTGAAGATGAAGCGGTGCGCCTCCGCCCGTTGCGCCGTGATCGCGTAATATGCAAGCAACACCGCGGGCGTGACGAAGATGCTGCGATAGGCGGCAGTGCCCAGCGCCTGCAACGTCCTGTTGCCCGCGACGGCGCCGTACCACGCGACCCAGTCGAAATGCAGCACCGTGTCGATCGCCTGTAATTTCGCATCGGCGTAACCTTGCGTCAGCGCAGATACGGGATAGCAGGATACTGCGCCCATGAGTGCGATCGCGGTGAAAAGTCCGTAATATTCCGCGCAGTCGGACACGATCCGCGCATGCCGCCAGCCGCTGCCCGGCAGCAACGTCCGCGCGCCGATCGCCAGCGCACCGGCGATGTAGAAGGAAATCATGCTGCTCGCCCGGGGATCGACGGTCAGTCCGGCGTGCCGCATCATCAGCACCAATGCGGCGAACGTCGCGAACAGCCCGGATGCGATCCAGACGGGCGCGATGCCGCGATTGATCCTGTCGGCGATAGCGGCTGCGTCCGGGAGGAATATGGCAGTGCTATTCAGTCGATCCAAAGACGTACCGCCAAGCGGTGAAGACATGCGTTATACCTTAATCCTGCCGCATCGCCGGACCCGGCGGGCCATAAGCGATTGCGCACCGGAGGTCGATGCTACCAACTCGTTACGATCGCGTTGCGGCTTTGCTGCAACATATAAAGACATCTTTATATTTGATCAGCGCGCCATCCGGGGCTATGAGCGCAGCAACTTCACAACCTTCCGGAGACTTCCCCGTGGCCACCGTCCTTGACGCCAAGAAGAACGACTATGTCGTTGCCGATATCTCGCTTGCCGATTTCGGCCGCGCGGAGATCAACATCGCCGAGACCGAAATGCCCGGCCTGATGAGCCTGCGCGAGGAATTCGGCGCGTCGCAGCCGCTGAAGGGCGCACGCATCACCGGATCGCTGCACATGACGATCCAGACCGCGGTGCTGATCGAAACGCTCACCGCACTCGGCGCGGACGTCCGCTGGGCGACCTGCAACATCTTCTCGACGCAGGATCACGCCGCCGCCGCGATCGCCGCGACGGGCGTTCCGGTGTTCGCGATCAAGGGCGAGAGCTTGGCCGATTATTGGGATTATGTCGGCGACATCTTCAACTGGGGCGCCGACACGGACGGCCAGACCGCCAACATCATCCTCGATGATGGCGGCGACGCGACGATGTTCGCGCTGTGGGGTGCGAAGCTCGAAGCCGGCGCGACGCTGGGCGAGCCGGAGAATGACGAAGAGGTCGAATTCCAGCGTGCGCTGAAGGCGTTCATCGCCAAGTATCCGGGCTACCTGACCGAGACGGTCAAGAACCTGAAGGGCGTATCGGAAGAAACGACGACCGGTGTTCACCGCCTGTATGAAATCGCCAAGAAGGGCGAACTGCCGTTCCCGGCGATCAACGTCAACGACAGCGTCACCAAGTCGAAGTTCGACAATTTGTACGGCTGCAAGGAATCGCTGGTAGACGCGATCCGTCGCGCGACCGACGTCATGCTCGCCGGCAAGGTCGCCTGCGTCGCCGGTTTCGGTGACGTCGGCAAGGGTTCGGCCCAGTCGCTTCGCAACGGCGGCGCGCGCGTGATGGTGACCGAAGTCGATCCGATCTGCGCATTGCAGGCGGCTATGGAAGGCTTCGAAGTCGTGACGATGGAAGAGGCCGTGACGCGCGCCGACATCTTCTGCACCGCGACGGGCAATGCCGACGTCATCACTGCCGACCACATGAAGGCGATGAAGCCAATGTCGATCGTCTGCAACATCGGTCACTTCGACAGCGAGATCCAGATCGCCGCTTTGTCGAACTACGACTGGACCGAAGTGAAGCCGGGCACCGACCTGGTGAAGTTCCCCGATGGCAAGCAGATCATCATCCTCGCCAAGGGTCGCCTGGTCAACCTCGGCTGCGCGACCGGCCACCCGTCGTTCGTGATGTCCGCATCCTTCACCAACCAGACGCTTGCGCAGATCGAGCTTTGGACCAAGGGTGAGAATTACAAGAACGAAGTCTATGTCCTGCCAAAGCACCTCGATGAGAAGGTCGCCGCGCTTCACCTTGAAAAGCTTGGCGTAAAGCTGTCGAAGCTGAGCCCGAAACAGGCTGGCTATATCGGCGTTCCGGTGGAAGGTCCGTTCAAGCCCGATCATTACCGTTATTGATCGAACCGACTGTAATCGAACGAAGGGCTGCGGAGCGATCCGCGGCCCTTTTCGCTGCCTGTCGCGATGCGGCGAAGCTGTTGCGCACGGCCGCCACGCCATCTGATACTCGGATAATCCAGTAACTATCGCCGATATCTGCGCGCGTGATTGAACCGCTTCGACATTCGCTACGGGCCATAATATCGGCAGTAGGAAGCACGGGGCCGATCAGCCCAACCCGGCAGAGTCTTGCGCTCGTTAGATTTTCGTAATCAAGCCATCGACCCGCCCACAACACCGGTCTATGCGTAATTGTACGTTTCGCCTGAAGGGGACATGGTGATCGAAGGGACGGCGTTGGGGAGCGTGCTGGCAGGAGTGATCCTGGCCGTGCTTGTCGGCGTGGCGATGTGGCTGCTGTACCTCGGCCTGCGCGCACAACGCGGCGCGGCCGCGGCGATTGCGGCGAACGCGCGGCTGGAGGCGCTGATCGCCTCCGCCCCCGCCCTCGCTATGGTCGTTCGGACCGATGGTCGCCTGGAACTTGCCGACCGCCTTGCCGACTGGTTCGGCCTGTCTCCCGCGCCGCGCTATCTTGCGGATCTTGCGGGCGGCACGACGGGGCTGACGGCGGAAGATGCCGCCGGGCTGGCCGAGGATGTAGCGGCCGCGCAGAAAGCGGGGCGGCCCTTCGCACGAGCGGTTCACGCCCAAGGGTCGCAGCGGTCCTTGATGATCCACGGCGCGCGCGCGCCGCGCGATTTGCAGGCGCCGGGTGGGGTCGTGCTGTGGGTGTTCGATGCGACCGGTAGCCAGGCCGAGATTGCCCGGCTGGCTGATGAAGGCGCGGCGGCCCACGCGGCATTCGACGCGTTGACCGGGCTGATCGAGGCAGCGCCCCTGCCGATGTGGTATCGCGGTGCGGACATGCGGCTGGCGATGGTCAACTCCGCCTATGTCGCGGCGGTCGAGGGCGTGGATGCCGAAGATGTCGTTCGGCGTGGGGTCGAACTGATCGAAGGATCGGGTGTCGGCGGGCCGCTGGCCAGCGCCGTGCTCGCGCGTGATACCGATCTGCCGCAGATGCAGGCCATGCCCGCGACGATCCGCGGCGCGCGGCGGATGCTGCGCGTTCACGACGTTCCGTTGCCGGGCGGCGGCGTGGCGGGGTTCGCCGTGGATATCGAAGAACTCGAACAGGCGCGCAGCGGTATCAAGCGGTTCGGCGACGCCCAGCGCGCGATGCTCGACCGGCTGTCGGCTGGCGTGGTCCAGTTCGCCGCCGATCGCACGCTGATCTTCAGTAACCAGCCGTTCCAGCGATTGTTCGCGATGAAGAGCGAATGGCTGTCCGATCGACCGGAATTCGACCGCGTGCTGGAACGCATGCGAGAAGCCAATCGCCTTCCGGAAGTCCGTGATTTTCCGGGCTGGAAAGCGGAGCGTCGCGACTGGTTCTTTGCGACCGGCGGAGCGATCGAGGAAAACTGGCATTTGCCCGGTGGTGTCCACCTGCGCGTCGTCGCCCAGCCGCTGCCGGATGGCGGCTTGCTGCTGATCTTCGAAGATCGCACCGAGCAGGTCCAGTTGGCGAGCGCCCGCGATACCCTGTTGCGGGTCAGGACGGCGACGTTCGACAATCTGTTCGAGGCGCTGGGGGTTTTCGCCGCGGACGGGCGATTGCAGATCTGGAACAACAAGTTCCGTGCCTTGTGGGGTTTCGACGAGGAGTTCCTTGCCACCCATCCGCGTGTGGATGCTTTGTCGGAAGCGGCGGCGACGAGGCTTTCGAACCCGTCGCGCGCGCGTCTTATCGGGGATCTGGTGCGGGCGGCGACGGTGGAACGGCAGCAACGCGGCGGACGCGTGGCATTTGCCGACGGTCGCCATTTCGAATTCGCCGCGGTGCCTCTGCCGGATGGAAACGGCCTGTTCACGATGCTCGATATCTCGGACAGCCGCAGGATCGAACGCGCGCTGCGCGACCGGAACGAGGCGCTTGAAGCGGCGGACCAGGTGAAGACGGCGTTCGTCGCGAACATGAGCTACGAACTGCGCACGCCGCTTACGTCGATCAGCGGTTTCGCGGAAATGCTAAGCGAAGGATATGCGGGAAAACTCAGCAAGGCGGCGGATTCCTATGTCGATGCGATCCTGGAATCGGTCGGGCGGCTCGGCATGCTGGTCGATGAAGTTCTCGACCTGACGCAGAACGAGGGGAAGACCCCGCCGCTCGAGTTTCTCGATGTCGATCTGGAACGCGTCGCGCACATCGCGGCGGACGCGGCACGAACGGCGGCGAAAAAGAAGCAGCAGGACTTTGCGGTTGAAATCCAGCCTTCGACAGGCAGCATCAAGGGTGATGCCGAACGCCTGCGCCAGGTCATCGATCATCTGTTGAAACACGCGGTGACGGGCACGCCGGAGCGCGGGCGCATCCTGCTGCATACCGACGGCACTGCGAAAGCGGCGCGCATCGTCGTGTCGGACGATGGGGGCGGCATGGATGCTGCGGCGGTCGCGCGGGCGTTCGACCGCTTCGCTCCGGGCGCCGGTGCGCCGGGCAGCGATTTCGGGCTCGGCCTGCCGCTCGCCAAGCAATTCGTCGAGGCACATGGCGGTACGATCCAGTTGGTGTCTGAGCCGGGCGAAGGCACGTTGATCACGGTGGAATTGCCGCGGCGATGACGGATTCGGTTCGACGGCTGGACGATGCGGCGGCGACCGAGCGTTTCGGCGCGGCGCTGGCCGGACAGGTGCGTATCGGGGACGTCATTACGCTGGCCGGACCGCTGGGTGCGGGCAAGACCAGCATAGCCCGCGGGCTGCTGTCTGCGCTGGGGCTCGCGGGCGAAGCGCCGAGCCCGACGTTCGCGATCGTCCAGCCTTACGCGCCGCCCGAAACGCGGATGCCGGTGCTGCACGTCGATCTGTATCGCATCGACGATGCTGGCGAACTCGAGGAACTGGGGCTGGAGGAGTCCCTGACCGATTCCGTCCTGTTGATCGAATGGCCGGAACGTGCGGCGGGGCACTGGCCGGAAGCGCTCGCTTTGTCGCTGGAGATACTGCCGGACGGCGCGCGTGGCTTGACAGCGACCGTTCCGCCCGCATGGAAGGCGCGATGGCACCAGATATGACACCCCCGCCCGGCGCGGCCGAATTTCTTGCGCGGAACGGGTGGGCAGGAGCGGACATACTGCCCGTAGCGGGCGATGCTTCGTTCCGGCGATACTTTCGCGCGGTGACGTCGTCGGGCAGCGCGATCCTCATGGATGCGCCACCGCCGCATGAGGATCCCCGTCCGTTCATCAAGGTGGCGGGATGGCTCGTGGAGCGGGGGTTCGGCGCACCGAACGTGCACGGTGTCGATCTGGATCAGGGACTCGTTCTCATCGAGGATTTCGGTGATGTCCGGATGCGTGAGACGATCGATGCGACGCCCGACAGGACGATCGAATTGTATGAGGCGGCGATCGATATCCTGATCGCGTTGCGCCAACATGCCCCCGCGGAAATTCCTCCCTATGACGCTCGTGTCCTGCACCGCGAGGCGAATTTGCTGACGGAATGGTATTGCCCCGCGATCGGGATCGACGCCGACCAGGCGGGGTATGACGCGGCGTGGGACGAAGTGATTTCGATCGCATTGGAAGGGCCGAAGGTCACCGTGCTCCGCGACTTCCACGCGGAGAATCTGATGCTGACCGGGGCAGGCAATGTCCTGGGATTGCTCGATTTCCAGGATGCGCTGGTCGGACATCCGGCTTATGATCTCGTGTCCTTGTTGCAGGACGCCCGGCGCGATGTCGCACCGGAACTCGAAGCTGTCATGCTTGACCGGTACAAACGGCAGACAGGTGAGGGCCGCGAATTCGAGGCGGCTTATCATGTGCTCGGTGCGCAAAGGAATGCGAAGATCGTGGGGATCTTTACCAGGTTGTGGAAGCGGGACGGGAAGCCGCGCTATCCGACGCTGTGTCCGCGCGTTTGGGGCTATCTGGAGCGGGATCTGGCGCATCCCGCGCTTGGCCCGGTGAAGGCGTGGTTCGATGCGAACATCCCACCGGAGAAACGCGGCGATCCTATGGTGATCGGGGCATGAAGACGCTGGCGATCCGGCCGGATCCGGGCGGGCGGGTGCCGGAAACGGCGATGGTGATGGCCGCCGGGCTGGGGAAGCGGATGCGTCCGCTGACGGCGACGCGGCCCAAGCCGCTCGTCGAAGTCTCCGGTAAACCGTTGATCGATTACGTGTTCGATCGGCTGCGCGCGGCCGGGGTCAAGCGTGCGGTGGTCAACGTCCATTACCTTGCCGACGCGATGGAGGCGCATCTGGTCCACCGCGTGAAGGGGATCGAGGTGATCGTCTCCGACGAGCGGGATGCGCTGCTGGAGACTGGCGGCGGTATCGTGAAGGCGCGCGCGGAGATCGGCGATAGTCCATTTCTCGTGGTCAATTCCGACAATCTTTGGCTGGATGGACCGACCGATGCGATCCGCGCGCTGGCGGCGCGGTGGGACGACGAGACGATGGACGCGCTGCTGCTGGTCGTGCCGCTCGCCCGCGCGCATTGCCACGGCGGGCAGGGCGATTTCCGGCTGGATGCGGATGGAAAAATCGTCGGGCGGCGCCTGCCTGGCAAGCCAGCGCCGTTCGTCTATACCGGCGTGCAGATCCTGTCGCCGCGCGTGATCGCCGACTGGCCTGACGGACCATTCTCCACGATGCTGTTTTGGGAACGCGCGATCGCCGCGGGGCGTGCCTATGGGCTGGTGCATCAGGGGCTGTGGTTCGACGTCGGCACGCCCGCCGCCATCCCGCAGGCCGAAGCGATGATGGCGGATGGCTGACCCCCGATGAGCGGGAGGGGCAAGCCCGCGCTGTACACGATCCCCGCCCACCGCGCGTTCGCCGATGCGCTCACGGCCGGGTTGATCCGCCGCGCGGGAGACTCTTCGGACGGAATGCGGCTGGCACGCGGGCTGGTGCTGCTGCCCAACAATCGTGCCAAGCGCGCGGTAACCGATGCGTTCGTCCGGCAAAGTGGCGGGGGGCTGTTGCTGCCCCGGCTCGTCGCGATCGGTGACCCCGAACTGGACGAAGCGGCAGGCGCTGCAATCGACCCGGCCGACGATAGCGATCCGGCACCGCCCGCCGTGCCACCGTTGCAGCGTCGGATGATCCTCGCCCGCCTGGTGTCGGAGGAGCGCGCCAGGGCCGGGCAGCCGGTCGATGCTGCTGAGGCGGTCCGGCTGGCGGGTGAACTCGCGCGGACGCTGGATCAATTGCTGGTCGAGGAGATCGCCCCGTCGCGGTTGCGCGAGCTGGAACTGACCGAGGAACTGTCGAGCCACTGGCAGAAGTCGCTCGCGCTGTTCGGCATCGTGCTGGATCGCTGGCCGGGCGAACTGGCGCGCCTTCAGCGGATCGACCTTGCGACGCGGCGGTCGCTGCTGCTGGACCGGCTGGCCAAAAGGTGGAGGACGACGCCGCCCGGCGGGTTCGTCTGCGCCGCAGGGATTACCGACAGTGCGCCGGCTGTTGCGCGGCTGTTGCGCTGTGTTTCCGAAATGCCCGAGGGAATGGTCGTGCTGGCCGATCTGGCGACCGAGATGCCGGACGAGGAATGGCGCGCACTCGGCCCGCATGAGCCCGATCCGGTGACGGGCCGCCGCAAGCGCAGCATCGAGACGCATCCGCAATTCCATCTGAAGCTGCTGCTCGACCGGATGAGCGTCAACCGGGCGGAATTTTCGCCGTGGCGCGATAGCGGCGGGCACGATGCCACAAGCGCGCGCGGACGGGCGATCGCCAACGCGCTGGCGCCGGCCGATTTCACCGGCAAATGGACGACGCTGGAAGCCGATCAGCGCCGCCTGACGGAATCGCGGCCGCCGAGCTGGCGACCCCGGCGGAGGAAGCGCAGGCGATCGCGTTGGCGCTTCGGCAGGTTTTGGAGGAGGAAGGCCGGACAGCGGCATTGGTCACGCCGGACCGGGCGCTCGCCCGGCGCGTGGCGGCGCACATGCAACGCTGGAACGTGGAGATCGACGATACCGCCGGTCGCCCGCTGTCGATCCTGCCGCCCGGCACATTGCTCACCGCGCTGGCCGAGGCGGCGGTGCAACGCTTCGCTCCACTCGGCCTGCTCGCCTTGCTGAAACATCCGCTGGCGCGGAGCGGCGAGGGGCGGACGGCGTGGCTGGACGGTGCGCGCAGCCTGGACCGTGTGTTGCGCGGGCCACGCCCGGTGGCGGGGCTGGCGGGTATCGACCTGCATCTGGCGGAGATGACGACAGGGCGCGGCGCGAGCGAATCCCGGCGCCGCGCGGAAGCGGCGATTTGGTGGCCGGAAGCGCGAGCTCTGCTTGCCCCGGTCGAAGCCTTGTTCGCGGGCGGAGCGCAACCCCTTCCGGCGATGATCGCGGCCCTTCGCGAGACGGCGCAGGCCTTGTGCGGGGACGATCTGTGGGCCGGCCCGGCGGGGCGCGCCGCGGCGGAACTGCTGGCCGAACTGGAGGTGCAGGCGGCGGACGGCCCGGCTTTGGTCGATCCCGAAAGCCTTGCCCCGTTGCTGAAAACGCTGATGGACGAACAGGCGGTGCGCCCGCCACAGGGCGGTCATCCGCGATTGGCGATCTACGGCCTGATCGAGGCGCGATTGCAGACCGCCGACCTGATGATTCTTGGCGGGTTGAACGAAGGAACGTGGCCGGGCCAACCCGCGCCGGACCCCTGGCTGGCGCCGCGCATTCGCAGCGAACTGGGGCTTCCCGGACTGGAACGGCGCGTCGGCGTCTCGGCGCACGATCTGGCAGGATCGCTTGGCGCACCCGCCGCGCTGATGACGCGCGCGCGGCGTGATGCGAAATCGCCGGCAATCGCGTCGAGATTTTGGCTGCGTTTGCAGGCGCTGGCGGGTGAACGGTTCGACCGCGCGCGCGCGCTGGAGGGGTGGACGCGCGCGCTCGATGAACCGGGCGAATATGCCCCCGTGTCGCAACCCGCGCCTGTCCCGTCTGCCGAACTGCGCCCGCGCCGGATCGCGGTGACCGACGTCGATCGGCTGAAGGCCGACCCCTATGCCTTCTATGCCAAGCGCATCCTGCGGCTGGCTGCGCTGGACCCGGTCGATGCCGATCCGAGCGCGGCGTGGCGCGGGACGGCGGTGCACGACGTGCTGGAAGCCTGGGCGAGCGAGGACGAATGCGATGCCGCTTTGCTGCGGCCGCGCGCGCTGCGCATGCTGGCGGACGAACGGACGCATCCCATGATGCGCGCCTTGTGGCAGCCGCGCCTGATGGAGGCGATCGACTGGATAGCGGTGAAGATCGTCGAGGGGCTGGAGACGGGCCGCACGGTGCTGGCGGTCGAACGCGAAGGCAAGATCGAGATTGCCGGCGTCACGTTGACCGGTAAGTTCGACCGCGTAGACCGGATGCCCGACGGCGGGCTGGCGGTGATCGATTACAAGACGGGGCAGCCACCCTCCGCCGCTGCCCTGCGCGCGGGGTTCAGCCTGCAACTCGGGCTGCTCGGCCTGATCGCGGAGCGTGGGGGATATGACGGTATCTCCGGCACCGCGACCGCGTTCGAATATTGGTCGCTGGGGCGGAAGGGCGACGGGTTCGGCTATGTCACGTCACCGGTCGATCCGGAGGGCAAGCGCGAGAAGATACCGACCGCCGACTTTACCGCCACCGCTGCGCATCATTTCGCCGAGGCGGTGCGCGACTGGCTGACCGGTTCCGCGCCGTTTACTGCGAAACTGCACCCCGAATATGCGCCCTATGCCGAGTACGACCAATTGATGCGCCGCGATGAATGGTATGGCCGTGAGCGGTAATATCACCGGATCGCTGCCGATCCTGAAGGACAATCAGGCGCGGGCGAGCGCGCCCGATGCGCATGTCTGGCTGTCGGCATCGGCGGGGACAGGCAAGACGCAGGTGCTGGCAGCGCGCGTGTTCCGGTTGCTGCTGCGCGGGACGGAGCCGGGCGCGATCCTGTGCCTGACCTTCACCAAGGCGGGGGCGGCCGAGATGGCGGCGCGGATCAGCGGGCGGCTCGCGGCCTGGGTGCGGATGCCCGAGGCAGACCTGAAGAAGGACTTGTTCGCGTTGGGCGAGGATCACCTCGATCCGGACCAGATTGCCTATGCGCGGACGTTGTTCGCCAAGGTGCTGGATGCGCCGGGCGGCGGCATCCGCATCCAGACGATCCACGGCTTCTGCCAGGGATTGCTCGCTGCGTTCCCGATCGAGGCCGGCCTGGTGCCGGGCTTCCGTCCGCTGGAAGGGCGCGAGGAAGCGCTGCTGGCGCGCGAGACGTTGGCCGCGATGCTGACCGACGCGCCGCAATCGGTGGTAGACGGGGTGGGCGCGCTAAGCCTTCGGCTGGGCGAGGGCGAGGCGGAGAATTTCCTGCGGGCGTGCGCGCGTGCCCCCGAGGCGATGCAGGCGCTGCCGTCCGAGATCGCGCCCTATCTGCGGCGGGGGCTGGGCCTGCCCGAGGGCGAGATCGCGCTTGAAATGGAGCGCTGCGTTTCAGACGACGAATTCGACACCGATGCCGTCGCCGCACTGGCCGCCGCCAATCGCGTCTGGGGCACGGGGACCGGCGGCAATCATGCGGACATTGCGGAGTGCTGGGTCGAGGCGGATGCGGCGATGCGCGTCCGGATGCTCGGCGACCTGATCGGCGTGCCGTACACCGCGCAGCGCGTGGCGCGGAAATATTCGCCGAAGCTGATCGCGGCGGAACCGGATTATGCGGAATTGGCCGAAGCGGTGGGCGGCCGGTGCCACGAATTGCTGACGATGGCGGAGCAGGCGGCCTATGCCGATCTGCTGGCGAATGCGCTGGCGATCGGACGCGATTATGCCGCGGCTTATGCTTTGGCAAAGCGGCGCGTCGGGGCGGTCGATTTCGACGATCTGATCCGCGCCACGGTCGATCTGCTGGACCAGCCGGGGATGGGCGAATGGATCCGCTACAAGCTGGACCAGACGACCGAGCATGTGCTGATCGACGAGGCGCAGGATACGAACGTAGCGCAGTGGCGGATCGTGCGTGCGCTGGCGGACGAATTTTTCACCGGGCAGGGGGCGCATTCGTCGGGCACGCGGACCTTGTTCACGGTCGGCGACCGCAAGCAGGCGATCTTCGGATTCCAGGGAACGGACCCGCACAATTTCGAGGCGGCGGAACGCTATTTCAGCCAGCGCGCACGGGAGGCGCTGGGCGATGACGATACGGACGCGCGCGATCGTGGCCTGCCGATGGAGCAATTGTCGCTGACCCAGTCGTTCCGATCGACCCGGCCCGTGCTGGAATTCGTCGATGCGGCGATCGCGGTGGTCGGTCCGGAAGCGATGGGCGCGGCCGAGGTCGAGGCGCATGCGAGCGAAGTGCGCGGCCCGGGCACGGTGACGTTGTGGCCGCGGGTGGTGACCGGTGGCAGCGAGGAGGATGCGGAGGGTTGGATACCCGATGCGACGCGCGCGCTAGCGGCCAATATCGCGCGGGCGGTGAAGGGGTGGCTGTCCGGTCCGAACCCGCTGATGCTGGAAAGCAAGGGCCGGGCGTTGCGACCCGAGGATGTGATGATCCTGGTAAAGCGGCGCGGCGAGCTTGCGTCGCTGATCGTTGCGCGGCTGTATGCGGAGGGTGTTCCGGTCGCGGGGGTGGACCGGTTGCGGCTCAACGCGCCGCTGTCGGTGCAGGACCTGCTGTCGGCGATCCGCTTCGTATTGCAGCCCGGGGACGATCTGTCGCTCGCCAGCCTGTTGGTGTCGCCGCTGATGGGTTGGACGCAGGATGAGCTGATGGCGGCGGCGGCACGTGGATCGGGCAGCCTGTGGCAGCATCTGTCGCGCACGTGCCCGCGCGAACGGCTTGCGCCATTGCTGGCGATGCTGGCGCGCGCGGATATCGCCACGCCGTATCGTTTCCTGGAGGAATTGCTGTCCGGATCGCTGGACGGGCGGCGCAAGTTGCTGCGTCGGCTGGGGCAGGAGGCGCGGGATCCGATCGAGGAACTGCTCAACGCTGCGCTCGACTTTGAAACGCAGACCACGCCGTCGCTGCAACGCTTCCTCGATTGGTTCGATCGCGGCGACGTGGAGATCGTGCGCGATCCGTCCGCTCCGCTGGATGCCGTTCGGGTGATGACCGTGCACGGCGCCAAGGGCTTGCAGGCGCCGTTGGTGATCCTGGCCGATGCGACCGCCGATCCGACGCGGACGCCAGCGCGGGTGCTGAACTGGTCGCCGGACGGCGCGCAAAAGCCGGTACCGATCTTCCGTCCGCGCGGCGGCGAAAAGGGCGGGGTGCTGGCCGAGGTGATGACGGCGGCGGAAACGCGCGAATTGCAGGAGCACTGGCGGCTGTTCTACGTGGCGGCGACGCGGGCGGAGGAACGGCTGGTCGTGGCAGGCGCGCTGGGGCCGATGGCGAAGGGCGTGCCGCCGGAAAACAGCTGGTACGCGGCTTCCGATGCGGCGTTTTCCGCGCTGGGAATTCCACCGGGCGAGGGGGAGCGGGAGTTCGGCGGGCGGGTTCCGCAGAACGCGGTGGCGCTGGCGCGCGGTTCCGGAGATCGAAGCGAGCCCGTGGCGGGCGTGCCGGATTGGGCGCGGCAGCCCGCGCCGGTCGAATCGAAGCCCCCGCGACCGCTGGCGCCGTCGTCGCTGGGCGAGGACGAAGTGGCGGATCCGCCGCCCTCGCCCGCGATGCGTGTCGCGGCGGAACGCGGGCGGCTGATCCATGCCTTGTTCGAACGCTTGCCATCGGTTGCGGCGGACGCGCGGAATAGGGCAGCGGAGCGCTGGCTTGCCGGGCCAGGCGGCGTCGTGGATGCGGGGCATCGCGCGGAGATCGCCGCGACCGTACTGCGCGTGATCGACGGCGCACCTGACCTGTTCGGAGCGGACTCGCTCGCCGAGGCTCCGATCGCGGCGGTGGTGGGCGACGGCGTGGTGGTATCGGGGACGGTCGACCGGTTGCTTGTCACGCCAGACCGCGTTCGATTGGTCGATTTCAAGACGGGGCGGCATGCGCCTGCGTCACTGGCCGACGTACCGGTCTATCATCTGCGGCAGATGGCGGCCTATGTTACCGCGCTGCGCGTGATCTTCCCGGATCGTGCTGTGGAGGCGGCGTTGCTGTATACGGCGGGGCCGATCCTGTTCGATCTGCCGGACGCGGTGATCGATGCGCACAAGCCCGGCTTCGCGGCGACGGAGCAAAGCTTGATCTCGCGCGCTTGAGCGTCACGGGCAGCGTCCCTAGATTATGGGCAACCAAGGAGAACGAGAATGGCGACCAAGCAGATTTCCGATGCCAGCTGGGACAATGACGTGCTCAAGGCCGAGGGGCCGGTGCTGGTCGATTTCTGGGCGGAATGGTGCGGCCCGTGCAAGATGATCGGGCCGAGCCTCGAGGAGATTTCGGAAGAGCTGGGCGAGCAGGTGACGATCGCCAAGCTGAACATCGACGACAATCCCGACGCGCCGGGCCGTTATGGGGTGCGCGGTATCCCGACGATGATCCTGTTCAAGGGCGGCGTGCCCGCAGCGACGAAGGTCGGCGCGGAGCCCAAGGGCCGGATCAAGGCCTGGCTCGAAGGCGAGCTGGCCTGAAACACCAAAGGCCGGGCGGATCGCCCGGCCTTTTTTGTGCGTCAGTCCTTCGGCGCTGGCACCGGATCGACCGGCGGCACTGGCGCCGGGATCGGCGGCGTCGGATATTTGCTCTTCAGGCGGATCGGCCCCTTGGGCGCTTCCGACATGGGACTGGAATTGCTGATATTCCGTCCGCGCAGATGGTCGATCTCGGCTTGGCGGCGCTGGAGGTAGAAGGCCCGGGTGTTCGCGTAGGGATCGGGCACGTTGTCATGCAGCGTGTGCAGGGTCTCGTCGAACTCCGCACGGTGATCGAGCACGCCCAGCACACCGAAGGGCACCGCAAATTCGGGACGGGTGATGCGCCGTCCGAACGTCAGCGGCATGATTGCACGATCGAGCGCCCCGCCGAACAGATCGCGGACGGTCGTCGGTCCCACGATCGGCAGGAACATGAACGGGCCGGACGGGATCCCATAGAATCCGAACGTATTCGCGAACCCGTTGCTGCGCCGGGGCAGCTTGAACGTCTTGCGCTTCGCAAAGTCGAAAATGCCCAGAACACCGATCGTCGAGTTGATCGCGAACCGCGCGAACGTCTCTGCCGCCTTCCCGATCTTGTGCTGCAACACGAAGTTCACGAAAACGACGGGTTCGCGCAAATTATACAGAACGTTGTGAACGCCGCTGCGGAAGGGCGAAGGCACGGTCTTCTTGTACGCCAGCGAGATTGGACCGACCAGAGCGTCGTCCACGGCCTGAGTCGCGTTGAACGCCTGGAGATTGACGGCGCGCATCGGATCGGGAGCGTTGGAGGGATCGCGCCCGGTAACGACGACGGATCCCTGATCATCGGACGGCGACGGGGCCGACGGTAGGGGCGGGGGCGTCGTGGTCTGGCTGATGACGGGTTGTGCGGGTGTTTCCGGTTCGGTTCGGGACACTTGCGACGTCGGCGTGCCATCCTGTGTCTGGATCGAAGGTTGCCCCGACTGGGCGATAGGCGTCACGGCAAGCGCCGTCGCCGTCGTCAGAATAAGCAAACCCAAAGCAGGACCTTCCCCTCGATCTTCGTGCGATACGAAGAACAGCCACTCAAACACAGTCTCGACATATTTTGAACCGAAATCATCCCTCGGTTGGGGGACCGATCTACCCTAGGCCCGGATGGTAAAGATCAGCCGAACAGGATGCGCGCCGCGTCGTCCCACAATCGCGGCGAGGCCGCACCGATCATCCCGCGACGTGTGTCGCCGACACGGTAATCGGTGCCGTCCGGGCGCCGAACCACGCCGCCGGCCTCCGAGACGAACAGCGCGCCCGCCGCATGATCCCAAGGCAGCGTCTTTTCGAACAAAGCGATGTCATTGATGCCGAGAACGAGGCGGGGATATTGCTCCGCCGCGCAGCGCGGAATGGCGACGAGGCTGAATTTTCCATCGGCCCGGCTCTTCAAATCGGCCTGCCGCTCCGCGCCGAGGAAATAGGTCGCGATCGCGGCGGTCGGCAGTACGCCTTCGGACGGGCGGGTGACGACACGGCGGCTGTCGACATATGCGCCGTTGCCGATCGCTGCATGACACAGACGCCCGGATACGGGGTCGAGGATCCAGCCGGCCTGCGTCACGCCGTCCTCGACCAGCGCGATCATGATGCCGAAGGGTGACTTGCCGGCGGCGAAATTGTTGGTGCCGTCGATCGGATCGATGATCCAGACCTGGCCTCGATCGATCCCGTCCAGCAGCGATACGTCGGCGGCGCAGGCTTCCTCGCCGATCACGCGCGCATCGGGATCGAGCATGGACAATCCGGCGGTGAGCGCATCCTCGCTCTCGCGGTCGGCGATCGTGACGAGATCGTCCGGCGCTTTTTCCTCTACGTCGTCGGTTGCGAGGTTGCGGAAGCGCGGCAATACGATGTCTCGGGCGACCTGCCGCATCAAAGAGGTTACGGCGTCGTGATGCGGCGGTTGGGTCATCGGCTGGGTCATCAGCTGCGATAATCCGCGTTGATCGATATGTACCCGTGCGTCAGATCGCAGGTCCAGATCGTCGCGCGGCCTTCGCCGAGACCAAGATCGACCCCGACATCCACGTCGCTGCCTTGCAGATGCGCCGTCACCGGAGCTTCGTCATACCCTTCCACGGCCAGCCCCGCCTTGGCGACCTGCGTTTCACCGAAGCGGATCGACAGTTTGTCACGGTCGGCAGCCTCGCCCGCTTTGCCGACGGCCATGACGATACGGCCCCAATTGGCGTCCTGGCCCGCGATCGCGGTCTTGACCAAGGGGGAGTTGGCGATGCTCATCGCGACACGGTGGGCGCTCTTGTCGCTTTCCGCGCCCGTCACGTCGATCCGGATGAACTTGGTCGCGCCTTCGCCATCGCGGACGACGAGGTGCGCGAGTTGCAGGCACAGATCGGCCAGCGCCGCTGCGAACGCATCCGCGCCGTCATCGTCGGACGAGGCGAGGGGGTGTTGCCCGCCTTGCCGGTCGCGAAGGCCAGCACGGTGTCGCTGGTCGATGTGTCGCTATCGACGGTGATGCAGGAAAACGTGGTCGCATTCGCCGCCGTCAGGCAACCCTGCAGGAAAGCCGGATCGACCGCGGCGTCGGTGAAGACATAGCCGAGCATCGTCGCCATATCGGGCGCGATCATCCCCGACCCCTTGATGATGCCGACGAGGTTGACCGTCCGACCCTGCACGATCGCGCTGGTGGTAGCCGCCTTGGGGAAGGTGTCGGTCGTACCGATCGTGTCTGTGGCGTCCTGCCAACTGCATACTTCCGCGACGTAGGCGGCGTCGAGCCCGGCCTCGGCCTTGTCGATCGGCAACGGAACGCCGATCACGCCGGTCGAGGATACGAACACGTCGGAGGGCTGGCAGCCGAGATGCGAGGCGGTCCGCGCGGCGATCGCCTCGACGGCCGAGCGTCCGCGGCTGCCGGTAAAGGCGTTGGAATTGCCCGCATTGACGACCAGTGCGCGGGCCTTGCCCAATGTCAGCGCCTTGCGGCACCATTCGACTTCGGGTGAGGGGCATTTGCTTTGCGTGGTGACGCCGGCGACCGTGGTGCCCTCGTCCAGCGTCACGAAGGTCAGGTCGCACCGATCCCAGTTCTTGTAACGCGCGCGAGCGACACGCGGCGTGACTCCTGCGATCGCGGGCAGGACGGGAAACGGTTTCGCGAGGGGAGATACGGTCATGCCGCCTTCATAGATTGCATGGGCCGATGCGCAATGTCGAACGCCCGCATCGCTCGGCCGAGCGATGCGGGCATCCTGTCTATGCCTGCGGCGTGATCAGATATTTTTCGCCCGTCGCGCGCTTGTTGTAGGCGGCAATGGTCGCCGGATCGATCGCCTCTTCCAACGTGATGCGGCTGGTATAGGCGCTCGCGAAGGTGGTCTTCAGTTCGGCGCCGACACGGTCGCGCAGCTTCGCCGTTTCTTCCTGTCCGACGCGCTGGAGGAAATAGGTTAGCAGATAGCCGCCGATCCCCCACGACATTCCAAAGCCGCGCGTCAGTTCGGTCGGCGCGGTGTTCAGGCCGCCATAGAGATAGACCTGTTTGTACTGGGTCGATCCATACGGACCGTTCGCCTTCTGCGTCTTGAGCGCGGCGGCTTCCATCGCGGTCAGGATCTGGTTGGCGAGGCGCCCGCCGCCGGTCGCGTCGAACGCCAGGAATGCCTGCGTCTCGGCGATCGCGGCGGTCAGGTCCTTGGCGAAGTCCGGCTGGCTCATGTCGCAGATATATTTGGCGCCGAGCGACTTCAGCAGATCGACCTGTTCCTGGCTGCGGACGATGTTCACGAGGTCGACGCCCTCGGCGAGGCACAGTTTGACGAGCATCTGGCCGAGATTGGAAGCGGCGGCCGTATGGATAAGTGCCTTGTACCCGTCGAGCCGCATCGTCCCGATCATCGACAGTGCGGTGAGCGGATTGACGAACGATGAGGCGCCCTCCTCGGCCGTCGTTCCTTCCGGTACGACCATGCAGGCATTGGCCTTTGCGATGCGATAAGTCGCATACATGCCGCCACCGGCGAGCGCGACGGTCTTGCCGAGCAGCGCCTGCGCCTCGGGCGAGGAACCCGCCTTGACTACCAGGCCGGCGCCTTCGTTGCCGATCGGGATCGACACGCCCTTGCGCGCGGCGACCGCGCGCTGGAGCTTTTCGGGGATCGGCGCGGAGGCGCTGTCGTCGCCGGCCTCGAACGAGTCGCTATCCGCGACCGTCAGCATTACGCCGAGATCGGACGGATTGATCGGTGCGGCATCGACGCGGATCAGCACTTCGGTATCGCCCGGTTCGCCGACCGGCACCGTCCGCATCGACAGTTCGAGACGATTGTCGTCGGTCACGGTGGAGAAAAGCTGCTTGCCCTCTGTGGGGATCGTATCGGTCATGACTGTCCTTCTCCTGCGGCTCGGATGCGTCCGTGCGCCGTCGGTATGAAGACGGGACGAATTTGACCAGTAGCTTTTTGCAACGGATGCGACGATGCGACCGCGGTGCAGGGTGATGTGGCTCAAATCGGACCTGTCGAGTCGAGTGGACGGCGGGGCTTTCAGTCCCTATGTCCCGACGTGATCGATCGAAGGGGCCTTAACGCTTGAACCTGCTGCTGTTCCTGTCTGCCATTCTGAGCGCGCTGACCGGCGTGATCTCGGGCGGGCGTGTGGCGGACGTGCAGGTCGAGCGCAGCTATGGTGGATTGGCCGAGGCCGGGACCGGCGTGGCCATGACCGTGGCACCCGCAGAGGCCATCCGGTCGTGGCTCGCATTGGCAGGCGATTGGACCGTTGCGGCCTCCGTCACAGCGCCGGCCACCGTGGCCGACGCGCTGGTTTCCGCGACCCCGATCTATCTGAACAAGCGGCGCGAATAAGCGCTGCGGCGGTGCGGCTTACGCCCGCCCTTTACCTTTTCACCGTACATCTTGCGCATGGCGATCGTTCGCCCGCGCCATCTCAAATCCACAGGAAATTGCCATGCTCGGCGGCTTTGCCAAAACGCTCTTCGGGTCGTCCAACGACCGGTACGTCAAATCGCTCGGCGGTATCGTCGCCAAGATCAATGCGTTCGAACCCACCATTTCTGCCCTGTCCGACGAGGATCTTGCTGCGCAGACGGTGAAGTTCCGCGCCCGCCTGGCCGAAGGCGAGAAGCTCGACGCCCTGCTGCCCGAAGCGTTCGCGACGGTGCGCGAGGCGGCGAAGCGCGTTCTCGGCCAGCGCCACTACGACGTGCAGATGGTCGGCGGCATCGTGCTTCACCGCGGCGAAATCGCGGAGATGCGGACGGGCGAGGGCAAGACGTTGGTCGCCACGCTGGCCACGTACCTGAACGCGCTGCCGGGCGAGGGCGTGCACGTCATCACCGTCAACGACTATCTCGCCGCGCGCGACGCCGAGTGGATGGGGCAGGTGTACAATTTCCTCGGCCTGACGACCGGTACGATCATTCCCAACCTGACCGATCATCAGCGCCGCGAAGCCTATGCCGCGGACATCACCTACGGCACGAACAACGAGTTCGGGTTCGATTATTTGCGCGACAACATGAAGTATGAGCGCAACCAGATGGTGCAGCGGCCCTTCGCGATGGCGATCGTCGACGAGGTCGATTCGGTGCTGATCGACGAGGCGCGTACGCCGCTGATCATTTCCGGCCCGACCGACGACAAGTCGGACCTGTACCGCTCGGTCGATCTGGTGGTGAAGCAATTGACCGCAGAGGATTACGAGAAGGACGAGAAGCAGAAGACGATCATCCTGACCGAGGACGGGACGGAGAAGGTCGAGCGGATGCTGGAAGCCGCCGGGCTGTTGCAGGGCGACAATCTGTACGATTTCGAGAACACGCAGGTCGTGCATCACCTGAACCAGGCGCTGCGCGCGATCGTGATGTTCAAGGCGGATACCGATTACATCGTCAAGGATGGCAAGGTCATCATCATCGACGAGTTTACCGGGCGCATGATGGACGGTCGGCGCTGGTCGGACGGCCTGCACCAGGCGGTCGAGGCCAAGGAAGGCGTCGATATCGAGCCCGAAAACCAGACGATGGCCTCGATCACGTTCCAGAACTATTTCCGCATGTACCCGAAGCTGGCCGGCATGACCGGCACGGCGGCGACCGAAGCGGCGGAATTCTACGATATCTACAAGATGAACGTGGTGACCATCCCGACCAACGTCGAGGTGAAGCGCGTCGACGAGGAGGACGAGTTCTACAAGGACACGGCCGACAAGTTTGCGGCAATCGCGAAGAAGATCAAATATCACGCCGATCTCGGCCAGCCGGTGCTGGTCGGCACGGTTTCGATCGAGAAGTCCGAACTGCTGAGCGAGTTCCTGGTGAAGGAAGGCGTCGAGCACAAGGTGCTGAACGCGCGCTATCACGAGATGGAGGCGCATATCGTCGCACAGGCCGGGCGCAAGTCGGCAGTGACGATCGCGACCAACATGGCCGGGCGCGGAACGGACATCAAGCTGGGCGGAAACCTGGAATTCCGCATGCTGGACGAGCATCCCGACCTCGTCATGGGAACGCCGGACTATGACGCGGCCGCCAGCCGTATCACTGTCGAGATCGAGGCGGAAAAGAAGGCGGTGCTCGAAGCGGGCGGCCTGTTCGTTCTGGGCACGGAGCGGCACGAAAGCCGCCGCATCGACAATCAGTTGCGTGGGCGTTCGGGTCGTCAGGGCGATCCGGGCCTGAGCCGCTTCTATCTCAGCCTGGACGACGACCTGCTGCGCATCTTCGGGCCGGACACGTTGTTCGCGCGGATGATGCGCAACAATATCGGCGATGGCGAGGCGATCGGCAGCAAGTGGCTGAGCAAGGCGATCGAGACCGCGCAGAAGAAGGTCGAGGCACGCAACTACGACATCCGCAAGCAGGTCGTCGAATATGACGACGTGATGAACGACCAGCGCAAGGTCGTGTACGAACAGCGCAGCGACATCATGGATGCGGCGACGGTCGGCGACGTGGTCGAGGATATGCGCACCGAGACGGTCAATGCGATCGTCGGCGAGGCCTGCCCGCCCAACTCCTATCCCGAACAGTGGGACGTCGCGGGCCTGCGCGAGCGGCTGCTGACGACACTGGCGATCGATCCGCAGATCGAGGCGTGGCTGGAAGAGGAAGCGATCGACCCGGAACTGGTCGAGGAACGCGTTCGTGCCGAGGCCGATGCACATGTTGCCGAAAAAGCCGCGCAGCTGGAGCCGGACGTCTGGGTGCAGGTGGAGAAGTCGATCCTGCTGCAGAACCTGGACCATCACTGGAAGGAGCATCTGGCGACGCTCGACGCGCTCCGCCAGGTCGTCCACTTGCGCGCTTATGCGCAGAAGACGCCGATCAACGAGTATAAGCAGGAAGCGTTCTCGCTGTTCGAGCGCATGCTGGAGAATATCCGCGAGGACGTGACCCGGACGATCGCCTTCGCCGAGTTCCGCGAGCAGAATGCGCCGGCCTTGCCAGACCTGCCGGATTTCATCACGACGCACTTCGATCCGTTCACCGGGGAGGATGACAGCAACGACGTGGATGCCGGCTCGCTCGGGCTGATCCAGACGCGATTGCCGCCGCTGTCGATCCCGCAGCCGCAGGGCAACGATCTCGGCAGCGATCCATCGGAATGGGCGGGCAAGGTAAGCCGCAATGCGGCGTGCCCATGCGGTTCAGGCAACAAGTACAAGCATTGCCACGGCGCGATCGGCGGCGTGGCCTGACGGGGAGGGGGCTACTCTTCTTCCCGGCAGCTCAGTGAAACAAAAAGGGCGGCCCTGATGGGTCGCCCTTTTTTGTCGAATGGGTGTTAAGCGTTACTTTGGAACGACCACGCTCGGCCCGATGCTGTCGATGACGGCGCGCGCATCGAATGCCCGGATATTGTCGCGCGGCTTGGGACCCTTGCCGAGGACGATCTCGGCAGTCGCCTCGAACTTGTCGACCGTCTGAATGTCCACGCCGCGGTCCCAGAAGGGATCGCCGAAATACGGATCCCACGAGCGCCAGCCGAAACCGCGTCCGCGATACCGCCAGCTAGGACCCCAGCCGCCGAAAGCGCCGACGCCTCCATAGCCGAACCCGCCATAGCCCAGACCGGGCGTGCTGTACGTCCGGCTGCGCAGATCGGTCTGCTTGTCGGCAAGGATGAAATTGTCATAGCCGCGCGACAGCGTGAGTTCGGCGGCGCGGAACAGCAGGTACCGTTCGACGGTATCCCGTGATGTGTAGGTGTTACCCGCAAAGCTGACGATATAACGGTTAGGCTCGATCTGGCGATCGCTATAGCCGGTGCGGGAAAAGCCCGAACCGGTTGCCGGGCGATAGCTCGTTTCGGTAGCACAAGCGCCCAAGGCGAGCGTTGCGGTAGCGGCAAGCAAAGCACCGCCGAATTTCAATCTGGACTGCGACATGACTTCCTCCGGTCGATCAGCCCGAGCAGCAGGCTGGTCGATGACTGACATGAGATGGGGAACGAACGATCCGGCACAAGTGTCCCGGGCGGGACGGGCGAATTATCCGACGAACCGCCTGAACGCAGGCTGACCCGATCGAACGTGATCGGATCGTTACCGGCGTCGATCAAAGCTCCGCAGCATAATCCTTTAAACGGGGATATCGGTCAGAAGCAGGCGCTCGACCTTCGTAACGCCAAGCGTCGTCAGTTGAGGCAGTGAATCGGTCCATTTCGATCGCTCGATCAGTCCCTTATTTTCGAGCACCCGAACCCAGCGTTCGGTGGCGGATCCACGCAGGCTGAGAGCATCGCTGATGTTCGCCAGATCGGCTTTTCGCGCCTCCGCCTCTGCGAGATAGATCTGAAGCAGGATGAGCCAGGGGTAATCGTTGAAAAGTTCGTCGGTCAGTTCGGTCCGACGTCGTTCGATCAGCGCGGTCAGACGCTTGGCGGACTTCCACAACTCCTGCGGACCCTCGGTAGCAAAGGGTGAGGCGACGAGCTGGATCGTGCCGACGAGCTTGCTTCCGTCGTCGGCATGCAGGCGGGACACCTGGATGCTGGACCAGACCGCCGATCCGTCGGGGCGGACGTATCGCTTTCGAAGCGATACCGGTCCATCCTGGACCCGCAACGCCGTCACAGCCGCGACATTGCCGTCGAGATCGCCAGGATGCGTAATCGACTGAAAGGTCACGCCGATCAGATCGCGTTCTTCCCGATGCAGGATTTCAGACACCTGCGGATCGACGGCGAGCAGCCGGCCATCCGCTGTGGCGAGTGAATGTCCCATCAGGACCATGACCAGAAATCCATCGATAAGTCTTCTTTGCACCATTGGCACAACTGGAAAGAGGCACCGTATCGATCGATGCCGCAGTACGCCAATGGTCGCGGAGAATGCATCCGTTCGGCGGACCACTTCGTCATGCTGATCCCATCATCGCCGAAGAACAGCCAGCGGAGGCTTGACGGCTTTCGGCCTCGCTGCCGGCGCGGGGGTCGCGCCACGAGCGGCCGGCAACACCGCCCGTTCCGCACCCGTTTGCCGGGCGAAGTCATTGATCACAACATTTGTTATGCATCAATAGGAAAAAGCCGCCGGCCTTTGGACCCGCGGCTTGATGATGCCCGCATAGTTGAATGGATTTAGGCGAACGAAACTGCCGTGTTGGGGCGGCGTGTTCGCATTGCCGCGCCGATCATGTCGAAGCCCGCCAGCAACATGCCCCAGGTCGCCGTTTCCGGGACCACTACGTCCTTCGCGAAATGCAGATTACCACTCTTCGCAACGTTCAGGAGGTCGGGGCGAGCGCATGTCCCGACCGGCAATGTCCGACGGGAAGTAGCAGTCCGCACCTTGCGATCAGAAGTAGTTGACGCCGGGCCCGGTATTCGGCGCTTGAAACGATGCAAGGCCGCTGGCGGAATAGTCGAACGACAATGCCGTTGCGGAAGGTAGCCACACGAGATCGGCGGGCTTTACGGCGCGGGTTGCGATCCCAACACAAGGTCTTGCCAGCATGGCTTATGCTCGATGTAGTGGAAGACCATCAGGCCCGGACAGGTCAATTCCGGCCGGCCCGCGCATATTCTTTCTGGCTGCCAAGAGCTTCTTGAGAAAGCCGCGCCTCCGTTGAGTCCTGCGGCACATTTCGGCAGACCCGCCGCGGAATGGTGCTGCCAACAATCTTTTCAGATTTGCAAACCACCTTGGTCTCCGCCGCCCGGTTTCGCGAAATACCCGCGGGGGGATATGCGGGAGCGGCAGACTGCGCAGCGGCTAAAACGATCATCAGTCCGAACATAACACGACTCCAGAATGCTCTAAGTGCGTAATCTAACGCGTTACGAGGATCTGCGCTACTGAAGCTGAATCTCGAACCCTTTCGATCCAAACGGCCACGGCGGGTTCTAGCGACCTTATCCGCCTCCAAAACGCAGTCGGATGGTGCGTGAGAACCACCACGACCAGTCACGTAACGTCGTGACGTAGGATCCCCGCGCTCGTGACCGGCATCGAATCAACGGTCCGAAGCGGACTACTGATGGGAGACGCGCTCGGCTTGGCGGCCGGAACGAGAATGTGAGAATAGGTGTAAAGAGCGCCTGGCTCGGCGATGGCTTCAACGACCTAACACGCCGCATTTCCGCCAGTGAGAGGTGGCTCCCTGAGTAGGATTCGAACCTACGGCCGCTCGATTAACAGTCGAGAGCTCTACCGCTGAGCTATCAGGGAATGAAGCCGAGGGCGGCTCTATAACCGGCTGAAACGAGGATGCAAGGCTGTTTCGACCGATCTTTATCAAGCAGCGAACTGCTCCATCGTTATGCGGTCGTCCAGCGCGTGTTCCGGATCGAACAGCAATGTCAGTTCGCGCGCCCGGTCGATCGAAATATCGACGCGGGCGACATCGCGGACTTCGCGCTGATCGGCGACCGCGCTGACCGGGCGCTTCGAGGGTTCCAGCACGCGCAGGCTGATCCTCGCCTTGTCCGGCAGGATCGCACCGCGCCACCGTCGCGGACGGAACGGGCTGATCGGCGTCAGCGCGAGCATGGCCGAGCCCAGCGGCAGGATGGGGCCCTGCGCCGAGAAATTGTAGGCCGTCGAGCCGGCAGGGGTAGCAACGAGGATGCCGTCACAGGCCAGTTCGGGCAGGACGACGCGGTCGTTCAGCGTGACTTCCAGCTTCGCCGTCTGGCGCGTCTCGCGCAGGAGGGAGACTTCGTTGATCGCAGGCAGGGTGACGACTTCGCCGTCCATGGTCTCCGCGGTCATCGCAAGCGGGACGACCTTGAACGGCTTCGTCCGCGCAAGCCGGTCGTCAAGGCCGTGACGATGCCATTCGTTCATCAGGAAGCCGACCGTGCCGAGGTTCATCCCGTAGACCGGCACCAGGGGTTTCCGTCGTTCGAGCATTGCATGCAGCGTCTGCAGCATGAAGCCATCGCCGCCCAGGGCCACGATCAGGTCGGCATCCTGCACCGACACCCAGTCATGGACGTCGGCAAGCTCCTTTGCCGCGGCCTGAGCCGGCGGGGTGGGGGATGCGACGAGCGCGCGGCGCTGCTCGCTCATCCGCCGGTCACGCTCATGTGGCGGAATACGGCCGGGGCCGATGCAGCGATATCGAAGTCATGCGCGACCGGTTTCGTGCGCATCGCCGAATCCAGCGCGGCATCGAGGCCGGAAATTCCGTCGGTGCGCAGGATGGTTTTCAGATCGACCTGATCGTCATGCCCCAGGCAGGTGTACAGCACGCCCTCCGTCGTCAGGCGGACGCGATTACAGGTGCTGCAGAAATTGCCCGTCAACGGCGAGATCAGGCCAAGCCGCGTGTCGGTGCCGTCGATCCGCCAGTATCGTGCCGGGCCGCCGCTGTTATGTGTGTCGCGAACCAAGGGGAAGCTCGCGCGCAGATCGTCCATCACCGCGGTCAGGGGCATGAAGCGATCGACGCGATCCTCGTCGATCGCACCTAACGGCATCGTCTCGATCACAGTCAGGTCCAGACCTTCGTCCCGGCACCAGCCGAGCATCGACGCGATCTCGCCGTCATTTTGCCCTTTTAGTGCGACCATGTTGATCTTGACGCGCAAACCCGCATCGCGCGCCGCAAAGATGCCGCCGATCACTCGCGCGACATCGCCATGTCGCGTGATGTAGCGGAACAGGTCGGGGTCGCGCGTATCGAGGCTGACATTGATACGGCGCATTCCGGCGTCGACCAAAGCCCCGGCATGTTCGGCGAGGCGATTGCCGTTGGTCGTCATCGTCAACTCATCCAGGCCGTGCCCGACATGGCGTCCGAGGCGATGGACAAGCTGCTCGACGTCGCGTCGCACCAGCGGTTCGCCACCGGTCAGGCGAATCTTGCGGATACCGCGCGCGATGAACCGCTCGGCGATCAGCGCAATCTCCTCGAGGCTGAGGACAGCGGCTCGTGGAAGGAAGGTCATCTGTTCCGACATGCAGTAACGGCATCGCAGGTCGCATCGGTCGGTGACCGAAATGCGCAGATAGCTGATCGTCCGACCATGACTGTCGACGAGGGAGGGCGCGCATTTCATGGGAAGAGAGCTAAGCCTTTGACAGAGGCGCTACAAGGGCTGTCCGCGATACGTCGGGCGGGGCACGGCAAACCCGTCTGCCTCTTGTTCTTATTTTGTAAACGTCGGACAGTAAGATCGCGCAGCATGCGAACGGGGAAGACGTGACCGAAGGCAATCCCACCCCGCTGTATATCCTGTCGTTCCGGCAACGCGACGAACTGGCGGCGCTGGCGGCCAAAGCGGGCTGGCAGGTCGTAGCAGCGCGGCGGGCGGAAGGCGCAGAGCGGCGATTCCTTGCGAGTGGCGCGGCCGTTGCGGTGGTGGATGCCCGCGGAGCCTTGGCCGAGGGGCTGGCGGCGGCGGCTGCGATGAGCGGGGCGGTGGTGTCGAACGGCGGGGCGATGCTGGCACTCGTGTCGCGCGGCGATGTGGATGCCGTGGCGCGATTCTACGATGCGGGGGCGACTCATTTCCTGGCAAGCCCGTTCAGCGAGACGGAGTTCGTGCAGTCGCTGCGGTTTGCGGCGCGCTATGCCGAGGGCATGGCGGGAGAGTGGCAGGCGAGTGCGCCGGTCGATCCGCTGGGCTGGCGGTTCGATCTGCGGGGGCGGACAATTCAGGTGACGCCAGCCCTGGCGCGGATGGTGGATGTTGGCGAAAGTGCCACAGTTCGCGTTTTGTTGCGCGTGTTGGACCGGCCCGAGCGGCGGGCGGCTTTCCTCGCCCTTCGAAGATTGGGCGGGGAGCGGAGTGCAACGGCATTCGCGCACGATTTAAATGGGATTGGGCGGGTCGTGCAGCATTTGCAGCATGACCGGCAGGCGCAGCGGATCGACGCACTGGTGGAACCGTTGGGCAGTGCGCCGGACACGACGGCGGCGATGCGCGACGCGCTGGCCGGATCGCGCGACGCGGGCGGCGCGCGACGGTGGATCGACCGGCGTCTGAACGGCGGCGGCGCGCTGGCCGTCGTGCTGGTGGCGCTCAACCGGTTCGAGGTCGTCAACACGGCGTATGGCCGCGTCGCCGGGGACGCGCTGCTGCGTGGCGCGCACCGGAGGATCGAGGCGGCGGCGCGCGAGGCGCTGGAAAAGGGCGCTCTCGTCGCGCGGATGGGCGGGTCCGAATTCCTGATCGCGACGGACGCGCCGCGCGAGCGGATCGACCTGGCGGTGGAGCGCATCGCGAGCGCGCTGTCCAAGCCGTTCGTCGTCGGCGATTCGATCGCGGTGCTGGGGTGCCGGATCGGCATGGCGGAGCGCAACGACGAGGAAAATGCCGCGACGTTGCTGCGCCGGGCGAGCGAGGCGCTGGCCGAGGCGAAGGCGTCGGACAGCGCGACGTTGCGCGTGGCCGACGCGCGTGAGGAGGATGCGCCGGTCGACCGGCTGGCGGGCGAGCTGGGCCCGGCGATCGATCATGGCGAGATCGACATCGTCTTCCAGCCGCAGGTATCGATGGCGGACGGCACGATCGTCGGCGTCGAGGCGCTGGCGCGGTGGGATCACCCGGCGATGGGGACGATCGGCGCAGACCTGCTGTTCGCCGCCGCCGCGCGTGCCGACCTGGAGATCGCGCTGTCCGACCATATCCAGCGCATCGTGCTGGAGCGCGCGGCGGCCTGGCCGGCGGTGCTGTCACGATTGCGGCTGTCGCTGAACCTGACCGCGGGCGACATTGCGCGCCCGGGCTTTGCCGACCTGTTTCTCGACAGGATCGACCATAGCGGCTTCCCGCGCGGGCGGCTGACGCTGGAGATCACCGAGAGCGGGCTGATCGAGGATCTGAGCATCGCGTCGGCATTGTTGACCGTGTTCCGTCAGGCCGGATGCCGCATCGCGATCGACGATTTCGGCACGGGCTATTCCAGCCTCGCCTATCTGAAGTCGTTGCCGCTCGACTATCTGAAGATCGACAAGAAACTGGCGCAGGACATTACCGGCACCGTGCGCGACCGCGTGGTGGTGCGCGGCGTGATCGACATGGCACGATCGCTGGGCCTGTCGGTGATCGCGGAAGGCGTCGAAACGGAGGAACAGCTGGAGCTGCTGGCGAAGGAAGGGTGCCAATATTATCAGGGCTTCCTGTGTTCCGAAGCGGTGTCGAGCGCGGCGCTGGCGGCGATGATGGAGGCACGGATGGGCGCGAAGACGGGGGCCGGGGCATGATCGGTCTGGCGGTGGTTCTGGCGGTTGCCGTGCCGATGTCGGCTGCGGGGCCGGTCGCTGGGCCGGTCGCGGGCGCGGACAGGGTTCATGCCGAGATCATGGCGGCGATGGCGGACAGCGCCGCGGGGTGGAATGCGGGCGATCTGGACCGGTTCATGCGCGTCTATTCGGATGCGCCGGACACCAGCTTCGTCGCGAAGGACGGGCTGGTGACGGGCAAGGCGGCGATCGCCGCGCGATACCGCCCGCGCTTCACGCCGGAGGGGGCGGCGAAGCGGGGGATGCTGTCGTTCGAGACGCTGCGGTTCACGCCAATCGATGCGCGGCATGCGCTGCTGGTGGCGCGGTATCGGCTGCGGGTTGCAGGCGTGGCGGACCAGACCGGGCCGACGACGTTGCTGTTCGTGCGCGAGCGGGGCGGGTGGCGGATCGCGGCGGATCATAGTTCGTAACAAGTTCGTGCCCAGTCTCCTGCCTTCAAGGCGGCGGGGATAGGTGAAGGACTTCCCGGATCACCGGTGGGGCGGTCCGGCTGCGCGCGATTTACTCCCCTTAGAAGGAGTGCGCCTCTATAGTTGCGTGACCCGAGGCGCTTATGGCCGATACCGCTCAAATCCAGCCAATCATCAAGCATGACAATTTCCTTAGCTTCTTTCGTTCGTTCAGGTTCCAACCACTTGCATGCGCTGGATAGCTCTGATGATCTCGTTAGAAAAGGATGCTGTCCAGTGGGATCATTGCGCGGTACGCAAGATGATCCTCCAGTTGTATCTCGACCTGGTATGTTCCGTCTGCAAACGCGTGCTTGTATATCCAGCGATTGTTGCCGGGTGGCCGGGCATCCAAAGCTTCATTGTAAAAGTCCGCAACTTAACGACCCGCAGCATCAGTTATCGAGATCGCCACCTTGACCTTTTCCAAGTCATGCCGGGGGTTGAGCAGAAAGGTTACGCCTTCCGGGGTTAGGGTAACCTCTTGCACAAAGGTGTGCCGCTTCTGGAAAACCTTAAGTGCATCGGATACATGACCCATCTTTGCCCACGTCTCGCGCTGTGCGCCTAGCATGTGCAGCACGGTGTCACGTTCTGGTTCCGATCGAAAATAAATTTCTCGGAGACAGTCACGCAGGCTTAAAGGGGAAGAGGTCAAGACTTCAGCCGAGCGCGCGTCTGTAATCGACCGGTCGCCTCCGGTGTTTCCCTCACTGAAAACTTTCTCGAACGGTATCTGGCCGAAGTAATCCTCGGTATTCCCCGATACGGTCGTGCCTATTTGCATATTTCGATCAGAGAAGCGTACGTCCGGTTGACATAATACTGATCTTGCGTCGAACGCAAACATCACGAGGAACGGCGCATGAGTTACTTCACCATAGGGGCATTCATTCAGCTTGCGAATGCCCTCGATGCTGTATTGCGTTGGCGTCTTCGGACGAAAATACAGGCGGACGTGATCGTGAGCATCCACTCTCGTATTTATTACGTCAGGCGCTGCAACGTCCCTGGGGTGACGATTGAAAGGGTCGTTACGTGACCGAAGAAAGCCTGCTTGCAAGATAGCAACGGCGTTCTCCAGCGGCGCATGATGAAATAGTCGCGCCGGCCAATGTCTGCGGTGCGGGTAATACTCACTGGTCAGCCGCTGAGTCTGACGCGCAATATGTTCGTCAACGAAAGCCGTCCTTAATGCCATGCCAACTCGTACTGCTGCTTGCTCTGTGTGGCAGCTTCAAAGCCTCTACCATTTGGGCATGGCTCAACGGCGTATTCAGGCGCCGCCGACCCTGCGCGTTGTATCTGAACAGGGCGGATGTTGGGCAAAACGCTGAGAATTGAAAGCAAGGGCGCCCCCCCTCTGATAGCCCAGCCAGCCTTTCTTTCGGTCAGCAGCCCATTTTGGAGGTCGAGCCAAACCCCACGAAGGTCATCTTCCTCAAACAAGCAAGTCGCCGTTTCGGTCTCGATCGCTAGGCCGCGATCATCTCTCATATGCGCGGCGAACGTACTCCGCGAGTCGAGCGTTTCGAGCTTACCATTGGAAAGGTCGACCGCCTTGCCGATCGACGCCATGAAGCCATCGAATGATGTTGTCGTCGTTTTTTCGGCCCGCAGGGCGACGGCCACAGCTTCAAGGTGCTCGGGCAAGCCTACATCGACAGTGTGATCGTGAATGTACACGGGGATGGAGACCTGAGAGAGGTAATGCTCCATGACCGGTCGAACGTCGTTCCAGTCCAACCCGCCGTTACCACAGCCGAGGAGCGGAAATGAAATTTCCGTGATCCCCTGCGCTTCATATGCTATGACAAATTTTGCGAGACCTTGTTCGATCCACTCGATTCTCGACGGATTCCGCCAATGCATCTTTGTCGGAAAGTTCAGCACCCAACTGCCGCGCCCCCGCCATAGCCACAGCTTGCCGGGCACTAACGCCTTCTGATCGCAGATGCGCTTATACGCTGCGAACATCGCGGGCTCACGGTCGCGGAACGCCTGGGCAAGTCCCTTACCCATCACACCGACGCAGTTGACGGTGTTCACCAACGTCTGCGCAGGAGACTCAAAGATGCTGGTGCGACGGTAAATTAGCATTTTATTGAGCCGTAAACTGGAAGGAGTAAGCGAAGACTTTACGCACGATCCATCCTGGTTAAGCATGTAGAACAAATGCGGAACAAACGGCTAGCCGGTTTGTTGCCGATTGTCCAGTAGGATCACCCTATCCGCGTTTTGGCCGCTTGCCTATTAGGAACTCCAAAACCGGCGGGAAACGGGAAGAGGCCTCACCCCGCCGCCCGCGCCAGCCCTTTCGACAATTGCAACGCGCCGTGCAGACGGGCCTTCGGGTCGCCCCAGGTGCGCTGGACCACCAGCTTGCTGTCGGGGCGCAGTTTCGCGACGCCGCCGAGTTTGTCGACCCAAGCGAGCAGGCCGGGGATGTTGGGCGGCTTGTCGTCGTGGAAGGTGACGAGCGCGCCCTTGGGGCCGATGTCGATCTTCGCGACGCAGGCTTTCTTGGCGTTGAGCTTGATCTCGATGACGCGGACGAGGTTTTCGGTGGCGTCGGGCAGCGCGCCGAAGCGGTCGATCATTTCTGCGGCGAACGCCTCCAGGCCGTCCTGATCCTCGACGTCGTTGAGGCGGCGGTACAGGCCCATGCGCAGGTCGAGATCGGGGACGTATTCTTCCGGGATGAGGATCGGGGCGTCGACGGTGATCTGCGGGCTGAAATCCTTCGGCCGCAGTTTCTGGCCGCCGGCCTTGGCGTCCATGATCGCTTCCTCCAGCATCGACTGGTAGAGTTCGTAGCCGACTTCCTTGATATGGCCGGACTGCTCGTCGCCGAGCAAATTGCCGGCGCCGCGAATGTCGAGATCGTGGCTGGCGAGTTGGAAGCCAGCGCCGAGGCTGTCGAGATCGGACAGAATCTTCAGCCGCTTTTCCGCGGTTTCGGTGACGATGCGGTTGGCGGGGGTGGTCATGTACGCATAGGCGCGGGTCTTGGCGCGGCCGACGCGTCCGCGCAGCTGGTAGAGCTGGGCGAGACCGAAGCGATCGGCGCGGTGGATGATCATCGTGTTGGCGCTGGGGATGTCGAGGCCGGATTCGACGATGGTGGTGGAAACGAGCACCTCGAACTTCTTGTCGTAGAAGGCGGACATGCGTTCCTCGACCTCGCTGGCGGACATCTGCCCGTGCGCGACGACGGCGCGGACCTCCGGCACATGATCGCGCATGAATTCCTCGATCGCGGGAATGTCGGCGACGCGCGGGGTGACGAAGAAGCTTTGTCCGCCGCGATAATGTTCGCGCAGCAACGCCTCGCGCAGGACGACCGGGTCCCACGGCATGATGTAGGTGCGCACGGCGAGGCGGTCGACCGGCGGGGTCTGGATGACGGACAGTTCGCGCAGGCCCGACATCGCCATCTGGAGCGTGCGCGGGATCGGCGTGGCGGTGAGTGTGAGGACGTGGACGTCGCTTTTCAGCGCCTTCAGCCGTTCCTTGTGCGTGACGCCGAAGCGCTGTTCCTCATCGACGATGACGAGGCCGAGGCGCTTGAAGTCGATATTCCTGGCGAGGATTGCGTGCGTGCCGACGACGACGTCGATGCGGCCGTCGGCGAGGCCGTCCTTGGTCACCTTCGTCTCTGCGGTGCCGACGAGGCGGGAGAGGCGGCCGACATTGATCGGGAAGCCTTCGAAGCGGGCGGAGAAGTTGTTGAAATGCTGACGCGCGAGCAGGGTCGTCGGGCAGACGATGGCGACCTGCATGCCGGCCATCGCGGCGGCGAAGGCGGCGCGCAGGGCGACTTCGGTCTTGCCGAAGCCGACATCGCCGACGACGAGCCGGTCCATCGGCGTGCCCTTGGCAAGATCCGCCAGCACATCGTTGATCGCACGATCCTGATCGTCGGTTTCCTCGTACGGGAAGCGATCGACGAACTGGGCGTAGCCGGAATCGACCTCGATCACGTCGGCGGGGCGAAGCGCGCGTTCGGCGGCGGTGGCGATGAGTTCGCCCGCGATCTCGCGGATGCGCTCCTTCATGCGGGACTTGCGGCGCTGCCACGCCTCACCGCCCAGTTTGTCTAGGCTGGCGCCCTCGCTGTCCGAGCCGTAGCGCGACAGGACTTCGAGATTTTCCACGGGGACAAACAGCTTGTCGCCGCCGGCATAGCTGAGCGCGACGCAATCGTGCGGGCTCTGGCCCACGGGGATAGAGGTCAGCCCTTCGTAGCGGCCGATGCCGTGATCGGCGTGGACGACCAGATCGCCGGGGGTGAGCATCGCCAGTTCGGCGAGGAAGGCGTCGGCGGATTTCTTGCGCTTGCGGCGGCGGACGAGCCGGTCGCCGAGCATGTCCTGTTCGGTCAGCAGCGCGATGTCGGGCGCGGTGAAGCCGTGGTCGAGCTGCAGGACGAGCAGGGCGACGGCTTTCGCGGCGGCGCCCTGCGCCTCCTGCCAGGTTTCGACCTTGACCGCGCCGGTCAGGCCGTGATCGGCGAGCAGCGAAGACAGACGCTCGCGCGCGCCGATCGAATAGCTGGCGAGGATGATCTTCTTGCCGTCGCGCTGCAGCGTCTTGAGGTGGTGGACGACGGCATCGTAGACGTTGACGCCGGACGCGCGCTCGGCGCCGAAATCGCGCGGGCCGTCGACCTGGAAATCGAGGACGGTAGCGCTTTCGGGTTCGTGGAACTGCGCGGTCTGGTGCGTCGGGCAGGCATTGGCAAGGCTCGAGAACTCCTGCGCGGTGAGGTATAGCGCGTCGGCGGGGAGGGGGCGGTAGCTGCCCGGATCGCTGCGCTGCGCCTGGACGCGGTTGTCGTGATAGTCAGTGATCGCCTCGAACCGCTGTTCGGCGGCGGCGATGACCCCGTCGTCGCGCACGACAACCGCGCCGCCGGGCCCGGTCGGGCCGAGATGGTCGAACAGCGTCGCCATCTTGTCCTCGAACAGCGGCAGCCAATGTTCCATGCCGGACAGGCGGCGGCCCTCGCTGATCGCCTGATAGAGCGGGTCGCCCGTCGCGGTGGCGCCGAAGCGTTCGCGGTAGCGGCTGCGGAAGCGCTTGATGCTGTCCTCGTCCAGCAGCGTTTCCGATGCGGGCAGCAGGGTGAAGCCGTCGACGCGGCCGGTGGTGCGCTGATCCTGTGGGTCGAAGGTGCGGACGGATTCGATCTCGTCGCCGAAGAAATCGAGGCGCAAGGCCTGTGGCTCGCCGCTGGGGAACAGGTCGACCAGACCGCCGCGGACGGCGAACTCACCCGAATCGTGGACGGTCTCGACGCGGACATAGCCGTTCGCCTGCAACATCGTCGCCAGCCGGTCGCGGTCGATCCGCGCCTTGGGGGCGAGCCGCGTGACGAGTTGCCGGATGCGGAACGGGGTCAGCGTGCGCTGTGCAGCGGAGTTGGCGGTGGTGACGAGCAGTTGCGGCGCCTTGGTCGGCTGTTGCAGGCGGTGGAGCGTCGCCATGCGTTCGGCCATGACGTGCAGCGTCGGGCTGGCACGGTCGTAGGGCAGGCAATCCCAGGCGGGGAAGGCGATCACCTCCAGCTCCGGCGCGAAGACCTGCGCCGTCGCCGCGACCGAGCGCATCGCAGCTTCGTCCGGCGCGATGAAGACCGCCCGGGTCGCGGCGGCGCGCGCGAGATCGGCGAGCAGCCACGGTTCGAACCCCGCGGGCACGCCGGACAGCGTGATCGGGGTGGTGGCGGAGAGGATCTTCTTCAGGTCGGGCATGGGTTCAACTTGGCTCCCCTCCCTGGAAGGGAGAGGCTGGGGGTGGGTGGATGCATGCGATATGGTGGGCTGATAGAGTGTGGCCGCAGTAACGCCCGGCCTCCACCCACCCCTGACCCCTCCCTTCCAGGGAGGGGAGAAATGAGGTTCAGCGGGGGATGTGGACGTAGTTTAGCAGCTTCATCGCTTCCATCAGCGTGCCGGCATAGCGATCCGGCGCGGGTTCGATGCCCATTGCCCAGGCCATGATGTCGACATCCTGTTCCTCCATAAGATCCTCGAACAGGACGATTTCATCCTCGCTCCAGTTCCGGGCGTGGGCATCGAAGAAACCGCCGATCAGCAGGTCGGCTTCCTTCACGCCGCGGTGGTGGGCGCGAAAGTGCAGGCGTTTCAGGCGTATCTCGCGGTCCATGCAGACTCCAACGACGATTGCCGGCGGGCGCTGGCGGCGCGCGTCGGGGAGGGGTAAGGCCACCAGATAGTCATGCGGCCCGATATCCTCAATCCATTGTTCGCCGAAGTCACGGCACTGAAGGGCATCGGCCCGGGACTGGCCAAGCCGCTGGAGCGACTCGGGCTGGGGCGGATCGTCGATGTCGCCTTTCATCTGCCGACTGGGTGGATCGACCGCGTGCCGCGCACCGAGCTTGACATGGCGGATGCGGGGCGGACGATCGCGATCACGCTGACCGCACAGAGTTATAGGTCGGGCAACGGACGCGGGCCGACGCGCGTCCAGGCGACGGACGCGGCGGGAAATTACGTCAGCCTGGTCTATTTCGGCGGGCATCCCGGCTGGGCGAAGAAGCTGGCGCCGCTGGGCGAGGAGCGGCGCGTTTCGGGGCGGCTGGAACTGTACGGTCAGGAATTGCAGATCGTTCACCCCGATTACTGCCTGCCGCTGGACGAAGCGCCCGACGCCGGCGAACGCGAGGCGATCTATCCGTTGTCGGAAGGGATCACGTCGCGGCGGATGGGGCAGTTGACCGCGCAGGCGATCGAGCGGTCGCCGGACCTGCCGGAATGGATCGAGCCGGGGCTGCTCGCCAAGCGCGAATGGCCGGCGTGGCGCGAGGCGCTGACGCGCGTGCATGCCGATCCGTCGGATGCGAAGGCGAAGGAACGGCTGGCCTATGACGAGATCTTCGCCAACCAGCTTGCGCTCAGCCTCGTCCGGCAATCGTCGCGGGCTCGGCGGGGACGGGCGTTGCAGGGAGACGGACGGCTGCGCGACGCGCTGAAGCTGCCCTACCAACTGACGGGTGCGCAGGCGCGGACGGTGCGCGAGATCGAAGGCGATCTTGCGCAGCAGCAGCCGATGCTGCGCCTGCTGCAGGGCGATGTCGGATCGGGCAAGACTCTGGTCGCCGCGATGGCGTTGCTGATCGCGGTGGAGGCGGGGGCGCAGGGGGCGTTGCTGGCGCCGACCGAAATCCTCGCGCGGCAGCATTACGAGACGTTGCGGCGGCAGCTGGCCGGGCTGGGCGTCGAGGTCGCGATCCTGACCGGGCGCGACAAGGGGAAGGTCCGCGAGGCGACGTTGATGGGACTGGCAGCCGGGACGATCGATATCCTGATCGGAACGCATGCGATCTTTCAGGAGGCGGTGACCTACAAGGATCTGGGGCTGGTCGTGGTGGATGAGCAGCACCGCTTCGGCGTGGCGCAGCGCATGTTGCTGCAGGCCAAGGCGAAGACCGCGCCGCATCTGCTGGCGATGACCGCGACGCCGATCCCGCGCACGCTGACGCTGGCGCATTATGGCGAGATGGACGTCAGCCAGCTGGACGAAATGCCGCCGGGTCGCCAGCCGATCGAGACGCGGGTTATATCGGAGGACCGGCTGGCCGATGTGGTCGATGCACTGGCGCGGCATTTGTCGGATGGCGGGCAGGCCTATTGGGTGTGTCCGCTGGTCGAGGAAAGCGCGAAGAGCGATCTGGCGGCGGCGGAGGCGCGCGCGGAGACGCTGCGGGCGCGGTTCGGCGACCGGGTCGGGCTGGTCCATGGGCGGATGAAGGGGCCGGAAAAGGATGCGGTCATGTCCGACTTCTCCGCGGCGAAGACGGGTGTGCTGGTCGCGACGACCGTGATCGAGGTGGGCGTCGATGTGCCCAATGCGACGTTGATCGTGATCGAGGCGGCGGACCGGTTCGGGCTGGCGCAGTTGCATCAGTTGCGCGGGCGCGTGGGGCGCGGGTCGGGCAAGTCGAATTGTCTGCTGGTGCGCGGCAATGCGCTGGGCGAGACGTCTCGCGCGCGGCTGGCGCTGATGCGCGAGACGAATGACGGGTTCCGCATTGCGGAAGAAGATTTGAGGCTGCGCGGGTCGGGCGAATTGCTCGGCACGAAGCAGTCGGGCGAGGCGGCGTTCCGCATCGCCACGCCGGAAATGCTGAGCGACCTGTTGCCGGTGGCGACCGACGATGCGCGGTTGCTGATCGACCGCGACGGCGGGCTGGATGGCGAACGGGGTAAGGCGGCGCGGACGGCATTGTATCTGTTCGAGCGGGATGCCGGGGTGGCGTTGCTGCGGAGCGGGTGAGCGCGAAATTGGGGGGCAGGTGCTTCGACAGGCTCAGCCCGAACGGGTGGTGAGATTTCGGCGAACTGGGTGATCCTCCCCGGCACGGGGAGGTGGCAGCCGCAGGCTGGCGGAGGGGGCTTTCCGCGGGCGATTCGCTGGTGGAGAGGCCCCACCACCATTTCGCTGAATGCTCATGGTCCCCCTCCCCGTTCCGGGGAGGACCCCGTCGCCGGGGAGGATCGGCTTACTTGGCTTTGATCAGCACCGCGAGCAGGTCGAAATAATCGGCCTGACCTATCGGATGATCGAGTTCGCAGCCGATGCGGCCGCCGAGCGACCAGCGCACCTGTGCCGCGACGACGCCGACGATCGGCAGTGTGACGCGCAGTCGGGCGCCGACCGGCAGATCGTTATCGTAGCGCGCCATCAGCCCCTGTGCGGAAATGTTGACGATCAGCAGCGACAACGCACGCGCGTCCGGCCCGAAACCGCGGGCGCGGTAATGGACTTCGTCGCGCGGTGTCGCGCGGCTTTCGGCATAGGCGGTATTGCCCGAGGCCATGTTTGGATAATCCCCCAAGTGAACGCATTACCGACGCTATGGGGGAGGCGTAAAGCGGGCCGAAAGGAACCTGCTTAACGAAACGTACCGCAGGGAAAACGCGGTGAACCGAGCGATATCGACCCATTCCGGGTCGATATCGTCAGCCGGCGACGAGCAATCCGTGATTCTTCTTGCCCGCGGCGATCGCTACGGAATCGGCGCCGACGGTGATCGTCATCGCCTCGTCCGTGACCTTTTCCCCGCCGACGCGCGCGCCGCCGCCCTGGATCAGGCGGCGCGCCTCGCCCTTCGATTTCGCGAAGCCGAGGCCGATCAGCGCATCGATCACCGCGATCGGAGCGGACACGACAAAGGTCGGGAGCGATCCGCCGACCGAGCCTTCCTCGAAGGTACGACGCGCGGTTTCCGCCGCTTCGTCGGCGGCCGCGCAGCCGCGGCACATCGCCGTCGCTTCGTTGGCGAGGATCTTCTTCGCTTCGTTGATGCCGGCACCTTCCAGCGATTCCAACCGGGCGATCTCGTCCAGCGGCAGATCGGTGAACAGGCGCAGGAAACGGCCGACATCGCGGTCGTCGGTGTTGCGCCAGAACTGCCAGTAATCGAAATGCGGCAACTGGTCCTCGTGCAGCCAGACCGCACCCGACATGGTCTTGCCCATCTTTCCGCCATCCGCGGTGGTGATCAGCGGGGTGGTGATGCCGTAGACTTCGGTGCCGTCCATGCGGCGCGACAATTCGATGCCGTTGACGATATTGCCCCATTGATCGCTGCCGCCCATCTGCAGCCGGCATCCGGCGCGACGCGACAGTTCGAGGAAATCGTACGCCTGCAGGATCATATAGTTGAATTCGAGGAAGCTGAGCGACTGTTCGCGGTCCAGCCGCAGCTTGACGCTGTCGAAGCTGAGCATGCGGTTGACCGAGAAATGTTGCCCGACATCGCGCAGGAACGGGATATATTCCAGCGCGTCGAGCCATTCGGCATTGTCGAGCATGATCGCGTCGGTGGGGCCGCCCGTCTCACCCTCCGGCGCGAACGTCAGGAAGCGTTCGAAGATGCGTTTGATCGACGCGACGTTGGACTGGATGCCCTCTTCGCCGAGCAGCTTGCGCGCCTCGTCCTTGAAGCTGGGATCGCCGATCTTCCCGGTGCCGCCGCCCATCAGGACGATCGGCTTGTGCCCCGTCTGCTGCAGGCGGCGGAGCAGCATGATCTGCACGAGGCTGCCGACGTGCAGCGACGGCGCGGTCGGATCGAAGCCGATATAGCCGGGCACGACCTGCGTCTGCGCGAGCGCGTCGAGCGCCGCCGCATCGGTGGTCTGGTGGATATAGCCGCGGTCGGCGAGGGTGCGCAGCAGGGGGGATTGGTGCTCGGTCATGATGCCGGGGCGCTTAGCGGGTTTTGGCGAACTCCGGAACACCTTCAATAAACGCGCCTCCCCTTCAGGGGAGGTGGGGTGGGGATGTCTCGTAGAGGTCGGCATTGCTGGTCGGCCCCACCCCAACCCCTCCCCTGAAGGGGAGGGGCTTTAGTTGGCGGGAAGTTGCGGGACGGGGTTCACCGGCGCGCGGCCCTTGCGCATTTCGAAGTGGAGTTCGGGGCGGTCGGCGAAACCGGAATCGCCGGACAATGCGATCTTCTGGCCGCGTTTCACCGCCTGTCCGCGCTGGACGAGCAGGCGGCTGGCATGGCCGTAGACAGTCGTCCAGCCATCGCCGTGCTTGACAATGACGAGGCCGCCGAGCGCCGCGATCTCGTCCCCGGCATAGGCTACGACGCCGTCCGCGGCCGCCTTGATGGGCGTGCCGATGGGGACTGCGATCTTGATGCCGTTATTGCGCTCGCCGCTGGCGCCGGGGCCGAATTTGCCGACCACGCGGCCCTGCACCGGCCAGACGAACCCGCCGCGCAGGCGATCCGGTTCCTTGAACGGGGTGGTCGGCGGCAGCACGCGGGTGGGCGAGGTGGTCGGCCTGGCGGGGCTTTGCGTCGCGGCGATCGCGGGACTGCTGCCGGTAACGAGGTCGTCGACGTCGATCCTAAAGGCGGAGGCGCGCTCCTCGATGCTGGAGCGGCCGGGGGCGTTGCCGGGGATCAGGATGCGCATGCCGACGCGCAGGGCATAGGGTTCGGGCAGGTCGTTCGCGGTGACGATGCGCGACCAGTCGATGCCATAGGCGCGCGCGATGGCGATGCCGGTCTCGCCAAGCCGGACGAGATGATAGCGGCCCGCGGGTATCTGGAGCCGTTGCCCGGTGCGTACGACATAGGGCGGCGGCAGCGCGTTGGCGCGGGCGATCGCCTCCATGCCGGAGCCGGTGCGGTCGGCGATGGCGCGCAACGTGTCGCCGGCGCGGACGGTGTAGGTGGTGGCGGGGACCGTCTGCGCATCCGGGGTGACCGGGCGTGCCTTCCACGCGGGCGGGGCGCTTGGGACCTGCTGGACAGGCGCTTCGCGGCGCGGCTTGTCGGGGCGGCGGGGTTCGGCGGCGCGGACGGGTTCGTCCACGCGGCGCGGTTCGTAGCGATCGACCTGCGTATCGGTTTCGGCCGGCGGGGCGCCTTGCGGGTAGCGATTGTCGGCGGGCTGCGGCACCGGGCGGCGCTGCGGGATCGATTCGCGGCCGGCGGGGATGCAACCGCCGAGCAGTGCGCTGGCGACCAGCGCCGCGATCGGTCCGCGCATCCCCGGACTCCTATCGATATGCGGCGTGGAGCAGGTCGACCGATTCGTAATGCGTCAGATCGAGATGCAGCGGGGTGACGGAGACGTAATTGTCCGCGACCGCCTCCAGATCGGTGGCATGCGCGGGGGTCTGCACGACCGGGCCGAGCGAGAACCAGTGATATTCGTAGCCGCGCGGGTCGCGGCGAGTATCGACCTGCAACCGGCCATAATCGCGCAGGCCCTGATTGGCGACGCGGATGCCCTGCACCTGATCGGCGGCGCAGGCGGGGAAGTTGACGTTGATGAGCGTTCGGGCTGCGAGCGGCGCGTCGATCAGGGGGCGAGGACACGCTGGCCCCAGGCGGTGGCGGCTTCGAACGGGACGGTATCGCCCATGCCTTCGCGGGCATAGACTTGGCTGAGCGCGATCGATCGCACGCCGGCCAGCGCACCCTCCATCGCGGCGGAAACGGTACCGGAATAGGTCACGTCCTCCGCCAGATTGGCCCCGCGATTGACGCCGGACAGGATCAGGTCGGGCGGATCGTCCTTCATGATGCGGGCGAGCGCCATCATCACCGCATCGGTCGGCGTGCCCGCGACGGCGTAGCGCCGGTCGGCATGCTTGCGAACGCGGATCGGGCGGCTGAGCGTCAGCGAATGGCCCGCGCCCGATTGCTCCTCCGCCGGTGCGACGACCCAGATATCGTCCGAAAAGGCGGCGGCGATATGTTCGAGGACGGTCAGGCCGGGGGCGTGATAGCCGTCGTCATTGGTGATCAGGATGCGCATCAGGCCGCCGGCTCCAGACGGTTCAGGCCCTTCAGATAGGGTTGGAGCGCATCGGGAATCGCGACTGATCCGTCCTCCTGCTGGTAATTCTCGATCACCGCGACGAGCGTGCGGCCGACCGCGAGGCCCGAGCCGTTTAGCGTGTGGACGAAGCGTGTCGCCTTCTCGCCTTCCGGCCGGAAGCGCGCATTCATGCGGCGGGCCTGGAAATCGGTGCAGGTCGAGCAGCTGGAGATTTCGCGATACTGGTTTTGCCCGGGCAGCCAGACCTCCAGATCATAGGTGCGAGCGGCGGTGAAGCCCATGTCGCCGGTGCACAATTTCATCCGGCGGAACGGCAGGCCGAGCGCGTCGAGCAACCCTTCGGCGCAGGCGGTCATCCGCTCGTGTTCCGCCTCGGAGGCGTCGGGCGTGACGATCGAGACCATCTCGACCTTCTCGAACTGATGCTGGCGGATGAAGCCGCGCGTATCGCGACCGGCGGATCCGGCTTCGGACCGGAAACAGGGCGTGAGCGCGGTGAAGCGAAGCGGCAATTCACCCTCGGTCAGGATCTTGTCGCGGACGATGTTGGTCAGGCTGACTTCCGCCGTCGGGATCAACCAGCGGCCGTCGGTGGTGCGGAACAGATCCTCGGCGAATTTAGGCAACTGCCCAGTACCGAACACCGCCTCGTCGCGGACCATCAGGGGTGGGGCGCAGAGTTCGTAGCCGTGACGTTCGGTCAGCGTGTCGAGCATGAACTGGCCGAGCGCGCGGTGCAGTTTCGCGGCGGCGCCGCGCAACAACGTGAAGCGCGCGCCGGACATTGCCGCGCCGGTTTCGAAATCCAGCCCGAGCGCGGGGCCGATCAGGTCGTGTTCCTTTGCGGGGAAAGACAGGATCGTCGGTGTGTCGTGCGTGTGAACGAGTTGGTTGCCGTCCTCGTCAGCGCCCTCGGGAACATCGGCGAGGGGAGGTTGGGGATGGCGGCGAGTTGACCGGTCAACTGCTCGCCCAGCGTCTTTTCCTCCGCTTCGATCGCGGGCAGGCGTTCCTTGAGCGCGCCGACCTCCGCCATCAGGGCGGCGGCGGTGGCCTCGTCCTTCTGCGCCTTGGCCGCGCCGATCGCCTTGCTCGCTTCGTTTCGGCGGGCCTGGCCGACCTGCGCCTCGGTAATCAGTGCGCGGCGGCGTTCGTCCAGCGCGACCAGATCCGATGCAATCGGCGATACGCCGCGTTTTGCCAGGGCGGCGTCGAAAGCGGCGGGGTTTTCGCGGATCGATCGGATGTCATGCATGGCCTGCGCTATGCCGTCGCGTGCGCGGCTGTGCAACCGGTGCCCGCGTGGCGGCGCAACCGCCGCCCGCGCGCCCCGCGCAACCGTCACGGGGGGCGGCGCGTTGCACGGGCAGCTATCACAGAGAAGGAACAGAGCATGCAAGTCCCTCATAACGCGTTCGTCCTGGTCGCCGATGGTCGCAAGGCGCTGTTCTTCCGCAACGAAGGCGATGCGGAATATCCCAACCTGAAAGTCGAGCATGCGCAGGAGCATGTGAACCCGGCGGATCGCGACCAGAAGACCGACGCGGCCGGCGGTGCGCGATCGACGCAGAGCGGATCGCAGGCCCCGGCAGCGGCGCAGGGCGGAAGCAATCACGCATCCGGCGGCGGTGCGCAATTTGCGGAGTCGCGCGGATCGATGGGTGAGACGGACTATCACCAGCAGGAGGAAGACCGGTTCGCCGCCGAAACCGCGGAGATGCTGAAGCAGCGCGCGTTGAAGAACGAGTTCGGATCGCTGATCATCATCGCGCCGCCCAAGACGCTGGGCGAGCTGCGCAAACATTATCACAAGGAAGTCAGCAGCCGGCTGACGGCCGAGATCGACAAGGATCTGACCGGGCATCCGGTCGATCAGATCGAGAAGGCGCTGATCGCCGCCTGATTTAAAAGGGCTCCCGTGACGGGAGCCCTTTTCGGTTCGATCAAGCCGCCGCTGCGGCCTTTTTGGCGAAGCGTTTGCGGGCGACGAGCGCCGCCGCCGCCGCGCCGAACAGCAGGACCATCGGCGGCGCGGGAACGGGGGCCGGGGGCCCGCCCGTAGAGCCGGTGCTGCCACTGCTGGAGCCGGTGCTGCCGCCAGTGGAACCGTTGCCGCCATTGCTGCTCCAGCCGCCGGTCGAACTCCAGCCGCCACTGCTGCCCCAACCCTGACTGCTCGAACCGTAGCTGCTGCTGGACGTGCTGCTTCCGTTCGAAGAGCTCGCGGACGACGTGCTGGTCGAACCACCGGTCGAGGAGCCCGAGGCGGAGGACGTGACATCCCCGCTCGACCCCGAGGAATTGGACGACGATCCGCTGGACGCTGAGGAGGATGAGACGTTCCCGCTCGACGACGACGAACCGGACGAAGAGCCGTTGCCGCTGGACGACGACGAAACGTTGCCGCTGGAGCCGCCGCCGGCGGACGATGATGTGCTGGAACTTTCCGCACCGCCGGTGCTGCTGTTGCCCGACGACCCGCCGTTGCCTGACGATGTGGACCCGCCGCTGCTGGTGCTGGAACTGCTGGTCGAGGAGATTATGATCCCGCTTCCGCCGCCGGAGCTTCCACTGCCGCTGCCACCGCCGCCGGAGAAACCGCCGCCGAAAAAGCCGCCACTGCCGAATCCACCGCTGCCGCCGATGACGGCAAGGCCACCATTGCCGCCGCCGGATCCGCCGCCCGACCCACCAAAGGGCGTCTGCGGGGGCAGGGGAATCGGCCCCTCCTGGCTCGCCAGCGTGACCACGGGCGGGGGCAGGCCCCTTGCGGGTTCGAAACGACTCGGCGGGGCCGGTAGCCGGTCGGCGCAGCAGCAACCCTGGTAGGCGCAACGGGACGTACGTGGCGTTTGGGCAGTACCTTCTGATAGGCCGGCCGCGGCCTCGGCTTTTCCGCCACGTGGACCGCGCCGCCGCCGATCAATGCGCCGCCGCAGGTGCATGCGCACAATTTGCCCAAAGCCATCCGCACCGACATGATATCACTCTCTTATTGCCGACGTTGCCGTCAGGTTCGTTCAGCCGCAGCTGATAGGCTGCTATTCATTCAAAGGGCCCAACAAATCATTAAGTTCAACCGTGTTAACCAAGTTATCCTCCTAAACCCGGCGGCTATTTCTCGCCGCGTCGATAAGTCTATAGTTAACGTGCCATTAGGGAACAATTAGCCGGGTCGGCATTGTCGGAAGATCAGTTCGTTTGTTCCCTGGTAGATATTTGCGCGTCCGCGCAGATCGCCGCGTTTTGTCCGTGTGACGAGCAAACGGGGAGGGCGCCGGGATACGCGGCATGATCACACCGGATTGCTTGTGGAGTGCTTCGGGCGCTTGTATAGGCGCGCCATCAGGGGTGAGGTCAGCATGGACGATACGGGCGCAACAAGCGTCGGACGGCCACGGGGAGAGTTGGGATGGCGACGGTCTTGAATCGATTGGACGACTCCGGAAAACCATTGGCTCCAGCCAATGACGCGAACTATCGGCCCAGTGCCGACGAAGAGTTCATGAACCCGAAGCAGCAGGAATATTTCCGCGCGAAGCTTCAGGCGTGGAAAGACGCGATCCTGAAAGAAGCGGCGGGGACGCTATCGCAATTGCAGGTCGATTCGCTGCGCGAGGCGGATCTGACCGATCGAGCGTCGAGCGAGACGGACTGGTCGATCGAACTGCGCACGCGCGACCGCCAGCGCAAGCTGATCTCCAAGATCGAGGCGGCGATGCGCCGGATCGACGATGGCGAATACGGATATTGCGAAGTGACCGGCGAGCCGATCAGCTTGGCCCGGCTGGAAGCACGCCCGATCGCGACGATGACCGTAGAGGCGCAGGAAAAGCACGAGCGCAACGAGAAGGTTTCGCGCGAGGACTGAGCCAAATCGACGTCTTGGCCGGATCATCAATTCCGGCCACCTATCGTCGTTACAAAACCGTTTGCAAAATGGTGTGGCGGAGCGAACCGCCATGTTCTTCATCGATGCTCGCGTGGTACGATCGCCCGGCGGGCCATCCCGGATGATCGGAACGCGTTTCCGGTCCTGGTCCTATCACCTCGACGGCGACGTGGCTTGTTCTGCCCCGACCGATGGCGAATGCCGCTTGGACGAGCCGATCCAATAAGACTTTCGGTAAGGTTTGGTGGCTAACCCGGATCAAGCTAGCGGAGGCGTTGCGGACGATCTGATGGACGGGTTTCAAGAATTTTCCGGCGACGACGTGGCTGCGCAGGACAACGCCAGCGCACGAGATACGTCGCGGGACAGCTTCTTCCTGATGGCGGAGTTTCGCGAGGTCGGTTTGCCGACGGGCCGGCACGTGCGGGTCCGCAACTTGTCGACCGGCGGCTTGATGGCGGAATATGCGGAGCCGATCGCTCTTGGCACACCGGTCGAACTGGACGTCCGGGGGATCGGCTGGATCAAGGGTAGCATCGCCTGGGTCGCGGCGGGCCGTATAGGCGTGTCATTCGACCGCAAGGTCGACCCAAAGGCCGCGCGCAAACCAACCAGTGGTGCAGCACGGTCGCAAAAATTTTCGGGACCGGTGATCCTGCGCTGAAGGCCCCGCGCCGGGCAGATGCCAGGCGCGAGGCTGAGGGTCAGCCGCTATTGCGCGGTCATTTCTTCCTTGATGCGCAGTTTCTGCTTTTTAAGCGCTGCAATCGTCGTTGCATCGGGCATGGGGCGCTGCGATTCGGCGGCGATCTTGCGATCGAGGCCGGCGTGCTTGGCTTCAAGTGCTGAGAAATGTGCGGTCTGCATGGAAGCAATCCTCCTTCAGTTCTTGGGCGGGGGACATATAGAAACACGCATAGATCAATTTGTCTTCATCGATTTTGCCCGCTTTCGACAGGTCGACACGATTTCTGCGCCAAAACGTTTTCCGCTCACATGGGTGGTCCGACTTTGCTAGGGTCGTTACGGCATCGGGGTGAGGGGGAGGTCGCATGGAAGAAACGCAGATTGCCAAGCGGCTCGACGTGCTGCGTACGGAACATCGCGACCTGGATTCGGCGATCATGGCGCTGATCGAGTCCGGATCGACCGACCAGCTGCAACTTGCCCGATTGAAGAAGCGCAAATTGCGATTACGCGACGAAATCAGCATGCTGGGGGACCATTTGATCCCGGATATCATTGCCTGAGCCGATGCGTGCGGCGGGGCGAGGGATCCGAAGTGATCCGCTTTGGCACGTAATTTCTTACAAAAACAGCACTGCGGCTATGTCACCGGTGACATGACTGTGGCACTCTGGCGGTGATGAGCCGAATTCCTCCCGAACCGAGAATGCATCGCCGGCTGATCGACACGCTCTATGTCGATGCGATGGTGCTGGCCGACGAAGCGCGCAGCTATTTCGACGAGGCCGGGCGGCTGGAGCGCGAGGCGCTGGACCCGATGGCGCGCGTATCGTTCTCATGCGAGTCGTTGAAGGTGACGACGCGGCTGATGCACATCATCGCTTGGTTGCTGACGCAGCGAGCGGTGGATGCGGGGGAGTTGCGCGCGGCGGATGCGCTGGATCCATCACGGCGACTTGGGCCCGCACCGGTAAGCGAGGCACATGCGGTATCGTCCATGCCGACCCAGGCGCGCGCGTTGATCACTGCGAGTGCGGAACTGTATCGCCGAGTGGCGCGGCTGGACGATTCTCAGGCGGACGAGGGGCCGTCAGGCGCGCTTATGTCACCGGTGCAATCGATGCACGCGCGGCTGGCGAGTTCGTTCTAGTTTCCGCGATCCAGGGCGGGCGGCTTTTTATCCGGCCTTTCGTGTCGGCGTAATCGACAAGCCGGTCTGCTTGTGGCGATCGGTTTCTCGACTACGCTCGAAACGAACGGGATGCGGAGGTCTACAGCCCCAGACGAGCGCGGGCGGCCTTGTATTCGCGTTCCATTCGATCGACGCGGACGGCGACGGATTCGACCGCGGTGACCGCGCCGATGCCCTGGCCTGAACCCCAGATGTCCTTCCACGCCTTGGGCTTCGATCCGTTGCCGGTGCCGAAATCCATCGTCTTCAGATCGCCCTCTGGCAGATTGTCCGGATCCATGCCCGCCGCCTGGATCGATCCGCGCAGGTAATTGCCGTGCACCCCGGTGAAGAGGTTGGAATAGATGATATCCGACGCCTTGCCCGCGACGATGCCGTCCTTGTACGCGGGATCGGCATTGGCTTCCTCGGTCGCGATGAAGGGTGAGCCGATATAGCCGAGATCCGCACCCATCGCCTGCGCGGCGAGCACCGCGTCGCCGGTCGCGATCGAGCCGGACAAAGCGAGCGGACCGTCGAACCACTGGCGAATTTCCTGGATCAGCGCGAAGGGCGACAGGCGTCCGGCATGGCCACCCGCGCCGGCCGCGACCGCGATCAGGCCATCCGCGCCCTTTTCGATCGCCTTGCGCGCGAAGCGGTCGTCGATGATGTCATGCAGCGTGATGCCGCCCCAGCCGTGGACGGTCGTGTTCAGATCCTCACGCGCGCCCAATGAGGTGATGACGATCGGCACCTGCCACTTGGCGCAGGTCGCGAGATCGGCCTCGAGCCGTTCGTTCGATTTGTGGACGATCTGGTTGACCGCGAACGGGGCGGCGGGGCGATCGGGATTGTCGCGGTTCCACGCGGACAATTCCTCGGTGATGCGGTGGAGCCATTCGTCGAGCTGCGCCTGAGGCCGCGCGTTCAATGCCGGGAAGGACCCGACGATTCCCGCCTTGCACTGGGCGATGACCAGATCCGGGCCGGAGATGATGAACAGCGGCGACCCGATGATGGGCAAGCGCAGGCGTTGCAGGATGGGGGAAGGCTCATGAGTACGTTTCATAGCGCAACTGAAATGACTGTCCAGCGCGTCGCGTGCGGATGGTCAGGCGGGGCTTGCCAAGCGGCGGCATCCGATTAGTGCGGCCGTGATAAAGGTCATAAGGTCGCACATCCCCATGAAACGTATCATCCCGTTGCTTTTGCTTGGTATTTCGTCGCCTGCCTTTGCCGCGGGTCAGCTTCCGACCAATGTCGCGCCGATTTCGTACGATATTCGGATCACGCCGGACGCGAAAGCGATGACGTTTGCGGGCACCGAGGCGATCACGGTCGATGTGCGCGAGGCGACGCGGACGATCACGCTGAACGCCGCGGACCTGACGATCACGACGGCGACGTTCGACGGCGCAAAGGTCGCGGTGGCGCAGGACGCCGAATTGCAGCAACTGACGGTGACGCTGCCCAAGGCTGCGACGAAGGGCGTGCACGAACTGCGGTTTGCGTGGAGCGGCAAGATCAACCAATCGCCGCTCGGGCTGTTCGCGATCGACTATAAGAATCAGGACGGGAGCGCGTCGCGGATGCTCGCGACGCAGTTCGAGGCGCCCGACGCACGCCGTTTCGCGCCGATCTGGGACGAGCCGTCGTTCAAGGCGACGTTCAAGCTGAGCGCGGTGGCGCCGGCGGGGCAACTCGCCTTTTCGAACATGCCGGCGACGAGCGTGACAAAACAGGCGGACGGCACGCAAGTGTACAGCTTCGACGTGTCGCCGAAGATGTCCAGCTACCTGATGTTCCTCGGCATGGGGGACATGGAGCGCCACACCGTCATGGCGGGCAAGACCGAGATCGGCATCATCAGCCGTCGCGGTGTCGGTGCGCAGGGTGACTATGCGCTTGGCGCGGCGAAGCGTCTGCTCGACTATTACAACGACTATTTCGGGACCCCGTACCCGCTGCCCAAGATGGACATGATCGCCGGCCCCGGATCCAGCCAGACGTTCGGCGCGATGGAGAACTGGGGCGCCATCTTCTATTTTGAGAACGAATTGCTGTTCGATCCGGCACGCGCGACGGAGAGCAACCGGCAGCGCATCTACACCGTCGTCGCGCATGAGATGGCGCACCAATGGTTCGGCGATCTCGTCACGATGGCGTGGTGGGACGATCTGTGGCTGAACGAGGGGTTCGCGTCGTGGATGGAAAACAAGGCCTCGACCGATCTGAACCCGAATTGGAACGGCGCGGCGACCGCGGTGTCGTTCGACCGGGAGGCGGCGCTGGCCGCCGATGCCACCGCGGCGACGCACCCGATCATCCGTCCGATCAAGACGGTCGACCAGATCGGCGAGGCGTTCGACGGCATCACTTATCAAAAGGGTCAGGCGGTGATCGGCATGATGGAATCGACGCTGGGGCCGGATGTGTTCCGCGACGGCATCCGCCGCTACATGGCGAAGTACAAATACGGCAACACCGTCACGGAGCAATTGTGGGCGGAGCTATCGGCGGCGGCGGGCAAGCGGGTTGCTGACATCGCGCATGATTTCACGCTGCAACCGGGCGTTCCGCTGGTCACGCTGACCGGAGCCACGTGCAGCGGGGGGATGACCAAGGCGACGCTGACGCAGGGCCGTTTCGGGTTGGATGCCGCGTCGAAGCAGCCGCTGACGTGGCGCGTGCCGCTTCGCCTTGGCGTGCTGGGGCAAGCGGAGAGCGATATGACCGTGCGCGGCGCTGCGCCGACGGTGGTGACGTTGAAGGATTGCGGCACGATCGTGCTGAACCAGGGCAAGGGCAGCTATCTGCGCGCACGATACGACGCGGCGGGCCATGCGGCGATCGTGCGCGATTTCACGCGGCTGCCGCTGAGGGATCAGCTCGGCACGCTGGGCGACGATTTCGCACTGGCGCTGAGTGGCGATCAGGACCTGTCTGCCTATCTGGCGCTGCTCGACAAGGTCGAGGTCGGTGCGGATCCGATCGAATGGGCGATGGTCGCCGGGCAGGTCGGCCATATCGCCGACCGATTCGAGGGTACGCCGCTGGGCGATACGCTCGCACGCCGGAATGCGGCCTTGCTGGCGCCGGTGATGAAGCGTGTGGGATACCGGGCCAAGGCGGGCGAGTCGCCGCTAGTCAGCAATTTGCGTGAGACGCTGATCGGCACGCTGGGTGCGACGGGCGATGCGGAAATCATGGCCATGGCGCGGACGTATGTCGCGGCATTGCGGACCGATACGAATGCGATTCCGCCGGCGATCCGTACCCCGATCATCACGACCTATGCGTTGAACGCCAGCCCGGCCGAATGGGATGCGTTGTTGCAGATCGCGCTTGCCGAGAAGAACCCGGTCGGGCGCAACGCCTATATCCGCGCGCTGGGGATCACGAAGGACGACGCGCTGGCGAAGCGCGCGCTGGACCTGATCAAGACGGACCGGATCACCGCGCCGCAAAAGGCGAGCCTGCTGCGCGCTGTCGCTGGGCAGCATCCGGACATGGCGTTCGACTTCGCCGTCGCGAACTTCGCTCTGGTCGACAGCTTCACGGAAGCGAGCGCACGGTCGAACTACGTACCGGGCCTGGGGGCGGGATCGAACGATCCGGCGATGCCGGCGAAGATCACGGCGTTCGCGGCGAAGAACCTGCCGGTGGACGCCCGCGGCGGCGCTGCACGCGTCGTCGCCGGCATGGCGGCGCGGCGCGAGGTGACCGAGCGGTTGCGTCCGGCCGTCACAGCCTGGGAGGCGGGCGGCTGACCGGCCGCCCGCTCCTTCGGGGGCTCAGTCTACGCGCTTGAGCCCGGTGGCGCAGGCATGGGCCTTTTCGGCATAATGGCTGGCCGATGCGCGCAGCATGGCTTGCGCGGTCTCGTCGAGTTGACGGACTGCGCGGGCCGGGCTGCCGACGATCAGGCTGTTGGGTTCGAACACCTTGTCCTCCGTCACCAGCGCGCCTGCGCCGACGATGCAGCCGTCCCCGATCGTCGCGCGGTTGAGGATGATCGCGCCCATCCCGATCAGCACGCGGTCGCCGATCGTGCAGCCGTGAAGGATCGCGTGATGCCCGATCGTGCAATCCGCCCCGACGGTCAGCGGCGCACCGGGATCGCTGTGGCACATCGCGCCTTCCTGCACGTTGCTGCGTTCGCCGATCAGGATCGGGGTATTGTCGCCGCGCAGGACAGCGCCGAACCAGACGTTCGCATCCTCCGCCAATTGGACATCGCCGATCAGGTCCGCACTGGGGGCGATCCACGCGCCGGACGCGAGGGCAGGGCGTTTCCCGCCGATTTCATATTGTGGCATGTCGGCATTCCTCCGCTTTTGCCGCGGGCGTAGCCGATGGAAACGTGCGCGGGAATAGCGGCTGTGGGTGGACGGCCGCGCTGTCGTCAGGTGTGCGTCACGCCGCCGCGGACATCGGCTCCGCGATCAGATCGAGCACCGCGCCGCCTTCGACCGGGCGGCTGAACCAATAACCCTGGATGCTGGAACACCCCTGACCGCGAAGCTGGTCGAGCTGGTCGCGATCCTCGACGCCCTCGGCGGTCGTCTCCATCTTGAGCGCCTTGGCCAAGTCGACGATGGCGAGGACGATCGCCGCCGAGCTTTCGTCCTGCGCGACGCGATCGACGAAGGATTTGTCGATCTTGATCTTGTCGAACGGAAAGCTGCGCAGATAGCTGAGCGAGGAATAGCCGGTGCCGAAATCATCCAGCGCGATGCGAACGCCCATGCCGCGCAGTTGATGAAGCACCTGCAGGACCCCGTCTTCGCCTTCCAGGAAAACGGATTCGGTGATCTCGATCTCCAGCCGGTTGGCGGGCAGGCCGCTGCGGGTCAGCGCCTGGAAAATGATGTTCGAAAAGCCGGAATTGCGGAACTGGAGTGGCGACACGTTCACCGCGACGCGGACATGGGACGGCCAGTCCGCAGCCTGACGGCACGCCTCGTGCATCACCCATTCGCCGATCGCGACGATCAGGCCGGTTTCCTCCGCCACCGGAATGAATTCGCTGGGTGACACGTTGCCGCGCGTCGGATGCTCCCAGCGGAGCAGCGATTCGAAGCAGCCGATGCGGTCCTTGGCGAGATCGAAGATAGGTTGATAATTGAGCCGGAACTGGCCCGTCAGCAACGCCTCGCGCAGGTCGAGTTCGAGCTGGCGGCGCTTGCGTGCGGCGGCGTCGAGCGCGGGTTCGAAGAAGCGGAACACGCCGCGCCCGTCCTGTTTCGCGCGGTACAGGGCAAGGTCGGCGCTTTTCAGCAGCAGGTCCGCATCCTCGCCATCGCCCGGTCCGATCGCGATGCCGATGCTGACGCCCGTTGCGATCTGATGCCCGTCGACCAGGATCGGAGCGCGGAACTTGTCGATAATCTGTTGCGACAGCGCGCGTGGCCGATCGTTATCGAGCCGGCCGGACAGGATGATTGCGAATTCGTCGCCGCCGAGGCGGGAGACGGTGCCGTCCTTGACCAGATCGTCCAGCATCATGCCGACCTGTCGCAGCAACGCATCCCCGACCGGATGGCCGAGCGTGTCGTTGACGCCTTTGAACCCGTCCAGATCGAGGCACAGGACGGCGGCCTTTTCCCCCATCTTGGGCGCGCGGATGAGGGCGGCCTCCATCTGCTGGCGAAAATAGGTGCGGTTGGGCAGGCCGGTCAGCGAATCGTGAAAGGCGAGGTGCGTGATGCGATGTTCGCGCTCCAGGATACCGGCGGACATCGTATTGAAGCTTTCGGCGAGGCGGGCGATCTCGTCCGACCCCTCGACCTTCAATTCCGCGCGGGATCCTTCTTCCAGCGCCTTGGCGGCGGCATCCAGCGCAGCGATCGGGCGGGCGATGCCGTTGGCGAGGCGACGGCTGCCGAGCAGGACGAGGATGAGCCCTACCGCGCCGGCGAGCGCGATGCCGATCTGCAACGAGCGATACGATGCGAGCGCGGTTTCGAGCGGGTAGCTGAGCAACAGAGCCGCGTCTGGTGTCTCGGCACGCCCGGCCAGGGGGATCGCCAGCGCGAACGACTTTCCGCCCGGCAGATCGAGCGTGGCGAGCTTCGTCCCGCTTGATCGGGTCGCGCCGTTCACATAGCGGTCAAGCGCAACGTCGCCCAGACTGGTACGGTCCGTCGACATCCAGTGGCCATCGGCGCGGCGATGCAGCATCGTCGCGCTGAGCGGAATGGCGGACAATCGTTCGAGCGCACGCATCTCCGTCGCGTCCAGCGGAACGGCGAAAACGACTTGCCCGATCTCCACCGGGGCTAGGATCGGTGCGACGATCAGGCGATAGGTGCCTGCATCCGTCGCTATGACGGCGTTGTTGCTGCCGTCCGCAAAGGTCGAGGGCAGATCGGTGATGGCGTCGCGCAGGTCCGCCGGGCCGTCGCCGATCACGTCGCCGCCGGTATCGACGACGAAGGCGTTGGCGACACCGGCGCGGGCGCGCAGGTTCGCCACGGCAGATGAGATGGTCGGTCCGTCCCCGCTGGCGACGGCGCTGCGGAACCCGAAATCACGTGCCAGAACGTCGGCCGATCCCGTCAGCGATTTCGCCCGCAATGCCCAGATGCGGTCATAGACGATACCGCTGGTCGACAACTCGGCACGGACCGAGTTTTGCGCGTGGTTGCGGATCATCACCTGTGCGACGATCGCCACTGCGACGATCGTGATCGCGAAAAGCCCGGCATACAGCACTGCCAGACGTGTGCGCAGATGCTGGAAGCCGAACAGCCGCCGACGCTCCCGCTTTGTCTCGGTAACCGGAACGGTCATCGCCCGCGGATCGTGTAGGTGTTGGTGAAGCCGGTGGCAGCGATCGTCGCGGGCTGTGCGAGGACATTATCCTTCGCGCGGATCGACGGATGCCAGATCCTCACGGTCGCGCCGCCCGCGGGCACGCCCGCGATCGTCGCGTGGCCGTTGACGTCCGTCTGCACCGCGAACGGCGTTTCGACGACGAGGATGAACGCGCTCATCTGGTCATGGATGTTACAGCCGAGCGCGACGGCGCCCGCATGGTCGAACAGCACGCTGCGCGTATCGTCCTTCCCGTACAGCTTCAGGTCGAACTTCTTCGCCTTGGAGAAGGAATAGACGTGGTGGCGGACCTTGTCGAAATTCGGAAAGGTGACGGTCGATCCGATCGGCACGATCAGGACGTGCGGATCGAACTGGATGTTGCGCTGGGACATGGCGGTGCCCCAGGTGAAGCGGATCGGCGCGGCGGGCTTCTTCGGTGTGTCGATCATCACGACTGCACCCGCCAGCGGCTTTCCGTCCGGGCCGCGCACGTCGATATTCGCGGTCGCGGCGTGCGCTGCGAACGGGGTCGAAACCACTCCCAAGGCGATGAAAAGCAGACGGATAAGCATGGAGTGAGCGATAGCTCGCCAGCCTTTCGGACACGTAAATGGGTCTTTCACACAACGCTAACCATCCAGCGGCAAGAGGGTACGAACGATGTGCCGGAGCGTGCCGAGAATGATGCCGAAAGTTGCGATTCGGGTGATGTTGACGATCCTATGTCTCGGGGGCTTGCGGCGGCGGGGCCGCGGGCTGCGATGGCGGGCGAGATGCGCCAGGGCGGCAAGCTGTTGCTGACCGGCGGCGTCTCCAGCGTCGAGGGCGCGGCCGGCGGCGGGCTGGCGAGTTGGGCGTTGATCGCAGGTAACGAGACGGATGCCGGGATCGGTGCGAAGGCGCATGCGACCTATGTCGCCTTGCCGGATTTCGACCTGACCAGCGGCGGTGTCGCGGTGGGGATCAAGGATCGCGTGGAACTGTCGTTCGCGCGGCAAAGCTTCGACACGCGGGATGCGGGCGCGGCGCTCGGCTTGGGCAAGGGTTTCAGGTTCGGACAGGATATCTACGGCGCGAAGGTGCGGTTGATCGGCAGCGCGGTCTACGATCAGGACCGGATCCTGCCGCAGATATCGATCGGCGTGCAGCACAAGCGCGCGGACAAGGCGCCGATCATCCGCGCGGTGGGCGGGCGCCAGTCGAACGGCACGGATTTCTACGTCGCGGCGACCAAGATCATCCTGTCGCGCTCGCTGGTCGTCAATGCGACGGTGCGCGTGACCAAGGCCAACCAGTTCGGGCTGCTCGGCTTCGGCGGAGATCGGAACGACGCGTATAAGGCAAAGTTCGAAGGGTCGGCCGGGATGCTGGTCAGGCGCAACCTGCTGGTGGGGGCGGAATATCGCACGCGGCCGAGCAATCTGGGTTTCGCGCGCGAACAGCGCGGGCTGGATGTGTTCGCCGCATGGTCGGCCTCGAAACACGTCGCGCTCACCGCCGCCTATGTCGATCTGGGCGATGTCGCGACCGTTCGGCGGCAGCGCGGGCTTTTCCTGTCGGTGCAGGGCAGTTTGTGAACATGGAGTGTGAGCAGTGATTTCGTTCTTCCTGGCATCTTTGCTCTCCATGCAGGCTGTTACGCCGCCGAATGAAGATCCGGTCGAACCCTATGAACATAGCAACGCCAATGCCGGCGCGCGCCAGTTCGAAGGCGAGGATATGTTCCGGGCATTTCATGGTAAGGAGGGCATCGCGCGGGTCGTCGACGGGATGGTCGATCGCAATATCGCCGATCCGCGCATCTCCGACATTTTCAAGGGGCAGGATGTCGTGCGGCTGCGCCGGACGCTGAAGGAGCAGTTCTGTTACATCCTGAACGGCGGGTGCGACTATAGTGGGCGCGAAATGAAGTCGTCGCACAAGGACCTCGGGCTGCAGGCCGCGGACTTCAACGCGCTGGTCGAGAATCTGCAAGCGTCGATGCGGGACGAGAAAGTTCCGTATCTCGCGCAGAACCGGATGCTGGCGAAGCTGGCGCCCATGAAGCGGGATACGGTCGTCCGCTGACGCCGATGCATTGCATCCGGGGATGGTTTGCGCTGTGATGCCCGGATGCAGCCACCACTTTCCGACATAGAGATCGAAACGATTGCCAAGGCGCTGATCGGTCTGGACATTCCCGCAGAATGCCTGCCCGGCGTTAGCGGCAATCTGGCCGTATTGCTGGAGCACGCGCGCAGGATTGCCGCCGATGTCGAGTGAATCCGCGCTGGATATCGCCGCGGACGTGCGGGCCGGACGGCGTACCGCGATCGATTTCGCAGAACGCAGCCTGGCGCGGATACGCGAGCGGGACGGAGCGATCGGCGCAATCACGCGCGTGCTGGCCGACCGTGCGCTGGATGAGGCGCGCGCGGTGGATGCGATCGTTGCGGGCGGTGGCGATCCTGGGCCGCTGGCGGGCGTGCCGTACGCAGTGAAGGACCTGTTCGACGTGGCGGGGCTGGCGACGACCGCAGGGGCGGGGATGCTGCGCGATGCGCCACCAGCGACGTGCGATGCGGAGGCCATCGTCCGCATGCGGGCGGCGGGGGCGGTACTGGTCGCGACCTGCAACATGGATGAGTATGCATACGGCTTCGCGACGATCAACGCGACATTCGGCACGACAAAAAATCCATGTGATATTAGCCGCTTGGCAGGGGGTTCTTCCGGCGGGTCTGCAGCGGCGGTGGCAGCGGGAATGGTCCCGGTCGCTTTGGGATCGGACACGAACGGGTCGATCCGCGTGCCGGCGGCCTTGTGCGGACTGTACGGGTACAAGCCCGCGCATGGCAGCCTGCCGATGGCGGGCGTCTATCCGTTCGTCGACAGCTTCGACGATATCGGGCCGTTCGCCGGATCGATCGATGAACTTTCCGCAGTATGTACAGTGCTGGCAGGCAGCACCTTTTCGATTGAGAACGAAAAGAAGATTGCTCGGCTAACTGACTGGTTTGCCGACAATCTTTCGGATGAAATGCAGGGCGCGCTGGCGGTGTTTGGGTCGCTGCCCGAGCTGTCATTGCCGAACGTCGAACAGGCGCGGTCGGCAGCTTTCCTGATGACTGCGGCGGAAGGCGGACGGCGGCATCTGCCGGAATTACGGTGCCGGGCGATGGCGTTCGATCCTGCTACGCGCGACCGGCTGATCGCGGGCGCGATGTTGCCGGCGGCGCATTATCTCGCGGCGCTGGAGGTACGCGAGCGTTTCCGCGCGACAGTCGAGCGGGTGTTCGAGACGTATGACGTGTTGGTAGCACCGTGCGTGGGGGAAGTCGCGCCGACGATCGCCGATCCGGTCGTGACGGTCGATGGCGAACGCGTTCCGGCGCGCGCGCATCTGGGGCGGCTGACGCAGCCGATCAGCTTTATCGGCCTGCCGGTGATCGCCGCGCCGCTCAGCCTCCCGAACGGATTGCCGCTGGGCGTCCAGCTGATCGGATGGCCGGGTCGCGAGGGCGCGCTGTTTGCTTATGCGAAGCGCCTGGAACGCGACGGCGTAATCGGATCAGTGCCCGTCTTTTAAAGGGCTTTCGCTTCGCTGACGGCATGATAGGCTGCGTCGTCGGACCGGCAACGACCGGTTCGACGGGAAGGATGTCTGGCACGATCGGGGGACGACCGCATGCCGACCGACCTACGCCTGACGCCGCCATCGTGCGCATCCGCCGTGCGGATTGCCGGGCGGCCGGGCGATGGGCATGAAGCGGAATGATCCACGACGTGACGAGCCTGAACGGCATGGTGACCGCGCCGCATCATCTGGCGGCGCAGGCAGGACTGAGCATCTTGCGCGACGGCGGGAATGCAGTGGAGGCGACGGTCGCGGTCGCCGCGACGCTGGCAGTGGTCTATCCGCACATGACCGGGATCGGCGGCGACGGGTTCTGGCTGATCGCCGAACCGGACGGGCGGATGCACGCGATCGACGCTTGTGGGGCGGCGGCGCGTTCGGCGGACCTCGGCCTGTATGCGGGACTGGATACGATACCGTGGCGGGGGCCTTTGGCTGCGAATACGGTCGCAGGGACGGTCTCCGGCTGGGCGGCGGCGCTCTCGGGCAGCGGCGGCTCTATGCCGCCCGCCCGATTGCTCCGCGATGCGATCCTCTATGCGGAGCGGGGTGTGCCGGTGACTCGCGGCGGCGCGGCGATCAGCGCTGCGAAGAGCGAGGAATTACGCGATCTTCCAGGGGCTTGGGCTTCGATATTCGAACCGGACGGTAAGCCGCTGAATGAGGGTGACATACTGCGTCAGCCATTGCTGGCGGGCGCTTTGACCTTGCTCGCGCGGGACGGTTTCGGTTCCTTTTACGACGGGCCTTTGGCACGGATGATCGAGGCGGATCTGAAGGCGATGGGCAGTCCGGTGACCGGGCAGGATTTGCGCCTGCATGCCGCCACCCGGCCGGACCCGCTGCACGTCCCGGTCTCCGGCGCGACCCTGTATAACACTGCGCCGCCGACACAGGGCGTGGCATCCCTGCTGATCCTCGCACTGTTCGACCGACTGGCGGCGGCGGAGGCCGAGGGGTTCGATCATATTCACGGTCTTGTCGAGGCGACCAAGCAGGCGTTCCTGTTCCGCGACGACCATGTCGGCGATCTCGCGCACATGACGGTCGATCCACAGCGTTGGCTGGACGATGCGGCGGGGCTGGATGCGATGGCGGTGCGGATCGATCCACGAACTGCCCTGCCCTGGCCGCGACCGGCAAGCGCGGGCGATACGTGCTGGTTCGGTGCGGCCGATCGCGACGGGCGGGTCGTATCCTGCATCCAGAGCACGTATTTCGAATATGGTTCGGGTATCGTTCTTCCGGGGACGGGGATCACATGGCAAAACCGGGGTAGCTCGTTCCGGTTGGCGGAAACGGGGTGGAACGCATTGAAACCCGGGCGAAAACCGTTTCACACGCTCAATCCCGCAATGGCGCGATTCGATGACGGGCGCGTAATGGCGTATGGCACGATGGGGGGTGAGGGACAGCCGCAGACGCAGGCGGCGATCTTCTCGCGCTACGCCCACTACGGCGTACCGTTGCAGGAGGCGATCACCCGGCCCCGTTGGCTGCTGGGCAAGACGTGGGGCGATGCCAGCACCAGCCTGAAAATCGAGGATCGCTTCCCGCCCGCGCTGTACGAGCAGTTGGTCGCGGCCGGGCATCAGGTGGAATTGCTCGACCCGTTCACCGCGACGATGGGGCATGCCGGGGCGATCGTCCGGCATCCATCCGGCGTGCTGGAAGGGGCGACCGACCCGCGCAGCGACGGTGCGGTCGCCGCGTGGTGACTATGGATCATCCGGGTGGCGCACGGGCGGTGGCGCGCTGCGATGCGCTGGGGGTGTCCCCCTATAGCGATGCGCCGGATATGCTGTTCCGCGCGTGGATGACGCCGGCCTTCGGCGCGACGCAGGGGCGCGTGGCGGAATGGATGGCGGAGGCCGGCATGACGGTGCGCATCGATGGGGCGACCAATCTGATCGGCCGCTATGACGCCACCACGCCGGATGCGCCTGCACTGCTGATCGGCAGCCATATCGACAGCGTCCGCGATGCTGGGCGGTATGATGGACCTTTGGGGGTCATGCTGGGAATAGAATGCGTCGCCGCACTGCACCGGTCCGGCCGTCGGATGCCGTTCGCGATCGAGGTGATCGCGTTCGGTGACGAGGAAGGGTCGCGCTTTCCGAGCGCGATGCTGACGAGCCGGGCATTGGTCGGCGATGTGACCGCCGAGGCACTGGCGGTCCGCGACGCGAACGGGGTTTCGGCGGCGGAGGCGCTGGCGGCTTTCTCCGCCGGCGATGTGTATACCGCACGACGCGATCCGGGATCGGTTTTCGCCTATCTGGAGGCGCATATCGAGCAGGGGCCCGCGCTGGATATCGAGGGACTGGCGGTCGGCATCGTCACGGGCATCGCGTCGCAACTGCGATACCGTGTGGTGATCGAGGGGATGGCCGGGCATGCGGGCACGACATCGATGGCCTTGCGCCGCGATGCGCTGGCTGCGGCGGCGGAGATCGTGCTGGCGGTCGAGCAGGCGGGACAGAACGGCCCGGCGGATCTGGTGGCGACGGTCGGGCGGATGATCGTCGCGCCCAATGCGACCAACGTCATCCCCGGGCGGGTAGGATTTTCGATCGATATCCGCGCGCTGGACGGCGCGGTGCGGGACGAAGCGGCGCGCGCGATCCGCGATGCGATCGGCCGGATCGGCGCGGCGCGCGGAATGGGCGTGACGATCGAGCGGACCAATGACCTGCCGGCCAGCCTGTGCGATCCGGTTCTGGTGGAGGCGATGGCCGAGGCGGCGCGGGCAGAGGGCCAGCCCGATCGGCGGCTGGCGAGCGGGGCCGGGCATGACGCCATGATCCTGGCGCGGCTTTGCCCGACGGCGATGTTGTTTATCGCCTGCGCAGGCGGCATCAGTCACAATCGAGCCGAGCAGGTCGCGGTGGGCGATGTCGAGATCGCGCTGCGCGTCATGCTTCGGTTCATAGAAGCATTGGGGTTCATCGAGACGCCGGAGCATCGTGGAATTGGAGCCGCAAGTGACGCCTGACTTGTTCGGAGAGATCGATCCGCCGCAGCGGCTGTTGATGGGGCCGGGGCCGGTCAACGCGCATCCCCGCGTGCTGCGCGCGATGTCCGCCGATCTGCTTGGCCAGTTCGACCCCGAAATGACGGCGTACATGAACCAGGTGATGGCGCTGTATCGGCCGGTGTTCGGGACGGCCAATCGCTGGACGTTCCTGATCGACGGCACGGCACGCTCGGCGATCGAGGCGAGCCTGATCTCGCTGGTCGCGCCGGGCGATACGGTGTTGGTGGTGGATTTCGGCCGGTTCGGGCTGTTGCTGACGGAAATACTCGAACGGATCGGCGCGGTGATCGAAACCGTGAGCGCGCCGTGGGGGCAGGTGGTGCCGCTGGCGGACATCGAAACGGCGATCGCGCGGACCCGTCCCAAGGTGGTCGCGACCGTTCACGGGGATACGTCGACGACGATGGCGCAACCTCTCGCGGGGCTGGGCGATCTGTGCCGCATTAGTGGTGCCTTGTCCTATGTCGATGCGACCGCGACGCTGGGCGGGATGGCGATGCAGGCGGACACCTGGGGTCTGGATGTCGTCACCGGAGGCTTGCAGAAGTGTCTCGGCGGGCCATCCGGCTCCGCGCCGATCACGATTTCGGACGCAGCGGCGGAGCGGATCTTCTCGCGCCGGCATGTCGAGAAGGGGATCCGGCGCGACGATATCGTGGACGGATCGGGCGTGCGGATCGGTTCGAACTATTTCGATCTGGCGATGATCATGGATTACTGGTCGGACAAGCGGCTGAACCACCACACCGAAGCGACGACGATGCTGTACGGCGCGCGGGAATGCGCCCGCGTCGCGCTCGGCGAGGGGCTGGAGGCGCGCTTCGCACGGCATGCGGCGGCGGGTCGCGCGGTCGTCGCGGGCGCGCGCGCGATGGGGCTGACGGTGTTCGGCGACGATGCGCACCGGATGACGAACGTGACCGGCATCCTGATCCCCGAGGGCGTGGACGGCGAACGCGTGCGGGCGCGGATGCGCGAGGATTTCGAGATCGAGATCGGCGCGGCGTTCGGGCCGTTGCAGGGCAAGATCTGGCGGATCGGCGCGATGGGATACAATGCGATGAAGCATAAGGTGTTGATCACGCTGGGCGCGCTGGAGAGCGTATTGCGCGCGGAGGGGTTTGCGGTGCCGGCGGGGGCGGGGGTAGACGCGGCGCTGGAGGCGTGGGGCGCGTGAGGGCGGGCGCCGTCTTGCTTTCCGCGCTGGAAGGGAGGGACCCCTTCTCGCTCCCCTCCCTGAAAGGGAGGGGCTGGGGGTGGGTCGCGTCCGGGCGATGCGTCTGGTCCGGGGGGGCGGCGCGTGTGTCGCCAAGCCTCTACCCACCCCCGACCCCTCCCTTTCAGGGAGGGGAGAATGAACGCTCGCGATCTTGCGGGCTACGGCCAGTCGCCACCGGACGCCGCTTGGCCAGGGGGCGCCCGGATCGCGGTGAACTTCGTCGTCAATTACGAGGAAGGCGCCGAGAACAGCGTCCTGAACGGCGATGCAGGATCCGAGGCGTTCCTGTCCGAAATGATCGGCGCATCGAGCCACAATGCGCGGGCGATGGCGATGGAAAGCCTGTACGAATACGGATCGCGCGCCGGCTTCTGGCGGCTGCACCGGCTGTTCACCGCGCGACGTGTGCCCGTCACGGTGTTCGGCGTAGCGGCGGCGCTGGAGATGAACCCCGAGGCGGTGGCGGCGATGCAGGCCGCGGACTGGGAGATCGCCAGCCACGGCTATCGCTGGATCGACTATCAGACCGTACCCGAAGAGGTCGAGCGCGCGCATATCGCGGAGGCGATCGCGCTGCATACGCGGTTGACGGGCGCGCGGCCGCTCGGCTGGTATCAGGGGCGGACATCGCCGAACACCGCACGGCTGATCGCGGAGGAAGGCGGGTTCCTCTACGATGCCGACAGCTATGCCGATGACCTGCCTTATTACGACCGGCGGCACGGACGCGCGCAATTGATCGTGCCCTATTCGCTGGATGCGAACGACATGAAGATGGTCGCGCTCAATGGTTTTACGGAAGGGGTGCAGTTCTTCCGCTATCTGGTCGATACGTTCGAGCAATTGCGTGAGGAAGGCGGGCGGATGATGTCTGTGGGGCTGCACGGGCGGATCGCCGGGCGGCCCGGACGCGCACTGGCAGTGGCGCAGTTCCTCGATCATGTGCTGGAAAGCGGCGATGCGTGGGTGGCGCGCCGGATCGATATCGCGCGGCACTGGATGCGGGTTCATCCGGCATGAAGGTCGACGATCCCGTGTTGCTGGCCGAGGTGACGGCGGCGTTCCACGAATACGAGCGCGCGCTGATGGCGGACGATATCCCGGCGATGGATGCGCTGTTCCACGATGCGCCGACGACCAACCGCTATGGCGTGGGCGAGGTGCTGTACGGGATCGAGGAAATCCGCGCGTTCCGGAAAGGGCGGGGCGGGTCACCGCAGCGGACCCTCGGACGCGTGGCGATCACCGTGTACGGCGACGTGTTTGCGACTGCCGATGCCGAGTTCCACCGGGCGGGCAGCGCGCGGCGCGGTCGGCAGACGCAGGCTTGGGTGAAGTTCGCGGACGGATGGAAAGTGGTGTCCGCGCATGTCTCGCTGGAGGGGGAGACGTCATGACCGCCGCGACCGATCCGGACGATTTCATTCGCCGCTATGGCGCGCTGTTCGAACACAGCCCGTGGGTGGTGCGACGCGCGGCGGCGCGGTTGCCGTTGGGCGATGCCTATGCCGGGATGATGCAGGTGGTAAACGAGGCGAGCGACGAGGAGCGGCTGTCGCTGATCCGCGCGCATCCCGAACTGGCGGGCAAGGCGGCGGTCGACGGATCGCTGACCGAGGCGTCGGCGGCGGAACAGGCGTCGGCTGGGCTGGACCGGCTGACGCAAGCCGAGTTCGACCGCTTCCATGCATTGAATACGGCATATCGCGCGCGGTTCGACTTCCCCTTCATCATCTGCGTGCGGATGACGGACAAAGCGGGCATCCTCGCGGCGATGGAGGCCCGGCTGGAGAATGATCGTGATACGGAGATCGCCACCGCGATCGCGGAGATCGGCAAGATCGTCCGGCTGCGGATGGATATGGTCGCGTGAGCCTGCACCATCTCGAAGCGCGCGTGACGCACGATCTGGCGATGCTGGATCATGACGCGCCCGATTGGGTGCGTCTGCGGGACGGGGTGATTGACGTCGTTATCGTCGGCGGCGGGCAGAGCGGGCTGGGCGCAGCCTTAGCCTTGCAGCGCGAACGCGTCTCGAACGTGCTGGTGATCGACGAAAATCCTGCCGGATACGAAGGGCCGTGGGATACCTATGCGCGGATGCGGACGCTGCGGACGCCGAAGCAGCTGACCGGGATCGACCTCGGCATCCCGTCGCTGACGTTCCGTGCGTGGTGGGAGGCGCAGCACGGCGCGGACGGCTGGTCGGCGCTTGGCAAGATCGCGCGGCGGGACTGGATGGCCTATCTGCGGTGGTATCGCCGCGTGCTGAAACTGCCGGTGCGGAACGGCGTACGGCTGGACCTGATCACCCCGCTGGCGGACGGGACGTACCGGCTGGACCTTAGCGACGGTTCGTCGTTGATCGCGCGCAAGGTGGTGTTGGCGACGGGCATACAGGGCGGCGGCGGGTGGCACGTGCCGCGCTTCGTCTCGGAGGCGCTGCCCCGCGAGCGCTATGCCCATACGTCGGAAGCGGTCGATTATACCGCGCTGGCGGGCAAGCGGGTCGCGATCCTGGGCGGCGGTGCATCGGCGTTCGACAATGCGGCGGCGGCGCTCGAAAGCGGCGTAGCGGCAGCGCACGTATTTATCCGGCGGGCGGAATTGCCCCGCGTCAACCCGATCCGCTTCATGGAGCGGGCCGGTGTCATGCCACGCTTTCCAGCGCTGGACGATGCGACCAAGTACGAGATCATGGCGAGCTTCTTCGATCGCAACCAGCCGCCGACGAGCGACATGTTCGATCATGCGGCGTCGTTCGCCGGGTTCGCGCTGCACACCGGAAGCGCCTGGACCGACGTCGCCGAGCGGGAAGGGGTGGTGAAGATCACGACGCCGAAGGGTATGTTCGATTACGACTTTCTCGTCCTGTCGACGGGATTGGTGACCGATCCGGCACTGCGGCCCGAACTCGCTCTGGTCGCGGACGGCATCGCGCGGTGGAGCGACCGGTATTCTGCGCCGGTCGGGATCGCCAACGCCGTGATCGACGCGCATCCCTATCTCGGCCCCGACTTCCGTTTTCAGGCGAAACAGGCGGGCGCGGCGGGGGCGTTGCACGGGCTGTTCGCGTTCAATTATTCGGCGCTGATCAGCCACGGACTGTCGGCCTCCGCGCTGTCGGGATTGAAGTTCGCATTGCCGCGACTGGCGCGCGGGGTGGCGGATCAACTGTTCCTCGACGATCGCGATGCGATCCTGTCCGACTATCACGCCTTCGATGAACGCGAATTCGTGTCCGAATGGCCGGCGGTTCAGGGGGTGGCGGCATGACGGGTTTGACGACGCATGTGCTGGACACCGCCAGCGGCCGGCCCGCGGCGGGCGTGGCGGTGCGGCTGTTCCATGCAGGCGAACTGATCGCGTCGGGCACGACCAACCGGGATGGGCGCTGCCCGGAACTGCTCGGCGCGGGCGCGGTGGGGGCCGGGCGCTATGCGCTGGAATTCGGGGTGGCGGACTATTACCGCGCGGCGGGCGTCGTGCTGGCCGACCCGCCGTTCCTAGATGTGGTGCGGATCGACTTCGGCATTGCGGAAACGGGCGGCCATTATCACGTCCCGCTGCTGGTCAGCCCCTATGGCTATTCGACCTACCGTGGCAGCTGAGACCGTGACCAATCCCGGCGGCGGAAACGTCAGCTTTTTGCTGGACGGCGAGATCGTATCGGTCACGGCCGGTGCGACCGACAGCGTGCTCGACCTGCTTCGCTACAAGTTGCGCCGGACGGGGACGAAGGAAGGCTGTGCCGAGGGTGACTGCGGCGCATGCACTGTCCTGCTTGGCGATCCGGACGGCGAGGCGGTAAACTGGCGTGCGGTGAATGCGTGCATCCTGTTCGTGCCGATGCTGGACGGGAAGGCGCTGAAGACGGTCGAGAGCCTGTCGGCCGGCGGTGACCTGCACCCGGTGCAGCGCGAGATGATCGATCGGCACGGCTCGCAATGCGGGTTCTGCACGCCGGGCTTCGTCATGTCGCTCTACGGACGGAGCGTCGGAGCCGCCGGGACGACGGGCGAGCCGGTGGCCGATGTCATCGCCGGCAATCTGTGCCGCTGCACGGGGTACGGCCCGATCCTGGAGGCAGGCGAGGCGGTGCCGGCGGGGCCGGGCGACGATGCCGGAATCGTTGCCGGTCTCCGCACGATCGCGCGGTCGAACGCCGGCCCCGGCTGGTTCGCCCCGGAGACGTCGGACGAACTGGCGGAACTGATGCTGGCGAATCCCGGTGCGCGGATCGTCGCCGGCGCGACCGATGTCGGGCTGTGGGTGACGAAGCAGCACCGTGATCTGGGCGCGGTGATCTTTATCGGCGACATCGCCGACCTGCGGACGATTGAGGAGACGCCGGACGGGCTGAGGATAGGCGCGGGGGTGCGCTATAACGAGACGCGCGCGGCGCTGGCGAGGCTGGACCCGCAGTTGGGCGAACTGGTGCGGCGGATCGGCGGCGTACAGGTGCGCAATTCGGGAACGATCGGCGGCAACATCGCCAACGGATCGCCGATCGGGGACATGCCGCCCGCGCTCATCGCGCTCGGCGCTGTGTTGACGCTGCGGCGCGGGGACGAGCGGCGATCGATGGCGCTGGAGGATTTCTTCCTATCCTACGGCAAGCAGGACCGGGCGGCGGATGAGTTCGTCGAAAGCGTGTTCGTGCCGCGCCCCGCGACCGGCACGATCGTGCGCGTGACCAAGCTGACCAAGAGGTTCGACAGCGATATCTCCGCCGTCTGCGGCGCGTTCGCGATCTCGATCGACCGGGGTGTGGTATCGGCGGCGCGCGTCGCGTTCGGCGGCATGGCGGGCATTCCGGCACGGGCTGCGCGTTGCGAGGCGGCTTTGTTCGGACAGGAATGGAGCGGGGCGACGGTGGAGCACGCGGCGCTGGCGCTGGCAGAGGATTTCCGTCCGCTGGACGATGCGCGTGGTTCCGCCGCATACCGATCGCTGGCGGCGGGCAACCTGTTGCGGCGGCTCTGGGCCGAGCAGTCCGGAGAGAAGGTCAGCGTGCTGGATCTGGTATCCGACCATGACTGAGCGCAGCGTCGGGGCCTCGCGGCGGCACGACAGCGCGGAGGCGCATGTCGCGGGGCGGGCCGTCTATATCGACGATATCGCCGAGCCGCCCGGGTTGCTCCACCTCGCCTTCGGGCTGGCGGCGGACGGGCATGCGCGCTTGCTCGGGATCGATCTGGACGCGGTGCGTGCGGTGCCGGGGGTGGTCGGCGTCTATACGGCGGCGGATATTCCGGGCGTCAACGACGTCAGCCCGGTGAAGGGCGACGACCGCCTGTTTGCGGATGGCGAGATACTCTATCCCGGCCAGCCCTTGTTCGTCGTCGCGGCGACCAGCGTGGAGATCGCCCGGCGTGCTGCGCGCAAGGCGGTGGTGGACGTGGAGCCGCTGCCGGCGCTGACAACGATCGCACAGGCGAAGGCGGCGGGTTCGGTGATCGAGGAGGCGCAGCGTATGGCACGCGGCGATGCCGCTGCCGCGCTGGACGCCGCCCCGCACCGCATTTCCGGCACGCTTGAGATGGGCGGGCAGGAGCATTTCTACCTGGAGGGGCAAGTCGCGCTGGCCGTGCCCGGAGAGGACGGGCAAGTGCACGTCCTGTCCTCCACCCAGCATCCGAGCGAAATCCAGCATCTGATCGCGAAGGTCCTGGGGTGCTCGCATGCCGATGTGACGGTCGAGGTGCGGCGGATGGGCGGTGCGTTCGGCGGGAAGGAGACACAGGCGGCGGCGTTCGCGGTGGCGGCGGCTCTGGTCGCGGCGAAGACCGGGCGTCCGGCGAAGATCCGCGCCGATCGCGACGACGACATGGCAATGACCGGCAAGCGGCACGAATTCTCCGCCGGGTACGATGTCGGTTTCACGCCGGACGGCCGGATTGCGGGAATACGGATCGAACTGGCGTCACGCTGCGGCGCGACGTGGGACCTGTCTTCGGCGATCAACGACCGCGCCATGTTCCATGCGGACAATTGCTATTGGCTGCCCGCGGTTGAGATCGTCAGCCACCGGTTGAAAACGCACACGGTATCGAACACCGCGTTTCGCGGGTTCGGCGGGCCACAGGGCATGTTGGCGATCGAACGCGTGATGGACGCGATCGCGGTGCATCTGGGCCTTGATCCGCTGTCGGTGCGGCAGGTGAACCTGTACGCGCCCGGCCGCGACGTGACGCCCTATCACATGACGGTGACCGATAATGTCGCGCCGGAGATCATCGCCGAACTGGCCGAGCAGGCAGAGTATGCGCGGCGGCAGGCGGCGGTCGCCGAGTTCAACGCGCGGAATACGGTGCTGAAGAAAGGGCTGGCGCTGACGCCGGTAAAGTTCGGCATCAGTTTCACCACGACGCATCTCAATCAGGCAGGCGCGCTAGTGCTCGTCTATGCCGATGGGTCGATCCAGATCAATCATGGCGGCACCGAGATGGGGCAGGGTCTGATGATCAAGGTGGCGCAGGTGGTCGCCGATGTCTTCGCGGTGCCGGTCGATCGTGTCCGCGTCACCTCCACGCGCACGGACAAGGTGCCCAATACGTCGGCCACGGCGGCGTCGTCGGGCGCGGACCTGAACGGCATGGCGGCATTCCGCGCGGCGGACACGGTGCGTGCGCGGCTGGCGGACTTCCTGGGCGACCGGTTCGGTTGTCAGGCGGGGGACGTGCGATTCACGGCGGACGGCGTCGTGGCGGGGGACGAACTTGTCCCGTTCGAGACCGTGTGCCGGATGGCGCATCTGGCGCGCGTATCGTTGTCGTCCACCGGCTTCTATGCGACGCCGCACATCCATTATGATCGCGCGACGCATTCGGGACGGCCGTTCCTGTACTTCGCGTATGGCGCGGCGCTGTCCGAGGTGGTGATCGATACGCTGACCGGCGAACATCGCGTGCTAGCGGTCGATATCCTCCACGATGTCGGCCGGTCGCTGAACCCGGCGATCGATCTCGGGCAGATCGAGGGCGCGTTCGTTCAGGGTATGGGCTGGCTGACGACGGAGGAGCTGGTCTATGACGATCGCGGGCGGCTGCTGACACACGCGCCCTCGACCTACAAGATTCCGACCGCGGGCGACCGGCCGGCGCGGATGGATATCCGTTTGTGGGCGGCAGGGCTTAACGTCGAGGCGACGATCCACCGGTCCAAGGCGGTCGGCGAACCGCCGTTCATGCTGGCCATCTCGGTCTTTTCCGCGCTGACCGCGGCGGTCGCGGCGACGGCTCCGGGGAAGGGCCTTCCCGCGCTGGACGCGCCCGCCACGCCGGAGCGGATCCTGATGGCGGTCGGCGAGCTTCGCGCGCGTGGCTGACTGGGGCGATCTCGTGCGGCGGGCGTTCGGTGCCGAGCCGGTCGCCCTTGTCACGATATTGGCGACGGAGGGTCCGCTCCGCGCGGGGCGGGAACGCGGATGGCGGTGACCGCGGATGCGCTGGGCGGGACGATCGGCGGCGGCGCGCTGGAGCACCGTGTGATCGATCAGGCGCGAGCGATCCTGTCGCATCCGGCCGGTGCGTGGCGCGTGCAGGATTATCCGCTGGGGCCGCTGCTGGGGCAATGCTGTGGCGGGCGGGTGCGCGTGCTGGTGGAGCGGTTGGCGACGGCGGACTGGATCGTCGTGGCCGAGGCGGGCGGCGATATCGTCGGCGAACTGGCGGCGGGCGAGGTGCGGCGAGTGGCTGGCGCGGATGGTGTGACGCCGGCGGCGCGGGGGCGTTGCCGGAGATTGGGTGTCGCTATGCCGAGCCGGTCGAGCGGTCGGGAACACCATTGTTGCTGTTCGGGGCGGGGCATGTCGGGCGAGCGATTGCGGGGATTATGCCCGGCCTGCCGCTGACGCTCGCGTGGTTCGACAGTCGCGCGGCGGAGGCGTCGCATCCGGGCGTGATGCTGGCTGACGAGGCGGGGTTGGTCGCGTGCGCCGCGTCGGCGGGGCCGGATGATGCGGTGGTGATCGTCACGCACGATCATGCGCTGGATTATCACCTGACGGCCGCGGCGTTACGGTCGCCGGCGCGGTTCGTCGGGTTGATCGGTTCGGCGACGAAGCGCGCGCGGTTTCTGACAAGGCTGGCGGCGGACGGGGTGGATGCGTCGCGGCTGGCCTGCCCGATCGGGCTGCCCGGGGTCGTCGGGAAGGAGCCGGGGGTGATCGCGGTGGCGGCTCTGGCGCAAATCTTGTCGTTGCGGCGGGCGGCGGCTTGAGGAGTGAGTTCGCGCGGAGACGCGGAGACGCGGAGGTGGCTCGCTTGCGGTGCGGGCAGGCCCTTCTCCCCTCCCTGGAAGGGAGGGGCACCTTCTTACTCCCCTCCCTGAAAGGGAGGGGCCGGGGGTGGGTCGATGCTCGCGACACCGTGAATGCATGGCGGGCGGCATCGGTACGCCCGGACGCGACCCACCCCCAACCCCTCCCTTTCAGGGAGGGGGAGCGAACAGTACCGACGCTATCCTGCCTACGAAGCCACGTTGATCCGCGACCGGACGGCCTCAGGCAATTCACCTCCGCGTTCCCCGCGTCTCCGCGCGAACAAACCTGCTCAAGCGAGTGCGGCTGAATGACGATCAAAGCCTATCGCGCCGAACTCCTCAGCGTACCGGAAGACCCGTTACAGGGCGGCACGGTCCGGCATCATGCCGACGGTCTGCTGTTGGTCGAAAACGGGCTGGTGATAGCGTTCGGCGATCACCCCGATCTGGCGCCCCGCTTCACCGACGTGCCGGTCGAGCGTATCGACGGCCTGATCGTACCGGGGTTCGTGGATTGCCACGTTCATTACCCGCAGACCGACCGGATCGCGGCGCATGGCGAACAGTTGCTGGAATGGCTGGAGCGGCACATCTTCCCCGCCGAAGCCGCGTTTGCGGACCGCGCGCATGCGGACGGCGTGGCGGCGTTCTTCCTCGACGAACTGCTCCGCAACGGCACGACCAGCGCGCTCGTCTTCGCGACGGTGCATGCCGGATCGGTCGATGCGCTGTTCGAAGCCGCGCTGAAGCGCAACATGCGGATCGTGTCGGGCAAGGTGCTGATGGACCGCGGGCCGGAGACCTTGCGAGACGACGTGGCGGACGGCCGGGCGGATAGCGAGGCGCTCATCGCGCGGTGGCGGGGGCGCGGGCGGTTGGGTTATGCGGTGACGCCGCGCTTTGCCTTGACGTCGTCCGATGCGCAGCTCGCCAGCGCGGGCGATCTGGTCGCGGCGCATCCCGACGTGCTGATGCACACGCATCTGGCGGAGAACGCTGGCGAATGCGCGGCAGTGGCCGAGCGGTTTCCGGACGCGCGGGACTATCTCGACGTCTATGATCGCTTCGGTCTGGTCGGGCCGCGATCGGTGTTCGCGCACTGCATCCATATGGACGATCCGGCGATGGCGCGGATGGCGGAGGCCGGGGCGGGCATCGCATTCTGCCCGACGAGCAACTTCTTCCTCGGCTCCGGCCTGTTCGATCTTGCGCGGGCGGGGGCGTGTGGCGTCAAGACGGGAATCGGCACCGATATCGGCGCGGGCACCAGCTTCTCGATCCTGTCGACGCTGGGGGAGGCGTACAAGGTCTGCCAGTTGCGCGGTACGAGCCTCGATCCGTTCCGCGCGTTGTATCTGGCGACCGCGGGCGGCGCGAAGGTGCTGGGGCTAAGCGACCGGATCGGCGGATTGCAGCCGGGGCAGGAGGCGGACTTCATCGTGCTGGACGGGAAAGCCACGCCGTTGCTCGCACGCCGGATGGCAGGCGCATCCCTGCACGACCGGTTGTTCGGGCTGCAGGTGCTGGGTGACGACCGGGCCATCGCGCGAACCTATGTCGCGGGTGAACTTGCCTGGTCGCGGGACGCCCCGATCCCGATTCTCCGCTTTTCCTGAGCATGTCGATGGGCGGGCACCGCGGACAGGTGCTTCGACAAGCTCAGCACGAACGGGAGGGGGTTGGTCGTACGGGGGTCACCTTAATCCTCACCCCCGCAGCCAGCTTGCCTCGCGGAACCACTTGGTGACGATGTACTTCGTGCCTTTCACGACCGGCATGCCTTCGTGCAGGGTCGCGACGTTGGGGCTGCCATCGGGGTTCATGTTGTTCCACGCGAGCAACAGCCCGCGCTTGGGCGCCACGCGCATGCCCGCCTGCGGAAACCAGGTCGCGCCGCCTTCGGGCACGTCGTTGAGGTAGATCATCGCGGTCCAGGTACGCTGTCCGCCGGCCTCTACCACTTTGTCGTAATAGCTTTCGCCGACATGGAAATAATCGTGATGCGCGCGGAAATGCTGGCCCGGCGCATAGCGTTGACCCTGCATCGTCTCCCCCGTGCTGGGATCGACGCCGAGCAGTTCGGCGATCTTCTCGTCCGTGGGGCGGACGTCGGGGGACCAGCGATCCATGTCGCAGCTTTCGCTGGTGCGGAACTGGGCATCCGCATTGGTGCTGAGCAATGTCGAGGGACGCCGGTTCGCGTCGATCATGCGGATCAGTGCCTGGCACTGCCCCGCGTCGAGGAAATCGGGATGCTGATAGATTTGCGCGACGTCGATCTTCGCGCGCTTGATCGCGGGGTTCGCCTCCAGCCGGCGTGATACGGTGTCGCCGATCTGGCGGCGGACGGGCGATGCTGCCCCGGCTTTTCGAACGGCGGTCATGACGCCGCGCAATGTGCCGCCGACGCCGCAAAGGCAAGGCCCGCCGGATATGATCCGACGGGCCCGACCCTGACGAAACCCCGTATATTACCAGAAAATATCGTACACCGTATCGACGACCTGGCCCGAATAGATATCGACCAGCAGCGCATCGTTATAATAGCGCACCCAGCGATAGGGGCCGTAAGCCTCCGGCAGGCCGTAATAATATGAATCCTCGATCCAGTAATTATTACCGAACAACGACGCGGTCAGCGTGAAGCCGATGTTCAGGCGGCGATAGCCGTCATTCCATCCGCGTGGTGCGTAATAGCGCGGCAGGTGGAAGGCGTTGCGGTTATACTGGCGACGGCTGTTCCAGTCGTAACGACCGTCCCGGCGCCAATCGCGGTTCCACGCGCCGCGATTGTTGTTGCGACCGCGATCGGCGAAGCGATTGTCGTTGCGTCCAGTGTTGCCCCGCCAGTCATTGCCGCGACCGTCATCACCGCGCCAGTCGTTGCGCCGGCCGTCGTTCCGCCGGTCCGCCGTGACGGACTGGCCATTGCCGCCGCGATCGCCGCGCCATTGGCCATTGCCGCCGCGACCATCCGGTCGGCCATCGCGGTTGCGATCGTTGCCGAGCTGCGGCTGCGGCTGCTGCGGAGGCGCAATTTGCTGAACGAAGGGCGGCTGGCGGTTCTGGCCGAAGTCGGTCTGACGACGGTCGCCGCGATCGTCCGGGCGGGCCCCACGGTTCCATCCGCCACCGCCATCCGGCCGGTTGCCACGATCTCGCGCCTGTTCCGCACGGGGCTGTTCGGCACGGGGCTGTTCGATGCGCGGCTGCTCGGCACGGGGCTGCTCGAAACGGGGTTGCTCCGCACGCGGCTGTTGCGCTCGTTCGGCACGGCGTTCCGCCCGCGCCTCGACCCGCGCCTGGCGATCGTCGCCGACGGCGCGCTCCATGCGCTGGGCGCTGGCGGCGGCAGGGATCAGGGCCGTTGCGGCCAACAGGGCCACCAAAAGAGGAGTACGCATCCACAATTCCTTCGACACGCCGGCGCTAAGATTGCCCGGTCGATAGACGGGGTGTGCATCATTGGCGATGAGCCGAGTCTGAACTGCGCTGTCAGCGATCAGAAAGGAATCCTTCTAACGGACCCGGCCTCGTCCCGGCGTAAGCGCGGGCACCTGACGCGCGGCGTCGGCGGGATCGATACCGGGGGCGCACCGGCCGCGATCGTTTCGTCGCCGCGCTGTACCCGCGCTGCCGCAAGCACCGCCTCCACGATCCGCGGATAGGTGCCGCAACGACACAGGTTCGTGATCCCGTCGCGTATATCGTCTTCCGAAGGATTGCGGTTCTTCTTCAGCAGGACGGATGCGGCCATGATCATACCGGGCACGCAGAACCCGCATTGCGGAACGTTGTGCGCGATCCAGGCGAGTTGCACCGGATGGTCACGCTCGCGCGAAAGCCCCTCGATCGTCGTGACGAAGCTGCCCTCGATCGCGCCGATCGCCGTCTGGCACGACAGGACGGCCTGCCCGTCGATATCGACCGTGCACGCGCCGCATTGCCCGTTGCCGCAGCCATATTTGGTACCCGTCAGGTTGGACGCATCGCGAAGTGCCCATAACAACGGGGTATTCGGATCCATGCGATACTGGACCGGCTGGTTGTTGACGGTGAAACGGGTCATCCCGAACAGCTTAGGCGAGGCGGGATGGATCGGGAAAGCGCTTTCGCCCGGACGGTCTGCCGCGCTGCTATTCGCCGCGCGAAACGACCCGTTTCCGTTGGGGTTATTGCCGACTGGGACGCTCGGCCTGATATCCCGGTCATGAAACTTCCCACGATGTTCATCCCGCATGGCGGTGGGCCCTGCTTCTTCATGGATCCGGCCGGTGGACCGCCGGCCCCGATGTGGCAGCCGATGCAAGCCTATCTGGCGGGGCTGATCGCGTCGCTGCCCGAACGACCGCGCGCGATCCTGATGATCTCGGGGCATTGGGAAACGCCGGACGTGACGCTGCATCTCGGCGACGGCCAACCGCTGACGTACGATTATGGAGGCTTCCCGCGGCACACGTATCGCTTGCAATGGCCGTCGCACGGTGATCCCGCGGTGGCGCGACGGGCGGCGGCGCTGCTGGAGGCGGCGGGGTTCGCCACCGTGGAGGACGCTTCGCGCGGATGGGACCACGGCGTGTTCATTCCGATGATGGTGGCGGTGCCCGATGCCGACATTCCGCTGGTGCAGATGTCGTTGCGCGCGGACCTCGATCCCGCGGCCCATATCGCGATGGGGCGTGCGCTGGCGCCGCTGCGCGACGAAGGCGTGCTGATCGTCGGATCGGGAATGAGCTTCCACAATCTTCGCCAGCGCGGCGACCACGTCACCGCGATGGCCGACGAATGGGATGCGGCGTTGACGGACGCGGTGACCGATCCCGACCCCGCCCGCCGCGCCGAGCGCGTGGCGTCATGGGATCGCTTGCCGCACGCCCGCTTCGCCCATCCCGAGGCGGAGCATCTGTTGCCGCTGATGGTCGCATTGGGAGCGGGCGCGGACGATGCCGCGATGCGCGATTACCGCGACGAGGTGATGGGCTGGGTGGTCAGCGGCTATCGGTTCGGCTGACCTGCCACGCAGCAAAAGGCCGCCACCCTTTCGGACGGCGGCTGATGCTGTCGTCGGTCGCGATCAGGCGAAGCGAACGCTGGTCTTGACCTTGCGCCTGCGGGCGGCCGCACCGATCATGCCGAAACCCAGGATCATCATCCCCCAGGTGGCCGGCTCGGGAACGGCCGGTGCTGCGCTGGTGGTGAAGTTGAGGCTCCAGCCGTTCGCGATCGATCCCGTGTCGGCAGGAACGGTATCGATCGCAATCAGCGTCCAAAGGCCGTTGACGTCGCCAGACAGAAAATCGGAGAACGATGTCGCATTACCGGCGCTGGTGAAGGAAAAGTCCAGGTAGTTGGACGGCAGATAGGTTCCAGAAACGAGCTCCGTGTTGCCGACGAAGGATCGGGGTGCCGGAAAGGCTGCGAAGTCGCTGAACGACAGGGTCACGTTGCTGATATCCGCGCGGCCGCCGACACCGCTGAAGAACACGAAGCCAAGATCCTGCGAGGCATTGTAAACGCCGAAAACGAGATCGTCCGGATAGGTGTGGGTCAAACCGTTCAACGACAGCGTAAGGCCGGTCACGTTGCCTGTCACACCGGTGACGTTGATGTCGCTGGTAGTCTCAGCGTCATCAATAATGTCGATCGTACCAGGATTGGTGAAATTCTGTGCAGTGGCTGGTGCCGCGGCGACGGCCGTCAAGACGGCGGCGGCGCACAGTGCACTTGTGTAAGCATTGGTCATTCGCATCGATTCAACCCCAGTGAGCACCTTACCATTGGGCACAAAGCATTAACCATGCCAAGCCCGTATTACCGCGACTTCCTTCACGCTGAAGGACAAAGGTGTAAGCGAGAGCGACGGTTCTCTTGCAGGATAGTCCTGTAATTGGCTGATCTTCAACGACTTTATCACGTACTTTTCCCAATCTCTCGCGAACCGTATGACAAGACCGGCATTTGCATTGGAATCAACCCAGCCGGGCGATCTCCTCCGGCGTAAAGCCCAGTTCCGAAAGAACGGCGCCGTTATCGCGTGGTGTCGTCGCCGGCACGACGGTGGGGCTGGCTGAATAGCGTGGTGCTGGCGCGGGTTGAGTCACTCCGGCGACCTCGACGAACGCCTTGCGCGCGACGTTGTGCGGATCGGCAACCGCTTCGTCGAAGCCCAGGACGGGCGCGAAACAGACTTCGTGTCCGGCAAATGCATCGCACCATTCGTCGCGGGTTTTCGTCCGGAATTGCTCCGTGAGCCGCGCCTTTAGGGTCGGCCAACCGCGCGGATCGAATTGCGCCGACCATTCGTCTCCGTCGAGCTGCATCACGCGGCGAAGGGCGGCGTAGAATTGTGGTTCGATCGCGCCGATCGAGACCCATTTGCTGTCCGCTGTCTCATACGTGTCGTAGAAGTGCGCACCGCCGTCCAGCAGGTTGGTGCCGCGCCGGTCGCTCCACCGTCCCGCGCCGCGAAAGCCCCAGATCATGCTCATCAGCACTGCCGACCCCTCGGTCATCGCGCAATCGACGACCTGTCCTTCGCCGGTGCGCTGCGCATGCAGGATCGCCGCGAGCATGCCGAACGCCAGCATCATCCCGCCGCCGCCGAAATCGCCGACCATGTTGATCGGGAATTGCGGCTTCCCGCCGGCCGCCCCGTAAGCGTGGAGCGCGCCCGACTGCGCGATATAGTTGATGTCGTGCCCCGGCTGCGGCGCCATAGGACCGGTCTGTCCCCATCCGGTCATGCGGCCGTAGACGAGCTTCGGATTGGCGGCGAGCAGGACGTCCGGCCCGAGCCCGAGCCGTTCCATCACGCCGGGCCGGAAACCCTCGATCAGCCCGTCCGCGGTCTCCACAATGCGCTTCACCGCGGCGATGGCGTCCGGGTTCTTCAGGTCCAGCGCAATCGTCCGACGGCTGCGCAACAGCGGATCGGCGGCGATGGCCGTGACCGTCGAGTCAGCGGGACGTTCGATCCGGATCACTTCCGCACCGTGATCCGCCAGCATCATGCCGCAGAAAGGGCCGGGGCCGATCCCGGCAATCTCGACGATGCGGATGCCGTGCAGGGGCGGGGTGGTCATGACGTCTCTCTCCCGTTCTATGTCGTGGCTTTGTGCCCGGCGGCCGGATCAGGGCCGCGGCGGGCTGGCCTTGTCGGATACCATGCGTACGCCGTCGATCACGATCGGGGAAGCGACGCCGGGAATGCCCGCATTGTCGATCGCAAGCCCGCGCGCGACGACCTGCGCATCGGCAAACACTTCGTCGACTCGGTTGATCGGGCCGGCGGGCACGCCCGCTTCCTCCAGCGCCCAGGCAAGATCCGCCTTGCGCCACGTCGCGATCGCGGTGGACAGGATCGGGATCATCTCGGCGCGGTTCTCGACGCGCGCCGGGTTGGTGGCGAAGCGCGCATCGTCCGCTAACGGCAGGTCGAGCACGGTACACAGTTTGCGGAACTGCCCGTCATTCCCGACCGCGATGATCAGGTCGCCATCCGACGCCGCGAACCCCTGATAGGGCGCGAGGTTGGCGTGGCCGTTCCCCATCCGGTGCGGCACCTTGCCCGATGCCATCCAGTTGAGCGCCTGGTTGGCGAGCACCGCGACCTGCGTGTCGAGCAACGCCATGTCGATATGCGCGCCAATCCCGTCCCGGTCGCGCGTGCGCAACGCGGCGAGGATCGCGACCGCGGAATAGACGCCGGTGAAGATATCGGCATAGGCAATGCCCGACTTCTGCGGCGCGCCGTCCGGCTCGCCAGTCAGCGACATGATCCCGCCCATCCCCTGGATGATGAAATCGTATCCCGCCCGGTGCGCATAGGGGCCGGTCTGCCCGAACCCGGTGATGGAACAGGTGATCAGCCGCGAGTTGATCGCGGACAGGCTGGCATGGTCGAGACCGTATTTGACCAGCCCGCCGACCTTGTAATTCTCGATCACGACATCCGCATCCGCCACCAGCGCGCGGATCTCGGACTGGCCCTCCGGCGTGGCAATGTCGATCGCACGGTTGGTCTTGCCGCGGTTGGTGGAGTGGTAATAGGCCGCGTCGAGGTTCTCGCCGTCCGGCCCGTGCATGAACGGCGGGCCCCAGTGCCGCGTATCGTCGCCCGCACCGGGACGCTCGATCTTGATCACATCCGCCCCGAGATCGGCGAGCAACTGCCCGCACCACGGCCCGGCAAGAATGCGTGCCAGCTCGACGACGCGGATCCCGGCGAGCGGCTTCATGCGCGCGCAATCTCCGCGTCACGGCCGATGTCGTAGATGACATGGACGACGGGCCCGTCGGCGAGGACGGCGGTGGATGTCCGATCGCTCAACACGCCGCCGATCTTTTCCATCGCTCGCCGTGACCTGATATTCGTTTCGCCGACATGGAACGTGGCGACATCGAACCATTGCAGGATGTGGCGGATCATCAGCGCTTTCATCTCGCGATTGGTGCCTGCGCCCCAATGATCACGGGCGAGAAACGTCCAGCCGATCTCGCATGCTTGCGGGTTGTCGGGATCGATGCGGTACCGGCTCGCGCCGATGACCCGCCCGGTCGCGCGGTGCCGGATCGTCAAGCCGCCGCCGCTCGCCAGCGCATCGTCGAAATAGCGGCGGAACACGGGTTCCTGCCAGCGATCGTGCGCCGGATGTATCGCCCAAATTCCCGGATCCGAGGCGACGGCGAACAACGCCGTCCAATCCCCGGATACGGTTGGGCGCAACTCGACCGTCTCGCCGATCAGTGTCGGTTGCAGGTCCGGCATGCTCAGAACGCAGCGATCCCGGTGATCGCGCGACCCAGGATAAGAGCGTGGACGTCGTGCGCGCCTTCATAGGTGTTCACGGTTTCAAGGTTCATCATGTGGCGCATGATCTGATATTCGCCGCTGATGCCGTTGCCGCCATGCATGTCGCGCGACATCCGGGCGATATCCAGCGCCTTGCCGACATTGTTGCGCTTCACGATCGAGATCATCTCGGGCGCGAACCGGCCCTCGTCCATCAGCCGACCGACGCGCAGGCTTGCCTGCAGACCGAGCGCGATCTCGGTCTGCATGTCGGCCAGCTTCTTCTGGTACAGCTGGTTCGCGGCGAGCGACTTGCCGAACTGCTTGCGGTCTAGCCCATATTGCCGGGCCGCGTGCATGCAGAATTCCGCCGCGCCCAGACTGCCCCAGGAAATGCCGTAACGCGCGCGATTAAGACAGCCGAACGGACCCTTCAGGCCCTGCACGTCGGGCAGCAGCGCATCGTCGCCGACCTCGACCTCGTCCATCATGATCATGCCGGTGATCGAGGCGCGCAACGACAGCTTGCCCTCGATCTTCGGCGTCGCAAGACCCTTCATGCCCTTTTCGAGGATGAAGCCGCGAATGCCGCCGCCATGCTCGTCGCTCTTTGCCCACACGACGAAGACGTCGGCAATCGGCGCATTGCTGATCCACGTCTTGGCGCCGGAAATGACATATCCGTTCGCGGTCTTCTTCGCGCGCGTCGTCATCCCGCCCGGATCCGATCCGGCATCCGGCTCGGTCAGCCCGAAACACCCGATATATTCGCCCGATGCGAGCTTCGGCAGATACTTCATCTTCTGCGCTTCGGAACCGTAAGCGTAGATCGGGTACATCACGAGGCTGGATTGCACGCTCATCATCGAGCGATACCCGGAATCGATCCGCTCCACCTCGCGCGCGACCAGGCCGTAGGCGACATAGCTGGCGCCGACCCCGCCATATTGTTCGGGCACCGTCGGGCCGAGCAGGCCGAGTTCCCCCATCTCGCGGAAGATCGACACGTCGGTGACCTCGTTCGCGAAGGCGTCGATGATGCGCGGCGCAAGCTTTTCCTGCGCATAGGCGCGCGCCGTATCGCGGATCATGCGTTCGTCGTCGTCCAGCTGGTCGTCCAGCAGGAAGGGATCAGCCCAGTCGAATTGGCCCATGCCGCTCATGATATTCTCCGGTATTTCAACGTGGCCGTTGCCAGCCGCAAGATCAAAGGTCCAGCACCCGGTCGTCGAACAGGCCGAATGCGAGCGTCGAGGCGTAGAAGGCGACGGCCCGATCGCGCGGCATGGTGCTGGCCCATTTTCGCATGTCGAACGCGGCATTCTGAAGCGCCATCAACGCCTGTGCGGCTACCAACGCATCGACTGGCCGGATCGACCCCTCCGCAATTCCGTCGCTCATCGTGCCGGCATAGCGGCGCGCGATGCGGTTCGATCGATCGATCATCGTATTGCGCACGCCGCCGGGCAGGCCGGACAAAGCGGTGGTGCGCAGCAACGGGCCGCGTTCGGAAAACTGGACGTCGAGCAATGTCGCGATGATGCTGGACAGGCGATGCCACTGGCTGCCGCCACGTTCGTCCGCCAGATGCTGGGCGTCGGCGATCGTGTCGAAACTGCGTTTATAGCAGGCGATGACCAGATCGTCCTTGGCATCCAGATGGTGGTAGAAGCTGCCCTTCGTCACGTTCAGTTCGGATGCGATCCGCTGCACCGATGCGCCGCGATAGCCGAGCTGGTTGATCAGGCGCGTGGCGGCGAGCAGGAACGCGGCGCGCCCCGGCTCAGACGTGCCGTGGTCGAGATCGATCAGGTCGGGGGCCCAATTCTCGCCCGGCGCGGCGATGCCGTGTTCGAACACCTCCATCAGCCGCGCCTCGATCCGGTCGAACTGATCGGGTTCGTACCGCGTCAGCCAGATCGGCAACCAAAACGTATTTTCCAGCAGCACGTGCGCGCGCGCGCCGCGCAGGTCGGTTTCGGCGCGGGTGCGGGCGGGGCCCCACAGCGTCCGCGTCTTGCGGAACACGTCGCGCCACCCGGCCATCAACTGGCTGAGCGCAGGCTCCTCCATCGCGCGCAGATCGGACAGGACGGCGAAGGCGGTGGCCTCGCCCTTCTGGATCGCGCCAAGCCGCTGCATGTTGATCGACAGATATTTCGCGACGCGCGCCTGCGGCGTGGCTTCCTTCAGCGCCTCGTCCAGCATCGCCTGCAGCCGTTCGAGCGTATTTTCGAAACAGGCGGTCGCAAGATCTTCCTTGCGCTTGAAGTAATAGGTCACGCTGGTCGTGTTCAGCCCGACGCGGCGCGCGACATCTGCGAAGGTCATGCCTTTCGCACTCTGTTCGTTGATCGCTTGTGCGGCGGCCGCCAGGATGGCGTCGCGCTTCGCGCGAAACCGCTTCGTGCCGCCTTCCTCGTCGATCAAATTCGCTTTGTTCGGCTCCATCGGACACAATCTAACAAGTTCCTTTAGAAGAAACAGTCTTTTCTCTGCGGCCACGCGAAGCCGCAAAATATGTCCTGCCAACGCTTTACCGAAAACGCGGTACGGTCTAACCAGCCTCAAAACCGGGCTGACGGAGAGAGAAGATGGACTTCACGCTGAGCGAGAGAGAATCGTACTTCCGGGATCGCGTTCGCGATTTCATCGATCAGAATATCCGTCCCCGCCAGCACGAATATGAAGAGCAGTCGCACACCGGCGAACGCTGGAAAGTGATCCAGGTGATCGAGGACATGAAGCTCAAGGCAAAGGAGGCTGGGCTGTGGAATTTCTTCATGCCGCCGCATTCCGGCCAGACGCATGTTGACGACACGTTCGAGTTCGAAGGCACGCAGCTCACCAATCTCGAATACGCCTTGTGCGCCGAGGAAATGGGCCGCGTCGGCTGGGCGTCGGAAGTGTTCAATTGCTCGGCGCCGGACACGGGCAATATGGAAGTGTTCCATCGCTACGGCACGCGCGAGCAGAAGGAGCGCTGGCTCCGTCCGCTGATGAACGGTGAGATCCGCTCCGCCTTCCTGATGACCGAGCCCGCGGTGGCGTCGTCGGATGCGACCAATATCGAGACGCGGATGGTGCGCGATGGCGACCATTACGTGATCAACGGCACGAAATGGTGGTCGTCGGGCGTGGGCGATCCGCGCTGCGCGATCGCCATCGTGATGGGCAAGACGAACACGGAAGGCTCGCGCCACAGTCAGCAGAGCCAGATCCTCGTCCCGATGGATACGCCGGGCGTGACGATCAAGCGCATGCTGTCGGTCTATGGCTATGATCATGCGCCGCACGGGCATGGCGAAGTCGTGCTGGAGAACGTCCGCGTTCCGGTCGAGAACGTGTTGCTCGGCGAAGGACGCGGGTTCGAAATCGCTCAGGGGCGTCTCGGGCCGGGCCGTATCCATCACTGCATGCGCACGATCGGCACCGCGGAGGAAGCGATCGAGGCGATGGCCAAGCGCCTCCTGACCCGCGTCGTCTTCGGCAAGCGCATCGCCGACCATTCGGTATGGGAGGAGCGGATCGCCCGCGCCCGCATCGATATCGAGATGACGCGTCTTCTCTGCCTGAAGGCTGCCGACATGATGGATCGTGCCGGCAACAAGAGCGCGCAGCAGGAAATCGCGATGATCAAGGTGCAGGCGCCGAGCATGGCGTTGAAGATCATCGACGATGCGATCCAGGCGCATGGCGGCGGCGGCGTATCGGGCGACTTCCGCCTGGCGCACGACTGGGCGGCGATGCGCACGCTGCGCTTCGCGGACGGCCCGGACGAGGTCCACAACCGTGCGATCGCCCGCAACGAGTTCGGTAAATATGCCGAGCTGCCGGCGGCGGTCGCGGCCAAGGATGCGGTCCGCCGGTAAGTGAAGCAGGCGGGGAGAGGGAAGAACAGTGAAAGCAGCGGTCCTTTACGAAGCGAAGACCGATCTCGTGATCGAGGATATCGCGGTGTCCGATCCCGGCCCGCGCGAGGTGCTCATCCGCACCGTCGCGTGCGGCGTATGCCGGTCGGACTTGCACTTCATCGACGGGGCCTTCCCGCACCCGGTGCCGACAGTGCCGGGGCACGAGGCGGCGGGGATCGTCGAGGCGGTCGGATCCGATGTCGCGCACCTGAAAGTTGGCGATCACGTCATCACCTTCTTCACTGTCTTTTGCGGTTCCTGCGAAATGTGCATCACCGGCCGCCCCAGCCTGTGTGTCGATCCCTCCACCCGCCGTGCAAAGGATGCGCCACCGCGGCTTAGCCTGAAGGACGGAACGCCACTGGCGCCGTTCCTCAACCTGTCGGCCTATGCCGAGATGATGCTGGTGCATGAAAATGCCTGCGTCGCTATCTCGAAAGAGATGCCGCTGGACCGGGCGGCGTTGCTTGGCTGCGCGGTGATCACAGGGGCCGGCGCGATCTTTAACGACAGCCGGTTGCGCCCCGGCGAAACCGTCGCGGTGATTGGCTGCGGCGGCATCGGGCTTGCGGCGATCAATGCGGCGAAGATTGCCGGCGCGGGTGCGATCATCGCGATCGACCCGGTGGCGGACAAGCTTGATCTCGCGAAGAAGCTTGGCGCGACGCACGGGCTGGACGCGTCGGACCCCGATCTGACCAAGAAAGTCATCGCGATGACCGAAGGCGGGGTGAATTACGCGATCGAGGCGGTCGGTCGGCCCAACACCGCCGAACTCGCCTGGAACATCCTCCGTCGCGGCGGCACGGCGACGATCCTCGGCATGATCGCGCCGGGGGGATCGGTGAGCATCGCCGGTCCAACCTTCCTGACGGGCAAGAAGCTCCAAGGCTCGCTGCTCGGCTCGACGCGTTTCCCGATCGACATGCCACGTCTGGTCGAGATGTATCTCGATGGTCGGCTGGACCTGGATACGATGGTCGCTGAGCGTATCAGGCTGGATGACGTCAATGCGGCGATGGCCAAACTGCGTACCGGCGATACGGTTCGCTCGGTGATCGAGTTCGCGTGATGACGATCGATTCCTCCCCGCAGACGATCGCCGTGCCCGAGAAGGACCGGCTCGACGAGGCGAAGCTGACCGCCTGGATGGAGGCGAATGTCGAGGGGTTCGAAGGGCCGCTGACCTATTCGAAATTCGCCGGCGGGCAGTCCAACCCGACCTTCAAGATCGACGCGCCGTCCGGTCAGTATGTCCTGCGCCGCAAGCCGTTCGGCCCGTTATTGCCGTCCGCGCATGCCGTGGATCGCGAGTATCGCGTCATTGCCGGCCTGTATCCGACCGGCTTCCCGGTCGCCAAGCCGTACGGCCTGTGTACCGATCAGGATATCGTCGGCACCGATTTCTACGTCATGGGGTTCGCCGATGGTCGCAACCTGTGGGACGGGACGCTGCCGGATTATACGCCGGATCAGCGGACCGGTGTCTACAATGCGATGTGCGATACACTGGCCGAGCTGCACAATACCGATCATGTCGCGGCGGGGCTCGGCGATTACGGGCGTCCGGGTAATTATTTCGAGCGGCAGGTCGCGCGCTGGACGAAGCAATATCGTGCGTCCGAGACGGAGCATATGGAATCGGTCGAGAAGCTGATCGACTATCTCGGCCGCACGGTGCCGGAACAGACGCGGACGTCCGTCGTCCACGGCGATTTTCGTATCGACAACATGATCTTCCACAAGACCGAGCCACGCGTGATCGCGTTGCTTGACTGGGAATTGTCGACGTTGGGCGATCCGCTGGCCGATTTTTCCTATTTCCTCATGAGCTGGGTGACCGAGCCGGAGGGCCGTTCGGGCGTCAGGGGCGAGACGGGGCCGGAGACGGGTATCCCGACGATCGAGGATATGGTTGTACGCTATTGCGCGGCGACCGGGCGGGACGGGGTCCCGGACCTCAACTGGTATTTCTCGTACAATCTGTTCCGCCTGACGGGCATCGTTCAGGGCATCAAGAAACGCATCGTCGAGGGTACGGCATCCAGCGCGCAGGCCGAAAAATCGGCGGAGGGCGTGTACCGGCTCGCCAATTCGGCATGGGATTTCGCGATGAAGGCCGGGGCTTAACTAAAGCCCTCTCCCCCTGGGGGAGAGGGTTGGGAGAGGGGCAGTCCATCACCAATAGATATAGGGCCGGCGAGGAGAGACTGCCCCTCTCCCCGGCCCTCTCCCCCGAAGGGGAGAGGGAGTTAACATGTCGCTATTCGATCTGACCGGCCAGGTGGCCATCATCACCGGATCCACCAAGGGGATCGGCAAGGCGAGCGCCTTCGAGATGGCGGAGCATGGCGCGAAAGTCGTGATCAGCAGTCGCAAGCAGGATGCGTGCGACGCGGTCGCGGCGGAAATCAACACGAAATTCGGCGAAGGGACCGCGATCGCGGTGGCGGCAAACATCTCCGACAAGGCCGGCCTGCAACATCTGGTCGACGAAACGCGCGCGGCGTTCGGCAAGATCGACGTCTTGGTCTGCAACGCCGCGTCCAACCCCTATTACGGCCCGCAATCGGGGATCAGCGACGAGCAGTTCCGCAAGATTCTCGACAACAATATCGTTAGCAATCATTGGCTGATCGCGATGGTCGCGCCCGAAATGCGCGAGCGGAAGAATGGATCGATCGTCATCGTATCCTCGATCGGCGGCTTGCGCGGGTCGACGATGATCGGCGCCTATTGCATCTCCAAAGCCGCCGACATGCAGTTGGCGCGCAACCTGGCGCACGAATTCGGCCCCGACAATGTCCGCATCAACTGCATCGCCCCCGGCCTGATCCGCACCGATTTCGCCAAGGCGCTATGGGAGGATCCGGAGCGGATCAAGGCGTCGAACGAAACCGTGCCGCTGCGCCGCATCGGCGTGGCGGAGGAAATAGCCGGCGCGGTGGTGTTCCTTGCCAGCCCGGCGAGCGCGTTCATGACCGGCCAGTCGATCGTGATCGACGGCGGCGTGACGATCTGAATTCGGCGAACGGAGAGAGATAATGGCGCGTTTCACGGACAAGTCGATCATCGTCACGGGCGCTGGATCGGGGATCGGGCGCGCTGCATCGCTGCTGTTCGCGGCCGAAGGCGGGCGCGTGCTGTGCGCCGACATATCTGACGCCGCCGAAGAAACCGCGGCGATGATTACCGATGCCGGCGGCACGGCGCGGCACATCAAGATCGACGCCGGCAAGGAGGAAGACGTGATCCGCGCCGTCGCGCTCGCCTGCGAAGCGCATGGCGGGCTGGACGTGATGTTCGCCAATGCCGGAATTTCGGGCGGGATGGCCAACATCTTCGATACCGACGTCGCACTGATCACCGAGGTGCTGCGCGTCAATTTGATCGGACCGTATCTGGCGATCAAGCATGCCGCGCCGAAGATCGCGGAGCGTGGCGGCGGAGCAATCGTATTGACCGCGAGCGTGGCGGGAATTCGGTCGGGCGCCGGGTCACCGGCCTATTCGGCGTCCAAGGCCGGTGTGATCAATCTCGCGATGGTATCGGCGCAGCAGCTTGCCGGATCGAACGTGCGCGTCAATGCGATCTGCCCCGGCCTGACCGAGACGGGCATGACGAAGCCGACCTTCGATTATGCGCGGGATGCAGGCAAGATGGACAAGGTCGGGCGGCTCAACCCGCTACGCCGCGGCGCGCAGCCTGAGGAACTGGCCAACGTTGCCGCCTTCCTGGCATCCGACGAGGCCAGCTATGTCAACGGGCAGGCGATCGCGGTCGATGGCGGATTGTCGTCGAGCCATCCGGTCACGCGTCAGGAATATGGCAAGACGGCAGTGTAACCCCGCAGCTTGGGTGGCACGAGACGGGACCGGACTTGATATACATCTAGGGCCGAATCGGCTGCGTTTTTAGTTGGTTAACCGTTTTCATCTATTCGAATCCCTGGGTTTGGGATTTTCGATGGTGAACGACAGCTTCCGTGATGGTCCGTTGTGGAGCGCGATCGACCAATCGCAAATGATCATCGAATTCCAGCCCGATGGCGTCATCGTCTCGGCGAACCGCAAATTCCTCAATGCGATGGGGTATCACCTTCACGACGTCGTCGGGCGGCATCACTGCATATTCTGCGATCCGGCCTATGCCGCATCGGCCGATTATGCCGCATTCTGGCGCAAGCTGGCGCGTGGCGAACATGATGCCGGGGAATATGTCCGGATGGGCCGGGGCGGTCGCATCGTGCGCCTGCAAGCGACCTACACGCCCATTCTCGATGGCGCGGGCAACGTGGTGCGCGTCGTGAAGTTCGCCAGCGACGTGGGCGACCGCGTCAAGCTGGCGGATGAGGTCGCGAAGCGGCTTAAGGAAAGCCAGCGCTATCAGGCAGAAGCCGATACGCGACGAGTGGTGATGGAAGCCCTCGTCTCGCAGTTGGCGGACGTGGTCGAATCGATTGCAGGTATAGCGGTTCAGACGAACCTGTTGGCGCTGAACGCGACGATCGAGGCTGCGCGGGCGGGCGATGCCGGCCGGGGCTTCGCGGTGGTCGCGAGCGAGGTGAAGAAGCTGGCGTCCGACACGCAGCTTGCCACGGCCAAGGCACGGCGGATGATTGCGGGGTAGGGGCGATGCCCGACTGGACGGAATCAGGACCTTTCAATCCCTACCGTTCGCGCTGAGCCTGTCGAAGCACCCGTCTCAAGTCCACGCCCCCACGACAAGCTCGGCACGAGCGGGTGGGAGGATTCTCGCGCCTCATTCGCGCAGGCGCATCAATCCTTCCTGCGCGACGCTGGCGACGAGCCGACCGTCGCGGCTGAAGATCTTGCCGCGGTTGAAACTGCGGGCATGGCCAGCCCAGGGGCTGTCGCAGGTATAGAGCAGCCAGTCGTCGGCACGGAAATCCTCATGCAGCCAAAGCGAGTGATCCAGGCTGGCGCTTTGCAACTTGTGCGTCATCCAGTTGACGCCGTGCGGCAGCGTGCCTGTGCCGAGCAGCGCCATGTCGGACGCATAGGCCAGGACTGCGCGATGCATCGCCGGATCGTCGCCGATCGGGGCGGAAATCCGGAACCAGCTATCCTGCCGTGGCTCGCTCTTTTCCGGATTGATGAAACTGCGCGGCGCGACTGGGCGGATCTCGATCGGCCGGGGCCGCGTGAAATGTGCACGGAAGCGTTCGGGAATCGAGTCGACCATCCCGGCGCGGACATCGACATCGGATTTCAGATCCTCCGGCGGGGGCACGTCCGGCATCGCATCCTGATGGCGCAGGCCATCCTCGGGCACCTGTAGCGAACAGGCCATGTTGAGGATCGGAAGACCTTTCTGCGTCGCGATCACGCGGCGGGTCGCGAAACTCTTGCCGTCGAAGTCGCGGACGACGCGGAACAGGATGGGATAGTCGTCATTGCCCGGCCGCATGAAATAGGCGTGAAGCGAATGCGCGACCTTCGGAGCGTCCGTCGATTGTTGTGCCGCCTGCAGCGCCTGCGCGATCACCTGGCCGCCGAACACGCGCCCGTGACCTTGGCCGTTGGCGATGCGCCGGCCGCGATACAGATCGGTGTCGATCTCCTCCACGGTCAGCAGGTCGCAAAGATCGGCCGCGAGAGCTTCGGGAGATGGGTTGGTCATGTCGATCATAGTGCTCCCTTAACCCAATCGTGCCGAGCTTGTCGAAGCATGTGCCACAAGCGGCAGCGCGTGTGATACGCCCTTCGACAGGCTCAGGACGAACGGGTTGGGGAGCATCGCGTCCTCAATACCCCGACAGCGTCGCCAGCTTGTGGGCGTGGAAATTCGCGTCGCCGAACATCTCGGCCAGCACGCGGGCGCGCTTCATGTAGAAGCCGATGTCATATTCGTCGGTCATGCCGATGCCGCCATGCATCTGCACGCCTTCCTGCACCGACAGCGTGGTGGCGAGCGCGGTCATCGCCTTGGCGACGGACACGGCGTGGTCGGCCCGGTCCGAACCCTGGTCGAGCAATTGCGCGGCCTTCAGCACGGCGGCGCGGGCGACTTCCATCTCGCTGTACAGATGCGCGGCACGATGTTGCAGCGCCTGGAAACTGCCGATCGTGACGCCGAACTGCTTGCGCTCCTTCAGATAGCCGACGGTCATGTCCATCGCGCCGCCACCCACGCCGAGCAACTCGGCCGAGGCACCGGTGCGCCCTGCGCGCAACAGACGGTCGAGCGGTGTGCGACCGGCATCGATTTCGCCGATCACCGCGTCGGCATCGACTTCCACGCCGTCGAATTCGATCCTCGCGGCAAGGCTGGAGTCGGTCAGGCGCTCCGGATTGGCGGTCAGGCCAGCCGCGTTGCGATCGACCGCGAACAGCGTAATCCCCTCCGCGTCGTCAGCCGAACCGGCGGTACGTGCCGCGACTATCAGCAGATCGGCGACGTGGCCATGCGTGACGAACTGCTTCTTGCCCGACAGCTTGAACCCGTTGCCTGATCGTTCGGCCTTCAGCGCGACCGTATCACGGTGCTTGGCCCCCTCGTCGATCGCGAGCGCAGCGACGGTGTCCCCCGACAGGATGCCTGGGAAATACTTGGCGGCGTGCGGGCTGCCCTTCAATGCCTCGACCGCGGCGACGGCGGTGGTCAGGAACGGGGAGGGGGACAGGTTGCGGCCGATTTCCTCCAGCACGATCCCGGCCTCGACATGGCCGAGCCCGAGCCCGCCTTCGTCTTCACCGATCAGGATGCCGGTGAAGCCCATTTCGGCAAAGGACTTCCACAGATCGCGCGAGAAGCCGGCTTCGTCCTTCTTGTCGCGCAGCGAGCGGAGGTGGCTGACGGGCGCGTGTTCGGCGACGAAATCCTTCGCGGTGTCGCGCAACATCGTCTGTTCGTCGTTCAGGTAGAGTGGCATTCGAAATCTCCCTCTCCCCCTTGGGGAGAGGGCCGGGGAGAGGGGCAGTCTCTCCTCGCCGGCCCGTATCTGTTGGTATTGGACTGCCCCTCTCCCAACCCTCTCCCCGCGGGGGAGAGGGCTTTGATCGCTCAGGCGCTCGGCAGATCCAGAATCCGCTTGGCGATGATGTTGAGCTGGACTTCGCTCGTCCCGCCTTCGATCGAGTTCGCCTTGGTACGCAGCCAGGCGCGCGGGGTGCTGCCGCCGTTCGAACGGTCGCTTTCCCATTCCAGCGCGTCCGACCCGCCCGATGCCATCATCAGTTCGTAGCGGCTCTTGTTCAGCTCGGTACCGTAATATTTCATCATCGAAGGCTGTGCGGGATGCGCGCGTCCGGCTTTCAGTTCGTCGATGAAGCGCTCGCTCATCATCCCGAACGCGTTGGAGCGCACTTCGAACATCGCGATGCTCGCGCGGAGCAGCGGATCGGCGAGCTTACCGTCATGATCGAGACCGACCGTGGCGATCGCGCCGTCGATCAGCGGGTTGCCACCGGTCGAGGCGAGGCCCATGCCGGAGATCATCTCGCGTTCGTGGCCGAGCAGGTACTTCGCGACATCCCAGCCCTTATTTTCCTCATATACGCGGTTCGCCTTGGGCACGCGGACATTGTCGAAGAAGGTTTCGCAGAAGGGCGAGTTGCCCGAAATCAGCAGGATCGGTTTGGTCGAGACACCGGGCGATGCCATGTCGAACAGCAGGAAGCTGATGCCGCCCTGCTTGCTGGTCTTGTCGGTGCGGACGAGACAGAAGATCCAGTCGGCCTTGTCGGCATAGCTGGTCCAGACCTTCTGGCCGTTGACGATATAATCGTCGCCGTCGCTCTCCGCGCTGGTCGCGAGGCTGGCGAGATCGGACCCCGCGTTCGGCTCGCTATAGCCCTGGCACCAACGGATTTCGCCCTTGGCGATCTTCGTCAGGTGGGTAAGCTTCTGTTCCTCGGTGCCGTATTTAAGCAGTGCCGGCCCGAGCATCGAGATGCCGAACGAATTGAGCGGATTGCGCGCGCGGATCGCGGCCATTTCCTCACGCAGGATCTTGGTTTCGGCCGGCGTTAGTCCGCCGCCGCCATACGCCTTGGGCCAGTCCGGAACGGTCCAGCCCTTCGACGCCATCGCGTCCATCCACGATTTCTGCGCCGGCGTCAGGTTGGACTGGTCGCGTCCTCCCCAGACGGCATCCTTTTCGGATCGCACCGGCTCGCGCATTTCGGGCGGGCAATTCTCGGCCAGCCAGGCGCGGGTTTCAGTGCGGAATTGGTCGAGGGTCGTGTCGGTCATGGTCTTTTCTCCACCGTTCGCCCTGAGCTTGTCGAAGGGCGTGTAACGGGCGATGCGCTTAGGTCATGTGCTTCGACAGGCTCAGCACGAACGGTCGAGGGCCGGCCCGGCCAGCCCCCGACCTTCCCGGTTATCTATTGAACTTGCCGCCGCTTTCCGCCTTGCTCTTGAGCAATTCGGCGACCTTGAAGCCATGCTTCTCCAGTCCGGCGACGATCTTGGGGAGGCCTTCGGTATCCGCCCAGAACATCGGGCCGCCGCGATAGACGGGCCAGCCATAGCCGTAGATCCACACGACATCGATATCGGACGCGCGCTGGGCCATCTTCTCTTCCAGGATCAGCGCACCTTCGTTGACCATCGTATACAGCGTCTTCTCGATGATCTCCTCGTCGCTGATCTCGCGCTTCTGCAGGTTCGACTTGCTGCGGAAATTCTCGATGATCTCGGCGACGCGCGGCGACGGGGTCGGGTTCCGCTTCTCGTCGTAATCGTAGAAGCCCTTCTGCGTTTTCTGGCCCCAGCGTCCTTCGGCGGCAAGCGCGTCGCGGATGCTTTCAATGCGGTTCGGGTCACGGTGCCAGCCGATGTCGACACCGGCAAGATCGCTCATCTGGAACGGACCCATCGGCATGCCGAAGGCGACATGGACCTTGTCGATCTGCTCGGGCGTGGCGCCTTCCATCAGCAGCTTCATCGCCTCGACCTGGCGTGGCTTGAGCATGCGATTGCCGATGAAGCCGTCGCACACGCCGGCAACGACCGCGACCTTCTTGATCTTCTTCGACAGCGCCATGACCGTGGCGAGCACGTCGTCCGCGGTCTTCGCACCGCGTACGACCTCCAGCAATTTCATGACGTTGGCGGGCGAGAAGAAGTGCATGCCGACGACATCCTGCGGCCGCTGCGTCGCGGTCGCGATCTCGTCCACGTCCAGATAGCTGGTGTTCGACGCCAGGATCGCGCCCGGCTTGCAGATGCTGTCCAGCTTCGCGAAGATTTCCTTCTTCACGTCCATATTCTCATACACCGCCTCGATGATGAGGTCGCAATCGGCCAGCGCGGAGAAATCGAGCGTCGGGGTCAGGGCGCCCATCGCGGCCTCGACCTGTTCTGGCTTCAGGCGGCCCTTGGCGGCGCTCGCCTCGTAATTCTTGCGGATAACGCCGGCGCCGCGATCGAGCGCTTCCTGCGCCATTTCGACGATCGTCACCGGAATCCCGGCAGACAGGAAGTTCATCGAGATACCGCCGCCCATCGTGCCCGCGCCGATCACGCCGACCTTGTTGATCGGACGCAGCGCGATATCGGACGCGATACCGTCGATCTTCGCCGCCTGACGCTCGGCAAAGAAGATGTGACGCTGTGCCGCGGACTGCGTGCCCATCATCAGCTTCATAAATTCCTGCCGTTCGAACGCGATTCCGTTTTCGAACGACGATCCGTCGGATGCCTTTTCGACGCACGCGATATTGGCAGCAGGCGCATCGAACCCACGGAATTTGCGCGCATTCTCTTTCTTGAACGCAGCGACTGCCTCGGGATCAGCCTGCGCAGTCTTTTTGCTGGCACGCGGAAGGTCGGTCGTCCCGGCCTTTTCACGGGCGAAAGCGATTGCGTCTTCGATCAGGCTGTCTTCACCCGCGATCTTGTCGATCAGCCCCGCCTCGAGCGCCTTCTTGGCGGAGATCGGATCGCCCTTTGCGGTCATTTCCAGGGCTAGCGGGACACCGGCGATGCGCGGAATACGCTGCGTGCCACCAGCGCCGGGCAACAGGCCGAGCTTCACCTCGGGCGTACCGATCTTCGCCGACGGAACGGCAATGCGATAGTGGCAGCCGAGCGTTACCTCGCAGCCGCCGCCGAGTGCGGTGCCGTGGATCGCGGCGATCACCGGCTTGGTAGATGCCTCGATCTGGTCGACCACGGCGGGCAGGCCGGGTTCGACGAAAGGCTTGCCAAATTCGGTGATGTCGGCGCCAGCGAAGAACGTACGGCCTTCGCACCGGATGACCATCGCCTTGATCGAATCGTCGGCAAGGCCTTCCTTGATCCCGGCTTCGAGACCCTGACGGACCGCGGCGCCGAGTGCGTTTACCGGCGGATTGTTCGAGATGATGACAAGAACGTCGTCATGGCGTTCGGTGGTGATCGGACCGGTCATATCTATCTCCTGAAGATTCGTTTCGTTTGCGGGCGCCGTGGCGACGCGCCGTCGGTTAGGTGAGCGCCGAGTAGATCAACGTCTTCAATTCCCGGCGGATAGGGTAGGTGGAACTGGGGGACATCTGGGTCATGAACACCATCGTCAACCGCTCGACCGGATCGACGAAAAACGCGGTCGAGAACATGCCGCCCCAATAATATTCGCCGACCGATCCCGGGATCAGAGAGCGTGCGACATCGATATTGACCGCAAAGCCCAGGCCGAAACCCGTGCCCGCATTCGCCGCTTCGCTGAACAGCGATTTGGACATGGTCGACAGGTCGGCATTCCCCGGCAGGTGGTTCATCGTCATCAGGTCGATCGTCTTGCGCCCGACGATGCGCGCGCCGTCCAGTTCGCCACCGTTCAACAGCATCGTATTGAATCTGTGATAATCGAGCGCGGTCGAGACGAGGCCGCCGCCACCCGAGACAAGCTTCGGCATGCGGCTCCACGCGCTTTCGGCACCGCGATCATACATCACGCGGCCTTTTCCGGGAACGAACGTGTAGCAGTCCGTCAGCCGATCCGTCTTGTCCGCGGGTACGGCGAAGAACGTGTCGTGCATCTTGAGCGGCGCGAAGATGCGCGTTTCGAAAAAACTCGGCGAGCGGCATGCCGGAAACCCGCTGCACCACCGCGCCTAGCACGTCCGTCGCGACCGAATAATTCCACGATGTGCCGGGCGAGAACTCCAGCGGGATCTTGGCAAGCGCGCCGATGAAGCCGTCCAGATCGTGTCCGCCATGCCAATTCTCGATCTTGCCCGCGCGGTAGGCCGCGTCGATGTTCGACCGGTATTGGAAGCCATAGGTCAGGCCCGCGGTGTGCCGCAGCAGGTCGACCATCCGCATCGGTTCCGCGGTCGGCTTCGTCCCGAACGGTGCGTCGCCGCCGCCGCCGTTGAAGACGCCTATGTCCTTAAATTCGGGAAGAACGTGGTGAACGGGCGTATCGACCGCGACCTTACCTTCCTCGACCAACATCATGAAAGCTATGGAGGCTATCGGCTTGGTCATGCTCGCGATGCGGAACAGCGAGCCTTCGTCGATTTGCGCCGAACTTCCCTCCCGCGCCGGTCCCTGGCTGCCGAAATGCACGATCTCGCCATCGCGCGCGAGAAGGATCTGCGTGTTCGCGAGCTTGCCCGTGTCGAGATAGCGATCCTTTAGCAACGCATCGATGCGGGCCAGCCGGCCCGCGTCGAAACCATGCTTTTCCGGCTTTGCGATTTTCATGGTCCGGTCCATACCTCTAATTCGAAGCCGGTCATGGCCGGCGCGCCTGCTATTGCCTTGAGCGGCGCATGAATCAACAGTAAACGGGCGACAAGCGGCAGATAAGCCAAACCCGATGTTCAGATTTGGAGAGACGAGCCTTGCAGACCGAACCCCTGATTTCGCTCGATCCGTCATGGCCGAAGGTCACTTTGCCGCAAGCCGAGGCGCTGCTGACGCCAGCCGGCAGCAAGTTCGAGATCGAGACGGTCGATATTCGCGGCGTACCCACACGCACGTGGAAGAATGCACCGCCGAGTCTGGCCTGGCTGATCCAGGCATCGCGCGCGCATGGGGAGAACGTCTTCACGGTGTATGAGGACGAACGGGTTACGTTCGAGGCGAATTATCGTGCGGTGGCGCACCTGGCGACGAAGTTGCAGGAGATGGGCGTCGTCGCGGGCGATCGGGTCGCGCTGGCGATGCGCAACCTGCCTGAATGGCCGGTGATCTTTTTCGCCGCGGCGAGCATCGGGGCGATTGTCGTGCCGCTCAACGCCTGGTGGACCGCGGGCGAACTGGAATATGGCATCGACGATTCGGGCGCTCGCCTGCTGTTCGTGGACGACGAACGCTATCAGCGCTTCGTCGAGGCGAAGCCTGCGCTGCCCGCACTGGAAAAAATGATCGTCGCGCGCGCATCGGGTACGCTCGAGGGGCGCGCGGAACGGTTGGAGGATCTGATCGGCACGCCGCACGACTATGCCAGCCTGCCCGATATCCCGTTCCCGCAGGTGGCGATCGCGCCGGACGACGATGCGACGATCTTCTACACCAGCGGCACGACCGGGAACCCGAAGGGCGCGTTGGGCACGCATCGCAACCTGATGACCAACATCCTGTCCGGTGGTTATGCTGGTGCGCGCGCGATGTTGCGCCGGGGCGAGGCTGTGCCCGATCCGATTCCGCGCACGATGCTAATAGTCATTCCGCTGTTCCACGTCACGGCGTGCAGCGCGAGCCTGATGGGCGTGATCGCCACGGGATCGAAGGTGATCTTCATGCGCAAATGGGACGTCATCCGCGCGATGGAGTTGATCGAAAGCGAAAAGGTCAACGTCACGGGCGGCGTGCCGACGATCGCCTGGCAGTTGATCGAGCATCCGGAACGGCACAAATACGACCTCTCCTCGATCGAGGCGATCGCTTATGGCGGCGCGCCGTCTGCGCCGGAACTCGTCAGGCGTATCCATGAGGAATTCGGTGCGTTGCCGGGCAATGGCTGGGGCATGACCGAGACGATGGCGACGGTCACCAGTCATTCGGCGGAGGATTATCTCAACCGCCCGACCAGCGCCGGCCCGCCGGTCGCGGTCGCTGATTTGAAGATCATGGACGACGATGGCGTGACCGAGATGCCGGTGGGCGAAGTCGGCGAGTTGTGGGCACGCGGGCCGATGATCGTGAAAGGGTATTGGAACAAGCCCGAGGCGACGGCCGAGACGTTCGTCGACGGCTGGGTCCGCACTGGCGATCTCGCCCGACTGGACGACGAAGGATTCCTGTTCGTCGTGGACCGGGCGAAGGACATGATCATCCGCGGCGGCGAGAATATCTATTCCAGCGAGGTCGAGAACGTGCTGTACGCGCACCCGGCAGTCACCGACTGCGCGCTGATCGGCATCCCGCACCGCACGCTGGGCGAGGAGCCGGCCGCAGTCGTGCATCTGGCACCGGGCATGGAAGCGAGCGAGGCCGAACTCCAGGCGTGGGTGCGATCGAAGCTGGCGGTCTTCAAGACACCTGTGGCGATCCGCTTCGTCGCGGAGACGTTGCCGCGGAACGCCAACGGCAAGATCCTGAAGAAGGATCTGAAAGCGTTGTTCGAGGATCGGGTGGGGGTGCCTGCCTGACCGGGGGGTGGCGATGGGATATCCGGGGCGGACTACAGTCGAATTGTATCCAGTGAAGTGCCGTCACCCCGGACTCGTTCCGGGGTCCGCCCTGCCGCTAACTCATGGCCCATTTTTCATCCGGTTTAAACGCGGAACCGTAGACCCCGGAACAAGTCCGGGGTGACGGGTGAGCTTTAGCACGAGCCAACCATCATCGGCCGAATTAGCTGTTGACCTGGAGTGCGCTCCAACCGGTAGGGCGGGTCCGCAAGGGAGCCTGCCACCGTGAAGATAAGCGATTTCGCCGCACATAGCGGCCTGACCCCGGACACCGTGCGATATTACGAGCGGATCGGGCTTTTGCCGCGATCGGTCCGCGATGCGGGCGGGCGGCGATCCTACGGGATGGCCGATATCGGCTGGGCGTCTTTCCTGCGCAAATTGCAGGCGATGGGAATGCCGATGCGCGACCGGCTGAAGTACAGCCGGTTGCGAACCGAAGGGCCCGCAACGACCGTGGCCCGACGTGAGATGCTGGAGGCGCACCGCGCGGGTCTTGCTGCCCGCGTGGCCGAACTGACCGGCCTGATCACCGCGCTCGATGACAAGATCGACCTGTATCGCACTATGGAAACGGCAATCGGAGGCCAGAACGATGACTATCGACCGCCGAGCGATGATGACAGCGGCGACCGCGCTGCCCTTGAGCACGATACCCTCGACACCGGAGCCGACCATGCAGGATGATCGATATCGTCGCGGGCTGGAGCAACTCGAGATCGTCGCCGGGCCGTACGGTGCCGAAGTGATCCGCAGCCTGGAGGATATCGCGCCCGATCTGGGCCGGTACATCATCGAATTCGCCTATGGCGACATATTCGCACGACCCGGGCTGGACTTGAAGACGCGCGAACTCACGACAGTTGCCGCGCTGACCGCGATGGGGACCGCCGCCCCGCAACTGAAGGTGCACTTGCAGGCTGCGTCGCGTGTCGGCGCGACCCGTCAGGAGATCGTCGAAACGATCCTGCAGGTGATCCCCTATGCCGGCTTTCCGGCGGCGTTGAATGCCGTGGCCATTGCACGGGACGTTTTCGCGGCGGAGTAAGGCGGGGCCGTGTCAGCCGGACGCCGCCACCACCACGCTTTTCACCGCGCGCTGCCACCCGCTCAGCCGGTGCTGGCGGAGATCCTCGTCCATCGACGGCCTGAACGTTTCGACCTTGCCGCGCATCACGCTGGCCGCGTCCAGATCCTTGAACAGGCCGCTGCCGATGCCAGCGAGCATCGCAGCGCCAAGGGCCGTCGTTTCGGCGAATTCGGGGCGCTCGACCTCGATATTCAGGATGTCGGCCATGTCCTGCGCCATCCAGTCGTTGGCGACCATGCCGCCGTCGATCCGCACGCAGTTCCAGTCGACGCCGTCGGCCGCGAAGGCGGTCTTCAGATCATGCGCCTGATGCGCCATCGCCTCCAGCGCGGCGCGGACGATATGCGCCTTGCCGGTCGAGAAGCTGAGGCCGGAAATCGTGCCGCGCGCATCGGGCTCCCACCACGGCGCACCGAGACCGGAAAGGGCAGGGACGAGATACGTTCCGCCATTGTCCTTCACGCTGCGCGCCAGTGCCTCGGTTTCCGCGGCATTGCCGAACAGGCCGAGCGAATCGCGCAGCCATTTGATCAGGCTGCCCGCGACGAAGACCGATCCTTCCAGCGCATAGGCGCGGCGCCCGCCGATCTGCCACGCGATCGTCGAGAGCAGGCGGTTGTGCGACGTCGGCGGGATACGACCGGCCTGAGTCAGCACGAATGCGCCGGTGCCGAACGTCGCCTTGGTATCGCCGACCTGAAGGCAGGACTGGCCGATCGTCGCCGCCTGCTGGTCCCCGGCAATGCCGCAGATCGGGATTGGCGCGCCGAAGAGCGTTGTCTCGCCGAACCGTCCCGCGCAATCGACGATCTCGGGCAACGCCTTTCGCGGCGCGCCGAACAGTTCGATCAGCCCGTCGTCCCAATTGCCGCTGCCGATCGCCATCAAGGCGGTTCGGCTGGCGTTGGTCGCGTCGGTGACGTGTTCGCCTGCGCGGCCTTCCCCGGCGGTGAGTTTCCAGATCAGCCACGATTCGATCGTGCCGATCGCCAGCCGGTCGCCGGCCTCCTTCAACTGCGGCCAGTTCTCCATCGCCCAGCCGATCTTGCTGCCGGAGAAATAGGGATCGAGCAGCAGCCCGGTCTTCGCCTGCACGGTGGGTTCGTGGCCGGCTTCCTTCATTGCGCGGCACGTCGCGGCGGTCCGCCGGTCCTGCCACACGATCGCGGGGGCAAGCGGTTCGCCCGTCTCCTTGTCCCAGAACACCAGGGTCTCGCGCTGGTTGGTGATGCCTATCGCGGCGATCCGGTCCGCGCCGCCCGCCTTGTCGATCACCGCGCGGGCGACGGCGAGCGTCTTCGTCCAGATTTCGGACGGGTCATGTTCGACCCGGCCGGACTCGGGATAATGTTGCGTGAGATCATCGGCTTGCACGGCGACGCAGGTGCCGTCCGGCTTGAAGAGCATTGCGCGGGTGGAGGTGGTGCCTTCGTCGATGACGAGAATGAGATCGGACATCGCGCCACGCTAGCCGGGATTACAAGCGAGGGGAATGCAGCTAGGGTGACGATCAGGGAGCAGGACATTCGATGACGATGGTAACCGACGAGCACGCGAATCCGGTCGAGCCTGCCGCTGCACCGACTCCCGGAGCGCCCCTCGGCGCTTCCGGGGGGCGACCGGTGCGTTCGGACTGCCGATCGATGCGGGTGTCGAGGAAGACGACGCACGGATTGCGTTGCGGCGCGACCGCTTGCTGGCTGCGCTGACGCTGATCGCCGGCATCGGGCTGACGCTGGCCACGCCGTTCGCGTTGAAGGCGGGGGCGGAATTCTTCCTGCCGACGACGACTGCGCTCGTGATCGCGATCGCGCTGATCCCGGTTCTGGAATGGCTGGAGCGGCGGCGCGTGCCGTCCCCGCTCGCGGCGCTGTTCTGCGTGCTGCTGTTCCTGATCGTGGCGAACATCGCGCTCGCCGCGATCGTCGTGCCCGCGACGGAATTCTTCCGCCTGCTGCCGACGCGTATCGACCGCATCCAGAGCAATCTGGCGCCGCTGCTCGATCTGTATTCGAACCTGGAAAAATACGTCAACAAGACGCTGCGTCAGGTCGCGTCCACGCCGATCAAGCCGGCGCCCACCGCCGGGGTCGCGCCGCCCAGTTCGGTGCTCGAACTGGCGGCGACATCCGCGCCTGCGGTCATCATCCAGTTGTTCTTCGGCATCCTCACCGCCTTCTTCTTCCTGTCCGGCTGGACCCGGATGCGGAAGCGGACGATCACCAGCCGCACGAGTTTCGGGGGCGCGATGGCCACCGCCCGGGTGATCCAGGACGTGGTCGACGACGTATCGTCCTATCTGGGCACGATCACCGCGATCAACATCGCGCTCGGCCTGTGCGTGGCGGGGTCTCTCTATGCGCTTGGCATGCCGTTTCCGCTGATGTGGGGCGGGATCGTCGTGCTGCTCAACTATGTGCCGTATTTCGGGCCGGTCGTAGCGGCGCTGCTGCTGGCGGTCGGGGGCTGATGACCTTTTCCGACATCTGGGTCGCATTGGCCCCGCCGGCGATCATGTACGGTTTCCATCTGGTCGAGGCGAACGTCGTCACGCCGCTGATCGTCGGGCACCGGCTGACGATCAATCCGATCATGATTCTCATCTCGATCAGCTTCTGGGGATGGGTGTGGGGGACGACGGGCGCGCTGCTTGCCGTGCCACTGCTGATCATCCTGCAGACGGTCATCGGCGCGGCGGGCAAGCCCGATATTGCGGGTTTCCTGTTCGAACACGGCACGTTGACGCAGCAACGCAAGCGGCGCGGGCGCGGGATCGATACCCGCGCCGACACCGGCAGCTGACCGCTTGGGATAAATGTTCGGGGTCGACGCAGAAACCGCGTTGACAGGGTGCGGCCGCCCGCATAGTGAGCCGCCTCCACGCTTTACAAGCGGGTGTAGCTCAGTTGGTTAGAGCGCCGGCCTGTCACGCCGGAGGTCGCGGGTTCGAGCCCCGTCACTCGCGCCATCCCCTTCATGCGGGATCGGCGATGTGGGTTTTACAGAATTATGAGCTCGGGTTTTCTCCCATCCGCCGTTCGTTTTCGAGCGACGTCGAGAAGCCTTGTCCGCAGGCCCTGAGGTCTGTTTCTCGACTACGCTCGAAACGAACGGGCGGGGACGTACCCCGTCACCGCCAGCGACCGGTTTCCATCCATTGCAGCATGCGACGCATCGGCAGCACCCACAGCCAGGCGATCCCGGCAACGAGGTAGAACGCCAGTTGCAAGACCCAGTGCCATGTCGCGACCGTGTTCGACAGGCTCGCCACGCCGATCACCCAGATCGCGATCAGCAGCAGGATCGCCAATGCGCCCACGGGTTTGCGCCAGCTTGGCGTCATGCGAATATCCAGTCGGTTTCAGTGGCGATGGCGTGCAGTGGCACGTCCCACGGGTCGGCGGGGAGCGCGTCGACCTGCTGGACGCTCCAGGCAACGCCGACCCGCCACGCATCGGGGAAGGCGGCGAAGGCGCGGTCGTAATGGCCGGCACCCTGGCCCAGCCGGTTGAGCGCGGCGTCGAAGGCGACTAGCGGCGTAAGGATGATGTCCGGCGCGCGTTCGTCCGCCGTCTCGACGGGCTGGTGCAGGCCGAACGGGCCGGCGATCAGTGCCGCTTCGGTATCCCAGGCTAGGAAACGCAGCGGGGGTTTCGGTCCGGTGACGTGCGGCAGGACGATCTCGCAGCCGGCCTCGACCGCGGCGCGCGCGAGCGGGGAGGGATCGGCCTCGCCACCCATCGGTACATAGGATGCGACGGTCAGCCCATGCGCCAGGCGGTCGCGAAACTCGGGCGGGACCAGGATCGCGGGTTTCTTGTCCGGGAACGAAGCGACGAAGCGGTCGCGTTCCGCGCGCATCCGGGCGCGCAGGACCTTCTTGTCCAGGATCATGTCGGACGGCCGGGTCGGGTGGCGGGACCGCCGTGGCCGTATGCCTGAATATCCTCTGACGCCAAAAGCATCAGGTGGGGATCATGTACGACAGGCCAGGACCTGCGCAGGGACAACCCCCTAGGAAGAAGAATCGCCTCAGGGATAATCGGTAAGGCTCGTACCGGGCAGTGCCCGCCACGAGGATATATAGCGCGGGGGCGGTTAATTCTCAAGGCTCGCGGCAAGCGCTTCGAGCCGATCCGCAAGCTTTTCGAGCTGCGCGTCGGACACGCTGGCGGGGGCGGCTTCGGGCGGGCGGTTCTGCGCGTCGTGCAGGTCGTCGGCGAGCATCAAGGCGACGAACAACATAGCCCGCTCGCCGCCCAATCCACCCGCCGCACGCTTTGCCGCAGACCAGCGCGCGTCGAGCAGCGCGCCGATCGTCAGCAGCTGATCCTCTTCCCCGTCGCGGCAGGCAACGATGTGGCGGCTGCCGCCGATGGTTAGCGTGACATCAGCCATCGTGCGCATCCTCGGCGTCCGTCTCGTCGACTGCGGAAGGCTCGTCGGAAGCGTCGTTTTCGGTCTGCACGATGAGTTCGTCCAGCGCGGCGATCGCGTCGGCCATCCGCGTGCGCAACGCCGCGTGACGGCGCGTCAGCGCGTCGGCTGCCGTGGCGCGGTTGGCGCTGGCAGCTTCGATCCGTGTGATGGCGGCGCTGATGCGGTCGATGGTGGAAACGGCCATCGCGTTCAGATAGCACGCCTTGTCCCGGCGACAACATGCATTTGCCCCGACGCAGTTGACGCGCGGGACGCGCCACAGCAAAGACCGCGCATATTATCGACCGCCGGTGCGGTGCCGCCCGGCCTATATTTAGGAAATGCGCGCTAAAATGGCCGTTTCAGCATCCGATCCTGCGCCTGCGATTCGTGCAGATGTGGCGGATGCGGCCACCGCGCGCCGGAATTCGGCCCGATCGGGCCTGCATCTAACGGGAGACGGGAAATGACGGTCAAGGTAGCGATCAACGGGTTCGGGCGCATCGGTCGCCTGGTGGCGCGCGCGGTTCTGGAACGCGGCGATACGGGGCTGGAGCTGGTCGCGATCAACGATCTCGCCGATGCCAAGTCGAACGCGTGGCTGTTCAGCCGCGACAGCGTTCACGGCAAGTATCCGGGCAAGGTTTCGGCCGAGGGCCAGGATCTGGTCGTCGACGGCAAGCGTATCCGCGTCACCGCAGAGCGCGATCCCGCAAACCTGCCGCACAAGGAACTGGGCGTCGATATCGTCCTGGAATGCACCGGCTTCTTCACCGATCGCGAGAGCGCGCAGAAGCATATCGATGCCGGTGCCAAGAAGGTGCTGATCTCCGCCCCTGCAAAGGGCGTCGACCTGACCGTCGTCTACGGCGTGAACAACGACAAGCTCGAGGCGGGGCACCACATCGTCTCCAACGCATCCTGCACCACGAACTGCCTCGCCCCGGTGGCGAAGGTGCTGAACGACGCGATCGGTATCGAACGCGGCCTGATGACGACGGTTCATGCCTACACCAACGACCAGAAGATTCTCGACCAGATCCACCCGGACCTGCGTCGTGCGCGTGCCGCGGGCATGTCGATGATCCCGACCACGACCGGTGCGGCGCGTGCCGTCGGTGAAGTGCTGCCCGAATTGAAGGGCAAGCTGGACGGCTCGGCGATCCGCGTGCCGACCCCCGACGTGTCGCTGATCGACCTGACCTTCACTCCGTCGCGCGATACGACGAAGGACGAGGTCAATGCGATCCTGAAGGCGGCGTCGGAAAGCGGCCCGCTGAAGGGCATCCTCGATTATACCGACGAACCACTCGTTTCGATCGACCTGATGCACACGTCCGCCTCTTCGACCGTGGATAGCCTGGAAACGGCAGTGCTGGACGGCAAGCTGGTTCGCGTCGTCAGCTGGTACGACAATGAATGGGGCTTTTCGAACCGTATGGTCGATACCGCGGGTGCGATGGGCAAGTTCCTCTGATGGATTCTGCCGTCACGCTGGCCCGTCCGGGATCGTCTTCCAAGCGCGCCGAGAATGCGCGCAAGGAAGCCTTTCTGGAGGGGCGGCTTGACGGCACCGTTGGAACGCTGGCCGGCATCGCCCGGCACATGCGGCCCAAGGCGCCGATGGAAACCGTCGATCACGCCGCGGTCACGCTGGAGCGCGGCATCGTCGGCGACTTCCGCGGCGCGATGAAGGGCAAGCCGTACCGGCGCCAGGTCACGCTGATGGAACGGGGCGATTGGGAAGCGGCGACGGCTGAGGTCGGCCATGTCATTCCGTGGGAGGAACGCCGTTCCAACCTGTTGATCGATGGCTTCGATCTGCCGCAGGTTCGGGGCATACGCGTCCGCATCGGCGACGATGTCGTGCTGGAAATCACGCGCGAGACCGATCCGTGCGAGCGGATGGAAGTTCTGGCGGATGGATTGCGTGCGGCGCTGCTACCGGACTGGCGCGGCGGGGCCTGCGCGATGGTGATAACGGGCGGCACGATTGCCGTCGGCGATGAGATCAGGATCGAACGATGACGACGAGAGCCTTCAAGACGCTGGACGATATGGGCGATGTCGCGGGCAAGCGCGTGCTCGTTCGCGAAGACCTGAACGTACCGATGGCGGATGGTGCGGTGACCGACGATACGCGGTTGCGTGCAACGCTCGCGACCGTCGGCGAACTGGCCGACAAGGGTGCGATCGTGCTCGTACTGGCGCATTTCGGACGTCCGAAGGGCGAACGCAATCCGGCCATGTCGCTTGCTCTTGTTACCAAGCCTTACGAGGCCGTGCTGGGCCGCCCCGTGCGCTTCATCGATTGGGACGGCGCCGAAGCCGCCGTCGCCACCTTGCAGCCGGGCGATGTCGCCGTGCTGGAAAATACGCGCTTCTTCGGTGGCGAGGAAAAGAACGACGCCGACCTGACCGCGCAGATCGCGAAGCTGGGCGATTTGTACGTCAACGATGCCTTTTCCGCCGCGCATCGCGCGCACGTCTCGACCGAAGGGCTCGCACATGTCCTGCCCGCCTTTGCGGGCCGCGCGATGGAGGCGGAACTCGACGCGCTGGACAAGGCACTGGGCAATCCAGAGCATCCCGTCGCGGCCGTGGTCGGCGGTGCGAAGGTGTCGTCCAAGCTCGACGTGCTCAAGCATCTGGTGACCAAGGTCGATCACCTGATCATCGGCGGTGGGATGGCGAATACGTTCCTCGCGGCGCGCGGCGTGGATGTCGGCAAGTCGTTGTGCGAACATGACCTGACCGGCACGGCGGACGAGATATTCGACGCGGCGGAGCGCGCCAACTGCACGATCCACCTTCCGTACGACGTGGTCGTCGCAAAGGAATTCGCCGCCAATCCGCCCAGCGTCCGGACGTGCAACGTGCACGAGGTCGCCGCGGACGAGATGATCCTGGACGTCGGTCCGGCCGCGGTCGAGGCGCTGGCGGACGTGCTGAAGAATTGCCGCACGCTGGTCTGGAATGGCCCGATGGGCGCGTTCGAGACGCCGCCATTCGACACGGCGACGGTCGCGCTCGCCAGAACGGCGGCGGCGCTGACCCGCGATGGATCGCTGGTTTCCGTGGCGGGCGGCGGCGATACGGTCGCCGCGCTCAATCAGGCGGGGGCAGGAGGCGACTTCACCTTCGTGTCCACTGCCGGCGGCGCGTTCCTGGAGTGGATGGAAGGCAAGGAACTGCCCGGCGTGGCTGCGCTAGCGCGGTAGGATCGCGGCTGGATTTGTCGCGCCGCCCCCAGCTCCGTTCGTTTCGAGCGTAGTCGAGAAACCGCTTGCGACCTGCAAGGCCCATGTTTTTCGACTTCGCTCGAAAACAAACGGAGGTGTGAAGCCGGGGCGATAGGATCGCGCTACTTCGCCTTGAGCAGCGGCCCCAATACCCGCTCGAGCGACCGCGCATCGAACGCCTGCCGTCCCACATGTTCGAGCCGCCCGCTTTTCGCGAAGACGTAGCTCGTCGGTACGGACGAAACGGTGAGGTCCCGGCCGTGGACATGGCGCGCCTGCAGGTACGCGATTGCAGGTGAAACCAACTGGTCGGCGGGTGTTTTGCCCTCATCGACCGCGATGCCGATAACGACCAGACCTTCCCCGCGATGCCGGCGGTAATAGGCATTCAACAGCGGAAGCTCTGCGCGGCATGGCACGCACCAGGTCGCCCAGATATTGAGCATCACTACCCTGCCGCGGAGTTGGTCGAGGGTCGTCCGTACCCCGTTGGACAGGGTAAAATCGCGCGGAATATCGGCCGATCGCGGTGCAGGCGCGGCGATCGTCATCCCGCCTGCAAGCGCGACGAACGGAATGAGGATTCGCGGGCCGGGCAAAGACATTGAGGGACGCTGCCGCGGCGCGCCGGTCGGGTCAATGCGCCGCAGATGGACGTCTGGCCCGGACTGATACAGTGTCGTTTGCCCGACCCATGAGCGATTACGCGTCGTAATGGGGCATCCGTGCCGCTCGCCGATGTTGCTCCGGCGGGGTGCGACCGCTAACAGCGCGGACAACGAAGTCGAAACGCATAGGAACCAAGATGACGCCGATCGTGAAGGCCATTCTCGACAAGTACGAGTCCGACAATTCCGCAACCAAGGCGAACATCGCGCGCATCCTGATGCAGGGCAAGCTGGGCGGCACGGGCAAGCTGATCATCCTGCCGGTCGACCAGGGTTTCGAACATGGCCCGGCCCGCAGCTTCGCGATCAATCCAGCGGGTTACGATCCGCATTACCATTATCAGCTTGCGATCGACGCGGGTCTGTCCGCCTTCGCCGCGCCGCTCGGCATGATCGAGGCCGGCGCCACGACCTTCGCGGGCCAGGTGCCGACGATCCTGAAGGTCAACAGCTCGAACAGCTGGGCGCAGGGTGCGAATCAGGCGATCACCGGATCGGTCGAGGATGCGGTGCGTCTTGGCTGCGCGGCGATCGGCTTCACGATCTATCCGGGATCGGACGATCTGTTCGACATGATCGGTCAGATCCGCGAAATGTCGGCAGAGGCCAAGACGCTCGGCATCGCGACGGTCATCTGGTCCTATCCGCGCGGCGGCATGCTGCCCAAGTCGGGTGAACTCGCGCTCGACGTTGGCGCCTATGCCGCGCACATGGCGGCACTGCTCGGCGCGCACATCATCAAGGTGAAGCTGCCGAGCGATCATATCGAACAGGCCGAAGCCAAGCCGATGTACGAAGGCACGGATTGGTCGAAGCAGTCCGACCGGGTGAAGCATGTCGTGCAGGCGAGCTTCGCCGGGCGTCGCATCGTGGTGTTTTCGGGCGGCGCGGCCAAGGGTGCCGATGCGGTCTATCAGGACGCGCGCGACATTCGCGACGGCGGCGGCAACGGCTCGATCATCGGCCGCAACACGTTCCAGCGTCCGCGCGACGAGGCGCTGGCGATGCTCGACAAGCTGGTGCGCATCTACAAGAACGAGGAATAATCCCGCGTCATCGCTTCTTTCGCGGGCATGACGTAACGGCTAGGGGGTCGGTATGAACGATATCGATCCCCTCGGCCCGCTCGATCCGAATTTCGCGGCGCAATTCTCGCGCGATATGCGCCGGCCGCCGTGCCAATTGTATCTCGTGTCGCCGCTGGACGTCGGCGGCGCCTTTCCCGATCGGTTGCGCCGCGCGCTGGATGCGGGGCCGGTGGCGGCGTTCCAGTTCCGCGTGAAGGATGTGGACCAGCATGCGGCGGCGGTGCTGGCCGAGCCGTTGCAGCGCATTTGCGCCGATGCAGACGTCGCGTTCATCATCAACGACAGTATCTCGCTGGCAAAGCGTCTCGGCGCGGATGGCGTGCATCTGGGGCAGGAGGACGGCGACCCGCGCGACGCACGCGAGGCGCTGGGTCCGAATGCGCAGATCGGCGTCACCTGCCATGACAGCCGCCACCTTGCGATGGAAGCGGGCGAGGCCGGGGCGGACTATGTCGCTTTCGGTGCCTTCTACCCCACCAGCACGAAGGCGGTGCTCCACCATGCCGAGCCGGTGCTGCTGAGCTGGTGGTCGACGATGTTCGAGATACCCTGCGTCGCGATCGGTGGCATCACCCCCGCCAATGCCGCGCCTTTGGTCGCGGCCGGCGCGGACTTCCTGGCGGTGTCGCATGCCGTATGGGGCGGGGACGAGGCCGCGGCGGTCCGCGCGTTTGCCGAGGCGATGGCCTGACGGCTCACCAGTGGCGGACACGTCCCGTGTCGACATGGACGAACCCGTCGCGCGGATAATAGCCGACCCCGCCGCCGCCCAGCGCAAGCGCCGCGCCGCGTAGTTTGTCGAGCGAAATGCCGGGGACCATGATGTCGGTCGCCTTGCCCAACATATGCTGGCTGCGCGTCGCGACGCCGGTATGCTCGCCGCCCCTCGCGCGCAGCGCGGCGTTGGTATGCGGCGATCGGTAGCCCGAGATCAGATCGATCTTCTGCCGCCCGGGCAGGTCGAGCTTCGCGCGCAGGTTCGCCAGCAAGGCAAGCAGCCGGCGGTCCATCTGGAACACTTCGCCAGTGCGCCAGTCGCGCAGGCCGTGGTTCAGTTCAGCCAGCCCCTCCGGCACGAAGCGACCGGCGCGTGCGAATACCGCATCGACGCTTTCGTTATTGTGCACGTTGCGGATCGCAAGCCGCCATTCCGCACCGGCCGCCATTGCGGGGAAGGGCATCAACGCCGCCGCTCCGGCGACCAGGCCGCCGCCCATCAGCGCGCGGCGGGAAATATCGGGAATTCGTGACGGCTCGGAAACAAGCTGCGCGTCTGTCGTTGTCTGCATGATCGGATATGTAGGAGTTTGGGTTCGTGCAGAAAACGCTTTGGGGTGCAGCCTGTCTGGCCCTCGTCTCGCTTGGTCCGATCTCCGTCAGCGCGCAGGGAACAAAGGCGGCGCCGACGACGAGTAGCGGCGTCGATCTGTCGACGATGCATGTACAGGTGATCCTGGATCATCTCGGTTTCTCGCCGGGCGTGATAGACGGGAAGCCGGGCAAGTCGCTCGTTGCGGCGCTGAAGGGATTTCAGGAAGCGAACGGGCTGAAAGTCTCCGGAGAGATGGACAAGGCGACGCTTCGCGCGCTGTATCCGTCGCGTGCCTTTCGTCCGACCGTAACGATCGCGCTGACGGACGAGATGCTTGCGGGTCCCTACACCAATCCGCTGCCGAAGGATCCGGCACAGCAGGCCAAGCTGCCGGGCCTGGGCTATCGCACCGCGATGGAAAAACTGGCCGAGATGTTCCACACGACGCCGGGAACGCTGATGGCGCTGAACAGCCCTTCCACCCCGGTCAGCGCGGGAACGAAGGTCGTATTTCCCAATGTCGTGGCCCAGTCGCGTGCGTATGACGCCAAGCTGCCGGATCACTGGCGCAAGACGCTGTCGGACCTGAACATCAATGCGGATCAGCCGCAGGGCGTGAGGGTCGTCGTCGACAAGTCGGACGAGGTTCTGCGTGTGCTCGACAAGAATGACAAGCTGATCGCGCAATTCACGGCGACGATGGGCAGCAGCCACGATCCGCTGCCGATCGGGAAATGGACGATCAAGGGCGCGTCCTACAATCCGCCGTTCCACTATAATCCCGACCTGTTCTGGGACGCGAAGGATAGTGCCAAGGCGGCCAAGCTTCCGCCGGGGCCGAACGGACCGGTGGGTGTCATCTGGCTCGATCTGTCGAAGCCGCATTACGGCATTCACGGCACGCCCGAACCCAGCACGATAGGCCGGGCGGAGAGCCACGGTTGTATCCGCCTGACCAACTGGGATGCGGCACGGCTGTCGATGATGATCAAGCCGGGCACGCCTGCGGTGTTCCAGAACTGAGCATGGCGCGGCGATTGGGTGTCGGGCTGCTGGTCGCGGTCCTGTTGCTGCTCGGCGCGTGGATCGCGGCGCTGAAATTGCTGCCCGATGCCCCCGCGTCGGTGTCGGTGTCGGCCCCCGAGGCCCGGCCGGTCGCAGATGCCGGGCGAGCGGGGCCGCTCGCCATGCCGGTTGCGGGTCTGCCGCGTGAGGCGGTGCGCGAAAGCTGGGGCGACCCGCGCGAGAACGGCCTGCGCGAGCATCATGGCACCGATATCCCTGCGCCACTCGGCACGCCGGTGGTCGCGGCGGCTCCTGGTGTGGTCGAGAAACTCTGGAACAGCGCGGCTGGCGGAACGACGGTCTATGTCCGGTCGCCCAAAAAGGACTGGATCTATTATTATGCGCATCTGAGCGGCTATGCCCCCGGCTTACGCGAGCGGCAGGTCGTAAAAACCGGCGATCCGATCGGCTTTGTCGGTGATACGGGGAATGCCGGCGCCGGGAATTATCACCTGCATTTCGGTCTGACGCGTACCACGCCGGACCAGCATTGGTATGAAGGCCGCGACGTCGATCCTTATCCCTATCTTGTCGGGTCCTGAATCCGGCCCCTATCTTGCCGGAACGCGCGCCGGGCGCTAAGGGCCGCGCCTTCGCTCTTTCCCACGCACAGGTTCAGCCATGAAGATCAACGCGGTCGAGATTCGTCCCGGCAACATCCTCGAATATGAAGGCGGCATCTGGAAGACCGTCAAGATCCAGCATACCCAGCCGGGCAAGGGCGGGGCGTATATGCAGGTCGAAATGAAGAACCTGATCGATGGCCGGAAGACCAACGTGCGTTTCCGCTCCGCCGAAAGCGTCGAGCGGGTCCGGCTGGATACCGTCGATTTCCAGTTCCTGTTCCGCGAAGGCGATACGCTGACGTTCATGGACAAGATCAATTACGAGCAGGTCTCGCTCGACGCTGGCATCCTGGGCGACGCCGCCGCGTTCCTGCAGGACGGCATGGATGTCGTGATGGAATTGTGGGACGAACGTCCGATCTCGGTCCAGTTGCCCGACACGATCGAGGCGATGATCGTCGAGGCGGATGCCGTTGTGAAGGGGCAGACCGCATCGTCTTCCTATAAGCCGGCGATCCTCGAAAACGGCGTGCGCGTGATGGTGCCGCCGCATATCGGCGCCGGCACGCGCATCGTGGTCGACGTGTACGAACAGACGTACGTGCGCCGCGCCGACTGATACTTGCTCCCCTCCCGTTTGCGGGAGGGGTTGGGGGAGGGTAGTTCCTCCTCCGTCAACGTCCGACGTTGCGGACACGCCCTCCCCGGCCCCTCCCGCGAGCGGGAGGGTGAGGAGTTTAGAACATGGTTTCCCATTCCGGCCTGATGACGATCATGGATCGCGCTGCGCGCAAGGCGGGGCCGCGGCTGCGTCGCGACTTCAACGAAGTTCAGCAGTTGCAGGTCAGTCGCAAGGGGCCGGCCGACTTCGTGTCGATGGCCGACCAGCGCGCCGAACAGACCTTGTTCGAGGAATTGTCGCGCGGCCGACCCGATTGGGGTTTCCTGATGGAGGAACGCGGCGAGGTTGCCGGCGATCCGAACAAGCCGCGCTTCATCGTCGATCCGCTGGATGGCACGTCGAACTTCCTGCACGGCATCCCGCACTTCGCCATTTCGATCGCGGTCGAGGAGATGCTGGCCAACGGCAAGCGCGAGATCACGGCCGGTCTGATCTACCAGCCGCTGACCGACGAAAGCTTCTGGGCGGAAAAGGGCAAGGGGGCCTGGGTACAGTCCGAACGGCTGCGCGTGTCCGCCCGCCGCGACATGGCGGATGCCCTGATCGCGACCGGTATCCCGTTCCTCGGCCACGGTAATTTCGCGCAGTGGAGCCGGATCTTCGGCGCTGTGGCCCCGGAAGTTGCGGGGATCCGCCGCTTCGGCGCAGCATCGCTGGATCTCGCCTGGGTCGCCGCGGGGCGGTTCGACGGGTTCTGGGAATCGGACCTGAAGTATTGGGATGTCGCTGCGGGCATGCTGCTGATCAAGGAAGCCGGTGGGTTCGTCACCGACTATCGCGGCGGAGACCAGATGGTCGCGCGGAAGGAATTTCTGGCGGCGAACGACGTGCTTCAGTCGAAAATGCACAAGCTGATCGCCGGGGCGCTACGATAGCGCTAAGTTCGCGCCGGCCGCGTGTTTAGTGGCCGGCCGTGGCAAACGTGTTTCCGTCGAGGTCGCACCGGTGCGCTGGTTCCGTAATGAACCGCGCGCCGCGATCTGATCGCCATCTGCAGGACGGGCAGGGGCTGCGCGCCGGGCGAACGCGATTAACGCATGCCAATTGCGAGTCATTCTCATGGCTCCAACCCTTGCCCGTGCAGGCCCAGAGGCCTAAAGCCCGGGTCATCCCCTTCGCAGTTGCGAGATACCCTTGGTCGACCTGTCGCAATATCTTCCGATCCTGCTTTTCCTGGGCGTCGCACTCGTCCTGTCGAGCGCGTTCGTGTTCCTGCCGATGATCGCGGCGCGCTTTACGGGCGCGCACAAGCCGACGGCGGAAAAGCTTACCGAATATGAATGCGGCTTCCCCGCCTTCGAGGATAGCCGCAGCCAGTTCGACGTGCGTTTCTATCTCGTCGCCATCCTCTTCATCATCTTCGATCTGGAGGCGGCGTTCCTGTATCCGTGGGCCGTTTCGGTGTTCAAGCTGGGCTGGCTCGCCTGGGGATCGATGATGGTGTTCATCGCCGAACTCGCGCTGGGCCTGGTCTATGCGTGGAAGAAGGGAGCCCTGGAATGGGAGTAGAACTCGTCGCACCGGAACGTCCGGGCACGCTGCCCGACGTCGCGTTCCTCAACGATATCAACAGCGAACTCGGCGACAAGGGCTTCCTGGTCACCTCGACCGAGGAACTGTTCCAGTGGGCGCGTACCGGTTCCCTGTGGTGGATGACGTTCGGCCTGGCGTGCTGCGCGGTCGAGATGATCCACGTCAACATGCCGCGTTACGATCTCGAGCGCTTCGGCGCCGCGCCGCGTGCGTCTCCGCGCCAGTCGGACGTGATGATCGTCGCGGGTACGCTGTGCAACAAGATGGCCCCGGCGCTGCGCAAGGTCTACGACCAGATGTCGGAGCCCAAATACGTCATCTCGATGGGCTCGTGCGCCAATGGCGGCGGCTATTATCACTATAGCTACAGCGTCGTTCGCGGGTGTGACCGGATCGTGCCGGTCGACATCTACGTGCCCGGTTGCCCGCCGACTGCCGAGGCGCTGCTGTACGGCATCATGCAGTTGCAGCGGAAGATCCGCCGCGTCGGGACGATCGAGCGATGAGAGCGCCGGCGCCTGCCTATTCGCCCAACGATGGCGTGATCGACACCGCCGAGCGCGCGCTTGGCGGCAAGGTGCTGTCGAGCCTGGAGGCGGTGAACGAAGTATCGTTCACGGTCGATCGCGCGAGCTTGGTCGAGACGATGACCCTGCTGCGCGATACGCCGGGGCTGGAATATCAGCAGCTGATGGAAATTGCGGGCGTCGATTACCCGGACCGGGCCGACCGGTTCGAGGTCGTTTATTGCCTGCTCAGCCTGACGCGCAATCATCGGATCCGCGTGCATGTGCAGGCCGACGACGAAAAGCCGGTGCCGTCGGTGACGGGCATCTGGCCGGTCGCCGGCTGGCTGGAGCGCGAAGTGTACGACATGTACGGCGTGCTGTTCTCGGGGAACCCCGATCTGCGTCGTATCCTGACCGACTATGGCTTTCGCGGTCATCCGCAGCGCAAGGACTTCCCGCTCTCCGGGTTCGTCGAACTGCGCTATTCGGAAGAGGCCAAGCGCGTCGTGTACGAGCCGGTCAAGCTGGCGCAGGATTTTCGCACGTTCGACTTCACCTCGCCCTGGGAAGGGGCGGAGTACGTCCTGCCGGGAGACGAAAAGGCCAAGCTGCCGGAAGCCAAGGGCGCGCCGACGCCGCTGAAGGCGGACGAGATCGTCAAGGCCGATGCCGCGCAAACGCCGGCCGGCGCCGCAAAGGCGCCGAGCGAACCGTACGGCAAGACCACCGACAAGACCTCGCAGACCGGGGCGGGCGAGCCGCATCCCGGTAACAAGGCCGACAGCAAGCCGGCCGATCCCGATGTCGTGCCCACGCCGGGCAAGGGGCAGAACCAGTGAGCGATCATATCGAAGCGGTCGAGCGCCGCACGGATCACACGGACGCCGCGCAGGCCGATGTGGAAATCCAGAACTACACGATCAATTTCGGCCCGCAGCATCCCGCGGCGCACGGCGTTTTGCGCCTCGTCATGGAGCTGGACGGCGAGATTGTGGAGCGGGTCGATCCGCATGTCGGGCTGCTTCACCGCGGCACCGAAAAGCTGATCGAATACAAGACGTATCTGCAGGCGCTGCCGTATTTCGACCGGCTCGATTACTGCTCGCCCATGTGCATGGAGCATAGCTACGTGCTCGCGGTCGAGAAGCTGCTCGACCTGGAAGTGCCGATCCGTGCGCAATATCTGCGGGTGTTCTTCGCCGAACTGACGCGCATCATGAATCACATGCTCAATCTTGGTTCGCACGTCATGGACGTTGGCGCGATGACGCCGAACCTGTGGCTGTTCGAACTGCGCGAAGACACGATGGGCTTCTACGAACGCGCATCGGGCGCGCGCATGCATGCTGCCTATCTGCGTCCTGGCGGCGTGCATCAGGATGTGCCCCTCAAGCTGCTGACTGACATCGCCGACTGGCTCGACACGCGCCTGCCGCGACTGTTCGAGGATGCCATCTCGCTCGTCGCGGACAACCGCATCTTCAAGCAGCGCAATGTCGATATCGCCACGGTCAGCCGCGAAGATGCGATCAAATGGGGCTTTTCCGGCCCGATGATCCGCGGGTCCGGCATTCCTTGGGATTTGCGCAAGTCGCAGCCGTACGACGTCTACGCCAAGATGGATTTCGACGTGCCGGTCGGCACGCGTGGCGATTGCTACGACCGGTTCATGGTGCGCGTCGAGGAAGTGCGCCAGTCCGCGCGGATCATGAAGCAGTGCCTGAACGAAATGCCCGACGGGCCGATCTCCAGCCTGGATCGCAAGGTCGTGCCGCCGAAGCGTGGCGAGATGAAGCGGTCGATGGAGGCGCTGATCCATCACTTCAAGCTGTATACCGAAGGCTTCCACGTGCCGGCAGGCGACGTCTATGTCGCAACCGAAAGCCCGAAGGGTGAGTTCGGCGTGTATCTTGTCGCGGATGGCACGAACAAGCCGTATCGCTGCAAGATCCGCCCGACCGCGTTCAGCCATTTGCAGGCGATGGATTTCATGGCGAAGGGGCATATGCTGGCGGATACGACAGCCATTCTGGGCGCGATGGATATCGTGTTCGGGGAGTGCGACCGTTGAGTGGTGCAGGCTTTCCGCTTTGGATTTACGGCGCCGTGGCGGCGATGATTGCCGGCTGTGCTTTCGGCGCCGGATCGATCGCACCGGGTTTGGGGATGGTCGTCGTGATCGGCGCGTCCCTGATTTGGGTCGCGTATAACGTACGCCGGTTCGGCAAGGTTAAGACACATGGCTGAAGCACCCCAGATTCCTGACGAGGCAGAGACCCGCGCACGCTGGGGCGCATTCGCGTGGTCGGACGAAAACCAGACGAAGGCGAACGAGATCCTCGGCCGCTATCCCAAAGGCCGCGAGCAGTCGGCGTCGATCCCGTTCCTCGATCTGGCGCAACGTCAGGTCGGCGCTGAAACCCAGACGCAGGGCTGGCTGCCCGTCCCGGTGATTGAATTCGTCGCGCGCCAGATCGGCGTGCCGTACATGCGCGTCTACGAGGTCGCGACCTTCTACACGATGTTCAATCTGGCGCCGGTCGGCCGTTATCATGTGCAGGTGTGCGGCACGACGCCGTGCATGCTCGCGGGCAGCGACGACGTACTCGCCGCGTGCAAGAATCATGGCCTGATCAAGGGACGAACAACGCCTGACGGCCTGTTCACGCTGACCGAAGTCGAATGCCTCGGCACCTGCGCGAACGCGCCGATGGTACAGATCAACGACGATAATTACGAAGACCTGGATTACGATCGCACGACCGCCGTGCTGGAGGCGCTCGCGGCCGGCAAGTCGCCGCCGCCGGGTTCGACCACCGGCCGCAAGTCGAGCGAGCCTGTCGGCGGGCCTACGTCGCTGAAGGCGATGGTCGACGAAAATCACGATTATCGCGGGGAATGGGCATGAACCCGGCCGTGTGGATCGCCTTGCTCGCGGTGTTCATGGGCGCTGGCCTGATGATGTTCATTGCAATCTCGGGCGCGAAGAAGGGCAAGAAGTAATGCTCGCCGATAAGGATCGCATCTTCACCAACGTGTACGGGTTCCAGCCATGGAATCTGAAGGCGGCGATGGCGCGCGGCGATTGGGACAAGACCGCCGACCTGATGAAGATCGGGCAGGACGGGCTGATCGACAAGGTCAAGGCATCGGGCCTGCGCGGGCGCGGTGGGGCAGGCTTCCCGACCGGTATGAAGTGGAGCTTCATGCCAAAGGAACCGAAGCCGGACCGTCCGAACTTCCTCGTCATCAACGCGGACGAATCTGAGCCCGGATCGTGCAAGGATCGCGAGATTATCCGGCACGATCCGCACAAGCTGATCGAAGGCGCGTTGATCGCCGGCTTCGCGATGCGCGCGCGCGCCGCGTACATCTACATCCGCGGCGAATATATCCGGGAGGCGGAGACGCTTTTCGCTGCCGTGGCCGAGGCTTATGCGGCCGGTCTGATCGGCAAGAATGCGTGCAAGTCCGGCTACGACTTCGACGTCTTCGTCCATCGCGGCGCGGGCGCGTATATCTGCGGCGAAGAGACGGCGATGCTCGAAAGCCTGGAGGGCAAGAAGGGCCAGCCGCGCCTCAAGCCGCCTTTCCCGGCGGGCGCGGGGCTGTACGGCTGCCCGACCACGGTGAACAACGTCGAGATCGATCGCGGTCGTGCCGACGATCCTGCGCCGGTCGCCGGAATGGTTCGCCAGCTTCGGTCGCGAAAAGAACGAAGGCACGAAGCTCTTCCAGATTAGCGGCCATGTGAACACGCCGTGCGTCGTGGAAGAGGCGATGAGCATCACCTTCCGCGAACTGATCGAGACGCATTGCGGCGGCATCCGTGGTGGCTGGGACAATCTGCTCGCCGTCATCCCGGGCGGGTCGTCCGTGCCTTTGGTGCCGGCCGCCGAGATCATGGACGTCCCGATGGATTTCGACGGCCTGAAGGCGGTCGGATCCGGTCTCGGCACTGCGGCCGTGATCGTGATGGACAAGTCCACTGATATCGTCCGCGCGATCAGCCGGATCTCCTACTTCTACAAGCATGAAAGCTGCGGCCAGTGCACGCCGTGCCGCGAAGGTACCGGCTGGATGTGGCGCGTGATGGAGCGGATGCGCACCGGCGATGCCGACATCAGCGAGATCGACATGCTCCAGCAGGTCACCAAGCAGGTCGAGGGTCATTCGATCTGCGCGCTCGGCGATGCTGCGGCATGGCCGATCCAGGGGCTAATCAAGCATTTCCGTCCGGAAATGGAGCGGCGGATACTCGAACGAAACGGCGGCGGCGATCTGTCGCCGATGATGGAAGCGGCGGAATAATGAAGCGCACGTTTCTATTTCCGGCCGGGATGATGCTGTGCTTTCCCACCCCGTCCTTGGCAGCGACAAAGCCAAGTCTCGATGGCGAGAAGGTCCTCGCTGATTTTGCGCGATGTGCTGTGCGTGAAGCGCCGCAACAGTCACGCCGGGTGATCGAATCCATGCCAGAGAGTGCGGATGAGCAGACACAAATCGATCGTCTGTTTCAAAAGCATAGCAAATGCATGAGATTGGGCACTTCGATCCAGAGTGCGGGGTTGGCGGCGTCGGTGAACCTCGGACAAACGTCGCTCGGGGCGGCTGCTGCCCAAATGGCGAACGATCGACGACAAATGATTTTTTCCCGGCGGGCGCTTCGAGGCGCTATCGTGACGCGTCTTTATTTGGGGTCCGGTGAGACGTCAGGTACCGCCTCGCAAAACTTCGCCTCAGTCGATCGGGCGGATCGTTTGCTGCCAGTTGGGTATGTGGTGGTTCGTTGCGCCGTTGATCGCGAGCCGCTCGCGGCCGATCGACTTGTGCGTGCCAAGCGTATGTCCGTTGCAGAAAGTGATGCCGGACGGGCGCTGGCACCGGCGCTCAATGCGTGCGGACGGGGCAAGGGCAGGGTCGATATTAGCGGTACTGCAATTCATGGCTGGGCTGCAGAGGCTTTGTATAAACGGCGGCATCCTGTCGCCACGGCGGAATCCAATTAATGCCTAAAGTCAAAGTAGACGGCGTCGAGGTCGAAGTTCCTGCCGGCGCCACCGTGCTGCAGGCTTGCGAAATCGCGGGTAAGGAAATTCCGCGTTTCTGCTATCACGAGCGTCTGAGCATCGCCGGCAATTGCCGCATGTGCCTGGTCGAGGTGAAGCCTGGTCCGCCCAAGCCGCAGGCGTCGTGCGCGTTGCCGGCCGCGGACAATCAGGAAATCTTCACCAACACGCCGATGGTGAAGAATGCCCGCGAAGGCATCATGGAATTCCTGCTGATCAACCACCCGCTCGATTGCCCGATCTGCGATCAGGGCGGCGAATGCGATCTGCAGGACCAGTCGGTCGCTTATGGTCGTGGCCAGTCGCGTTATGCCGAGAACAAGCGCGCGGTGACCGAGAAGTATATGGGACCGATCGTGAAGACGATCATGACGCGGTGCATCCAGTGCACGCGTTGCATCCGCTTCGCCGAGGAGGTTTCGGGCGTGGAGGAAATCGGCGCGATCTATCGCGGCGAGGACATGCAGATCACGTCCTATCTCGAAAATGCCGTGAAGAGCGAATTGTCGGGTAACGTAGTGGATCTGTGCCCGGTCGGTGCGCTGACGTCCAAGCCTTACGCTTTCGAGGCGCGGCCGTGGGAGCTCAAGAAGACGCTGACGATCGACGTGATGGATGCAGTCGGCACCAACATCCGGCTCGACAGCCGCGGGCGCCAGGTGCTGCGCGCGCTCCCCGTGATCAACGAGGACGTCAACGAGGAATGGGCGTCGGACAAGACGCGGCATGCGGTCGATGGCCTGGTTCGCGGCCGGCTCGATACGCCGTACGTTCGCGTGAACGGCAAACTGCAAAAAGCGACCTGGGACGAGGCATTCGCCGCGATCAAGGCGGTCGATGCAGGTGACAGCGTCGCCGCGGTGCATGGCGATCTGGTCGATTGCGAAACCTTGTACGCGGCGAAGGCCTTGCTCGCGTCGATGGGCTCCACATTGCTGGAGGGCCGTCAGACGGGGATGGATTACGACGCGACGAACATCGCCGCGGTCAATTTCAACACGACGATCGCCGGCACCGAAGACGCGGACGTGATCCTGCTCGTCGGTACCAACGTTCGTTGGGAAGCGCCCTTGGTCAACACGCGCATTCGCAAGGCGATCAAGAAGGGCGCGAAGGTCTTTGCGATCGGGCCGGAGACGGACCTGACCTACAAGGCGGAGTGGATCGGCAGCGATCTGGCCTTGCTCGGCAATCTGCCGGATGCCGTGACGGAGGCGTTCAAGGACGCCAAGGCGCCGATGGTCATCGTCGGCGGCGCGGCGTTGAAGGGCGGGCATGGCGCCGCACTGGCATTGGCCACGTCGCTGAACCTGGTGCGCGATGGCTGGAACGGGTTCAACGTACTGCACATGGCGGCATCGCGCATGGGCGGGCTGATGCTCGGTTGGGCGCAGAAGGGCGGCATCGCTGATGTCGCCGCTGCCAAGCCGAAGCTGACCTTCTTCCTCGGCGCCGACGAAGTAGATTTCTCGGCCTTCTCGGGCAGTTTCAAGGTGTTCATCGGACATCACGGCGATCGCGGCGCGGCGCAGGCGGACGTTATCCTGCCGGGCGCAAGCTATGCGGAGAAGTCGGGGACCTGGGTCAATCTGGAAGGTCGCGTGCAGCGTGGCGAACGCGCCGTATTCCCACCCGGCGATGCTCGCGAGGATTGGACGATCCTGCGCGCACTGTCGGCAGTGCTCGGCAAGACGTTGCCGTTCGACACGATCGACGAACTGCGCGCGGCGATGGGCGGCGATACGCCCAATCTTGCCACGCTGGGGCTGAAGACGTTCGCGTGGAACCCTCCGGCGCTGGGCGAGACTGGATCCGGCGAGCTTTCCGGCTATCCGATCAAAGACTTCTACCTGACCAATGCGATCTGCCGGGCTAGCCCGACGATGCAGCGCTGTTCGGCCGAACTGATCCACGGCGAAGATTATGCGGAGGCGGCGGAATGACCGCATTCTTCCAGAACACTGTCGGTATGCCGTTCGAATGGGCGTGGTTCACGTCCACGATCGTCGGCATTCTCGTCATCGCACTGCCGCTGATGCTGGCCGTGGCAATGATCATCTATGCCGATCGAAAGATCTGGGCGGCGATGGCGCTGCGTCGCGGCCCCAACGTCGTGGGCCCGTTCGGACTGCTGCAATCCTTTGCCGATGGTCTGAAGGTCTTCCTTCAGGAAACGATCGTGCCGACGGCGGCGAACAAGGGCCTGTTCCTGCTTGCGCCGATCATCACCTTCACCGTCGCGCTGATCGTATGGGCGGTGGTGCCGTTCCAGGTCGGCGTCGTGCTCGCCAACATCAATGTCGGCTTGCTTTACGTCCTCGCGGCGTCGTCGCTCGGCGTTTACGGCATCATCCTGGCCGGTTGGTCGTCCAACTCGAAATATCCGTTCTTCTCGGCGATCCGTGCCGCGGCGCAGATGGTCAGTTATGAAGTGGCGATCGGGTTCGTGCTGATCTCGATCGTGCTGTGGACCGGCAGCTTCAACCTGACCGCGATCGTCGAAGGTCAGAAGGGCCTGTACGGCTTCATCAACGGCTATGCGTTCAATCCGTTGCTGTTCCCGATGTCGATCGTGTTCTTCATCTCCTCGCTTGCCGAAACCCAGCGTGCGCCGTTCGATCTGACCGAGGCGGAAAGCGAGTTGGTCGCGGGGTATCAGACAGAATATTCGTCCATGTCGTTCGCGCTCTACTGGCTGGGCGAATATGCCAACGTCATCCTGATGTGCACGCTGAACGCGACGTTATTCTGGGGCGGATATCTGCCTCCGTTCGACTGGGCGCCGCTGTATCTGGTACCGGGGATCATCTGGCTGTTCGCCAAGATCCTGTTCTTCTTCTTCCTGTTCAGCTGGGTGAAGGCGACCGTGCCGCGGTATCGCTACGACCAGTTGATGCGGTTGGGTTGGAAGGTATTTCTGCCGCTGTCGCTCTTCTGGGTGTTCCTGGTGTCCGGGTTCCTCATGCTGACGCGCGTCGGCACGGACTGCGCTCCGGCCGATCGCGTGTATCTCAAGCGATATGCGACGCCATCGGGCCTGTACGATGCCCAGCGTCCGACCTACCCGACCGACGGCGTGTGCCGCGACCGGGTCGTCACCAGAACGGAGGCCAGCCTGTGAGCATTGGTCAGTACATCAAGGCCTTCACCCTGTGGGAGTTCGTCAAGGCACACGCTTTGACGCTGAAATACTTCTTCAAGACCAAGGCGACGATCAACTATCCGTACGAAAAGAACCCGCTATCGCCGCGTTTCCGGGGTGAGCATGTGCTGCGGCGCTATCCCAATGGCGAAGAGCGGTGCATCGCGTGCAAATTGTGCGAGGCCGTGTGCCCTGCGCTGGCGATAACGATCGAGGCCGAACCGCGCGAGGACGGCAGCCGTCGTACGACGCGCTACGACATCGACATGACCAAGTGCATCTTCTGCGGCCTGTGCCAGGAAGCCTGCCCGGTCGATGCCGTGGTCGAAGGTCCGAACCTGGAATATGCGACCGAGACGCGCGAGGAACTGATCTACGACAAGGCGAAACTGCTCGCCAATGGCGACCGGTGGGAAAGCGCGATCGCGGCCAACCTTGCCGCCGATGCGCCGTACCGTTAAGCGCGCGACAACTCTGAGGGGCACACAGATTCCGTGATCCAAGCAATCGCCTTCTATCTCTTCGCGATCATGGTGATCGTATCGGGAGCGCTGACCATTACGGCGCGCAACCCGGTGCATGCCGTGCTGTGGCTGATCCTGGCCTTCTTCAACGCCGCCGGGCTGATGGTCCTGGTCGGCGCCGAATTTATCGCGATGCTGCTGGTCATCGTGTATGTTGGGGCGGTCGCGGTGTTGTTCCTGTTCGTCGTGATGATGCTCAACATCGACTTTGCCGAGCTCCGCGCCGGCTTTGCGCGCTACGCCGCGATCGGCCTCGTCCTGGCGATCGCGCTGGCGGCGGAGATCATGATCGCGTTCGGTGCGTGGAGCGCAGGCGGGATTGAACTCGGCCGCCGCGCCGCGCCGATCGACGCCGCTGTGCCCAATATCGAGGCAATCGGCATGCTATTGTACACGCGCTACCTGTTCGTGTTCGAAGGTGCCGGTCTGGTGCTGCTGGTCGCGATGATCGGGGCGATCGTGCTGACGCATCGCGAGCGTGGTGGCGTGCGTGGCCAGAATATCTCGCGCCAGGTTGCGCGCCGTCCGCAGGATGCGACGCGCAACACGCAGCCGGGCGTCGGGCAGGGGGTGGAATTGTGATCGGGTTGACGCACTATCTGGTCGTGGCGGCGATCCTGTTCGCGCTGGGCGTGGTCGGCATCATCGCCAATCGCAAGAATTTGATCGTCATGCTGATGGCGGTCGAACTGATCCTGCTGTCGGTGAACCTGAACTTCGTCGCCTTTTCCAGCTACCTGCACGATCTCGTGGGACAGGTGTTCGCGATGTTCGTGCTGACCGTCGCTGCGGGCGAGGCAGCGATCGGGCTGGCTATTCTGGTGATATATTTCCGTGGACGCGGGACCATTTCGGTCGACGACGTCAACCGGATGAAGGGGTGATCGACCAGTGAACGCGATCCTCTTCGTCGTCTTCCTGCCGCTGCTCGCCGCGATCGTGGCGGGGCTCGGCCGCAACGTCATCGGTCTGGTGCCCTCCAAGGTCGTCACGACCGGGGCGCTCTTCCTGTCCTGCGCGCTCAGCTGGCCGATCTTCCTGTCGTTTATCGGCGGGGAAGCGGAGGCCTATGTCGTGCCGGTGCTGCACTTCATCCATTCCGGCGACATGGACGTGTCCTGGGCATTGAAGGTGGATTCTGCTGACCGCCGTAATGCTCGTCGTGGTCACCAGCGTGTCCGCGCTCGTCCATCTGTATAGCTGGGGCTATATGTCGGAAGACGACAGCCAGCCGCGCTTCTTCGCCTATCTATCGCTGTTCACCTTCGCGATGTTGATGCTGGTGACGGCGAACAACCTCGTCCAGATGTTCTTTGGCTGGGAAGGCGTCGGTCTCGCAAGCTATCTGCTGATCGGCTTCTGGTTCAAGAAACCGAGCGCGAACGCCGCGGCGATCAAGGCGTTCGTCGTCAACCGCGTCGGCGATCTGGGCTTCATGCTCGGCATCTTCGGCACGTTCCTGGTGTTCAATACTGTCTCGATCCCGGAAATCCTCGCTGCCGCACCGGGTATGGCCGGATCGACGATCGGCTTTCTCGGATACCGATCTCGACACGATGACGGTCCTGTGCCTGCTGCTGTTCGTCGGCGCGATGGGCAAGTCGGCGCAGCTCGGGCTGCACACCTGGTTGCCGGACGCGATGGAGGGGCCGACCCCGGTGTCGGCGCTGATCCACGCGGCGACGATGGTCACTGCGGGCGTGTTCATGGTCTGCCGTCTGTCGCCGATGTTCGAGACGAGCCCGGTCGCCCTGAGCGTGGTTACCACGATCGGCGCCGCGACATGCCTGTTCGCCGCGACGTGCGGGCTGGTGCAGACCGACATCAAGCGCGTGATCGCCTATTCGACCTGCTCGCAGCTTGGCTATATGTTCTTCGCAGCGGGCGTCGGCGCTTACGGCGCGGCGATGTTCCACCTGTTCACGCATGCCTTCTTCAAGGCCTTGCTGTTCCTGGGCGCCGGTTCGGTGATTCACGCAATGCATCACGAACAGGATATGCGCTATTATGGCGGCCTGCGGAAAAGCATTCCGGTGACGTTCTGGGCGATGATGGCCGGTACCTTGGCGATCACCGGCGTCGGGCTTCCCGCTGTGTTCGGCAACCATCTGGCGATCGGTTTTGCCGGTTTCCATTCGAAGGACGCGATCATCGAAGGCGCATGGGCCGCGGGCCAGCCCGGCGTGTGGTTCGTCGGCGTGCTCGTCGCATTGCTGACCAGCTTCTATTCGTGGCGGCTGATGTTCCTCACCTTCTACGGCAAGCCGCGTTGGGCGCGGTCCGAGCATATCCAGCACGCGATCCACGAGGCGCATGGTCATGGCGATCATGGCCATGACGGCCATCATGCCGCACACGATGCGCATCACGCTGCGGACGACGCGCACCCGGCCGTCGAAGATGCCGGGCATACGCCCGATACGCATTCGGCCGGCGCGCACGAACTGCCGGCAGGGACGGGTGGCTATCACCCGCACGAAAGCCCGCTGCCGATGTTGATCCCGCTGATCGTCCTGTCGATCGGCGCGATCGCGGCCGGTTTCGCGTTCCACAGCTTCTTCATCGAGCCGGAAGCGGGCGAACGGTTCTGGCACAATGCCATCGCCTTCCGCGAACATCTAATGCACGAAATGCACGGCGTCCCGACGATCATCAAACTATCGGCGACGATCGCGATGTTGCTCGGTCTGTGGACGGCCTGGCTCGCTTATATCCGGAACCCGGGCTTCCCGGCGACGCTGGCGGCACAGTTCAGCGTGATCTACGACTTTCTGCTGCACAAATGGTATTTCGACGAATTGTACCATCTCATCTTCGTGCGGCCGGCCTTCGCGATCGGGAGGTTCTTCTGGCACCGCGGGGACGAGAGGACGATCGATCGCTTCGGCCCGAACGGGTCGGCCTGGCTGGTACAGCAGGGCACGCGAGTCACCGCCAGGGTTCAAACGGGGTATCTCTATAGCTATGCGTTCGTCATGCTGATCGGCCTGACCGCCGCGATTACCTGGGCGATCTCGAAGTGAGCGGCTTTCCCATCCTGAGCGTCATGCTGGCGGTCCCCGCGATCGCGGCAGTGAGCTGCCTGTTCGTGTCGGCGAACACCGCGCGCTGGCTCGCGCTGGCCGCGACCCTGGTCGATTTCGTGCTCGGCATCGGCCTGTGGACGCAGTTCGATATCGGCGGTCCGCAATGGCAGTTCGTGGAATATCCCGGTAGCCTGGGCGTGTTCGACTGGAAACTCGGCATCGACGGGTTCGCGCTGCTCCTGATCATGCTCAGCGTGTTCCTGATGCCGATCTGCATCGGCGCCAGCTGGTCGGCGATCACCAAGCGCGTGCCCGAATATATGGCTGCGTTCCTGCTGACCGAAGTGCTGATGATCGGCACGTTCGCGGCGCAGGACCTGTTCCTGTTCTACATCTTCTTCGAAGCCGGCCTGATCCCGATGTACCTGATCATCGGTATCTGGGGCGGCGCGAACCGGATCTACGCCAGCTATAAATTCTTTCTCTACACGCTGCTCGGCTCGGTGCTGATGCTCGTCGCGATGCTGTGGATGACCAACTATGCGGGCACCAGCGACATTCCGACGCTGATGAACACCGACTTCCCGGTCCATGCGCAATTCTGGCTGTGGCTCGCCTTCTTCGCGTCCTTCGCGGTGAAGATGCCGATGTGGCCCGTCCACACCTGGCTGCCCGACGCGCACGTCCAGGCGCCGACCGCGGGGTCGGTCATCCTGGCGGGCGTGCTGCTCAAGCTGGGTGGCTACGGCTTCCTGCGCTTCAGCCTGCCGATGTTCCCGGAAGCATCTTCGGAACTGACCTGGCTGGTCCTCGGCCTCTCGGCGGTCGCGGTGATCTACACCTCGCTCGTCGCGCTGGTTCAGAACGACATGAAGAAGCTGATCGCCTATTCGTCGGTCGCCCACATGGCGATCGTCACGATCGGCCTGTTCGCGTTCAACCAGCAGGGTATCGAAGGCGCGATGATGGTCATGCTGTCGCATGGTCTCGCTTCGGGCGCGTTGTTCCTTTGCGTCGGCGTCATCTACGATCGCCTGCACACGCGCGAGATCGACCGGTACGGCGGCCTTGCGATCAACATGCCGCGCTATGCGCTCTTCTTCCTGCTGTTCACGATGGCCTCGATCGGCCTGCCGGGCACCAGTGGCTTCGTGGGTGAATTCCTGTCGTTGATGGGCACGTACAAGGTGTCGACTTGGGCGGCATTGCTCTGCACCACGGGCATCATCCTCGGCGCGGCGTACATGCTGTATCTGTACCGCCGCGTCGTGTTCGGCGAGCTGGTGAAGGACGACGTAAAGGCGATGAGCGACCTCAGCCTGCGCGAGATCACATTGCTCGCGCCGATCGCTGCCGTGATCTTGTGGATGGGCGTCTATCCCGAGAGCTTCATGGCACCAATGCGCGGAGACGTATCGACCCTGGTCGCGCGCGTCGCCCACGCGGCGCCCGCCGGGGATAGCAAGCCGACGATAGGGAAGGCAGCGCCGCCGGCCACGGCCGCGCATGCCGGGGATCATAAATGAGCACGTCCGCCAATCTTATCTTGACCCTGCCGGAGGTCGTTCTGGCGATCGGCGCGCTGGTGCTGATGCTGGTTTCCGCCTGGGGTGGTCAGGCCTCGACCCGCGCGGTATCGTGGACCGCGGTCGCGATCCTCGCCGGTGCGGGCATCGCGCTGACCGGGCCGTCCGCCAATGGTGGCCTCGCGTTCGACGGGCTCTATCATGCGGACGCGTTCGGCGCGTTCGCCAAGGTGTTGATCTATATCGCGGCCGCCGTTGCGATCATCATGGCGCCCCGTTTCTTCGAGCGCACGACGGGTGACGATCTGCGACCCGAATATCCCGTTCTCATCCTGCTCTCGTCGGCCGGCATGGGGATGATGGTGTCGGCGGGCGACCTGCTGACATTGTATGTCGGTCTGGAACTGCAGAGCCTTGCTGCCTATGTCCTCGCCAGCTTCATGCGGCGCGATACGCGGTCGGCCGAAGCGGGGCTGAAGTATTTCGTGCTCGGCGCGCTGGCGAGCGGTATTCTGCTGTATGGCATTTCGCTGGTCTATGGCTTTAGCGGATCGACCACGTTCAACCAGATCTCCACCGCCTATGCTGGCACCAATTCGCTCGGCCTGACCTTCGGTCTCGTCTTCGTCTTCGCCGGCATGGCCTTCAAGATCAGCGCCGTGCCGTTTCACATGTGGACGCCGGACGTATATGAAGGCGCTCCCACGCCGGTGACTGCGTTCTTCGCCAGCGCTCCCAAAGTGGCGGCAATGGCGATGGCGGTCCGTGTCGCCATCGAGGCGATGGGCCCGGCGACCGACGCGTGGCGCCAGATCGTGATCTTCGCGGCGCTCGCCTCGATCATCCTCGGTGCGGTCGCAGCGATCGGACAGAGCAACATCAAGCGCCTGCTGGCCTATTCGTCGATCAACAATGTCGGCTTCGTACTGGTCGGCCTCGCCGCCGGTACGCCGGACGGTGTGGCGTCGGTGCTGTTCTACCTGACCGTCTATGTCGTCATGACGCTGGGCAGCTTCCTCGTCGTGCTGCAGATGCGCGATGCGAGCGGTGAACCGGTCGAGACGATTTCCAGCCTGTCCGGCCTGTCGCAGACGCGTCCGGGGCTCGCGGCGGCGCTTGCGATCTTCATGTTCTCGCTGGCGGGCATACCGCCGCTGCTGGGGTTCAATGCCAAGCTGGCCGTGTTCAAGGCGGCGGTCGATGCGGGTCTGTACCCGTTGGCGGTCGCCGGGTTCGTCGCCTCCGTCATCGGCGCCTATTATTACCTTCGTGTCGTCAAGGTAATGTACTTCGATGAGCCTGCGCCGGAATTTCAACGCGGCGGTAGCGTGGTCGAGGGCGGCTTGATCGCCGCGGCGGCTGTGTTCGTCTCGCCAGTGGGTTGGGTGTTGCTCGCGCCGCTGGGCGTTCTCACACTCAACGCCGCACGGTCGCTCTTCTGACCACCATCCGCACTGTCGCGGAGACCGGATCGACGAACGCGGACGTGCTGGCGCTCGCCGGAACGGGCGCAGCGGAAGGGTTGTGGCTTCGCGCCGAACGCCAGTCCAGCGGGCGCGGGCGGCAGGGTAGGGCCTGGGTATCGCCGGTCGGTAATTACAGTGCCTCGACACTCGTCCGGTTGCGGCCGACCGATCCCGCCGCGGCGACGCTGGCGCTGGTCGCGGCGGTTGCCGTCGAAGAGGCGGTCCGGGTCTACCTTCCGGCCGATCCGCTTTGCCTGGAAGCTGCATTGAAATGGCCGAACGACCTGCTCATCGCAGGCGCGAAAGTGTCGGGCATCCTTCTGGAACGCAATGCCGATGCCGTCGTGATCGGGATCGGCGTCAACCTGGCGCACCACCCCGAGGGACTGGATCGGCCGACGACGAGCCTGTCCGCGCACGGCGTCACCCCCGACCCGGCCGATTTTGCCGAAACGCTCGCGGAAAGCTTTGCCCGCTGGCTCGCGCGTTGGCGCGGCGAGGGGATCGCCCCCATTCGTCAGCGCTGGATGGACCGGGCGCACCCGGTGGGCACCGCACTGAACGCCGCTTTGCCCGATGGAAGCGTGGTCGAAGGCCTGTTTCAGGGGCTCGATTCAGACGGCGCACTCATCCTCCGCTTGGCGGATGGATCGACCCGTGTCATTCACGCCGCCGATATCTTCCTGATCTAGCGCTAGGACAAAGACCAATGCTGCTCGCGATCGATGCCGGCAATACCAATGTCGTATTCGCGCTCGTCGACCCGAGCGATCGGGCCAATGGGATCAAGGCGCGCTGGCGCATCGCCACCGACCCACGTCGCACCGCGGACGAATATGCCGTCTGGCTCAGCCAGTTGCTGAGCCTGGAGGGCTATGATCGCAGCCAAGTGACCGGCGTGATCATCGCCACCGTCGTGCCCCGCGCGTTGCACAATCTGCAAACGCTGGCCCGCAAGTATTTCGGTGGCGAACCGCTGATCGCCGGACAGGCTCCGGTCGAATGGGGCATCCAGCTCGACGTGGACGAACCGAGCCAGGTCGGGGCGGACCGCGCCGTCAACGTCATCGCTGCGCATGCGCTGCATCCCGGCGACCTGATCGTCATCGATTTCGGAACCGCGACGACGTTCGACGTCGTAGATTATTCCGGCGCTTATAAGGGTGGGATCATCGCGCCCGGTATCAACCTGTCGCTTGATGCTCTTGTCACCGCCGCCGCCAAGCTCCCCCGTATCGCGATCGAGGCACCCGTCAGCACCAGCGTGATCGGCCGCGATACCGTCAGCCAGATGCATATCGGCATCTATTGGGGCTATGTCGCGATGATCGAGGGACTCGTCGGCCGGATGAAGGCCGAGGTCGGACGGCCGGTGAAGGTCATCGCAACGGGCGGTCTCGCGACCCTGTTCGAGAAACAAACCGATGTTTTCGACGTCATCGAGGGCGACCTGACGATTCAGGGGCTGGCGATGATGTGGGATCGCGCCCATATATAGTTCCAAGAGTTTCGAGTGCGCGCTCGTCCCCGCCAGGTGCGGATGGCGCCCCGCTCTTCCTCACGAGATCATCCGCGCTTTACCGCGCACCACTTTGCCGCCCGCATATTGCGCACAAGCGGCTGAATACGAAAGACAATAGTGAAAAGCTCAAAGAAAGAACTCCTCTACGTCGCGCTTGGCGGCTCCGGTGAAATCGGCATGAACGTCAACCTGTACGGGTGTGACGGCAAATGGGTGATGGTGGATTGCGGCGTGACCTTTGCCGATCCGCAATATCCGGGCATCGACCTGATCCTGCCCGATCTCGCCTTTATCGAAGAACGGCTGGACGACCTGGTGGGTATCGTCCTGACCCACGGGCACGAGGACCATATCGGCGCATTGCCGTATCTCGCCGAGGATCTGGGCGTGCCGTTGTACGCGACGCCGTTCACCGCGGGGCTGATCCGCGGCAAGCTGGACGAGGAAGGCAATGCCGATCGCGTAAAGCTGAAGGTTATCCCGGTCGGCGAAGGCTTCGACCTCGCGCCGTTTCGCTTCACCTTCGTGCCCATGGCGCATTCGATCCCCGAGCCGAGCGCGCTGCTGATCGACACGCCTTACGGCCGCATCTTCCACACCGGCGACTGGAAGCTGGACGCAGCACCGCAGGTCGGCACGCCCGCCACGCCGGAGCAGCTGACCGCGATCGGCGACGAGGGTATCCTCGCCCTGGTCTGCGATTCGACCAACGTTTTCAACGAGGATGCGTCGGGATCGGAGGCGGATGTCCGTATCGGCCTGATGGAGACGGTCGGCAAGGCGCGCGGTCGCGTGCTGGTCACCTCGTTCGCGTCCAACGCCGCGCGTCTGCACACGCTGGGTGAGGTCGCGCGCGAGACGGGGCGCCAATTGTGCGTCGCCGGCCGGTCGCTGGATCGTATCCTGAAGGTCGCCAAGGCAACGGGGTATCTCAAGGATTTCCCGAACACGATCGATCCGGATGCGGCGATGCGCCTGCCGGCGAACAAGGTGATGATCATCGCCACGGGCGGGCAGGGCGAGGAACGTGCCGCGCTCGGCCGCGTCGCGGCGGGATCCCACCCGATCAGCCTGGATGCAGGCGACACGGTGATCTTCTCGTCGAAGCAGATTCCCGGCAACGAAGTCGCGATCGGCCTGATCCAGAACAAGCTCGCGGCGAAGGGCGTAGTGATGATCACCGATCGTCAGGCGCACGTCCACGTATCGGGTCACCCCGGCCGTCCCGAACTCGCGCAGATGTACCGCTGGATGCGTCCCGAGGTGCTGATCCCGGTTCACGGCGAGATGCGTCACCTGATGGAGCAGGCACGCTATGGCCTGTCGCAGGGCGTGCCGCGCGCTTTGGTGCAGACCAATGGCGACATCGTTCGTCTGGCGCCCGGCGATCCGGCTAAGATCGGCCATGCACAGGTCGGGCGGCTCGTGCTCGACGGCGACGTCATCCTGCCGGGTGACGGCCAAACCATCAACGAGCGCCGCAAGCTGGCAGTCAACGGGCAGATCTCCGTTGCGGTCGCTATCGACAAGGGCGGCCGGATGATCGGCCAGCCTCAGGTCCGTTTGCAGGGTATTCCGGTCGAGGAGGATCGCGATCCCTTCGTCGACGAGGCGACCGATGCGCTTGTCCAGGCGGTCCGCCAAAGCGGGCGCGATCGCGCCAAGCTGCGTGAGTCGCTGCGCCTTGCGGTCCGCCGCGTCGCGACGCGCTGGACCGGCAAGAAGCCGATCGTCGATGTCCTGCTGATCGAGGCCTGACGCCATGATGAAGTGGACCTCCGCGCTGGCGATCTACTTCCTGTTCTGGTCGCTGTCCGTGTTCCTCGTCCTGCCGTTCGGTGTCCGAACGACGGACGAGGCCGGGGCGGCCCGCGTCCCCGGCCAGGCCGAGAGCGCACCGCACGAATTCCGCCCCGGACGCATCGCGCTGCGCGTGACGGTCGTGGCGACCGTGTTGTTCCTGCTGTTCCAGCTGAATTATATCTACGGCTGGATCACGCCGCAGATCATCGATCGGCTTATCCCGGCCGAGTGATCGGGCAGGGGCCCGGCGTCCGCGTGGGTCGGGTTAATTTGCTTTAGGCCCGATCGACATTCAGCTGCTAAAGGCGTGTGCGCTTCCACACCGCCCCGGCCGAGGCCGGGGTCCGGTTGGGAAAGCTGCGGTATCAAGGGGCTGTAGCTCGTTACGGACCTTCCCCGCGACTGAGCTCCGGTCTTCGCCGGAGCGGCAGGGGTGAATGTCGATACGCCCAGGACCGGCATGGTGATGCTTCGAGGGGATGCGGCGGCGGGATATCCTTACGCTTCCGGGCATAAGACGTGGCAGCTACCCCCGACCCGTTCGTGCTGAGCCTGTCGAAGCACCTTCACAGCGGACACGGACACGCCCGGCAACAAGCTCAGGGCGAACGGAAGTCTGTCGCGTTGAGTCACCTGTCCCAGGCTGCTCTTGAAATATTCCAGCAGGTTACTCAGCTTTTAAAGCCTGCTCGCAACGCATCTGCGGCGGGATATCCCGCTGATACGATCCTCGATACGACTGACGTCCGAACCGCCGCCAGACGTTTGCACCCGAGGGGCGCTCGTATCCCCACGCGTTCCCCCATTCGTTTGGAGCGAAGTCGAGAAACGACGTTAGCGGACCATCGCTAAGGTTTCTCAACTTCGCTCGAAACGAACGGGGGCGGAAGTGCTTTGCGGGAAGGCGTTCGTTCGGCAGCGAGAAGATATCGGGCTTCGACCCAGAACCGCGACAGGCGACGCTTTCCCGTCGGACTGGATGCACGCTCGATACGACGTCAAGTGAGGCAACTGCCGCGCCCCGTTTTCACGGTCGTATCTCTGCCCGGCTTGGCTTGGGACGCAACTGCAAATGACAGGAAAAAAGCGCCGGCTCGGAATCGCCTCCCGCAACCCGGGCCCAAAACGCCTTACCCTTCCGACCTAAGCACGCGATCCGCGGCCCAACCCAGCCGAAACCGCCTCAGGTCCGCAACCGCTCGATCGCCTGAGCCAAGGCGACGTACAGCTTACCCATGTCGGACGACAGCAACGTCACCCCAAGCGGCGAGCCATCGCGCTGCGACAGGATCGCGCGGAGCATCGCCTCGAAGTCGTGGATGTAGCGATTGACCTGTTCGCGGAACGCCATGTCCTCGTCATACAGGCGCAGGATGTCGCGGGCGTCGCTGGCGTCGACCAGACGGACGGCGCGGCGTGTGAAGACGCCCCGGTCGCCCTTCAGGTACGCGGCCCAGGCGCTGTCGGTCACTTCGGTCGAGAAGGTCTTGGTAATATCGATCGATGCCGAATTCAGCGCCTCGATCAGCAGCGAAACCCGCTTGGCGATGCTGTCCTTATCCGCGGCCTCGCGTTCGACGCGAGCTTCCTCGATCCGACTTTCCACCACGGCGGTCGAATCGGCGATGTTGAGCATCTGGTGCGTCAGGCGTTCGGAAGCGCGTTGCGCGGCGTTCGCGGCATCGTCGGCGGCCCGACCGATCGCGGCGATCTGCTGCTCCAGCGCGGCGTCCGTTGCGCGGCGCATCGCCTCTCCACTGGCGGCTTCCAATGCTTCGGCAGCTTCGGGGATGACGCTCGCCAGCGTCTCGCGCGCCCGGTCGGCGGCGGCGCTGGCGGTATCGCGGACGCGCAGCAGCGCCTCGACCAGCCGGGGCGCTGCCTCTTCGGCGAACAAGTTGGTCCGGTCGATCGTGTCGTCGACCATCTGGCCGATTTCGTCCGCCTTGATACGCCCGTTATTCAGCGTCGCGATCATCGTGCCGGACAATTTGTCGACCAGATCGCGTTGTCCGGAAATGACCTGAGCGATTGCCTCGATCGCATCGTGCGTGCTCTCGGCCGCAGTCACCAAGGCGAGCAGCTCCGGCTTGGCTTCCGTCACGACGCGGCGGCTCCCCGCGATACGGTCGTCCAGTCGGGCGAGCGCATCCGGCAGCGTCTCGTCGATCTCGCGCGCCGCAGCGTCCAGCGCGAGCAGCAGGTGTTCGGTCGTGGAGATGGTCGCGCGCGCCATTTCCTCGCCCGTCTTCAACGCTTCCGTCATCGCGTCGGCCGATCCGCCGAGCGCACTGATCGAGGCAGCGAGCGTCTGCGTCCGTTCGATGCCATTGCTGTGCATCGTGTCGAGCCGGCCCGAGACGTGCGAGATGCCCGTGTCCAGTTCGTGGATGATCGCATCGCTCGCCGTCCGCTGGTCGCTCAGCCTGTCGGCGATGCGGTCGATCAGCGTTTCGATCGTCGTGATGCGTGCGGACAACGCCTCGGCGCTGTCGTGTCCGGCGCGGTCGAGCGCGGCCTGGTTCGTGCCGAGCATCGCCAGCATCGCATCGCCCTGTGCGGCAATGCCCTTGCGTGCCTCATCGACGGCATCGGCGGTGCGGCCGAGCAGTCCGTCGACCGCTTCGGACATCTTGCCGGTAACCTGTTCGAGCCGGGCGCCTGCGGTCTCGCCGGTCGCTTCCATCCGCGTGATGTGCGCGGCGAGCCGTTGTGCGGCACCGCTGGCCAGTGCATCCGCCTCGCGCCCGCGGTCCGCGAGGGCGGTCAATTGCGCGTCCAGTGCCGCGGCATGCGACGCTGCGGTCAGCCCAGTGCGTTCCAGCGACTGCGCGAGATCGTCCGTTTCCTGATGCGCGCGCGGCAACATCGTCGTCAGCACGTCCAGCTTAACATGCGCGGCCGTCGCGGCTTCCGCGAGCGTCCGGGCATGCGCCTCGGTTTGGACGACCTGGTCCGCCAGGCCGGCGCCGATCGTGCCGAGCTTCACGGCCGCGCCGTCGCCCAATGCGATGAGCGTCGTGACTTGTTCGGCGAGCCGCGTGCGGTTTGCCTCGATCGAATCGGACAGCAGGGCCACGGTGCGCTCAAGGCTTGCCGCCTCATCGCGCATCGCCTGCGCGGTGCGACCGAAACGCCGCGCCTCCGCCGTGCTGTTGCGCAGGCCAAGCAGCAGCAGGATACCGATCAGCGCGGGCGGAACGCACAAGGCTGCGATGAACCCCGCCAGCGTCACGGGGCTGACATTCCCTAACGTCGGCCAGGCCAGGAACAGCGCCCCGCCGACCCATGCGAGCGACACGACGACGCCCAGCGCCGCCAGCACCTTGCCCAGCGTGCCGGACGATTCTTCATAATCGATCATGTCGGTATCGAATTGGGAAGGGCGGGCAATATCGTGGCCGGCCCGTTCGCCGATAGGGTCTGGCAGCAGTTCATCCTCCGGCACACCGTCCGAGCGATCCGATTTGAAATCGACGATGCGAGAACCCCCGTTCATCCGCATCGTGTACCACGAAACGCGCGCCGGGGAAGCGAATAGCGAAACGTTGCGTTAAGCAATTCGGCTTTAGAAAGGGGCATGGCATATGATCCCGGTGCAATCGATGCGGCCCTTGCGGCGGCGGTGGGCGACGAACCCGCGCTGATCGCGGAACTACGTGGCGCGTTTATAGAAAGCGTGCAGCGCGGTGTAGAGGGTCTGGAGGCCGCGCAGGACCATGATGGCTGGCAGGCCGCCGCCTTTCGCCTGAAGGGGTTGGCGGCCAGTTTCGGTGCGGTCCGGCTGATGGCGCTGGCGATCGAGGCATCGGACGCGCCCGCCTGCGATCAGGAGGTTCTCCGCAGGATCAAGCGCGCGGTGGAGCGGCTGTAACGGCGAACCGCCGGACTTGCGCCGGACACCCGAAAACTCCATCTCGTGGCCATGAGCGACCAGCAACCCGGCGTCCCGCAGACGCTTGAACCCCGTGTCGTTCGGCTTCTCGCGCCCAACGCCTCGCCTTATACCTATACCGGCACGCAGACTTATATCGTCGGAACGGCGGATCTCGCCGTTATCGATCCCGGACCGGACGATGCCGTGCATATCCAGGCAATACTGGATGCACTGGGCGCCCGCCCGCTTCGCGCGATCGTCATCACGCACACGCACCGTGATCACAGCCCCGGCGCACGCCCGCTGAAACGGGCGACCGGCGCCCTGATCGTCGGTTGCGCACCGCTTGCGCTGGACGATGCGGGGCTACGGTCCGATGCGGCATTCGATCGGGACTATGCGCCCGACACCATATTGGCGGACGGCGATTCGGTCGGCGGGGAAGGATGGGCGCTGACCGCGATCGCCACGCCGGGCCACACCTCGAATCATTTGTGTTTCGCACTGTCCGGCGGAACGTCGGAAGAGGACGGCGCGCTGTTTAGCGGCGACCATGTCATGGGCTGGTCGACCAGCATCGTCTCCCCGCCCGACGGCGACATGGGTGATTACATGCGCAGCCTGGAAAAACTTCAGGCGCGCGACGACCGCGTCTATTATCCGGGCCACGGCGACCCGGTCGACAATCCCAAGCGGCTGTTGCGCGGCATGATCGGCCATCGCAAGCAACGCGAGGGGCAGATCCTGCGGCTCCTGCGCGATGAGCCTCGCACGATCCCCGATATGGTCGGGCGCATGTATGTCGGTATCGATCCCCGCCTGTTTCCCGCCGCCGAACGTTCCGTGCTCGCGCATCTGATCGATCTGCGGTCGCGCGGTCTGGCAATCGAACGCGGTGAGACCTGGCATGTCGTGGACGCGGCCTGATGGGCAATAAGGGCATCGCAAGGATCGTCGTCGCGATCATTGTCATCATCGCGGCAATGGTCGCGGGCAGGATCGCGTGGGACAAATATAACGAAAGCTATGCGATCACCACGGAAGCGGATGGTCGCGCGATCACCCGTATCGTCAGCGCGAAGTTTGCGGGCGCGAGCGCGATCAAGGTCGGCGCGCTGACCGGGACCGTCCAGGCCAGCGCGACCGACACGCGGGGTTTCGGCATGTTTACTTCCGACAAGGTGGTGAAGGCGCCGTTCTCGATCGACTATTTCGTCGATATGTCGAAGCTTCCGGCCGACGCCTATGTCTGGGACGCGGAACGCCGCGTCCTGACGATCGAGGCGCCCGATATCGTACCGGCCGCGCCAAATATCGATTGGGCGGCGCAGACCGCCAATCGCACGCGGGGACTCGTCGTGACGCGCGACGCCGCCGATCAACTCAACCGCCAGACCAGCGTCAACGCCCGGCGTGCCGCCGTCGCGGAAGGGATCAGGCCCGAACACATGGCGGCTGCGCGGGAGAATGCGCGCCGGGTGCTCGCCGATCTCGCCAGCGCGCCGATCGCGGCGACGGGCGAACAGGACATTCGCGTCGTCGTCCGCTTTCCGTTCGACGCACGCGGTCCCGGCGAGCAGATGGATCGATCCCGCACCCCGGAGGAAGTCCTCGCCAACCAGCGTTGAGTGACTCGATAGAATCGGGTATGAACGCCCGACTTCTATTGTCGGGGGCGACGATGGCTACGGTGACCGAATCTATCGAGATCGCTCCGCGCGGCGAGCGGTTCTTTCTCTACACTTCGATCGCGATGGCGCTGACTATCGTCGCCGGGTTCGGCCTGCAACTTGGCATGGGGCGGTCCAGCTTCGCCTCGCCCGCCATCGTCCATGCACATGCGATCGTCTTCATGGGCTGGACCGCTTTGTATCTTGCGCAGAACGTCCTCGTGGCACGGCGAGCGCGGACGCTGCACCGCTGGCTGGGCTGGATCGGTGCGGGATGGATGATCGCGATGGTCGTGCTGGGCACGCTCGTCACGGTGCGGCTGGTCCGCGCGGGGCACGCGCCGTTCTTCTTTCAGCCGTGAAGTTCCTGCTACTCAACCCGGTATCGATCCTGGCGTTTGCCGGGCTAACCGCGGCGGCGATCGTCTATCGCAAGCAGACGGCGTGGCATGCGCGGCTGCATTATTGCGGAATGGCATTGTTGCTCGGCCCTGCATTCGGCCGGCTGATGCCGCTGCCGCTCTTCATCCCCTATGCCTATGAAGCGACGTTCGCCGCGGTGCTGATCTTCCCGGCGATCGGCGTCGCGGCCGACCTGCGCCGCCGCCGCAAGGTGCATCCGGCATGGCTCTGGGGCATCGGCGTGATCGTCGGATCGACCGTACTGGTCGAGGTAGTGACTTACAGTCCCGCCGGCCCGGCGCTGTACCGCGGCGTGGTCGCGGGATCCCCCGGGGCATCGGTCGATCCGCTCGCCTATCCACCGTTCCCGGGGCCGCCGCCCGCCGTCCGCCCTTGATCCTTCGCGCGCCGCCGTCCATCTACGACCCGCACTGCAAGGGTTTGACGAATGGACGCGAGACAAGGCATCGGCGGAACACTCACCGGGCTGGACCTGAGGGCCGAGATTGATCGGCTGCGCAAGGATCGCAACGCCGTCATCCTCGCGCATTATTACCAGAAGCCGGAAATTCAGGACATTGCCGATTTCGTCGGCGACAGCCTCGACCTTTCGAAAAAGGCGGCGGCGACCGATGCCGACGTGATCGCGTTCTGCGGCGTGAAGTTTATGGCGGAAACGGCAAAGATCCTGTCGCCGGACAAGATCGTCGTGCTTCCCGATCTCAATGCCGGCTGTTCGCTGGAGGATAGCTGCCCGCCGGACCAGTTCGCCGAATTCCGTGCGCAACACCCGGATCACATCGCGCTGACGTACATCAACTGCTCGACCGAGGTGAAGGCGCTGAGCGACGTGATCGTCACGTCCTCCTCCGCCGAAAAGATCCTCAGCCAGATTCCGCTCGACCAGAAGATCATCTTCGGACCGGACAAGAACCTCGGCGGCTATCTCGCGCGGAAGACGGGGCGCGACATGCTGCTGTGGCCCGGCGTGTGCATCGTGCACGAGGCGTTCAGCGAGACGGAATTGCTTAAGCTGCAGCTCAAGCACCCTGGCGCGCCGGTCGCGGCGCACCCCGAATGCCCGCCCTACATCCTCGATCATGCGGATTATGTCGGATCGACCAGCGGTATTCTCGCATATGCCGACCAGATGGCGGGCGACACGCTGATCGTCGCCACCGAACCGCACATCATCCATCAGATGGAAAAGGCCGCGCCGCTCAAGAACTTCATCGGTGCGCCGGGCGCGGACGGAAACTGCAACTGCAACATCTGCCCGTACATGGCGCTCAACACGATGGAAAAGCTGTACATCGCGTTGCGCGATCTGGAGCCGCGGATCGAGATCGAGGAAGGCCTTCGCCTGCAAGCCAAGAAGAGCCTGGATGCGATGCTGGCGATGGCGAGCGGAACGGTCGGCATGGGCGACCTCGGGCCGGTGCGCGTCACCGGGGATTGATCGCCCCGGTGCCTGACCGCTCCTTCGGTCCGTTTCCGGCATAGTCGAGAAACATGCCGATCATCCTGCAATCGGCAGCTTCTCGACCGAGACGGGAGAGGAGTTAAGCCGCCTCCACCAAAGCAATCGCGATCGCGCTCGCCAGTGCGTTGCGATTGGCCTCCGAATTCGCGCCGCACAAAAGCGTATCGACAGCCTTCGTGTCGATGAAATCCACTTCGAGCAGTGCCGCCCGGCACCGGTTTGCAGCCGTTCCCAACGTCGCATCGCGAAGGACACCAAGCCCCTTCATCTTTACCCCGGCTGGCGGCGCATAGGCCTCGCCATTCGTTTCTTCAGCGTAAGAGTCGGATCGCAAGGCGGCCTTCGGGTCCATATCCTTCAGCGCCATATAGGTCGCTTGCGCGACCGCACCTGCCAGCGCGGCATCAGCTGCGACGTTGACGTTTCGCAAGCCCGACAACGGCACGCCCGGCCCCTCGCTACCCACGCCCGGCCGGACATATTTCCGGTCGATCCACGCCTCCGTCCCGCGCGCGGTGTGGGTGTTCGATGCGTTGAAATGCAGGCTTAGGAAGATGGCGGCGCGGTGCTGGACGACGAAGCCACCGCGTGCCTTGAAACTCAGATTGACGTCGCTCTCGCGCGTCAGCACCACGGTCACCTTCTTGCCCAAGGCCGTTGCTCGCTGCTTGCCGCTACCCGCCTGCAACGACCACCGTATTCGTCTCGCCAGATCAAGCGTCAGGTCCTTTTCCCGCACGCCGCTGATCGATGTCGCATTGTTCCAGCTACTGTCGTTCGAAATGGACTTCGTGCCGCCGTGCCCCGGATCGATTACGATGACGCTCATAGACTTGCCTCCCCCGAGTTCAGTCGGGTCTTGCTCGCGGGAATTTTCCAACAATACAAGGCCGAACCGGCAAGTTACTGATCCCTATACTATAGTATGGCGGAATTGGCAGCGACGCGGGCCGAATGTACTGGCCCGCTCACCCGATCGGCAGGTCGAACAACAATTGACGGGTATAGCGAGCGGGCGGCGATCCATGCGCGAGCACGGCGTCGTTATAGGTCTTCAGGTCGAACTTCGCACCCCAACGCTTCTTGGCCTCGTCGCGCATCGCCACATGCTCGCTATATCCGGTGAAATAGCTGAGCAGTTGCGTCGATCCCAGGCTCGCGCGTACCCACTTGCCCGATGCCTCGCGCTCCTGCTGGAACGCACCCTTCATCATCATGGTCATCGCCTGATCGCGCGTCAGCCCTTCCGTCTGGATACCGATGTCGAGCAGCGAATTGGTGATCGATCGCAACCGCATCTTCAGGACGGTCAGCTTGAACAACGGATCGTCGTTCAGATACCCTGCGTCCATCATCATGCCCTCGGCATAGACTGCCCATCCCTCGACGAACGGCCCGGATCCCAGCACCGCGCGCAGGACCGACTTGTACTGGTTGCCATGCGCAATCTGCAGATAATGGCCCGGCATCGCTTCGTGGATGCTCAGATCGTGAATCATGTAATCGTTATATTCCGACAGGAACGACGTCGCCTGCGCATCGGTCCAGTCTTCCGGAATCGGGGAGATCGCGTAGAACGTCTCCAACTGCGTCTCCAGCGGACCGGGGCTGTCGCAATAGGCCACGGCGACACCCTGCTGGAACTTGGGCATGGTGATGATCCGCACCGGTCCGTCGGGCATCGTGACCAAATTCTTCGCCCGTACGAAATCGGTCGCCTGCGCCAATGTCTGCTTGGCCTTCGCCATCAGCCCGTCGCGCGCCGGGCGCTGCGCGTAGGACAGGGCCAGGGCCGCCTCGATCGCGGATTGCTGTTCGGCGGCACTCGGCCGGTCTGGCAAGGCGGGGGCGCCCGGCTTGCCTGCCAGAACCTGCTTCGACAGCGCGTACATCTGCGCCCTCGTATCGGCCAGCGCGGCGGTGGCGCGCGCCTTGATCTCGGGACGCTTCAGGTTCGACACTAGAGCGAACTTCATCTTCTGATCGTACAATTTGGCACCTAGGCGGAACTCCCCCTTCGCCTGCGGGACCAGCACGGTGTCCAGCCACTTCTGATGCTCGGCCACCGCCTTTTTCAGCGTCACCAACGCGGCGTCGAAGCGTTTCGCGTCGGCGGCGTTCAACTCCCCTTTATGCGGCGCAAGCATGCCTTCCGCGATCTCCACCATGCCGCCATTCTGTTTGGCGACGGTGGTCGCGAACACCGCGGGCACGCGTGCGGGAACGATTTCGGCGCGCGCCTGCGCCAGGAAAGCGGGCATCCGCTCCATGCGGGCGGTTGCGGATTTCAGCCGTTTCTCCCACGGCGCGAAGTCCCGCGCGGCAAGGCCATAGAGCGCGCCGCCGCCCAGATCGTTGTAGATCTGGATATCCCACTGCCAATTCTTGAGAACCTCGGTCTGCCACAGGTCGTACCGCAAGGCGTTATCCAGCAACGCGGCATCCACCTGCGCCTCGCGGGTCAATTTGCGCCGGTCGATCTTCGCCAGATCGGCCAGCAATGCCCGGTCGTGCGCCACCACTGCGGCTCGTCCGGCAGCGGAGACGTCGCCGATCTGGTCGTCATAGCGATGATCGCCAAGGGTGGTGCCATAAACCGGCGCGAACTTCGCTATGCCGTCGATGTAGCGCTGGCCGATCGCGGCGAAACGCGCATTCTCGTCTGACTTCACGACGGGCTTCGCTTGCGGTTGGGCCATGATCGGCGTGCCGGGCAGCACCGCGAGAGCAAGCAGCAGAGTCAGGGTGCGGCGCATATATGTTCCTCATATCGTTCGGCCGTAGTCTTAGCCCGGCGTATCGGCGGAGCAAGCGATACGCACGATCGGATCCGCTGTGATCGGACGGGATAAACAAGGCCCTGTCCTACTGGTCCGGTTTCATGCCACAGGTCGTCGCATGTCCAGCTTCAGACCTTTTTCCAACATGGCTTCGACGCCCCCGGGCGGCGCGGTTTCGCCATCGCAAAATCGGCGGATGGGGGGCCAAAGGGCCGTACGTAGCGTCAACTTCGTCAACTTGGGCCGTTCGAAATGACTTTTCAGCTCGACGGGTTCGACCTCGAATCGTTCGTCGCATCGACGCTCGCGGAGGATCTGGGGCGGGGCGGCGACATCACCTCGGCCGCCGTCATTCCGGCCGATGCGCGTTTTAAAGGAACGATGGACAGTCGCGATGCTATCGTCGTCGCGGGCCTCGGTATTGCGCAGGCGTTCTTCCGCGCGCTGGATCCCGACGTTCGGATCGAGTTGCTGGTGGAAGACGGTCAGCGCGTCGCGGCGGGAACCGACCTGATGCGGCTGGAGGGGCTGGCGCGCGCGATGCTGACGGCGGAGCGGTCAGCGCTCAACACCGTGCAACACCTGTCCGGCATCGCGACGATGACCCGCGGCTATGTCGACAAGATCGCGGGCACCGGTGCGACACTTCTGGACACGCGCAAGACCATACCGGGCCTTCGGCGGCTGGAAAAATACGCGACCAGAATGGGCGGCGCGACCAATCATCGCATGGGCCTGTGGGATGCCGCGATGATCAAGGACAATCACGTCGCCGTCGCCGGCAATGTCGGGGAGGCGGTAGCGCGTGCCAAAACGGCGGGGATCGCGAACATCATCGTCGAGGTCGATCGCATCGACCAGATCGAGCCGGCTTTGTCGGCAGGTGCGACGCATCTGCTGCTCGACAATATGGACGCGCCGACCCTGCGCGGCGCGGTGACGTTGGTCGGCGGACGCGTGCCGACCGAGGCATCCGGCGGCGTGCGGCTCGACACGATCCGCGCGCTGGCCGAAACGGGCGTAACCTATGTCAGCGTCGGCCGCTTGACCCAATCCGCCCCCGCCACCGATATCGGTCTGGATTTCACGGAGAGCCCGAAATGACGTTGAAGATCCTCGCCGGTCTCGCGCTGGCCATCCCCGGCATTGCGCAGGCGCAGGCCAATCAATGCGTCATTCCGCGCAACGTTGCCACGCCGCGCCCGGACTTGCCCTCTCCAGATCAGCCGAAGCGTGTCCTGCCGATCGGCAGCTACACGCTGGCGATCACCTGGGCTCCGGAATATTGCCGCAACAAGGCGAACGACCGATCTGCGCGCTTCCAGTGTGGGGGCGGCAATCGCTTCGGCTTCACACTGCACGGGCTATGGCCGGACGGCGTGGGCAAGGAATGGCCACAATATTGCACAGCCACTGCGATCGTGCCCAAAAAGGTCATCCGCGACACGCTGTGTTCGACGCCGTCGCCGCAACTGATCCAGCACGAATGGGCGAAGCATGGCACCTGCATGCAGACCACGCCGGCCAATTACTTCCGGACATCGACGCGGCTATATTACGCCCTTCGCTATCCGGACATGAACGCTCTTTCTCGCAAGTCACTGACCGTTGGCGATTTTTCCGCAGCGCTCTCGCGCGCCAACCCGCGCTTGCCGGTAACCTCGATCCGCGTCACGGAGACGCGTCAGGGGTGGCTGGACGAGGTGTGGCTCTGCATGGACAAGGCCTTCCGGTACGAGCGTTGCCAGCCGAATTCCGGCGGTCTGCCCGCAACGGCGGACCTGAAGATCTGGCGCGGACGCCGATAGAATCGACGGCGGTCGTCAGCCCTGAACGGTTACCGTCGCGGGGTGATGCTTGTCGAGATGCTTCTTGATGATCCGGAGGTTGCGAGTGTTCGAGCGGAAGAAGAAGTCGGGAACAGCGCCGATGAAGGGGATTAGTCCGAGCATGAAGTCGGTGCCGACATTGCCGAACATCCGCGCCATCTGGAGCTTCGACATGCCCAGGTTGCGTGCTTCCCACACGATCCACGACCCCATCGCCGCGGCGATCACGTCGCCGCCGATCGGGACGACGTTCAGGATCACGTCCAGGCCGACCTTCCGGTTGGTGCCGGGGATCGTGAATAGCCCCTCCAGCAAATGCTCCATCGCCTCCAACCGCTGACGAACCGCGGCGGGCTCCTTGCCGAGTGGGACCATGCCGGCAATGCGGCGGAGCGGGTCATTATCGATGCGGGTCGTGTTGGCCATGAATATCAATTGGGTACGGCACGCAGATGATTCAACGGGTGCCACCCGCGTGTGTTCGGCTCCCACTGCCGCAACCGAATAGCGACCAACGACCAACGTAGCGGCCGGGCGATCGGAATGAATGCCGCATCGGCCGCCAGCGCGAAATCCGCCTCGGCCAGACGTTGCCCTCGCGACGCCATGTCGGGGGCATCGCGCGCCGCCTCGATCGCCGCCGTGGCTTCCTCTCCGCAGGGCGCACAAGCGGTCGCAAGATACCACCGGGCGCTGTCATAGGGGGCGACGGCATCAATCAATCGCAGGTCGGCGGGATCATCCATCCCGACCCGCTGCAGCCGAATGCCCATCGTCGCGAGGCTTGCGCCGACCAGGCCATATAGCATCGTCGACCCGGGACCGGCCGGCACCGCAAGCCGCAGCGTTAACGGCCCCGGATGCACCGATCGCCAAGCGCCGACCAACGCGCGGACGGCCTGCAATCGCTCCTCGGGCCTGGGTGCGAACCAGTCGGGGATGATCGGACCCGCGCCGGAATCGAGCTGCTCGGGCAAGATCTGCGATACCGGCGTCCATTCAGGAAGAAACGCGGAGACGATCGACTGCCGGTCGAGCGCCGCCGAAATCGCGGCGCGCGCCTTGGCATCCGCAAGAAACCCCGTGCGGTTCGTGACGACCAGCCCGAACAGCCCGGCCGCCGGATCCAGCTTGCGATTGACCGGCGCGATGGTCGTGGTGGCAAGGAGCGGCCAGTCGGCGAAGGTCCCTCCGGTGACGAGATCGGACTGCCCCGCCGCGAACCGGGCGATGGCGCGCGCCGCTCGCTCCCCGATCAAGCGAACATCGTCTTCCGGAATGGGGTCGGCGACATCGTCGGGCGACCGCGCTGGATCGACGGCGGGTCGCAGGAGCGCTTCGTCCCGCGTCGCCCGCAGGACGCGCATCGGCCCGCTGCCGACGACCGGTCTGGCGCGGAACACGGCCAATTCCGGCTGGGCGAACAGCTTCAAAAGATCGGGGCGTGGCCGCTTCAGGCGGACCTCGATCACTTCTGGGGTCATCTCGACGATTTCGTCGATCGCGCTGAGATAAGGGGCGAGGGGGTTACGGGAGCGCGGCGCGATCTGGCGGCGAAGGACGGCAACGACCTCGGCAGCGGTGACAGGCTCGCCGTTGCTCCATTCCGCATCGCGCAGGCGAAAGATATAGCTCATGCCGTCGTCGATGACGATCCAGCGTTCCGCGATGCCCGGCTCGATCTGACCGGAAGCGTCGAAGCGGACCAAGCCTTGTGCCGTTGCGTCCATCATCAGGCGCGCGGCGTGGCCGAGCGGCGTGCGGGACGGATCGCCGATGACGAGATCGCCGCCGATTGCGCTGACGACGACGCGGCCGGCATCGCGGCGCTTGTCGCAGGCTGTCGTCAGCAGCAGCGCGGCGATAAGCGGGGCGGTCACGCGCGGGTTGAGGCGGATCGTCATGTCACTCACCTTGCACCCGGAGGGGCGGGGCCACCACCGGCAAAGTGCGCGCCACCGGAAAAGTACAATGGTGCGGACGGCGGGACTCGAACCCGCACACCCGAAGGGCGAGGGATTTTAAGTCCCGTGCGTCTACCAATTTCGCCACGTCCGCGTTGCGGCTCTGGTGGCGTGGCGAGCGATTGGCGTCAACCGCTAACCCGTCTCTGTCCGCCGGCGATCAACCACCGTGATCGCAGGCGGACAAGTTCGTTAAATATTACAATAGATTAGACGTTCAGGCGCGCGCGCATTTCCTTGCCGGGCTTGAAATACGGTACGCGCTTCGCCTCGACATCGACGGTTTCGCCGGTGCGCGGGTTGCGGCCGGTGCGGGCATCACGGGCCCGGGTGGAAAATGCGCCAAAGCCGCGCAATTCGACGCGGCCGTCCTGCGCCAAGCGCTTGGTGATTTCGTCGAAGAACGTCCCCACGATCGCTTCGATATCACGGACGGAAAGATCGGGATTGTCTTGTGCAAGCGTATCTACGAGTTCGGACCGGATCATTGTAGCGCCCCCCAAGGCATTTCTAAATGAGACACATCGTGTCGTATGCGAAACGAGAATCGGTCATCCTCGAGGATGCCGGGGGTGCAATAACTTGATCTGCCTCAATCTTCCAGAAGAGACTCGGCGATCGGGGCGGCAAAAACGCCCAAAACGAACCACATGATCGAAAATAAAGGCGGGAGGCCCATCAGGACCTCCCGCCAGTCGGTATCTTACTTCTTGTCTTCGCTCTGTGCCTTCAACGCGGCACCGAGGATGTCGCCCAGCGACGCGCCCGAATCGGATGAACCATACTGCGCAACGGCCTGCTTCTCTTCCGAGATCTGCATCGCCTTGATCGAGAAGGTCGGCTTCTTGGACCGATCGAAACCGGTGACCATCGCGTCGAACTTCTGACCGACCTGGAAACGCTCCGGACGCTGCTCGTCGCGGTCGCGGCCGAGATCGGTACGCTTGATGAAGCCGGTAGCGCCATCGTCGCCGACCTGAACTTCGAGACCTGCGTCGCGAACTTCGAGCACGGTGACCGTGACGACCTGGTTCTTGTTGAGACCCGAACCCGCCGCTGCCGTGCCGCCTGCGGCAACGCCGCCGGCTGCCGGTGCGCCACGCTCAAGCTGCTTCATGCCGAGCGAGATGCGCTCCTTCTCGGCGTCTATATCGAGCACGATGGCCTGAACCGTCTCACCCTTGCGATGCAGGTTGAGCGCGTCCTCGCCCGAAACGCCCCAGGCGATGTCGGACATGTGGACCATGCCGTCGACATCGTTGTCGAGGCCGATGAACAGACCGAATTCGGTCGCGTTCTTGACTTCGCCTTCGACGGTCGAACCGATCGGATGCGCTTCCAGGAAGGCTTCCCAAGGATTGGCCTGAGCCTGCTTGAGGCCGAGCGAGATGCGACGCTTTTCCGAATCGACCTCGAGCACGATGACGTCGACTTCCTGCGAAGTGCTGACGATCTTGCCCGGATGGACGTTCTTCTTGGTCCAGCTCATTTCCGACACGTGGACGAGGCCTTCGATGCCCGGCTCCAGTTCGACGAACGCACCATATTCGGTGATGTTCGTGACGCGGCCCGACAGCTTCGCGCCGATCGGATACTTCGCCATCGCGCCATCCCACGGATCGCTCTCCAGCTGCTTCATGCCGAGGCTGATGCGCTGCGTGTCCTTGTTGATGCGTATGATCTGCACCTTCACGACGTCGCCGATGTTCAGCACTTCGCTCGGGTGACCGACGCGCTTGTAGCTGAGATCGGTGACGTGCAGCAGGCCGTCGATGCCGCCGAGGTCCACGAACGCACCGTAATCGGTGATGTTCTTGACCACGCCGTCGATGATCTGGCCTTCCGCCAGCGACAGGATGAGGCCCGAACGCTGTTCTGCGCGCGTCTCTTCGAGGATCGCACGGCGCGAAACGACGATGTTGCCGCGCTTGCGGTCCATCTTCAGGATCTGGAACGGCTGCGGGATGTCCATCAGCGGGGTCACGTCGCGGACCGGGCGGATATCGACCTGCGAACCGGGCAGGAACGCCACGGCGCCGTTCAGGTCGACGGTGAAGCCACCCTTCACGCGACCGAAGATCGTGCCTTCGACACGCGCCGTCTTAGCGAATTCGGTTTCCAGCTTGTCCCATGCGGCTTCGCGGCGTGCGCGATCGCGCGACAGCATCGCTTCGCCATGAACGTTCTCGACGCGATCGACATAGACTTCGACTTCGTCACCGATCTTCAGATCGGCCTTCTGGCCCGGCGCTGCGAATTCGCGAAGCGGCACGCGGCCTTCCGACTTCAGGCCGACGTCGATGACGGCGAGGTCGTTTTCAATTCCGGTAACGGTGCCCTTGACGACGCGGCCTTCGAAGCTGTCGGCGCCGCCGAACTGCTCGTCGAGCATGGCTGCGAAATCGTCACGGGTGGGATGTGCCTGAGTGGCCATAAAATGTATCAGTCCTAAATTCTGTTTCCGGCCAACCGGTTGTCTCCGGTGGTCTTGGCCAAAACGCCGCGGCGGCCGAATGCCGGACGCGACATCCGTTCGGACAGTGATGGAGGAGTCTCAACGCGGGAAGTATGCGAAAAGGGCGAGGGGGACATGCCACCAAAGCCTTCCTCCGAGAGCATAGCCCGCCGGACGGACGCGCCCCTAGCGTAAAGGGACGTAAAACGCAAGGTTATCTGCGCGTTTGGAAGGATCGCATCCGATCGCCGTTTTTTTTCGTTGGGGCGCGTGCCGGGCGGAAGCGATGCCCGTTTGATCGTTAGTAGCGAACAGTTCGATAGATATCCGTCCGGCCGAGTCGCGACAGGCCAAGTTGACGAAGTTGACGACACGTACGCCTTACTTGCCACCCCTGCGCGCCGGAGAAGGCGGCGTGGGAGGAGGCGTCGACAAGCGGTTTCCATGACCGGAAAGCGAAGCAGGCGATTCCCAACATTGCAAGTCGCAGACGGCAGGTGTCGCTTATGACGAGCGGTAGGCGTCTCGTTCGGCACGAAGCGCCACCTGCCGATCGACCAGTTCGATCGCGCGTTGCAGCGAGGCTTCGATCGACAGGAAGCTGGTGTCGAGCAGGGCCGCGTCGTTCGCCGCCACGAGCGGCGCCGCGCTGCGTGTCGAATCGCGCAGGTCGCGGGCGCGGATGTCCGCAAGCACCTTGTCCAGGCTGACGCTGGAGCCGTTGTCGCGCAGTTCGGCGTGGCGGCGCTTGGCGCGGATCGTGGGCGTGGCGCGGACGAACAGCTTGGCGTCGGCCTCAGGCGCGATTACGGTGCCGATATCGCGTCCGTCGAGCACCGCGCCGCCGGGCTGGTTGGCGAAGCGGCGCTGGCGGTGGAACAAGGCGGCGCGCACCAGCGGGTGGACGGACGCGATGGACGCCATCTTGCCGACGTCGTCGGTGCGCAGGACCGGATCGTCAAGCAGCGCATCCTCGAAATCGCAGGCGGCGACGGCGTCGGCCTCGATCTCCGGGTTCAATTCCATGCGGCGGACGTTCTCGGCAACCGCACGGTACAGCAGGCCGGTATCCAGATAGGGCAGGCCGTAGTGACGCGCGAGCGAGCGGGCGATCGTGCCCTTGCCCGACGCGGCGGGTCCGTCGACGGCGATGATCATGCGGCGGCCACGTCGTTGGTTCCTCTGAGCGCGTCAAGGGACGCGAAGAATATAGGGTAACTGGTTGCGATGGGCGACGCATCATCGATTTCGACGGGGCGATCGGACACCAGAGCTGCGACCGACAGGCTCATCGCGATACGGTGATCGAGTTTCGTCGCGATCGTGCCGCCGCCGGGCAGGCCCGCGCCGCCGCTGCCGTGGATCGCGAGGCCGTCGTCATATTCCTCGGTCCGCACGCCGATCTCGCCGAGCGCCGCGGCCATTGCGGCGATACGGTCCGATTCCTTGACGCGCAGCTCGTGCGCGCCGCGGGCCACTGTCGTGCCGGTGGCGCAGGCGGCGGCGACGAACAGGATGGGATATTCGTCGATCATGCTGGGTGCGAGATCGGCCGGTACCTCGATCGCGGTAAGCTTCGCATGGCGTACGCGCAGGTCGGCGACCGGCTCGCCACCGACCGTGCGGGGATCGAGTTCGGTGATGTCCGCGCCCATCATACGCAGCGCGGTGAAGATGCCGGCGCGGGTCGGGTTCAGGCCGACATTGGCGACGACCACGTCGGACCCGGGGACGATCGTCGCGGCGACGACGAGGAAAGCGGCGGAGGACGGATCGCCCGGCACGACGATCTGCTGTGGCTTCAACTCGGCCTCGCCGACCAGAGATATGACGCGGCCCTCCGGCGTTTGCTCGACGGTCAGGTCCGCGCCGAACCCTGCCAGCATCCGTTCGCTATGATCGCGGGTGGCGACGGGTTCGATCACGCGGGTGGTGCCGGGCGTGTTGAGCCCGGCGAGCAGGATGGCGGACTTGACCTGGGCCGAGGCGACCGGGAGCGTATAGGTGATCGGTACGGCGGGGTTCAGCCCGCGCACCATCAGCGGCAGGCGCCCGCCGGGCGAGGCGGTTATATCCGCGCCCATCTGCGACAGCGGATCGATGACGCGCGCCATCGGCCGGGATGTCAGCGATGCGTCGCCGATAAAGGTGACGGTGATGTCGTGACTGGCGACGAGACCCATTAGCAGGCGTGTAGAGGTGCCGGAATTGCCCATGTCCAGCGCGGTCGCGGGTTGCATCAGCCCGCCGACGCCGACGCCGTGAACGGTCCAGATGCCGTCGTCGCCGCGCGTGATCGTCGCCCCCATCGCGCGCATCGCGGCGGCGGTGGCGAGCACGTCCTCGCCCTCCAGCAGCCCTTCGATGCGGCTTTCGCCGACCGCAAGCGCGGACAGCATCAGCGCGCGGTGGCTGATCGATTTGTCGCCCGGCACCGCGACGCGACCGCGCAAGGGGCCGGAGGCGTGGATCTGGCGGGGGCGGGGGTTGAGTGCGACATGAGCGCCGGGCTTTTGACAGTGCGCTTGTGCTATGGCAAGGCGCGCCCCACTTTGCAGCGATGCGGGGCAGTTCCTATCCTGCAAACCCGAAAAATTCGAAAGGTTGGACCAAGGCTATGATCAAGGCCGAATGGGGCACGAAGAGAACGTGCCCGAAATGCGCAACGCGCTTCTACGATCTCGAGAAGGACGATCCCGTCACGTGCATCGAGTGCGGATCGACCTGGACGCCCGAACCGATCCTGAAGTCGAAGCAGCCGCTGCCGTTCGAGGCGGCCAAGCCCGACCTGGTCAAGAAGGATGACGATCTGGCCGGCGACGACGAGGATATCGACACCGGCGAGGACGAGGAAATCTCGCCCGACGACGAAGTCGATCTGGGCGGCGACGACGATATCGGCGTGGAAGCGCCGGTGGAAGACGACGAGCATTGATCGTTCGCCCCGGTTTTCCGGGGCCAGGTTGAATAAAGTGGCAGGCGGCGTTCGAACGCCGCTTGCCAAACCTGCGGAGCCCCGGTAGGGGCGACGCCTTCCCGGGCCAACCAGACGGGGACGATGGGGCCGTAGCTCAGCTGGGAGAGCGTTCGCATGGCATGCGAAAGGTCAGGGGTTCGATCCCCCTCGGCTCCACCATTTTCTTGAAATTGCTGATATGCGCGCCGTCGCCGAGATCTGCGGATCGGGGGAGCGGGCACGTTCGGGCTTTAGCGTAGCGCCTCGGCAATCCTGTCGGCGAGGCGGGCGGCGACGTCTTCCTTCGGCAATCGTTCCCAACTCTCGACGCCGTGCGCCGTGACGATGTGCACGGTATTGGCGCTGCCGCCCATGACATCGCCGGAGACGTCGTTGGCGACGATCCAGTCGACGTTCTTGCGCGCGCGTTTGGCGGTGGCGTGTTCGACGACCTTTTCGGTCTCCGCGGCGAATCCGATCAACAATCCGGGGCGGCGGGGGCTTTTTGCCAGGCCGGCGAGGATGTCGGGATTCTCAACCAGTGTCAGCACTGGCGGTGCACCGGATTTCTTGATCTTCTGCGGCATGCCTTCGACGCGCCAGTCGGCGACGGCTGCTACCATCACCGCAGCGTGGGCGGGCAGGGCGGCGTCTACGGCGGCAGACATCTGGAGCGCGGTTTCGACGTCGATACGCCGTACGCCGGGCGGCGTATCGAGCGTGACCGGTCCCGCGACCAGCGTCACGCGGGCGCCGCGCTCGGCCAGAGCGGCGGCGATCGCGAAGCCTTGCCGGCCCGAGGACCGGTTGGCGATGTAGCGGACGGGATCGATCGGTTCGTGGGTCGGCCCGGCGGTGACGAGGATATGCTTGCCGGCGAGTGCGGTCCGATCGGGCGCGGAGATCATGTCGCCAGTGCGGCCCGGATCACTGCGAGGATCGCGTCCGGTTCGGGGAGGCGGCCGGGGCCATATTCGCCGCACGCCATGGCGCCTTCATCGGGTTCCATGACGGTGATGCCGTCGCCGCGCAGGGTCGCGACGTTGCGCTGTGTGGCGGGATGCAGCCACATGCGGACGTTCATCGCGGGCGCGGCGAGCACCGGCTTGTCGGTCGCGAGCAGCAACGTCGTGGCGAGGTCGTCCGCGATACCGGCGGCCATCTTTGCAAGGATGTTCGCGGTGGCGGGCGCGACGACGACGAGATCGGCTTCGCGGCTGAGCTGGATATGGCCCATCTCCGTCTCGTCCTTCAGGTCCCACAAGGTGGTGTAGACCTGATTTTCGGATAGAGCGGCGAGCGTCATCGGGGTGACGAAATGATGGGCGCTGTCGGTCATGACGCACTTCACCGATATGCCGGCCTTGCGGCAGAGGCGGATCAGTTCGGCGGATTTGTACGCGGCGATGCCGCCCGCGACGATAAGGAGGATCTTCATAGCGTCAGCCGGGTCACGGTGATCTTGCGCCGGTCGCGGGCGGCCGCGGCGAGATCTCGCAGCGCGTCGGGCACGAACGCCAAGCCGATCAGGATCGTGGGCGCGATCATCAATCCCCAGTAGAAGGTATCGACGCGGCCGAACAGCGCGAGCAGCGCCGCATAGCCGCAGAACATGGCGAGCGCGCGCAACGCCAGCATGTCGCGCCACGCCGACCATCCGAACAGGGCGAGCCCGACGAGCAAGGCGGCGATCCAGCCGGGGGCGAGGTTCAGCGCGGTCGAAAGGCCCATCGTCTTCACGAAGAAACCGAAGCCGAGCATCCCCGACCAGCCGGGCGACGCTGGATCGAGCGGGCGGACGACTTGTCCGACGGCACGCGCATGCAGGATGACGACGATCGCGAGCATGGCCAGCGTGCCCGCCCAAGCCCAGGATTCGCGACGCCGACCCTCGGCGAACGCCATGACGGCCATGATCGCCACATATAGCGCGGCGGTTTCGCGAATCAGCATCGCGACCATCCCGATCGCGACCGCCTCGACCCAGCGACCCGGACGGCGGAGCGCGAGTGACAGAGCGACGAGCAGGCCGGCCCAGACTTCGTGGAAGCCGGCGAGATCGGACTGGACGAACACCACCATTCCCGCGGCAAGCAGGATGAGCGCGATGAGACGGGGCGGGGGCGCGCGAATGCATTGCGCAACCGCCCATACCAGGCGAGCAGGACGCCGGCCGCGAGCAGGTAGAGCAAGGCGATCGTCACCGGTTCGGGCAGGTGCGACTGGATCACCGCGAGCGTCGGCAGACGGAAGGTGACGAACGGGCGCAGCGGATAATCGCCCGCCCGCAAGGCCGCGGCGGTGACGGCATAGTAATTGCCGCCCGCGCGAAGCCCCGCGACGATCGATTCTGTATAGCACGACATCGGCCTGGTCGTCGGCGCGGCTGGCGGTGCTCGCATCCTGGCTGACCGGCGGCGGTCCGGGCGCGATAATTGCGGTGAGGCTGGCGGCAAGCAGCAGGGCGAGCGCGGCGAAGACCCAGCGGGCGCGCGTCGGGGCGATGCCCGCATAGCGGCTCGGCGCGGACAGCCATACGGGCTTGAGTGCGCGGCCGATCACGGCTGGACCGCCAGGGGAAGCGTCGCCAGATCCTTTGGCTCGATGAACTGGATGCGCGTGACTCCGCGATCGGCCAGCTGGAAGGCGATCTTCGCGAGGCACTTTATGTCGGTGCTGGCGCGCGCGACGACGCGGAGCGGCTTGCCCGCGGCCCATTCCTCCGACCGGCGGCGCAATTCCGTGTCGTTCATGTCGCGATCGGCAAATCGCACGCGGCATTTCTTCTTGTCGATCGCGGTGACGACGATCTCGTCCACCGCCTCCTGCGGCGGCGCGGCGGGCAGCGCCTGCGACAAAGCGAGCAGGACGCCGGCGATCATCCGAGCAACGCCCAGGTGGCGGCGACTGCGGCGCCCGCGCTCAGAATCGCGACCGCGAGATAGCGCCAGCCACCGCCGATGCGTACGATCTCGATCTCCTGCAGCGGTGGAGCCGGGGGAGCGCCGCCGGGCGAGGGGTAGCGCGCCTCGATATTGCGGATCAGTTCCGGCAATCGGGCGAAGGTGCGCAGATCGGTGATCAGGCGGTCGGCGACGAACGCCTCGGGACCCAGTTCGGTACGGATCCATTCGCGGACGAACGGCGCCGCCGTGTCCCACAGGTTGATGTCCGGATCGAGGCTGGTCGCCACGCCTTCGACCATCACCATCGTCTTTTGCAGCAGCAGCAGATGCGGCTGCGTCTGCATGTCGAAGTCACGCGTGATGTTGAACAGGCCGTCCAGCATCATGCCGATCGACATGTCCTTCACTGCCAGCCCGCGCATCGGTTCGCCGACCGCACGCAGAGCCGTGGCGAATTCCTCCACATTGTGATGCGCCGGGACGTAGCCCGCCTCGAAGTGGATTTCCGCGACGCGCTTATAATTGCCGGTGATCAGACCGTAGAGGATCTCGGCCAACCAGACGCGGGCGCGGCGATCGATCCGCCCCATAATGCCGAAATCGATCGCGGCGATGCGGTTGCCGGGCAAGGCGAACAGATTGCCCTGATGCATGTCGGCGTGGAAGAATCCCTCCGCGATCGCCTGGCGCAGGAACGCATGGACGAGCGTGTTGGCGATCGCGGGGACGTCGTACCCCGCCTCGATCAGCGCCGCGCGATTACTGAGCTTGATCCCGTCGACCCATTCGAGTGTCAACACCTTGCCGCTGGTCCGCTGCCAGTCGATCTTCGGCACGACGAAATCGGGTTCTGCGGCCATCGAATCGGCGAGTTCGGACGCGGAGGCGGCTTCGCGACGCAGATCGAGTTCGCGCGCGGTCCAGCGCTTGAACGTCTCGATCACCAGTCGCGGGCGCAGGCGGGAGAGTTCGCCGCCCATCCCTTCGACCTGTGCGGCGGCCCATTGATACGTATCGATCGCGCGCGCGAAATCCTCCTCCACGCCGGGGCGGAGGACCTTCACGGCGACGGTGCGCCCGTCGGTCGTGACCGCGCGGTGGACCTGCGCGATCGAGGCGGCGCCGACGGGGACGGGATCAATCGACCGGAACAGCGCGCTGGGGTCGCGCCCGAACGCGCGCGTCATCGCGGCGTGGATCGTTTCGTACGGAACCGGGGGCAGCGCGTCCTGCAGCCGCAGCAGGTCCAAAGTCGCCGCCTCGCCGACAATATCGGGGCGGGTGGCGAGCGACTGGCCGAGCTTGATCGCGGCGGGCCCGATCGCCTGGAGCGCGTCGGCATAAGCGGGGATTTTGGGAACGCGGGCGCCGAAGCGGGCGACGCGGGCGAGGCGGCGGATCGTGGGTGGCGTGTTCGGATCGCGCTCGATCCCGCTCAGCGCACCGTGGCGCGCGAGGATGCGGCCCCATTTCAGCAGGCGCCAGAGATGCGTGGCGGACGATGTCACTTAGGCTCCCCTCCCGCTTGCGGGAGGGGGTGGGGGAGGGGGTGTCTGCCACGGGGCGACGGAGATTGGATCAGGCCCTCCCCGACCCCTCCCGCAAGCGGGAGGGGAGTAGAAGGAAGGTGCCCTGCCGGACGCGGGAAGGGTTGGGGCGGAGAAGGCCACAAAGGATGATCTCGGTGAGACTTCCCCCACCCCAACCCCTCCCCTGAAGGGGAGGGGCTTTACATGGGAGGGCCATCAAATCTTCCAGCCGCTGTGGATCGCCACCAGTCCGCCGAGCATCGGTTCGACGCGCGTCTGGACGAAGCCCGCATCGGCGATCATGCCCTTGAACTTCTCCATGTCCGGGAAGCGGCGGATCGATTCGATTAGATAGCGGTACGAACCCGCATCGCCCGCGAGCAATTGGCCGAGTTTGGGCACGACCTTGTGCGAATAGGCGTCGTATATCTCGCCGAAGCCGGGCCACAATGTGGTCGAGAATTCAAGGCAATAGAAACGCCCGCCGCGACGCAGCACACGGTGCGCCTCCTTCAGGGCGGCCGGAATGTCGGTGACGTTCCGGATGCCGAAGGCGATCGTATAGGCGTCGAAGAAGCGATCCGGGAATTGCAGGACCTCGGCATTCGCCTCGGTCCAGACGAGACCGTCGATCCCGCGCTTCTGGGCGCGGTCCATGCCCACTTCGAGCATCGCGGGATTGATGTCCGCAACGGTGATTGATGCGCCATGTTCGGCCAGGCGGAAGGCGATGTCGCCCGTGCCGCCCGCCATGTCGAGAATCTGTTCGCCATCGCGCGGTTTCACGCGGCGCACGAAGCGGTCCTTCCACAGGCGGTGCATGCCGCCGGACATCGCGTCGTTCATCAAATCGTATTTCGACGCGACGTTGGTGAAGACGCCGCCGACGCGGGCGGTCTTTTCGGAAGCGGCGATATCTTCGTACCCGAAGGAGACGGTGTCTGGCGTGGTCATGTCCTGCGCTCTAGCCAAGGCTTGTGGCAGGGGCAAACGCAACCTAGCTCGGGTAACAACCTCCGTTCGTTCGGTATGTGTCGCGGTCGCGCCCGTTCGTGCGAATCCGGGGATGCGGAACGATCCGCCGCGCAAGGACCAGCATGCCCGAACTGCCCGAAGTGGAGACGACCGTTCGCGGCCTGCGGCCCGTGCTGGACGGTGCGCGGGTGGCATCGGTGGAGACGCGGCGCGGCGATTTGCGGCGGCCATTTCCGGTCGACCTGCGCCAGCGGATGACCGGAGCGACGATCACCGGACTGAGCCGGCGTGCGAAATATGGGCTGATCGGGACGGATCGCGGCGATACGATGATCTTCCATCTTGGCATGTCGGGGCGGTGGCGGGTCGATCCGGCGGAGGTGCTGCCGCACGACCACCTGCTGATCGCCACCGAGGCGGGGCGGCACCTGGCGCTGAACGATCCGCGGCGATTCGGCTCGGTCGATCTGTGGCCGACCGACGCGCTGGACGCGTATCCCCCGTTCGGCGCGATGGGGCCGGAGCCGCTGGGACCGAACCTGACCGCGGAGCACCTGCTCACGGCGCTGGCGGGGCGCAAGGCATCGATCAAGCTGATGCTGCTCGACCAGCGGATCGTCGCGGGGCTGGGCAATATCTACGTCTGCGAGGCTTTGTTCCTGTCGCGGATCTCGCCAAAGACCGCCGCGGGGCGGATATCGCTGCCGCGGCTGGAGCGACTCGTCGTCGCGATCCGGGAGGTGTTGCTGGCGGCGATCGAGGCAGGCGGATCCTCCCTACGCGACTATGCGCGCCCGGACGGCGAGCTGGGATATTTTTCCAAGCAATTCGCAGTCTATGGTCGCGAGGGCGAGCCATGTGCCTGCGGCGGCAAGGTAAAGCGGTATAGCGAGGGCGGACGTTCGACCTTCTGGTGCCCCAAATGCCAACGTTGAAGGTTGACCGGATCGCGCGTCCTCGGTAAGGGCGACGCTTTCCGGGGCCGGAGCGATTCCGCGCCCCTTTCTATTTCAAAGTCGAGGATATCATGGCGAACACGCCACAGGCGAAAAAGCGTATCCGTCGTAACGCGGCGCGCACCATTGTGAACGGCAACCGCGTCGGCCGCATCCGTACCTTCGTGAAGAAGTGCGAAAATGCCCTGACGGCTGGCGACAAGGAAGCTGCCGCTGCAGCGCTTGCGCAGGTTCAGCCGGAGTTGGCTCGCGGCGTCGCGAAGGGCGTGTTCCACAAGAACACCGCATCGCGGAAATTCTCGCGCCTGACAAAGGCGCTGTCCGCACTCGCCTGATTTCGGCGATATCGTTTAGGCATCACGCCCGTCGGGACCCGTCCCGGCGGGCTTTTTGTCGTGTGCATTTCCCGCACGTTTCGCACCCGCAACATCGCGCACGATCAGTGAAATGGCCGATCTGGGACGGTCCCCGGAAAACGTAGGATTCGTCGCGATTCGCACGTACCGGATCGAACGGGGATAGTTAATCCACCGCGATATCTAAGTGTTTTCAGGCACTTGTGAGAAATACGACGGGAATCCTTGGCCCGTTCCCTGTCAAGGTCACAAATCGGAAATATTGAGGTTGATCGACTCCCGCCGATCTCCCTAATTGATCTGACGCGGCGGCGGACTCGCCACCGCATTCCAATGCAAAAGCTTCGGCGTCAGGCGGACTCGATTCCGGCTGCGGGAGTTTTTTGTCTTTTTTCAATCGACCGGCGAGGGGGCAAAATCCTCGCTGTGCGGCAAGAGGGTGCACGATAGATGGCGTCTGCGACCAACCGACCGGGCGATGCTGTGCGCGCATGGGCGACCGTGCGGGGGCATCTGCGTGAGTCGGCGGGCGCACGCCTGTTCGATCAGTGGCTGAAGCCGATGGAGCTGATCGACGACGGCGCCGTCGACGCGATCCGCCTCGCGCTGCCATCCGCCTTTATGACCAATTGGGTGCGCAATCATTATGCGGACCGGCTGGTGGCTGAATTCCGGGCGATCCTGCCCGACGTCCGCAGCGTATCGATCGAGACGCGCGCGGCATCGGTGGCGCAGCCGACCGTGCTGACGGTCGAGACGTCCGAGGCGCCGGTCGCCGCCGCTGTAATGGTATCGGAGCGCCCGCCGCTCGACGCGCGCTTCACCTTCGACCGGTTCGTCGTGGATGCGTCGAACAAGGTGGCGTTCAACGCCGGCAAGGCGCTTGCCGAGCCGGGTGTGCCGCGGTTCAGCCCCTTGTTCCTGCATGGCGGGACCGGGCAGGGCAAGACGCATCTGATGCACGCGATCGGTGCGGCCTATCTGGAGGCGGTGCCCGAGGCGCGCGTCATCCTGATGTCGGCCGAGCGGTTCATGTTCGAATTCGTCGCGGCGATGCGCGCGCGCGACACGCATACGTTCAAGACGCGGCTGCGCTCCGCCGACCTGTTGCTGATCGACGACCTGCAATTCATCGCCGGCAAGGATTCGACGCAGGAAGAATTCTTCCACACGATCAACGAGGTCATGGCGGCCGGCAAGCGGCTGGTGATCTGTGCCGATCGCTGCCCGCAGGGTCTGGACGGAGTCGAGGCGCGCATAACGTCGCGGCTGTCGGTCGGGCTGGTGGCGGATATCAAGGCGCCGGACCTGACGCTGCGCCGCGCGATCCTGACCCGCAAGCTGGCGGACATGCCGGGCGCCAACGTGCCGGGCGAGGTGCTGGACCTGCTCGCCGGGCGGATCACGCAGAGCATTCGCGATCTGGAAGGCGCGCTGGGCCGTGTGGTCGCCTATGCGCAGCTGACCGGGGACCGGATCGACCTGGATTTCGCCGTGGCGACGCTTGGCGACGTACTGCGCGGGGCCGAACGCCGCGTCACGATCGACGAGATCCAGAAGGCGGTCTCGGCGCATTTCGAGCTGAAGACGATCGATCTGGTGTCTGCCCGGCGTGCGGTGGTGGTGGCGCGGCCACGCCAGATCGCGATGTACCTCGCCAAGCGGCTGACCACCCGGTCGCTGCCCGAGATCGGACGGAAGTTCGGCGGGCGCGACCATTCGACCGTGATCCACGCAGTGCGCCGGATCGAGCAACTGCGCGATACGGATCGCGATATCGACGGTGCGGTGCGGACGTTGCTGCGCGAACTCGAGGGCTGACTTCGTTCTGCGCCAAAGGGCCGGGTTCGATCCGCTTCCAATGTTAGTCCTGCGCTTGTCAAAGGGCGGGGCAGGACAGGTGCTTCGACAGGCTCAGCACGAACGGTTGGGATAAAGGGGCGCTCTAGCGGTTGGCGAACCAGTGGCGGTATCCGCCGCGCCGTAGTCCGATGACGAGCGACAGAATGACCAATATCACCGCGACGACCACGGCGACCGCGACCGGCTGCGATTGCCGGCCACCGGCGACGTAGATTGCCGACAGCGCCCAGAGCATCACCAGTGCATAGGGCGGGTTGCCGCGTCCGGATACGATTGCCGCCGCCGCGATCATTCCCGCCACAATCAACACTGCCGCAGAGATCATCGGCGTCGCGTCGCCGCCCTCCACGCCGTGGAAGCGCAACGCAGCGGCGATATTGACGATCGATGCGACGGTCAGCCAGCTTGCCAGCGCGGTGAGCGGCAGGACGACACACCACCGCTCCCCCGCGGTGAAGGGCGAGGGCCAGGCCGCGACGATGCGGTAGATGACGAGCAGGCAGGCCAGAGTACCGAGAATGATGATTACCGAAATCGCGGTCAGGCTGAAACTCTGGGTATAGAGCGCCCATAGCCCGTTGCCGAGGAACGCCCCGGCGGCGGGCCAGCGGATGCGGGCGAGCAGTGCGTCGTCGCGGTGCTTCGGCAGCGCCTGATAGATCGCGAAGACGATCGTGCCCGTGTAGAGCGCGCCCCAGATCGCAAACGCCCATCCGGCGGGCGTAATCAGTGTGCGGACGCTGTCCGACTGGTCGCCGATCGGACGGCCGAAGCCGAGCAGGGGCAGAGTCGGTGTCAGGATCTGGAAGATCGCGCAGGCGATCGGCGCGATCCAGGCGAGCGTCGTGGTTCTGGATGAGCTGTGTGCGTTGGCTGGCATCGACGCATAACCAGCGGCGAGCGGAACGGTTGCCCCGCTGGATCTGCGCCGGCGATCAGATATGCAGGCCCATCGCGCGCTGCGCCTGAAGCAGCGTCGGCGCAGCGAGCGCACGTGCCTTTTCCGCGCCATCATCGAGCAGCTTGGCGACCGCCGTCCGGTCGTCAAGCAGGCGCAGCATGCGGTCGCGGATCGGGCCGAGCTTGGCGACCGCGAGATCGGCGAGCGCGGGCTTGAACGCGCCGAAACCCTGCCCGGCATAGTCCGCGATCACGGCATCGGGAGTCATGTCGGCCAGCGCCGCGAAGATCGTGACGAGGTTCTTCGCTTCCGGCCGATCCGCCAGCGCGGCGACGGTGTCGGGCAGCGGCTCCGCGTCGGTCTTGGCCTTGCGGAACTTGGCGGCGATCGTGTCGTCGTCGTCGACCAGATTGACGCGCGCCTGTTCGGACGGATTGGACTTCGACATCTTCATGCTCGCGTCGCGCAGGCTCATGATGCGGGGGCCTCGGCGCTCACCATCGGCTCGGGTTGGGTGAACAGGTCGATATCGTAATCGAGATTGAACTTCGCCGCGATGTCGCGGGCGAGTTCGAGATGCTGCTTCTGATCCTCGCCGACGGGGACGTGCGTCGTGTTGTACAGCAGGACGTCGGCGGCCATCAGCACGGGATAATCGTACAGCCCGACGCTGGCGCCTTCGCGGTTCTTGCCCGCCTTGTCCTTGAACTGGGTCATCCGGTTGAGCCACCCGACGCGGGCGACGTTGTTCAGCAACCAGGCCAGTTCGCTATGCTGTGGAACGCGGGTCTGGTTGAACAGGATCGAGCGCTCGGGATCGATCCCCGCGGCGACGATCGTGGCGGTCATCTCGATCGTATTGGCGTGCAGTTCGGCAGGCGGGATCCATTCCGTCAGCCCGTGCAGATCGGCGATGAAATACAAAGTCTCGCCACCCTGCGCCTGGATCGCATCCTGCATCGCGACCCACTGCTTCACGGCGCCGAGATAGTTGCCGAGGTGAAGGTTGCCGGTGGGCTTGATGCCGGAGAGAACGCGCATGTCGATGGGAACTCGTGTCATGCGGCGCGGCGGCGCCGGAGGAAGGCGAGGTCGTCGCGGGTGAACGCGCCGAGGACGAAGGTTGCGATCGCATAGACCAGCCCGCCTGCCGCGACCAGCACGACCATCGCGGTCGAGCGGACGGCCCAGGTGCCGTGCGTATACGGCATGACGTACCCCTGCAGCAGCCACAGCACGGCACCCATCGCCAGCGCGGACAAGGCCAGTCGCCAAACGCGGCGGAGCAATCGCGCGTCCGGCACGAATTGCCCGCGTTTCCGCAGCATCCGGTATAACAATGCGACGTTCACGGTGGAGGCCAGCGCGGTGGCGAGCGGCGGGCCCATATGTTTCAGCGGGGCGATCAAAGCGAGGTTGAGGACGAGGTTCACGACCATCGAGATCGTGGCGTAGCGAACCGGCGTCCGGGTGTCGGCGCGGGCGTAGAAGCCCGGCGTCAGCACCTTCACCAGAATATAGCTGGGTAAGCCGACTGAGAATGCGGCGAGCGCCTGTGCGGTGAAATACGTGTCCTCCGGCGTGAACTTGCCATGCTGGAAGAGCGCGGCGACGATAGGGCCGCCGCACAGGACCAATGCGACGGTGGCGGGCAGGGTAAGCAGCAGCGCCAGTTCCAGCCCGCGATTCTGCGTTTCCATCGCCGCCGCTTCATCGCCAGACGCGAGTTGCCGGGAGATGAGCGGGAGCAGGACGGTGCCGAGCCCGATGCCGATCAGCCCGAGCGGCAACTGATTCACGCGGTCGGCCATATAGATATAGGTCACCGACCCGTGCGCGAGCAAGGAGGCGGCAAGCGCGGTCGAGACGACGAGGTTGATCTGCACCGCACCCGCGCCGGCGGCGGCGGGCAGGATGAGCGCGAGCAGCCGCTTCACGTCGGGACCGAAGCGCGGCAGTTTCAGGCGCAGGCGGATGCCGTTCGCCCGGCACGCCCAGATCAGCCAGAGCAGTTGCAGCGCGCCCGAAATGGTGACCGCCAGCGCCTGGTTGCGCGCGGTGCCGTACGGATCGGCGGCATGGAAGAACAGCAACGCGGCAATCAGCGTCAGGTTGAGCAGGATCGGCGCGGCGGCGTTTACCCAGAATTTATGCATCGAATTGAGGATGCTGCCGAGCAACGACACGAGGCTGATCAGCATCAGATACGGTATCGTCAGCCGCGACAACATCACCGCGAAGGCGAACTGATCGTGGCTGACCCCGTTGAACTTGCCCGACAAGGCCAGAGTAACGGGCCAGGCGAGCAGTTCCAGCATGACCGTCATGACGATCAGGATCGGGAACAGGACGGACAAGACGTCCTGCGCGAAAACTATCCCGTCGGGCAGGCCGGCGCCAGCCTTGTCCCCGACCTTGCGATTGAACATCGGGACGAATGCGGCGGAAAAGGCACCCTCCGCAAACAGGGCGCGGAACAGGTTGGGCAGGCGGAAAGCGACGAGAAACGCGTCCGACGCGAACCCCGCCCCGACGAAGCGCGCAAAGAGCGAATCGCGGACGAGCCCCAGCACGCGGCTGGCGAGGGTGAGGCCCCCCACCGATCCGAGCGCGCGTGTGAGGTTCATGCGATTACCCTGTTGATGGTTGCCCCTCGTCCGCCGTCATTCCCGCACAGGCGGGAATCCATACTGGCTGAGGCGTGCCGCACCGACACTGAGGCCGGTGACTATGGATCCCCGCCTGCGCGGTGATGACGAGATATCAGGTAACGGCCGGATCAGGCGTGGCCGGTTTCACCCGTGGTGACGGCAGGCTGGCCGGCGGCCTGCTGCTGATACATCGCCGCGAAATCGATCGGCTCCAGCAGCAGCGGCGGGAAGCCGCCGTCGCGGACGGCGTCGGCCAGCACGCGGCGGGCGAACGGGAAGATCAGGCGCGGTGCCTCGCCGAGCAGGAACGGCTGGATATGTTCGGCGGGCACGTTGCGGATGCCGAACAGGCCAGCATAGGAAAGGTCGACGATGAAGGCGACGGTCGTGTCGGTTTCCGCGCGGACTTCGACCTTCAGCACGACTTCGTACACGTCTTCGCCGACCTGGCTGGACGCGATGTTGAACTGCACGTCGATCTGCGGTGCTTCCTGGCTCTGGTAGATGGCCGGAGCGTTCGGGTTCTCGAAGGACAAGTCCTTGATGTACTGAGAAATGAGCCCAACCGCCGGCAACGTGTCTTCGCCGTTGCTATAGGGTTCGCCGGTCACGCCGTTGTCCTGCTCTGCCATGAGAAGTCGTCCTCTAGAATTTCGGATTGTGGAATTTTTAGGAGATGCGCGCGCCTAGCAGGCGGCGTCGCCATGTTCAACGGTGGCATGTCCGGACGGCCCGGGCGCGTGACCGCAGACCCCTTGCCACCGAACAGCCGTGCGGAACAATCGAGGTTCGCGTGGCATTTGAAACATTCCCACGTTGGGCCTATGTAACTGTAGCGGCCGGATGCAGCGGCCAGTATCGGAGAACCGGGTGCCTTACGTTGTTATTCTTGCGATGATCGCCGGGTTCGTGGCGCTCCGGCTCTATATGGTGCTGGGCAAGCGCACCGGGCACGAACAGCCATTGTCCAAGCCGGTCGAGGAACGCGCGCCGATCACGACGCTGCCGCGCCCGATCGAGAATGCGGCCGAACCGCGCGATATCGCCAATCGCAACGTCGACGCGAAGGCCGAACCGGGCCTGCGTCAGATCGTTCAGGCGGAACCGGGTTTCGACGTCGGGCAGTTCGTGGATGGCGCTCAATCCGCCTACCGGATGATCCTGGAAGCGTATTGGAAGGGTGACGAGGACGCGCTGGACTGGCTGGTCGAGGCCGACGTGAAGCAGGCCTTTGCCGACGCGATCGCGGCGCGCACGGAATCCGGTCATGTGCTGGACAATCGTCTGGTGTCGATCGAACGGGCGGTGATTGCCGACGCGTCGCTGGATGGAAAGCTCGCGCGGATCACGGTGCGTTTTGACGCCGATATCGCCGCAGTGACCCGCGACAGCGAGGGCAATGTGGTCGCCGGGTCGATGAGCGACGCGGTCGAGACTCACGACGTCTGGACCTTCGCGCGGACGCTGCGCAGCAGCGACCCGAATTGGAAGCTTGCCGACACCGACGAAGCCTGATGCCGATGGTCGGGGGGCTAGGGGGTAGGGCGCGGCTTGCGCTGACTACGGGACTCGCGTTTTTATTGAGCGCGTGCGGCGGCGGGATCGTGCCGCCGTCTTCGCTGTCGCGGTCGACGCCCGTGCAGAGCAGCGGACCCAGCCGGACCAATATTCCGCCCCAACGCTATGTCCCGGTGCGTCAGCCGGTTGCCGCGACTCCGATCGCGCCAATGCCGGCGATCTCGGCGCCGGGTGCGCAGACCGCGGCCACCGCCGGCGTCACGGCGGGGCCGCCGATCGCCAGCCTGCCGATTACGGATGATCAGGCGACGCGGGCGCTCGCCGCATTCCGGTTATCCTGTCCATCCGTCATGCGGCGTGCCGATACGTCGGGCCTGACGCGTGGCGCGGATTGGCAGCCCGCCTGCGCGGCGGCTGCGTCGGTGCGGCCGGGGGATGCGCGGGCGTTCTTCGCGTCCTGGTTCGAAAGCGTGCAGGTCGGCGACGGCAAGGCGTTCGCGACGGGATATTACGAGCCGGAGATTGCCGGTTCGCACGACCGTCGGCCGGGATATGACGTGCCGGTCTATGGCCGGCCGACCGATCTGCTCGAGGCGGATCTCGGGCTGTTCTCGGACGACCTGAAGGGCAAGAAAATCCGCGGTCGCGTCGATGGGCGTGCGTTCGTGCCCTATTTCGACCGGACCGCGATCGAACAAGGCGCACTCGCCAACCGCGCGCCGGTCATCGCGTGGGCGGCGGACGAGATCGAGATGTTCTTCCTGCAGATACAGGGATCGGGGCGGCTTCGGCTGCCTGACGGATCGGTGATGCGGATCGGCTACGACACGCAGAACGGGCGGGGCTATACCGGGATCGGCGCGTTGATGAAGGCGCGCGGGTTGATCGGGGCGGGGCAGACGTCGATGCAGGGGATCGTGCAATGGCTGCGCGATCATCCGGTGGAAGGCCGTGACATCATGCGCGAGAACAAGAGCTTCGTCTTCTTCCGCGAATTGCCGAGTGCGCCGCTCGGGGCACTTGGGCTTGCCGTAACCGGCGGCGTCAGCGCGGCGGCGGATGTGAAGTTCGTGCCGCTGGGCGCGCCGGTCTTCCTGTCGCTCGACCGGACGGATGCGACCGGATTGTGGGTCGCGCAGGATACGGGCGGCGCGATCAAGGGCACGAACCGGTTCGATACGTTCTGGGGCGCAGGCGACGATGCGCGCGCGACGGCGGGCGGGATGGGGGCGCGAGGAACGGCGTTCCTGTTGCTGCCGGTCGGTACGGTCGCGCGGCTGAACGCAGGTCGCGGCGTGCCCACGCCCTGATGCATGGACCACCCACTTTCCCCTGAAGAAGCGGCATTGTGGGAACGCGTGCTGACGACCGTGCGCCCCTTGCGCGTCGCGCCGAAGCCGGTGGCGAAAGTGCCGGTCGCCAAGGTCTCGGCGGTAAAATCGGTCGTCGGGCCGGCCCGGACGGCGGTGCGGCCTGCGTCGCAGCCAGCACCGGCAGCCAAGCCGCCGGGCGACGATCGTGGCCTGTTCGCGAAGCTGCTGGAGATCGGGGTCGGCGGCAAGGATGCGTCGAAACGGCCGGGATCGCGCAGTCGTGCCGCGCCGGTTGCGCCTCCGCCCGTGAGCCGGGGACCAGCCAACACTCTGGACGGATCGTGGGACAAGAAGCTGGCGCGGGGACTGGTATCGCCGGATTGCTCGATCGACCTGCACGGCCATAACCTGTCGACCGCCTATGCGACGCTGGACAGGGCACTGGAGCAATCGATCCGGATGGGCGACCGCGTCGTGTTGCTGGTGACGGGAAAGCCGCCGCGTCCGACGAGCGAGCGGCCGCACGCGCGCGGTGCGATCCGTGCCGCGATCGGCGACTGGCTGGCTGGATCGCGGCATGCCTCCGCGATTGCCGCCGTCCGCAACGCGCATCCGCGCCACGGCGGGGCGGGCGCGCTGTACATCATTCTCCGCCGGAACGATCCGAACCGAAATTTTTAACCTTTTCCGGGCATGTTTCCGCGATGGACCGGCGCGTCCCGTTTCGAGCCGGTGAGTTTTTTGCGGGGATTGTGAACGCGATGGAAGGAGTGACGCTTAAAAGTCGCGCTGTCGTGTTCGCCCTTTGCGCCGGTGCGGTCGCGTTCGTCCTTGCGGTCGCCGCGACGACGAACGGCCATGTCGGAATCGACAACATCGCCCGCGCGATCATCCCCGCGATCGTATGTGCCGCCATGTGCTGGGCATCGGCCGAGCGCGCGATTTCGGGCACCGCGGGCGCGATCGATTCGGCGATCGTGCGGCTGTCGCGTGCGGGTCACGGCGATCTGGACGGAGAAATTCCGGCGGAAATCGACGAACAGGTGCCGCAACTGGCCAATGCGATGCGCGGGCTGTTCCAGCAGCTCGGCAGCAATCTGGAAAGCGTGCACCGTCTGGCGATGTTCGATTCCGTCACGGCGTTGCCCAACCGGACCAATTTCCGCCGGACGTGCGAACGCGTGCTGAGCGAGTTGCCGCGCGGCAATATCGCGGCATTGTTCTTCATCGACCTCGACCGGTTCAAGGCGGTGAACGACACGCTGGGCCATGCGATGGGCGACCTGCTGCTCGGCATGGTGGCGAACCGGTTGCGTGCGGTGGCCGACCGGGTGCAGGCCGAGGCGCGTATCGCGGCGCCGTTGATCGGACGATTGGCCGGCGACGAATTCACCATGTTCGTCAGCGATATGAAGGATATCGGAGAAGCCGCGCGGATCGGCCGGGCGATGCTGTTCGCTTTGTCCGAACCATTCGACCTGATGGGGCATGAGGTCGAGATCGGCGCGTCGATCGGCATCGCGCTGCGCCCCGATCATGGGCTGAACCTGACGGATCTGATGCGCTCGGCAGATGCCGCGATGTATCATGCCAAGGCGAACGGGCGCGGCCGCGCGGAATATTTCACGCAGGAACTGGCGGACGAGATGGCCGACCGCGCGCAACTGGAAGCCGATCTGCGCGGTGCGATCGACAATGATCAGTTCGCTTTGGTCTTCCAACCACAGGTCAGCCTGCCGGCCGGGCGGATCGTGGCAGCGGAGGCGCTGTTGCGCTGGCAGCATCCGATCCACGGGCTGAAATCCGCAGGCACGTTCATCCAGCGCGCGGAGGAAACCGGGCTGATCGTCGAGATCGGCGAATGGGTCATCCAGACCGTCGCCGAGACGATAGCGCGGTGGGGGCGCATGGGCGTCGAGCAGCGGCTGGCGATCAACATTTCGCAGCGCGAGCTGGATCATGCGGCCTTTTTCAACCGGTTGCGTGCGGCGATGATGGCGGCGAATGCGCCGTCGCGGCTGCTGGAACTGGAGATTACCGAGACGCTGGCGATGCATTGTTCGTCCGAAGTGGTCGCGATGCTCGAATTGCTGCGAGCGGACGGAGCGACGATTTCGATCGACGATTTCGGCACGGGCTATTCGAACATCGCACGGTTGCGCGCGCTGCCGATCGATCGGATCAAGATGGATCACAGTCTGGTCGCGCACGTCGCCGACAGCGCCGAGGCACGGACGATCGCGCATGCCGTTATCGGTTTGATCCATGGCTTGGGCTGCGAGGCGGTGGGCGAGGGAATCGAAACGCAGGCGCAGGCGGATGTTTTGCGCGTTATCGGCTGCGACGTGATTCAGGGCTATGCGATCGCCGAGCCGATGGACGAGGCCGCGTTCATCGCTTGGTCGCGAACCGACGAGCGGCGCGCGCTGGCGGGATAAGGTCCGGGCCGGGATTGCGACGACGCAATCAAGTTCTTTTCTGCAACCGATAAATGGAATATCGGGTATGCAGGAGAGACAATATGCCGGTGGAACATTTCGACGTCGTCGTGGTCGGGGCAGGGATATCGGGGATCGGCGCGGGCTATCACCTGCAGACGCTCAGCCCGGATCGCACCTACGTCATTCTTGAAGGACGGCCGCAGCTTGGCGGGACGTGGGATCTGTTTCGCTATCCCGGGATCCGGTCGGATTCCGACATGTATACGCTGGGGTATTCGTTCAAGCCGTGGACCGATGCGAAAGCGATTGCGGACGGCCCTTCGATCCTGCGGTATCTTACCGAGACGGCGCGCGAACATGGCATCGACCGGCACATCCGCTATCGCCAGCACGTAAAGTCGGCGGCCTGGTCCAGCGACGACGCGCGCTGGACGGTGAGGGTCGAGGGCGAGGACGGCCCGGTCGACTATACGTGCAACTTCCTCTTCATGTGCTCCGGCTATTACAATTACGCGCAGGGGCACACGCCGGAATTTCCGGGCGCAGGAGACTTTGCCGGGCGGATCGTGCATCCGCAGCATTGGCCGGCCGATCTCGATTATTCCGACAAGAACGTGGTGGTGATCGGTAGCGGCGCGACTGCGGTCACGCTCGTTCCGGCGATGGCCGCGCGCGCGAAACACGTCACGATGCTGCAGCGATCGCCCACCTATGTCGTATCGCGGCCGAGTGAGGACGGGGTGGCGAATTGGCTGCGAGCGAAGTTACCTGCGAAGACCGCATACGGAATAACGCGCTGGAAGAATGTGTTGTGGGGAATGTTCTTCTTCAACATGGCGCGCAAAAGGCCGGAAAAGGTGAAGGAGCGGATCATCGGCATGGTCCGCGACCAGTTGGGGCCGGATTACGACATCGCGACGCACTTCACGCCGCGGTACAATCCGTGGGACCAGCGACTGTGTCTCGTCCCCGATGCCGACCTGTTCGATGCGCTGAAGACGGGCAAGGCCGATGTGGTGACGGACCGGATCGCGCGATTCACGCCGGAGGGCATCGCGCTGGAAAGCGGGAAGGAGATTGCCGCCGACGTCATCGTGACCGCGACCGGGCTGGAATTACAATTGCTGAGCGACGTCCAGTTCAGCGTTGACGGCGCGCCGGTCGATCTGGCGAAGACGTTCAATTATAAGGGCATGATGTATTCGGGCGTGCCGAACATGGCGTCGTCCTTCGGCTATACCAACGCGTCGTGGACGCTGAAGGCGGACCTGACCTGCGCCTATGTCTGCCGGTTGCTGAACACGATGAAGAAGCGCGGACTGCGGCAGGCGACGCCGCGGATTTCGGGGGATGAACTGGCGGCGGAACCGTTCCTCGATTTCTCGTCGGGCTATGTCACGCGGGCGATGGAGAAGTTCCCGAAGCAGGGGAACCGCAAGCCGTGGAAGCTGTACCAGAATTACGCGAAGGATCTGGTGACGCTGAAATACGGGTCGGTGGATAAGGAGATGGAGTTCTCCAACCCCGTGCCGGCACGCGCGAAGCGACTGGAAAAGGTCGACGCCTGAGCAGTTGCAGGAACTACTCCGTCTCGAAGCAGTAACCGCTGAACGTGGTTAGCGAGCCATTAATAAAGAACGGGTTTGCGCAAGCCGCAGACCCGTTCTGGTTTAGATAGTTCAAGACTTTTTGGGGCCAAATCAAGCTGCTCTGCGCGATTTTGCGGGGCTGGAGCGGCTGTCCCGAATCGGGATCCGGCGGCGGGAATACGGTTAATGCTCCGTATTTCGGCGATGTTCAAAAGAGAAAAACGGGAGAGAGAAATCGATCCGGCGCGGGTTAAACGCTTCTAATCTAGAAGGATTTTGTTCAGCGCCGGATCGACTGGCTAATTTACCAGGGGCGAACGTTTTCGCCGTAAACCAGCGAAAGCAAAAACTTCAGCATAGATTTTCTCCCTTTTTACGCCCAGTCGGGCGCCCCCATCGTTAAGGGATTCTTAACCCTGTGGCAATCAGCCGGCGGGATAAGATTGTCCCGTTTAGAGCGGGGTTTAAGGGTTCCTTTAGTGGTGACAGCGTACCGGTTTTGTGATGGTGCGCGCCCTCCATACAAACGGTCCGATTCAGGACCCGATTCTGCCTTCCCACGACGGAAGTGCAGCGGAGCATGTGCTTGCACACGCACGAGAAACTGCGGCACCGATTCGGCCGGGTATCGGTCGCGAGCCGCCGGCATGGCCGATGGCGCGTGCGTGGCAATTCCTGTGCCTGGCCGACATCCTGAATTTCGCTGCCTTGCGTCGTCATCTCGGGCGCACGCGAGCCGACCAGCTGGTAATCGATGTCAGCGTGCGGATCGCCGAGGTGCTGCCGGCGGCGCGCGTGCTGATCGTGGGCCGGTCGATACTGGAGCTGGCCTTCGAAGGTGACACGATTGACGATCTGGATGCGGCGCTCGTCAGGTTGAACGACGAGTTCGGTGCGGCGTTCGACCTGGACGGGGAAGCGCACCAGCTGAAGATGCTGTTTGCCGCCGCCGCCGCTCCGGTCGGCAATACCGAGGACGTGCGGTTGGCCGAAGAGGCCGAAGCCGCGATGGAGCAGGCGCGGATCGACCAGCGGACGGTGGTTCGCGACCTGTCCGCCGGAACGCCCGCTTTCGACCGGTTGACCTTGTCGCGCGAACTTGGCCCGGCACTCGCCAATCGCGAGATGTTCCTGCAATATCAGCCGAAGGTGCATGTCCGGCGGCAGCAGATATCGAGTGCCGAGGCACTGGTACGGTGGCAGCATCCGACGCGCGGGCTGGTCCTGCCGGGGGACTTCATCACGCTTGCCGAAGAGATTGGCGAGATCGGGCCGCTGACGCTGTGGACGCTGGAACAGGTGATCGCCGACCAGAAGGTGCTGGCGCGAGACGGCCACGACCTGACGGTGTTCATCAACATATCGGGCCAGTTGCTGGCCGAACGCGACTTCGTGCAGATCGCGTGTGGGATGGTCGAGCAGAGCAACGCCAAGATCGGTTTCGAAATCACCGAAACCGCGGTCATCAGGGATCCAGAGATTGCGATCCGGCATCTGCAACAATGTGCCGACGTCGGGATAACGATCGCGATCGACGATTATGGCGCGGGCCTGTCGTCTCTGGCTTATCTGAAGCAATTGCCGGCGCGCGAACTGAAGATCGACAAGATGTTCGTGCTGCAATTGACCAGCAGCAACCGCGACCCGTTGATCGTGCGATCCACGATCGACCTGGCACACGCGCTGGAGATGGAAGTGACCGCCGAGGGTGTGGAGACCCAGGCGGCGATGGCATTGCTGACGGTTATGGGGTGCGACATGGTGCAGGGCTATCTGATCAGCCGGCCGATCTCGTTCGACGCGTTCCGTCAGTATCTCAGCGACGACAAGCTGAAGGGTACGGAGGAGCAAAAATCGACCTTGTTCACTCGACCGGCCAGTTTCTGGAAAAGCGCCTAGCATCGCCGCGCGAAGAGGTTATCGTTCCTTTAACATCTGTCGGCCAAGATGCTGAAGATGCACCGTTTCTGCCGATACCTGCGCTCTGGAACGCTTGTCTGGCTGGCGGTCGTCGCGCAGCCGGTCGCCGCACGTCCGGCGCCGGCCGCCGGGACGGTCTACCAGGCGGGCGACGGGCAGTTCGATGCGGTGATCGCCGACGCCAAGGCGATGATGCTGATCGACCCGGCGAAGACGATCGGCAAGGCTGCGCAGGCACTTTCGATCGCGGAAAAGCGCACGGGGCGGTCGCGCGCGATCGGCGTCGCCACCGCGCAATGGCTGCAAGGTGAAGCATATCTCCGCCTGAACGACGTCAATCGCGCTGAGCCGCTGATCGATCGCGCAATCAGGCTGGTGGCGACGGCCGGGCGGCCCACGAAGCTCAACGGCGATCTGCTGGTTTCGCGGGGCGGAATCCGCACGTCAAAGGCGCAGGTCGCTGCCGCTTTGTCGGACTATCAGCAAGCGCATAACATCTTCCGCGATATTGGTGACGATCGCAGCCGCGCCACGGCGCTCGTCAACATCGCCCTCCTTTATCAGGAAGCGGAAGACCATGAGAATGCGCTGAAATATTATGGGCAGGCGCTCGACGTACATCGTGCCGATCCGCAGATGTTGTACGTCATCTACAATAATCGCGGAAATGCCTTCAAGGATCTCGGGCGGCTGCCCCAGGCCGAAGCGCAGTATCTCAAGGCGCTGGAGACCGCGCGGCTGCTGAAAAGCAAACCGCAGGAAGCGCGCGTGCTGAGGAATATCGCACGCGGGCAGCTGCAGGCGGGTCGGATCGCCGATGCGGAAAAGGCCATCGCGCAGGGGCTTGCGGCCACGCAGGGCGCGGACGACGACAGTACGCGGAAGGAATTCTGGGTGCTGTCGGCGCAGGCGGCGATGCGGCATGGCCGGTTCGACGAGGCGGCGCGGCTGATCGAGCGTACCTTCATCGACGTCGATCTGACGAAGACCACGCTCGACCAGCGGGAAAGCCACAAGACGGCGTATCTCGTGTACAAGCGCATCGGCGACGAACGTAGCGCGCTGGGGCATCTGGAGGCGCTGAAGCGGCTGGACGAGCAGACCGCGCAACTCGCCTCGTCTGCGAACACCTCCCTTGCGTCCGCGCGCTTCGATTTCGCCAATCAGGAATTGCGTATCGCCCAGTTGAAGGCGACCGAGTTGCAGCGGAATATCGATTTCGAGCGGATGCAGGCGCGGACGCGGCAGAATATCGCGATCGGCATATCGGCCGTCGTCGTCATCATCGTGGGGATGCTGGCGTTCGGCATCGTGACGTTGCGTCGGAGCCGCAATCAGGTCCGCGCCGCGAACATCGACCTGGCCGCGACCAACGATGCGCTGGGCAAGGCACTGGCGGCGAAGACCGAATTCCTGGCGACGACCAGCCACGAGATCCGCACGCCGCTGAATGGAATTCTCGGCATGACGCAGGTGATGCTGGCGGACCGGACGCTGACCGATCAGGTGCGCGACCGGATCGGCGTGGTGCACGGCGCCGGCGTGACGATGCGCGCGCTGGTCGACGACATATTGGACGTCGCCAAGATGGAAACGGGCAACATGACGATCGAGCATGTGCCGTTCGACCTGAAGGCGACTCTGCGCGACGTGGCGCGGCTGTGGGAGGAGCAGGCGGCGGGGAAGGGGGTCGGTTTCATCCTCGATCTGGAGCAGAGCCCGGACTGGATCCAAGGCGACGCGGCACGACTGCGGCAGATCGCCTTCAACCTGTTGTCGAACGCGCTGAAGTTCACGGAAAAGGGATCGGTTTCGCTGAGCGCCGCAGCGCATGACGGGCGGTTGCGCCTGATCGTCAAGGACAGCGGAATCGGCATTCCGGCCGAGAAGTACGAGATGATCTTCGAATCCTTTCGTCAGGTGGATGCTGGCACGACGCGGAAGTTCGGAGGGACGGGGCTGGGGCTGTCGATCTGTCGCAATCTGGCGCGCGCGATGGGCGGCGACGTGCGCGTCGAAAGCGAGATGGGTGTCGGATCGTGCTTCATCATCGATCTGCCGCTGGTGCCGGCAACAGCCCCCGAGGCGATCGCCGACATGGGGACGGGCAAGGCCTTACTGATCGTGGATCGTAGCCCGATCACGCGGAGCATGATGCGGGCGATACTCGAGGAAAAAGCCGGGACGGTGATGTTTGCGGCGTCGGCGGACGAGGCGGTCGAGAAGATGGCCGGGGGACAGATCGCGCAGGTGCTGATCGACGATACGACCATCAAGGCATCGGACGATCGCGATGCGGCGTTGGCCTTAATCGCCGCGGCGGCCGAGGGCGCGGGGGTCCGAACGAGCCTGCTCTGGGCGGCGTCCGATGACTCGGAACATGCGGCGCTATGTGCTACAGGGATCACGCAAGTGATCCCCAAACCGGTGTCCGCAGCGGTATTAATCGAGAAATTGTATATATTTGACAGCGTTCTTCCCAAGCATCTTGTGTCGCGCGCGGCATGAGACGATAGGGTCCGACACCTGATGCTGCTGACTATGCCTCCCCCGGGCGCACGCCCATGAACGTCCTTTTTATCGAGGATGATCCGATGAACCGGCGTGTCGTCGGCGACATGCTGGATGTGGCGGGCGCAACGATGACCGGCGCGGAAAGCGCCGAACTGGGCCTGCAATTGATCGAGGAAAACGATTACGCGATCGTGCTGATCGACCTGCGCATGCCCGGCATGGACGGGATCACCGCGATCCAGCACATCCGCGCCCGGCCCGACGATAAAGCGGCGCTGCCGATCATCGTCGTGACGGCGGATACGGCGGTGGACCTGCGCGAGCGGTGCATCCAGCAGGGCGCGGACGAAGTGCTGTTCAAGCCGGTGGCGATGGACGCGCTGTTCGATGCGATGGGGCGGATGCTGGCCAAGGCGGCCGGGGGCGGGATGATCGGCTGAGGTCGATTGGGCCGGCTGCCGGCCCGTTTCAATCCTTGCGTTTCAGGGCCTCGGTCAAGGATGCCGTCGCGCTGCCTCGGCGCGCCGGTTGCGGCTGTGTCGGCGAGGGTGCCCAGCCGGTCAGGTAGACGACGTCGAACCTCTCGCCCGTGCGGCCATCCGGGTCCGCACGCTCGGCAAAGGCGTTCGCGGCCTTGGCGAGCGTCGTACGGGTAAGCGGCGGAGTGCCGGGAAGCAGGTTGGTCGCCCCCATGCCGCGCAGATCGCGGAACAGGCCGAAGATATCGCCGTAGCGGACGGTCAGCGTCTCGACATCGGCGACCGGCAGCGCGAAGCCCGCGCGCATCAGCAGGTCGCCCGCGGCGCGCACGTCGACTTGCGGGTGAATGCGCGCGGCCGGCGTGTCGCCTTCCGCCTCGCGAAACGCCGCACGGAGGGTCGAGAGTGTCGCGCCGCCGGTGAACGCCGCGAGAAACAGGCCGTCGGGGCGCAGGGCCCGGCGCGCGAGGGTCAGTGCTCCGGGCAGGTCGCTGACCGTGTCGAGCGTGCCGACGGAGACGATCAGGTCGAAGCTTGCGTCGGGGAAGGTCGGGCGATCCTCGTCCGCCTGTATGCCGCCGACCGCGCTTGCGAACAGCGCGCCGGGGTCGGTCCGCGTGATGCGCGCGCCGGGGGGCGGGAGGAAGGCGCCGTCGAAAGTTCCGAGTTCGAGCACGTCGGCAAACTCCCGCTTCACGCTTTCCAGCCGTTCGGCGATGCCGTCCAGCATCGCGAGACGCAGGAAGTCGAACGCCGCAAAGTCCGGCGCGGCACGGTCGCGGCGGAGGCGGCGCAGGTTGCGGTCGAAGATTTCCGGCGGGGTCACGTCCGGGCTTGTGCCGTGGACGGGCGGCGGCGACAAGAGTCCGTGTCGCCTTTGATCGCACCTCTACACTATATCGCCGGGCTTGCGCTGCCGCCGCGCTGCCCCGGATGCGGTGCGGTGATGCAAGAGGATCACCGGTTTTGCGCGAAGTGCTTCGGGCGATTGCGTTTTCTGGCGCCGCCCTGGTGTGCGGCGTGCCACGTGCCGTTCGATTACGACCGGGGCGAGGGCGCGGAGTGTGCGGCGTGCCTGGCCGATCCGCCGCGTCATTCGGGGGTACTTGCGGCGGTCGCTTACGGCGATGTCGCGCGGACCGTGGCGATGCGGTTGAAATATGGCGGGCGTACGGGCTTCGCCGAAACCGCGGCGCGGGCGATGCGGCGGCTGATGCCGGATCATGCCGAACTGCTGGTGCCCGTTCCGCTGCATCGCTGGCGGATCTGGTCGCGCGGGTTCAACCAGTCGGCGCTCATCGCGGCGAAGCTGTCCGCGGCGTCGGGCGTGCCGGTGGACCCTCACGTCCTGCGCCGCGTCAAGGCGACGCCGCCGCTCCGGGGGTTGGGCGCGAAGGGCAGGGCGCGGGTGGTGGCGGGCGCCTTCGGCGTCGCTGACGGCGATCGCTTGCGGGGGAAATCTGTCGTGCTGGTGGACGACGTGCATACGAGCGGGGCGACGACCGACGGCTGTACGCGGGTGTTGCTGCGCGCCGGTGCGGCACGCGTCACGATCCTGTGCTGGGCGCGCGTGCTGGACGAGGCAGGCGCGGACGACGCCTGACGCATTGCCGCCCGCGCGATTGACAAGCGGGCCGGGCGACCACATCTCGTGTTCATGGCCAAAGTCGAAATCTATACCAAAGCCTTCTGCCCGTATTGCGCGCGGGCGATGAAGCTGTTGTCGAGCAAGAACGTGGAGGTCGAGGAATTCGACATCACGATGGGCGGGCCGAAGCGCGCCGAGATGCTCGACCGGTCCAATGGCGGTACGACGGTGCCGCAGATCTTCATCGACGGCACGCACGTCGGCGGATCGGACGATCTGGCAGCACTGGAACGCGCGGGCAAACTGGACGCACTGCTCGGCGCATGAAGGTTGCCGTGTTGCAGATGACGAGCGGGATCAATCCCGCCGCAAATGCTGGCACGCTGACCGGAGCGATCGCCGAAGCCGCTGCAGGCGGTGCGAGGATGCTGTTTACGCCGGAAATGTCGGGCCTGATCGATCGTGATCGCGCGCGGGGTTCGGCGCATATAGTCGATGAGGACGCCGATCCTGTTCTCGAAGCGGTGTGCGAAGCTGCGAAACGTGCCGGGATCTGGGTTCACCTAGGATCGCTCGCCATTCGCCGGGCGGACGGCAAGTTCGCCAATCGTGGGTTCGTGATCGACGGCCAGGGCGAGATCTGCGCGCGGTATGACAAGATCCACCTGTTCGACGTGGATCTGCCGACCGGCGAAAGCTGGCGCAGAATCCGCTGCCTATGTCGGCGGCGATACGGCGACGGTGGTGGCGACGCCGGCCGGGCGGATTGGCCTGTCGATCTGCTATGACATCCGCTTTCCCGATCTTTACCGCGCGTTGAGCGATGCGGGTGCGCAGATCCTGTCGGTGCCCGCGGCCTTCACCCGGCCGACCGGCGTGGCGCACTGGCATGTCCTGTTGCGGGCGCGCGCGATTGAGGCGGGCGCCTGGGTGATCGCGTCCGCGCAGACGGGGGTGCATGAGGATGGCCGCGAGACGTTCGGCCATTCGCTGGTGATCGATCCCTGGGGCGAGATCGTACTGGACATGGGCGAGGCGGCGGGGATCGGTTATGCCGAGATCGATCCGCAGCGCCTGAACGATGTGCGCGCGCGGATCCCCGTGATTGAGCATCGACGCGCCATCCCGGCCGTGACGGCGGCATGATCGTCTTCGACCTGAAATGCCCGCAGGATCACGTGTTCGAGGCGTGGTTCGGATCGAGCAAGGCGTTCGAGGATCAACGCGGTCGCGGGCTGGTCGCGTGCCCGGTGTGCGGAGAAAGCGACGTAGCCAAGGCGGTGATGGCGCCGAATATCGGAGCGAAGGGCAATAGCCGAGTGGTCGCGCCCCCCGCGGCGCGGCCGAACAAAGCAGGCACGCCGAACGCGCCGGTGACGGCTGACACGCTGAAGGCGGCGCTGAAATCGCTGGCGGAGATGCAGTCGAAGATGCTCGAGACGTCGCAATGGGTGGGTCGGAATTTCGCCGACCGCGCACGGGCGATGCATGCGGGGGAGGAAGAGCATGCCCCGATCCACGGTCAATCCACGCTGGCCGAGGCGAAGGCGCTGGTCGAGGACGGCGTGTCGATCGCCCCGCTGATCGTGCCGGTCGTTCCGCCCGAGGCGTTGAACTAGCCGGTGCATCCTGCCGATCACTCATCCGACGAGCGCGACGACGAACCGGCAGGCATAGACCTGTCATGGTACGTTCCGGCGTCCGCCCACGTTCCCGGCGCGATCTTGATCGCGGTGATGGCCGCGTTGTGGGTGGCGCATATCGGAACCGGGGGAATGGTCCGCTGGGGCGTTTCTGCCGCCACGCTCGCCGCAGGCCGCTACGACACGATCTTTCTGCACATGTTCGCGCATGGCGGCGCGGCGCATATCGCGATGAACGCCGTGGCGCTGGCGGTGTTGAGCGGGCCGCTGGTCGCACGGTTGGGCGATCCACCCGGCGCGTGGCTGCGCTATTATGCGATGTTCCTGGCAAGCGGCCTTGCCGGAATGGCGATGTACGTCGGGTTGCAGCCACATGGCGTCATGCCGATGGTGGGCGCATCGGGCGCGATATACGGGCTGCTGGGGCTGCTGATCCGGTTGCCGCGCGAGGGGGAGCCGTTGATGCCCGTACTGTCGCGTCGGACGAAGGCGATCGTCATCGGCCTCGTCAAATCGAACGCATGGCTGATCGTCATATTCGCAGTGATCCCGTTCCTGTTCGGCCAATCCGCCGGGCTGGCATGGGAAGCGCATCTGGGCGGCTTTCTGTTCGGATTGCTCGCGGGCCCCTGGTTCCTGCCGCACGACGCGAGGATGCCGTCGCACCCGGATTGACCGTGTTTCGCTTCATGCGTACCAGCGGAGGCAGTGCCCCCGTAGCTCAGCCGGATAGAGCAACGGTTTCCTAAACCGTAGGCCGCGTGTTCGGATCTCGCCGGGGGCACCAACCTTCATTCGTGGACCGCGGCCGCATCCCGGAGGCTTCGCTCCATAAAGATCATCGTTTTTTTCGATCGATGAACATTAGCGAGAAACCGCTCGAACGGCCTTTTGCGCGGTTTGTTAAATACGATGCGAACCCATGATGAAATAATTCAACTTATTCTGGAAGCATTTGATAGATTGTCTGAATAAATTATCTGGACCGATCCGTGTTTCATCATCCGCGTTCGCCGCGAGAGCATTGCGTGTCTTTTCGGAACATGGCGATTATTGTGAAAAATAGATGACGACGGGCGGTTGCCCGATCGCTAACGACCCGATCGTTCTTCGGTGATTGAGGTGTAAAAGTCGCAATCCGCCGATCGAAATGCCACAATCGGGGATACGATATGAAGACCGTGGCCAAAATGATGATCGCAGTAACCGTCGCGATATCGGGCGTGTCGGCGGCGAATGCTGCACCGATATTTTCGAACACGTTCGGGCCCAATGCAAAGTCGGTCAACACCTCCTTGATCGAAAACGGTGAGACTGTGGTGTCTCAAGGGACGACGATTTCTGGCGGGAGCAATGCAGGGCAGGCGGTCTTCGCACCCGACCTGTCGTATCTGGATTCGATGGGTCCGATAACGCTTTCGTTCGCTGCGCCCGTCTCGGGTTTCGGCCTGAACTTCGTCTCGGACAATCTGGACGTTATCCTGAGCGCGTATGACGACCTTGGCAATCTGCTGGAGAGCGGCATCTTTACGGGCAGCCCGACCCCCAATCTGGTGCGGGCCGGCTATGCAGGGTTTACCGGATATTCCAATATTGCACGGGCGGTGGTCACGACATCGCGCGATAATAGCAGCCTCTATATCGGAACCGTGACTTTCGTGAATGCGGGTGCCGTACCGGAGATGGGTACCTAGGGCATGATGATCGCTGGCTTCGGCATGACGGGCGCCGCACTGCGCACGCGTCGTCATAGCACGAAGGTCTTTTTCGCCTAGCGGTTTTGCCGGACGAGTGTGAAGCCGCTGGTCGAAAGACTGGCGGCTTTTCGCCGAGTTGCGCTGCGGGGCATTGGGTATCTGTGCAGGCCCGATCTTTCCGTAAATTTCTCCACATGATCATGCCTGATTTCGGCGATGCAAGCCCGATGGCCCCTTCCAGATGGGTCGTTTGCCCGGTCTTGCTGGCTGATAAACTCCATATCGTATGACTGCGAGCAGGGTTTTAATAGGCTATGCGATCGGGCAGACCCGATAGTAAATTGATTGCTTATGGAAAATAGAATAGATAATTCAAATAATAACCTGAGTTCAGAGAAGAATTGAGAGCCATGTGACAAAGACTGCTAGGTCGTGGACATCAAGTGTGTTGCTTTCATTTGCTGCTGTTTCTAGTCGAGGTTACTACGTAATCATCTTGTGTCATTTTGAAACGCGCCAGGTTTTGCAAAAAATAGGTGCGGACGAATCATTAAAGGCTTGTTAGCAGCTCGATCATTCTTCGGAGGCGGGGGGCGCTGAGCGCAAACGACCGATGTGGAATGAAAACAACAATCGGAGATACACTGTGAAGATGATGAACAAGGCGCTGCTTGGAGCAGCGGTTGCTGTTTCCGCTCTGTCGGCTGCAACCCCCGCATTAGCGACGGTTTATGTGGTGAACAGAACGATCGGTGGCGCGTCGGTCATAGGAACGATCACCACGGACAGCACCATTGGCGTGATCCGCGAGGGAAATATCACCGACTTTTCGCTGACGTTTGATGGTTCGGCGGGTCCGCTCACGGCCAACAAGGCAACGGGAACGACAATCGTCGTGGGGTCCGCCTTGGTGGCAAGTGCCACGGAAATGACGTTCGACTACTCATCGTCAGAGAATGGCCTCATCCTTGGAATGAATGATTTCTCGGCTTTCCTTTGCAGTGTCTCGGTAGACATATCGTGCACCGGAGGGGATAAGGGCGTAACCCAGATCATTTACAACAATGCCGCCTTCATCCAACCGCTGACCGGTGTTCAGGCGTTCGCAACCGTCGCCACCGCTGCCGTGCCGGAACCGGCGACCTGGGGCATGATGATCGCCGGCTTTGGCGTGATGGGCGCCGCATTGCGCACGCGTCGTCGTACCATGAAGGTCGCTTTTGGCTGAGGGTTCATTCCCCGGACGCGTACGAAGCCGCTGGCCGAAAGGTCGGCGGCTTTTTACATTGTCGCGCGAGGATGGTTGCGCCGCGGGGGGTCGCAGGGCCTTTCCAAGGCCTGCCGGTTCCGACCGCGATGCGAAGCCGTCGCCCGCAAGCGAATCGGGGGCGAAATGATCTTTTAGCCAGCGCCGGCATCTGCGGTCACGAAAAAGGCCCGGACAGCGATGCTGCCGGACCCAGTTCGCTTGTCGCGCGGCGGGCGGCAACGCCCGCGCCGGGCGTTACGCCTTGACGTGTGCAGCGATGTACTTGTTCATCTCGAACATGGTGCACTTGTCGCGGCCGAAAACCTTCTTCAGCTTGTCGTCGGCCAGAATTTCTCTTTTATTTTCAGGGTTCTGGAGGTCATGCTTCTTGATGTACTCCCAGACCTTCGAGATCACTTCGCTGCGCGGCAGCTTGTCGTTGCCGACGATCTCACCGAGCTCGGGCGACGGCTGAACAGGCGCGTGGATGCCGCCGGTCTTGGGGGCCGCTGCCGCAGTTGGGGTCTTCGCCATAAATCTTCCTTCCTGATGTGCCGTTCAAGCCGACATCGATTCACGCCTTTTTCAGCGCGCCCTCCTTGTGCGCCGCCTTTCCGCCATTGTCACTCCTTACGATAAATTGCGGATCGTCCTTTGTTGCCACGACCTTATGGCCTTTTATGTGCGTGGTGCTGGTCTGTTTCTTCTCGACATGGCCGTGCGCGGTGCCGCCATGCGATTTCCAGGTCACTTCGTCGCCCTTCTTCAAATCGCTCATCATCGCTCTCCTTCTGCGATCAAAAGCGCAGGACACAGGGATAAGGTTGCAACAAAAAGGCCCCCGGCAAGACTGCCGGGGGCCGAGGTGGTCGCAACCAGGGTGAGGGGGAAGCGCTCAGAACGCCTTGCGCAGGGTGACGCCGTATGTGCGCGGTTCGTTCGGATAACCGCTGAAGCTGCCGGACTGGATAACGGTCTGGAATGCGCTGAGCAGATACTTGTCCTGCGTCAGGTTGCGTACCCAGAGCTGGACGTCGAGCTTATAGGGGGTCGAGACGCCGAGGCTCGCGTTGACCGTGTTCTGGCTGAACGTGTTGAGGTTCGCCGGCACCGTATCGGTCAGACGTGTCTTGCTGGCGAAATCATATTCGCCGCGCACGAAGGCGCTGTAGCCGTCGCCGAATTCCTGTGTGTAGGTTGCGGAGACGCTGCCGGTCCATTTCGAGATGCCGGCCGGACGACGGCCGGACAGATCGCGAAACTGTGGCGCGAGCGTGCCGGCGGGGGATCCGGCCGGAACCTGGCAGACCGGATCGAATGAGACGCACGTTGCGCGGGTAAACGAGTCGTACTTAGGATCAAGATACGTCACCGCGCCGGTCAACAGGAGCGGGCGGACGGGGCGGTACTGGGCGTCGAGTTCGAAGCCCTTGACCGACTGCTTGCCGGCATTGACCAGAGCGAAGCCGGTGCCGGTAAAGGCGTTCGACTGGAAGCCCTTGATCGACTGCTGGAACACGGCGAGGTTCAGGAAGCCGCCGTTGAAGCGCGCTTTCGCACCCAGTTCATAGACGGTGACGTTTTCCGGATCCGCGGTGCGGCCGACGCCGTTGTTCGGCGGGCGGCTGTCGGACGAGAGGTTGTACGCACCCGCCTTCCAGCCGGTCGAATAGCTCGCATAGACGTTGAGGCGGCTGTCGAGATCGTAGGCGAGACGCCCGGCATAGGTGAACTTGTCGTCCTTCAGAATGCCGCTTTCGTTCGCGTTCGGGAAGTTGACCGGCGCATGGTTGGCGGTGTCGGCATAGAAGAATTGAACCGCGTTCAGACCCGCGAACAGATTGACCGGGATCGTGCCCGGGGCACCCGGCGCAATGATCGAGAGAGGCAGGAAGCCAAGCTCCGGAACATTCCGAAGGTTGAGCAACGCGAACCGGTCGGTCAGCACGACGTTGGACTGCGCCTTCTTCCGATCGTTGAGATAGGCGCCCCCGCCGGTGAACGTCAGGCGGTCGGTGATCTTGAAGTCGAACTGCCCGAAGATCGAGAAGGATCGGTCGTCCAGTTTGTAATTGTCGAAGATGCCTTGGCCCTGCTGGAAATAGGTCGCGCCGGGGCGGACATTCGGATTGACCAGCGACTGGAGCGTTTCGAGCGTCCCGACGGGCGGGGCGCCGTTGGGCAGGCCGTTCGCGCCGCGTCCGACGGTCAGTGCATCGACAAACGCGCGGGAGTCGCGACCGAACAGGATGTTGCGGCCGGTATCAATCTTCTCGTCGGCATAGAAGCCGCCGAGCAGCCAGTTGAAGGGACCCGCATTGTCCGATGCCAGGCGGAATTCCTGTGTGAAGGTCTTGATGCGATCGTTGGTCGTCTGGTTCGAAATATCAGCGCCGGTGAAATCGACGTCGAGTGTCGTGCGGTTGCTCTGCGTACGATAGGAGGTGATCGACGTCAGCTTCGCAAAGCCGAGGCTGAGATCGGCCTGCGCGGAAATGCCCTTGCCGGTCAGGACGTTGTTCGGCGCGGTATTGTAGACCAGTTCGCGGTCGAACAACCGGGCCGGATTGCCTATCGTCGCGCCGACACCGAGAACACCCGCGCGGGGCGCTCCGATCAGGACGGTCGCGGGCCCGTTGAACAGCGTGCTGGCGCCGCAGCAGATTTCATCGATATGGTTCAAATCCGCGATGACACGCAACGAGAAGTCCGACGAGGGCTGGAACAGCAGATCGCCGCGGATCGAGAAGCGGTCGCGGCCATTGACCTCGCCGCCGCTGACGATGTTCCGGAAATAGCCATCGCGCTGGTTGACGTTGCCGTACACGCGGAACGCGACCGTTTCGCTGAGCGGACCGGTGATCGAAGCGTTCGCCTGCATCAGCCCGTAGTTGCCGGCCGTCGCCTCCGCGCGGACGTGCCAGTCGAACTCAGGCAATTTGGTGACGATGCTGATCGCGCCGGCCGACACGTTCTTGCCGAACAGGGTCGATTGCGGGCCGCGCAGGACCTCGATGCGCTGGACGTCGGGAAGATCGGCGATCGCGGAGGCGGATCGCGAGCGATACACGCCGTCGATGAACACGCCGACCGAACTTTCAATACCGATATTGCCGTTGCCGTTGCCGAAGCCGCGGATCGTGAAGTTGGTCTGGCCAGCGCTCTGGAACTGCGTGACGCGCAGCGACGGGACGACGGACTGGAGATTGATGAGATCTACGATCTGCGCCTTCTCGATCGTGTCCACGCCCGTCACCGAGACGGAGATCGGAATATCCTGAAGCGTCTGTTCGCGCTTCGCCGCGGTGACGATGATATCGTCATCGGCCTGGAAGCCGCCGACCTTGTTTCCGGCGTCATCGGTCGGCGTATCGGTGGTCGCCGTCGTGGCGGCATCCGGCGGGACGGTCGTCGGGGGCGGCGGGGCGACCTGAGCGGCAGCCGGCATGGCGATGACCAGGGCGAGCGCGGACGCGGCGAACAGTTCGAATCTCTTCATAGGTTTTCCCTCTCCTGTCTTCGCCGACGATCTTTGGTCGTCTTGCGAGTTGGTCTATCGACCTGACGAGACGTAGCGCTCGCCAGAAAGCGCCGTCAATGGCCTAATATGGCGCAAAACTGCGGGCTTGCACCGCGGTTGTCCAAATGAGACAGGTGCCGCGACATTCATCAAATCCACCGAAACACGGTTGCCGTAGCGTCGCGTGGCATTTCTTCGTTCAAGGACTCATCGATGACCGACCTGGGACCGGATCCGGAAGACGGCGATATTGTCCGCGATCCGAAAAAAATTCCCGTTCCGCAGGAGGTTCAGGATGCAATCCGGACGCTGATCCGCTGGTCCGGGGACGATCCCGAGCGCGAGGGGCTGGTCGATACGCCGGCCCGCGTCGCGCGGGCGTGGAAGGAGTATTGCAGCGGTTATGACGACGATCCGTCGCATCACCTGTCGCGCGTGTTCGAGGAAGTGGGCGGGTATGACGAACTCGTGCTGCTGCGCGATATTCCGTTCCAGTCGCATTGCGAGCATCACATGGCGCCGATCATCGGCAAGGCGCATATTGCCTATCTGCCGCGTAATCATGTCGTCGGCATATCCAAGCTGGCGCGCGTGCTGAACGCCTTCGCACGGCGATTGCAGGTGCAGGAACGGCTGACGGCGGAGGTCGCCGACTGTATCTGGGAAGGGCTGAAGCCGCACGGCGTGGCGGTGGTGATCGAGGCGAGCCACGCCTGCATGACGGCACGTGGCGTGCGGACGCCCGGCGTCGGCATGGTAACGAGCCGGATGATGGGCGTATTCCGCGAGGACGAGCGCGCCCGAAAGGAAGTGCTTGCGCTGATGCATTCGTGACGTGCGTGTCCGCGTGAGAGGGCTGGTCGCGTGAAGGGGCAGGCGGTGCTCGTCACGGGCGGGGCGAAGCGGCTGGGCGCGATCATCGCACGGCGGCTGGCGGCGAATGGTGCGCGTGTCGTGCTGCATTACGGTTCGTCCAAGCGCGAAGCGAATGCGCTGGCGGAGGAGATCGGCGCGGCGGGGGTGGTGCAGGGCGATCTGGCGGATGCACACGCGATACCCGACCTGTTCGATCGCGCACGTGGCGTTGCGGGAATGCCGATTGCCGGGATCGTCAACAGCGCTTCCGCGTTCGACTATGATGCCCCGCCCGATCTCGATCCCAACCTGCTCGCGAAGCTGTACGCGATCGGCCATTCGGCGCCCGTCCTGCTCGCCTCCGCCTTGGCGCGGCAGGCGGATCTGGGGGACGGGGCCGTCGTCAATCTGCTCGACCAGAAAGTGGCGAA